>NZ_CP067102.1:0-600000 GCF_016616885.1 Bradyrhizobium diazoefficiens | reverse complement strand
TTATGAATTGATCCATGCACATCTGCGCACGGTCGACCTGCCGCACGACGCCGTGCTGGTCGAAACCGGTGAGACGCTCGAGCGCGCCTATTTCCCGCACCGTGGCGTGATCTCGCTGGTCGTGAAACTTGCCAAGGGCGAGCATGTGCAGGTGGCCATGGTCGGCCGCGGCAGCCTGCTCGGGACACTCTCGACCATGGGCGATGCCGAAGCGCTGAACACCGCGGTCGTGCTGGTTCCCGGCGTCGCGTCGGTAATGGACCTCGACCGGCTGCGCATCGCGGCCGAACAGAGCTCCACCCTGCGGACGCTGCTGACGCGCCACGGGCTCGCGGTCTACGCGCAGGTGCAGCAGACGGCGGGCTGCAACGCGGCGCATCCGGTGGAGGCGCGGCTGTCACGCTGCCTGCTGCACACCCATGATCTGTCGGGCGACTACCGGTTGCTGCTGACCCAGGAGGCCATGGCGCAGATGATCGGGGCGCGGCGCAACAGCGTGTCGCTGGTCGCCAATACCTTGCAGCAAGCCGATTTCATCCACTACAGCCGCGGACACATCCAGATCCTCAATCTGGATGGGCTGCGCCAGACGGCGTGCGAATGCTATGCCACGGTCAAGGCCCAGTACGACCGGCTGCTTGGGCCCTGAGGCGCGCGCGGGCGGTCGGATGGTAAAGCAAGTGCTTAATCCCGCCTGCAAACACCGCACATCTCGTGACCAGAACCGAAATCGAAATGGCGTAGGTGTCCCGGACGCCTCGCACCCGCGACGCGCAGCACGGGGACCGGAACGCCATGTTCGACGCCGCTTTCGCGCCCGCGCAGGGCGCGCTCGATACCGCGCCCCTGCGCGAGCCCGGCGCGTTCAACGTGCTGGTGCGCGAGATCGGCGAGGACGGCGCCCGTGAAGTGCGCGCGGTGTTCTGGAGCGAGACGAGCGCGCGGCTCGAGCTGTTTCATACGCTCGGGCTCGGCCAGCATCGTGGCCGGATCGCGCGCGAGGCGCATTCGCTGAAGAGCACGGCCACGACGTTCGGCTATGTCAGGCTCGCGACGCTGGCGCTGCGGCTCGAGAGCACCGCCGACACCCTCGACGACGCCGAATTCAGCGATCTGCTGCGGCAGATGGATGAGGCCTTCACCGCCGCGAAGGCGCAGGAATCGCTGGGCTGACCATCCCCACCTGCACCCCGCCGTACTTATACGGTTTGCAATTTTCACCGATGACTAATCATAGGTGGCGATAGTCGCCGGAAACCAGGAGGGTTTCCATGTTCACCTATGAGACTGCGGATCAGAAAGAGGTCCGTCGCTTCCGCATCGCACAGTTCAACGGCCGGATGGCCACGGTGAAGGCGGGCGAATCCACGGTGACGGGTTTTGTCCGCTCGGTGCTGGAGCAGGATTCGACGATCCCGCCGCGCTGGACCATCACCATCATCCCGAATGCGCCGAAGGAAGAGCCGAAGGCATTGCGGCCCAATTCGCGCGTGCGCCCCTTTGCCGAAGACTATTTTTAGGCACGACCGCGCCGCCGCGAAGGCGCCGCGAGACCACAGCCTCAATCGATCGAATGCAGCAGCGCCGCGCGGACGAGGTCCGCGGTGTTGCGCGCGCCGAGCTTGCGCATCGCTTCGGCCCGATGACTCTCGAAGGTGCGCGGGCTGATCTGCATCCGCAGCGCCCCCTGCTTGTTCGAAAAACCTTCGCTGATCAGCCGCAGCACTTCACGCTCACGCCTGGTCAGCCGCTTGCCCGACAGGCTCGACAGTTCGGAGCCCGTCCCGCGCGGCGCCGGCAGCGCGCGGCCGGCCTTCATCTCGGCATCCTCGGTCGTGGGCGGCGCAGGCAACGCGCCCTTGTGGGAGCCGGCGAGCTGCTTGACCAGGCCGCAGACGCGCTCGGTCTGCGCCAGTGCATTCTGCACCACCTGCTGCAAATAGGCGCGGTCAGCCGAAACAGGCGCGAGCTGGTCGCTGTGGTGCTTGATCTCGCCCATGTAGAGCAGGAGTGCGGTCAGCGGACCGTTGAGCTCGCGGGCGATGGCCGCGGCCATCTCGTCGGCCGCCTTGGCACGGGCGGCGTTCAGCCGGACGAAATCCAGCTCTTCGGCCGGAGCAGTGCTGCTTTCGAACCATTCCGACGGCCGCGAATCAGCAACCGTATCGTTCTGTGACCCCATGTGACTCGTTTAGCGGAACCGGGGGCGATCTGTGATTAACTTTCTGCTCCGTAAGACTACGGTAATTTTGTCAGTTCTGTGCCGAAAAGCCGGCATCGGCACAATTTGTGCTTGCATCCCCGCATGGTTGGCTCTGTCAGGGTTGATATTCCTGCCTAAATCGCAGGCAGAACGGCAAACGCCTTCTTAACGATCGCTGCCGCGCCCGCCCGCGGCGCCCCCGGATTTTACCGATAAATTAACGGCGACCTGCTTCTCTTTGTCACAATTGAGAGCGCGCAAATGCCTCCATGCATTGGGCCGGAAGGCCTGCTGGAATCGTTGCGAGAGATTGCGTGCCATGGACGAGGTCGACGAGCTTTCGGAGTTCCTGCAGAAGCTGACGCCGCTGTCGCGCAGCTGTCTGCTCAGCGAACTCGAGCGCCTCGAACTGTGCGGCATCGACATGCCGGGCTCGGCCAGCGTCCAGGCCAAGCTGCGCGCCGAGTTCCGCAAGGACGGATCGGCCCAGGCGCGCGCCACCAGCCCTTCGCGCTACTTCTTCGCACCGCTCGAGCTGCTGCTGATCGACGGCGCGCCCGAGCACGCCAATGCGGGACGCATCTCGCGCAACACGCTCACCCCGATCTGGGAATGGATCTGCCGTGATCTGCTGCCGACCATGGCCCGCGACTACGTCAAGGCGATCAACGACCAGGTCACCGCCAACAATCCCAAGGAAGCGCTGAAGATCGCGACGACCTTTCAGGTCAAGGTCGTCAAGGTGCTCGAGAACACGCTCGCTTCGGCCGAGAGCACCGAATTCGCGCGCGGCAAGCTCGCGCAATACACGGCTTCGCGCACCGCCTTCGACGACGTGAAGAAGATGCAGCAAGTGCTGCGCGCCGGCAGCGCGCTGCCCAAGTTCAACGAGAAGCTGCCCGAGACCATCACGAAATTCGACGACGGCCAGGTCGCCCAGATCACCGCGCAGCTCGACGCCTTCAGGAGGGCCAATGCCGATGCGCTGCCCTTTGCACTGACGCTGGTGGCGAGGCGCCTGAAGACATTCTGGCAACTCATATACCTTGCGACCAAGGCGGCCGCGAGCAAGAGCGCTGCCGAGGTTGCCGCGGCGCCCTATGCCTGCGTCGTTCCCATGGTGCTCGACCGGCTCGACGACAAGCGCATCGCCCTGCGGATCGCACTCCGCCACAACCGTTTCCTCGTCGCACGCGACCTGCTCACCGAAATCTACGACGCCGAACATGCGCTCAAGCTTCGCATCGACGGCATCGAGCAGAGCCAATGGGGCGTCCGGCTTCAGCAACTGATGGACGCCATTGCGGCGCTCGTGTCGGCCGAGGTCAGCCGCTTCCCCGCCAATGTCGGTCACATCCTGGGATCACGCCGGCTGCGCAGCCAAGAGACGCTGGGCGGCAAGCTGAGCTATCTGGCCTGGAAGGGCCGCGACGCCGTGCAGGACGGCGCGGCGGCGCTCCGCAAATTGATCGGGGCCACCTGATTCTCCTTGGGGCTATTCGGGCGCGTGCGGCAGGCACAGGAAGCGATCGAGAAATCGCCCTGACATGACGAACCTGAACCACCAATAGATCATCCGCCGCGTCGTCATAGCTGCAATCCCTAACAGCCCACCACCGGCTAGTCGGACCAATAGCGCAGGTGTCGCAATACGCATGTGAGGTGCTTCACACTTGTCGGCTCGGCAGCCGGGCGAGTTGTCGCATAACTGTCACGCGCGACGCCGGAACATGCGCGCATCGCGCGAAAATGAATTCGTGGACGGAACCTGTCGCCCCTATTCTCCGATGCATCGCATGCTGCATTGAAAAAGGACACTGGCGATGGGATCGATCCGACTGATGTTGACGGTGATGGCGTGGCTCATGGGAGCGTACGTGCTCACTTCGCCAGCGATGGCGCAGACGGCGCCGCCTCCGGGCAACGCCGCGCCGACCGCCGACAATGCCGTCCTGCTCACCGTATTCTTCAAGCACGACCAGTCGCGTCCGCTCAGTGAGCTGAATGCGCAACTCGACAAGCAGGGCTTCCGCAAAGCCTTTCCACCGGCGGGCGTAGAGGTCGTAAGCTGGTACGTGATGATGGGCATCGGCCAGGTGGTCACGCTGCGGCTGCCGGCCTCGCGGCTGCGCGAGGTCAACCGCATCATCGAGGACACGGCGTGGGGCCCGTACCGCACCGAGTTCTATCCGACCTATGACTACAAGCCGGTCGGCATGGCCGAGCACGACAAAGCCGCAGCCAATTGAGGCGTCCATTATTCAATTGGGCGAAGCGCGCGCAGCTTCGTCCAATTACAGGACACGGCCGCGCCCGCTGCCGAACTTCACGTTCGGGAAAATCTTGCATGATTGTCGCACGCGGATGCGCAGTGCGCCGACAGACGTAAAAACTTCTCGAACGAGATCCGAACAATTTTAGAAATGATGGGGGCTTTAACGTTACCCAGATAATTCAACAATCGACCGAAGCCCTCCTTATTTGAAACTGCTCCCATCGCTAACACCGGTCGCGGAACGGGAGTGGTTTGCGATGAACGATGAAATTGTAGAGCTCGCCGGACGAAGGCCCAAAACCTTCGGACGGCGAAAAGTAACGCCGCGCGCATGTGTCGCCGACGGCAAGCGCCATCTGCGCGCGTTTCTCGCCGAGGTGCTGGAGGATCTTGGCTTCGTCACCAGCGAATGTGCCAGCGCCGACGAGCTGAAGACCGTGCTCGCCGGCGAGCTGCCGGATCTGATTCTTTTCGGAGTCGCCGCAGACGGCATCGAGCCCGGCACATTTCTGGAAACGCTGGTGCGCGAGGCCTTCGACGGCAAGGTCCTGACCGTCGGCGCCCGCGAGTCGATCATCGTGAAGGCCGTGCAGCAGGTCGGGGAGGAATATGGCCTCGCGATGCTGCCGCCGCTCACCACGCCCTTTGCCGCGGAGACGCTGCGCGATCGCGTCGCGATGCTGCTGCCGGACGAGCCGGCGCCGAGCCCGGCCGTGCACGTCGGCGAGGCCCTGCATGCCGGCTGGCTCGAGCTCTGGTACCAGCCCAAGATCGACGCGCGCACGCTGATCCGCTGCGGCGCCGAGGCACTGGTGCGGATGCGCCATCCGACCTGGGGCGTGGTGCCGCCGGCCTATTTCATCCCCGAAGAGCACGATCCGCATCTGCGCGATCTCTCGGAGTTCGTGATCGAACGCGCGGTGCAGGACTGGCACTATCTGCTGGAGCGGCAAAGCCAGGTCGATCTCTCGATCCACCTGCCCACATCGTATCTGAAGGAACCGCAGGCCGTGCGCGACCTCTGCCGCCGCGTGCCGACGCATCCTGCGTTCGGCGGATTGACGATCGAGATCAACAGCGAGGAAGCGATCCGCGATCTCGAGCTCCTGACCGAAATCTCGCGCGAGATGCGCCTGCACAATATTGGCCTGTCGATCGACAATCTCGGCGCCAATTGGCCGTCGCTGATGGATCTCGACAAGATCCCCTTTATCAAGCTGAAGGCCGACCGCCACTTCGTGACCGGCAGCGCCAACGACCGTCTCAAGCGCACGGTGTGCCGTCACATCGTCGAGCTCGCTCAAGGCTATGGCGCACGCGCTGCCGCCCAGGGCATCGAGAGCCGCGCCGACCTCGTCGCAGCGAATGAGCTCGGCTTCGATCTTGTGCAAGGCTTCCTGTTCGGAAAGCCGATGCCGCTCAAGAAATTTGCGCGGAGCTCGCTGACGCGGACGGTGATGGATCAGGCGTGATGCGCGAAAGCCTCAGGCATACCGCCGCGCGAAGAAGACGCAGACGACCACGAGCGCGGTCGCGACGATCATGCTCCATGCGACCGGCTCGTGCAGCAGGAAGCCGGCCAGTGCGAGGCCGAAGAAGGGCTGCAGCTGTTGCAACTGGCCGACGCGCGCGATGCCGCCGATTGCGAGGCCGCGATACCAGAAGATGAACCCGACGAACATGCTGAAGATCGAGACATAAGCGAGCCCGATCCAGGCCGGCGCACCGACGCTGCTCCATGTCGACGGCCAGGACCAGATCATGACGGGCAGCATCAGCGGCAGCGCCAGCAGCAACGCCCAGGAGATCACCTGCCAGCCGCCGATCCGGCGCGACAGCGCAGCACCCTCGGCATAGCCGAGCCCGCACAGCACGATCGCGGCCACCATCAGGAGATCGCCGGTGACTGATGCGGTGCCGTCATTCGAGAGGGCAAAGCCTGCCACCGTGGCGCTGCCGAGAATTGCGAACAGCCAGAACAGCGGCTGCGGCCGTTCGCCGCCACGCAGCACGGCGAAGACCGCGGTCGACAGCGGCAGCAGGCCGATGAACACGATCGAATGCGCCGAGGTGATGTGCTGGAGCGCCAGCGCCGTCAGCAAGGGGAAGCCGACCACGACGCCGATGGAGACGATGGTCAGCGAGGCGAGATGCCTGCGTTCCGGCCAAGCCTGGCGCAGCAGGCCGAGCACGGCCGCGCCGATCAGCGCCGCAATGATTGCTCGCGCCGACGTCAAGAACAGCGCCGAGAAGCCGCCGACCGCGACGCGCGTCGCCGGTAGCGATCCGCTGAAGATGATGACGCCAAGAAGCCCGTTGCCCCAGCCGCTGCCCGCAGGTTGCATGTCCGTCCCACTTCCTTGAGTTGCGATCTTCGGGCTCCGGCGGTGGCGAGACCAGTGACAATCCAGTACAATCTGGCGAAACTGTATGGGTTCAGAAGGTCGTACACTTTGGACAGCGAGGCGCATTCGAAGGGTCGCGGCGGCACCCGGACCATCGACGTGATGAGCGCGATCCGCGCCAAGATCGCCGGACGCGCGCTCGGTGCCGGCGACCGCCTGCCGTCGATCCGCAGCCTTGCCGCCGTGATGGGGGTCTCGCCGTCCACGGTGGTGGAAGCCTATGATCGCCTCGCCGCCGAGGGGCTGATCCGCGCTCGCCGCGGTTCCGGCTTCTATGTGTCACCGACGGTCACGCCGCCGTTCGCCTTGACCGAGGTCGAGCCGCGCCGCGACCGGGCGGTCGATCCGTTCTGGGTCTCCAGGCAATCGCTTGATGCTGACGCGGCCGTGCCCAAACCCGGTTGCGGCTGGCTGCCACCGGAGTGGATGCCGGAAGCGGCGCTGCGGCGCGGCACCCGCGCGCTTGCCCGCACCGACGCGAGCGTGCTGACCAATTACGGCTCGACATCCGGCTCGCTCGCGCTGCGCCGGCTGCTGCTCGCGCGCCTCGCCGAAGACGAGATCGAGGCCTCGATCAGCCAGCTGATGCTGACGGGTTCGGGCACGCAGGCAAGCGACCTGATTTGCCGCTTCCTGCTTCGTCCCGGCGACACCGTGCTGGTCGACGATCCCTGCTACTTCAATTTCCGTGCGCTGCTGCGCGCGCATCAGGCGAAAATCGTAAGCGTACCCTACACGCCGTCGGGCCCCGATGTCGCGCGCTTCGAGCAGATTCTTGGCAGCGAGCGGCCACGGCTCTACATCACCAATTCAGCGCTGCACAATCCGACCGGCGCGACGCTCTCGCTTCAGACCGCGCACCGGCTGTTGACCGCGGCCGCCGCGCACGATCTCACCATCATCGAGGACGACATTTTTGGCGACTTCGAGCCGGAGCGATCGCCGCGCTTGGCCGCGCTGGATGGACTGAACCGCGTGATCCGGATCGGCAGCTTCTCCAAGACGCTGTCGGCCTCGGTGCGCTGCGGCTACATCGCCGCGCGCGCCGATTGGGTCGAGCATCTCGTCGATCTCCAGGTCGCGACCAGTTTTGGTGGCCCGAGCCCGGTCGCAACCGAGATCATCGCGAAAGTCCTGGCCGGCGGCGGCTACCGCAAGCACATGGACGAGCTCAGGCAAAAGCTCACGCGGACTCGTCGAGAGATCGCGCGAAAACTCGGGGCGTTGGGCATCGAGCCATGGCTGATACCGCGCGGCGGCTTCTTCCTCTGGTGCCGCCTCGCCGACGGGCAGGATGCCACAGCGGTTGCGCGCGCCGCGCTCGAACAGGACGTGGTACTCGCGCCGGGCAATGTGTTCAGCGTGTCGCAATCGGCGTCGAATGCCATGCGGTTCAACGTGGCGCATATGAGCGATCCGCGGATGTGGGACGTGCTGCGACGGGCGTTGAAGGCGCGGCCCAGCCGCTAGTACCACGGCTCTTCATAGACCGGCTCGCCGTCGAGCAGCAACCGCTTGATGGCGGCGCGGCCCGAGGGCAGCACGGCGGCGACGACGCGCAGCTTCTGCTGGTTGCGGGCCTGCTCGAGCTTCTTGCCCTCGCCTTCCGGCACGAAATAGCTTTCGAGGCCGTATCTGATCTGCAGCTTGTCGCAGAAGGTGCGGCTGGTCGAGCCGCAGGAGTAAACGATGCGGCCCCGGATCAGCACCTCAGGCGCCGTGACCGTCACAGGCTCCGCATGCACGGAAACGGCCTGATAGAGGCCGTTGGCATCAGGCGCGAGCTTGACGAACATGACGGGATTGCGCTCGGCCGTCGGCTGCCCCGCGAGCGCACCTGCCGCCACTTGCGAAATGTCGTAGCCGAGCACGACATAGTCGCCGCGCAAGAGATCGCGGGGATCGACGGGCCGGGTCTGCAAGGTCACCTCGGTACCCTCGCGCAGGATCCGTACGCGATCGGCGACCATCAGAACCAATATCGCGCATTGAAGCAGGATGGCGGCACCGAACAGCACGGCTTTCGGGAGGCGGGCCCAGAATTTTGTGATCGACCCGATCATCGCGTGGCCCTCGGCAGCGCGCGATTGAGCGCGGTTGCGAATGCGACGGCGACGACGCCAGTCACCGCCAGGAAGGCCGAGCGGCGCAGCAGCGAGCCCTTCACCGCCCAGGTGATCGCAGCGATGACGCCGGCGATCCCGAGCCAGCCAGCAACGATCCTTGGACGCACATCATCGAGCACGCCGGAGACGACGAGGCACAGCATGGCGCAGAGCAGCGCGGCATAAGCGAACCATGGATCACCGGTTCGGCCTGCAGGCCAGAGCGGAGCCGCGAGCAGCACGAGCCCGATCGCACATGCGGCCAGGACTTCGCCGGGACGCCTGGTGATGCCGGCGGACGCGAGCGCAAGCATCACGCCTGCGATCCCGCACAGAATTGCCCATAGCGGCTGAGCCGGCGCCGTGCCGGTCCGAAACCGGAAGAGGTCAACGACCGTTGTCACCTCCAGGAAGGCGACGACGGCCAGCGAGAACGCGCCGTAGGCCGCCAGGACGGACCCAAGCCGGAGCGCCCGCGGCGACGGCGCCGCGGCGATCGCGAGCCCGGCGCCGAACAGCAGGGCCGCGCCGTTCGCCAGCACGAAGGTTGGCTGGGCAGCGTCGAAGTCGTAGCGAAGCGACGTCGCGATCCACCATGGAAGCACCGCGATCGCAACGAGGTGAGCGGCGACCCGAGAATTCCACGCGAACGCGACAGCGGCGGCAATGAGCCAGAGCACCGCGAACTGAAGGTGAAGGGCGTCCGGCGCATCATAGACGCGCATGCAGGTCCAAATGCAGGCGGCGGCAAGCCCGACTGCGAGTGCGCCGCGCGAGCCGGTCAGCAGCGCTGCGGCGAAGGCGCCGATCGACCACAACAGCATGCCGCCGGCAAAATCGTCGCCGAGATGATACATCTGGCCGACCAGAGCGATGCCCGCGCCGAAGATGATGGCGCCGATGCTCGCGCAGAGATCGGCGAGAACAATCCGGCCTGTCGCGGCGAACCACGCGCCAAGACCGCCGGCGACGATCATGCCGGCAAGCAGAATCGCAAAGCGCAGCAGCCGCGCAATCTCGGTCCAGTGCGCCGCGACGAAGGCGAGGAATGCGGCCGCGATCAACAGGCCGCCGACGATGGCAACGACAACCGCGATGTTGATGCCCGGCGAAAGCGGCGGCAGCGCATTGCGAATGGACGCGGCGGCCGCCGGCGCAATCACGCCATCGGCCTCCCACTGCGCAAGATCAGTTTCGAGGCGCTGTCGGTAAGTTTTATCGAACATCGTCGTTGAATCACTGGCTCCCTGCCGGCCGCGGAAGATTGGTCGGACCGCGCCGGTGACAGGTTCAACCTATCACCGCTCCGGTACATATCCACAATTCCAGGAATATTCCGCCAGGATCTGAGGCGATCTGGAGAAGCCGGATTGACGTGAGCTCGGGGCTAGTTCGCCTTGATGCCGGCCTCGCTGATGAGCTTGCCCCATTTCGTGCTTTCGCTCTGAATGAAGCGGCCGAACTCTTCCGGCGATGTCGGTGCGGGCTCTGCGCCGAGGGTCCGGATCTTCTCGGCCACCGACGGGTCCTTCAGGGCCTTTACGAAGGCCTCATTCAACCTGGCAACGATGCCGGGAGGCGTGCCTGAAGGAGCGACCAGCCCGAACCAACCGACGGATTCGAAGCCGGCAATGCCGCTCTCGGCGAGCGTCGGCACCTTGGGCAGGGATGGAACGCGGCGTGCCGACGACACGCCGATCGCGTTGAGCTTGCCGTCTAGGATCAATTGCATTGACGCGGGGATATCCAGCACCGCGAAGGGCACGTGCCCGGCGAGAACGTCGACCGTCGCCGGCGCCGTCCCGCGATACGGCACCAGCTCCATGTCGATGCCAGCCTTCTGCGTGAACAGGGCGGCCGTCAGATGCATCGCGGTCGAGTTGCCGCCATGGCCGATCGACAGCGCGCCGGGCTTTGCCTTGGCAAGCGCGATCGCCTCCGCAACATTGTGCGCTGGAATGTCGGCCGACGAGACGAGCACGAAGGGAATTTCCGCAAGCAGCGTGATCGGCGCGAGATCCTTCGGATCGAACGGCATCGACGAATTGAGGTGCGGGTTCACCGTCAGCGCGCCCGCCGGCGCAATGCCGAGCGTGTAACCATCCGGCTTGGCCTGCGCGACAGCGGCCATGCCGATGTTGCCCCCGGCGCCGGCGCGGTTCTCGATCACCAGGCTCTGCTTGAGCTCGGCGGTAACCAGCGGCTCGAGCGCGCGGATGACGATGTCGGCGCTGCCGCCGGGCGGAAAGGTCACGATGATCTTGATCAACTGCTCGGGATAGGCCGCATCGACTGCCTGCAGCGGGAACGCCACGAGAACCGCAACGGACAGCACGGCCAGAATGCAGCGGCTTGCAACGTGAAACACATTCTCCTCCTGGGTTCTTTTTATGAGTTGCTTACGCCGCCACGCCGGAGAGACGCGCCAACAATGCCTGCGGATTTTCAGGCGCCGCCTGCCCGCGCCAAGCGATGTGCTGGTCGGGCCGCACCAGCACGAGCTTCTCGGCATAGGCGCCGTCGGCCTCGTCCGGCGCGATGTCGATCAGTGCGAGCGGAACGCCACGCGCTTCCGCGGCGGACTGCAATCGCGCCACATCGATCGCCGGATCGAACCGCAGCAGATTGTATCCCGCCCCGAATGCGTCATAGAGCGATCGCCCGTCGCGCAAGAAAACGTGCGGCGCGCGGGCGCCCGGCACGGTGGAGGGCGTGAAGCTGCCCATCGCATAAGCCGGCGGCGTCTCGCCATCATAGGCGATGATCGGCGAAGCGTCGTAGTAATAGCCGAAGTTCAATCCGGCGCAGCAATATTGCTGCACGTTGAGATCATAGGCCGCTCTCGCCAGCGCCGCGCGCGCCGCGTGGCCACGCGGCGTGTCGTCCTCGATCTCCGCCGACACACCGCCGCGCTGCGCCATCATCTTCATCGCGTGGTCCATCGCAAAGCGCGACACCTGGTCGGTGATGGGTTGGCGCTCCGCCTCGTAGGCGTCGAGGATCGACGCCTGCGCCCAGCCGTTCAGATGCGCCGCCAGTTGCCAGCAGAGATCGACGGCGTCGGCGATGCCGGCATTCATGCCATAGCCCGCATATGGCATCCACAGATGCGCGGCGTCGCCGCAGATGAACACCCTGCGGTCGCGGAAGCGATCGGCCACCAGCCGGCGCCCGACCCAGTCTTCCTTGCTGAGGACTTTGTACTCGAAACGCTCGTCAACGCCGAGGATGGCGCGGATCGACCAGTCGCGATCGACCGAATCGAACTCCGGCTCGTCGGGTTTGAGATGATTATGGATCAGCCAGCGGTCGTGACCGTCGATCGCCACCGTCGTGCCCGAGCGTCGCGGGTTGAGCGAGAGCACCATCCAGGCCGGCTTGTGCGCGCCCATCAACTCCTTCAATTGCGGCGCTTCGATAAAGGTCGATTGCACACGCTGGATCACCGGCGTTCCGGACAGGCTTGCCCCGATCGACCTGCGAACAAGCGAACGGCTGCCGTCGCACCCGATGACAAAACTGGCTTCGATGCGAAGCGTCTCTCCACTGCCGAGATTGCGCGCACGCGCGACGACGTGGTCATCGTCCTGCTCGATCTCGGTGATTTCCGTGCGCGCCAGAATGGTGATACGCGGCTGGGTGGCGGCATGAGCGAACAGGATCGGCTCGAGATAGACCTGATTGATCCGGTGCGGCGGTTCGGGCGTCGGCCACCAGGTGTCGGGGCCGCCGGTGGCGCTGTAGCGGCGCGCGCGGGAGGGGATGTCGATGCGGCAGAGCTCGATGCCGGTCGCCGTGGTCCGGTAGGAGCAATCGTTCGGGAAGTCCGCGGGCAGACCCGCGTCGCGCAGCTTTGCCGCGACGCCGAGCCTTCGGAAGACCTCCATCGAGCGCGCCGACACGTGATTGCATTTGACGTTGGGCGGATCGCCGGCGTGGCGGATCTCCGCGACGACGACGTCGACCCCGCGCGAGGCCAGATCCATGGCCGCGGTCAATCCAACGGGGCCGGCGCCCACGATCAGGACCTGTGTCCTCATGCTCATCTCCATCCCAAGGCCGCGGACTTTGCCCGCTTGCGCAGCATGCATTTTATTGCAGGCCCGCTTATAAGATTAGCCGGAAAGAACTCATCAATTCATGAGGTTTGCCTATGAACGTCACCTTGCGGCAACTGCGGGCCTTCACCGGCGTATATCGCACGCGCAGCATCACGCGGGCGGCGCGCGAGCTGGGAATTACGCAATCCGCCGCGAGCCTCCTGATCCAGCAGCTCGAGGTCCAGCTCGGCGTCAGACTGTTTGACCGCTCCACGCGCTCGGTGCAGCCGACGCCGGCGGCCGACGAGGCTTATCACGCCGCCGAACGAATGCTGGGCGATGCGCTGGGCCTGCTACGGCGCATGCGCGACCTCGCACAGGCGCGCGCGGGCCGCGTCGCGTTTCTGGCGTCGGCCGGCACCGCATCGGCGCTGCTGCCGCCGGTACTGGCAAAATTCCGCGCAAGCTTTCCCGACATCGAAATCAACATGCGCGACATGGCGGCCGACGATCTCGTTCCACGCATGATGTCGACGGACGCAGAATTCGCGATCGGCAGTGTGGAAGGTGAATTCGCCGAGATGACGATCGAGACCCTGACCCGCGGGCGCTTAAGCGCCATCGGCCGGCGCACGGCCGACTTCGCCGCGCGGCGTTCCCTGACATGGGACGAGCTTGCGGCGTGGCCGACGATCGCGATGCGGCGCGAGACACGTATCCGCATGCAGATCGATCAGGCGCTGAGCGCGCAGGGCAAGCGCCTCACACCCACCCATGAAGTCACGCTGATCAACACCGCGCTCGCCATGACGGCGCAGGGACTGGGACTTGCCATACTTCCCGCAACGATGCTGCCGGCCGATCAGTTTCCGACCCTGATCGCGAGGCCTCTGGTGCGGCCGGCGATCACGCGACCCGTGTCGCTGCTGCAGCGGCAGGGCCGATCACTGTCGCCGGCGGCACAGGCGTTCGTGGCTACGGCACGGAGGGTGCTGGCGGCGCGAGCGGCATCAGGCTGATTTTACGGAAGTTTCTGAGCGGCCCGAGACATAGGTGACAAAACGTACCGGACACATGGGTTACACTTTCCGCTTTTGTTCTGCGGGAGGTGTGGATGCCGTGGAAAGCGAGTTCGGTGATGGAGGAGCGCCTGCGGTTTGTTGCCCGGCTGTTGGATGGCGAGGCAATGACGGACGTATGCCGGGATTTCGGCATATCGCGGAAGACCGGCTACAAGATCTTTGGTCGGTACAAGGAGCACGGGCTTGAGGCCCTGACGGACCGGTCGCGGCGGCCGGTCCGCTACGCCAACCAGCTGCCGCAGCAGCTCGAAAGCCTGATCGTACGCCTGAAAACCGAGAAGCCACATTGGGGAGCCCGCAAAATCCGCGAGCTCCTGGTCCGGCGGCTGGATGGTGACGTCAGGGTGCCGGCCAAGAGCACCATCCATGCCGTGCTCGACCGCCAGGGCCTGGTCAAGCGCGCCCGTGAACGGAAGACCCCGGCGCAGGGCACGCGGTTGTCGGCCGCGGTTGCGCCCAATGACCTCTGGTGCGCCGACTTCAAGGGCGAGTTCAAGCTCGGCAATGGGCGCTATTGCTACCCACTCACCGTGACCGATCAGGCTTCGCGGTTCTTGCTCATGTGCGAAGCTCTGGAGTCGACGCGAGAGGAACTGGCAGTTACGGCGTTCGAGCGGCTGTTTGCCGAACGCGGGCTGCCGCTGTCGATCCGCTCCGACAATGGCGTACCGTTCGCCAGCCCCAATGCGCTGTTCAACCTGTCAAGGCTCTCGGTCTGGTGGCTTCGTCTCGGCATCGCCATCGAACGCATCAAGCCTGGCCATCCGCAGCAGAATGGCCGTCACGAGCGCATGCACCTGACGCTGAAGAAGGAGGCGACCCGGCCGCCAGGCTCGAATATTCTGCAACAACAAGACCGCTTCGATGCCTTCGTTCACGAATTCAACACGGAAAGACCGCACGAGGCGCTCGACATGAAGTGTCCGGCGGAATTGTATGCGGCTTCACCGCGCCACTATGACGGCTTGCCCGAACTGTCCTATCCATTCCATGACCGCGACGTCCTCGTCACGGCCTGCGGACGGCTCTGCCTGCATCGCAAGAGGATCAACATCTCGAGCGTGCTGGCCGGCCAGAAGCTCGGCATCAAGGAAGTCGACGATGGCATTTGGCTCGTCAGCTTCATGCACTACGATCTGGGATACTTCGACCTCGAGCAAAAGACCTTGCAACCCCTCGACAATCCATTCGGCCCGAAGCCCGTCACCGATGTTCCCGGTACGACATTGTCGCTCTGACCGAGATGCACTCTTGCTCATTCTTGGCATGGCAGCCACCGGCTTGGCCGCGCTGAGCCGTCAACCCCCGAAGCCCCGTAGGGGGCGCGCCCTTGGCGCGCGGGCTTGACGGCGAAAGTGCGGGCCGAGCAATAATGGCCATGCCAACGAATGCGTGGAGTGAGTGACCCTGCAACCCTTCGACAACCCGTTCGGCACGAGGTTGTCACCCATGTCTTAGGTACGACCTGTTACCTATGTCTCCGGGCTGGACATTCGAGATTTGGCGGAGAGGGAGGGATTCGAACCCCCGATAGGCTTGCACCTATGCCGCATTTCGAGTGCGGTGCATTCAACCACTCTGCCACCTCTCCTGAAGGCGCCATAGTAGGAGCAGGGCCCCTGTGGTTGGGGGCGTTAATAGGCGAGGATGGCGGGCCAGACAAGGCGCGAAAGGGGAAAATCCGCTGCCTCTTTCATCCACCCCTCCTCGAGTCCCGTTCCGATAGAATCGGAACGGCACTGGGGATTCTTGTTTTGACGCGTTTTCTTGACGCGAACCGGCGTCCACTTCGCTTGAAAACGCTCTCAATTTGGGAAGGAACTGCCATGGAGCACCTGACGATCTCCGCCAATGGCGCCAAATTCCATGTGGTCCGCGCCGGGGCCGGAAAACCGCTGCTTTTGCTGCATGGTTGGCCGGAATTCTGGTTGACCTGGGAGCCGGTGATCTCCAGGCTTTCGGACCGTTTCATGCTGATCGCGCCGGATCTGCGCGGCTTTGGCGACAGCGACAAGCCGGACGGGGCTTTTGGGCCGGACGGCCATGCGGCCGACATGCTGGGACTGATGGACGGGCTCGGCATCGACCGATTCGCCGTGGTTGGCCACGACGTCGGCGGCGCGGCGATGCAGCCGCTGGCCCGGCGGGCGCCGGAGCGGCTCGCGGGGCTGTTCTTCTTCGATTTCGTCTATCCCGGCATCGGGCCGCGGATGGCGGCGCCGGACCGGCTCAACCACATCTGGTATCAATCCTTTCACCAGATGGAGATGGCGCCCGCGCTCGTCGGCGCGAGCCGCGAGAGCTGCCGGCTCTATATCGCGCACTTCCTGCAGAATTGGGCCCACCGCAAGAACGTGTTCGACGACGTCCTTGACCTCTTCGGCGACAATTTCTTTAGGGATGGCAACCTTGCCGGCGGCTTTGCGCATTATCGGGCGTCGCATTCGGCGCGCGTCGCGATGATGAAGGGCGAAGCGCCGCTTTTGCCGCCGATCGATGTGCCGACTTGCGTGCGCTGGGCCGAGCACGATCCGCTGTTTCCCTATGCCTGGACCGACCGACTGGGAGAGACGTTTGCCGAACTCGATCTCGCGATGTTCCCGGGCGTCGGACACTTCCCCCACCGTGAGGATCCGGATCGCGCGGCGACGGAGATCGCGGCGTTCTTTCAGCGCATCGGCTGGAGTTGAATCCTAGAAGCCCAGGAGAACGGGTGGGACCGCCAGACGCGGTAAACACTGGCGGTCCCGTGCCGCTTCATCGAAATGCTGGTCAGGAAGGGCGGCTTCGCAGACCTGCGTGAGGCGACGATTCGACCCTAGCGTGCAGGCAGCTTCCCGCAACGCAATCCATCCCTTAACCTAACCAGTCAAGGTTACTCCTTGTCGGCCTTCTAGCCGTTCTTGTTGTTTTCCTTGGCTTTCTTCTTCCCATTGTCCGTAGTATCGCGGTCCTTGCCGTTGCCACCATTCTTGTCGTTGCGGCGATTGGTGAAGCGCGCATTGCCGAGGCCGGTGCCGATGGTGAGCACGCCCCAGCGCTCGACATGCTGCATGAACGGCACCTCGGAGAGGCCCTGAACCACGCCGTCATTGTGCATCACGACCGCGGTGTCGTGCTCGCCGATCCGCGGGATAGCCGCGACCAGGCTCGCCGGCAGGTTGAATTTGCTGCTCTCCCAATTGCCCGGCAGGTTCTGCGCGCCTTTTTCGATGGAGCCGTCCTCGTTGATCACGCCGGGACAGGCGATGCCGATGAAGGGCGCGAGCTTGAAGCCCTCGGCTTCGGCGTCCTCGATGAGGCCTTCGAGCATCTTGACCAGCCGCTTCACCGCGGCCTCGCGGCTCGGCTCATCGCTGGCATGGCGCCACAGATCGGATTTGAAGACGATCGCCTTGGACAGATCCGGCGCCTTCTTCCAGCGGGTCTCGACGATCCCGCAGCGGATGTTGGTTCCGCCGATATCGACCGCGAGGATGCTGTCATAGGCCTCGAAAATCCAGGACGGCGCGAGATGCACGGCTCCGATCAGGCCGGCATCATCCGGATCGGTGCGGATCGGCACCAGATCGACCTTGAAGCCCTCCGATTTGAGGATGATCTCGGCCCGGGCAATGGCAATTTCGCCGAGCCGGCTGGCGCGAAAGCCGCCGCCGACCACGATGCACTCGGTTTTGGCCCATGCCTTGGTCTTGAGGAATCGCCGTGTGACGTAAGCGAGCTCCTGCGCGAAGTCTTCGATCGCGCTGTGCACGACGGCCGTGGCCTCCGTATCGTCGCCGACCAGAACGGCGTCGAGCGCCTTCTTGCTGATCTTGTCGGATGGCTCGTCGCCGAAGGGGTCCTCGCCGCTCTTGCGGAGCGGCTTGCGCCACTCTTCGAGGATTTCGCGAAACGCGCCCTTGCTGGCGCGGTCGCCGAGAAAGCCCTCGTCGTCCTTGATCTCGATGTTGAAGCTGTCGACATCGACCGACGGCAGCCGGCTCGCCCCGTGCTGGGCGATGCCCGTCGTCTTGACCAATTCGTCCGTTGCCATGGAAAACCCTTGCCCGAATGCGAATTCGCGAGGACAACGGCGGGGGAACCTGTTGGTTGCTGCGCGGAGCGAGATTCATGGCTCGCGTGGAAATGGCCCAAATCCTTCAAATCCGGGCCTTTTCGCCCGCTTTTCCTTGACTCCCAGCGGCTGGCGGCTATAAGTCCCACAACCGGCGCGGGGCGTTTCTCGCGCCGCCTGTTTTTGCGTGGGTTTTCAAAGGGATAACTCCCGCCCGCACAAAACGCGCATAAACCCATAGCGACTGACAAAAAGCCGGCCCCGACGATCTCGTCGCGAGGCCGGGATTGAACACGAAGGAAAACAACGATGTTCGCAGTCATCAAAACCGGCGGCCGGCAGTATCGCGTCGTTCCGGATGATGTTCTGGAAGTAGGCAAGATCGAAGGCGAAGTCGGCACGATCGTGCAGCTGAGCGAAGTCCTGGTGGTCGGCGGTGATACGCCGGTGCTGGGTCTGCCCACGGTTGCCGGCGCATCCGTCGCCGTCGAGGTGCTCGACCACAAGCGCGGGCCGAAGGTCATCGCCTTCAAAAAGCGCCGCCGCAAGAATTCGCGCCGCAAGCGCGGCTACCGCGACGAGATCACGGTCGTGCGCGTCAGCGAGATCCTGACTGACAACGCCAAGCCCACCAAGGGCCCGCGTCCGAAGAGGGAAAAGGTCGCAAAGGAAGCGGCCAAGGAAGCCGACGCCGCATAAACCGATCACGCCAATTCACGAATTGATGCGTGAGACGTTTTGAAATGATTCCGTCAAGGAATTGACCTAGACATACGCAGGATTTCGGAGACGAGCCATGGCTCACAAAAAAGCAGGCGGTTCATCGCGCAACGGTCGCGATTCAAAGGGTAAGCGCCTTGGCGTCAAGGTGTTCGGCGGGGAGCACGTGATTCCCGGCAACATTATTGCACGTCAGCGCGGCACCACCTGGCATCCCGGCCTTAATGTCGGCATGGGCACTGACCACACTCTGTTCGCCAAGATCGAGGGTCGTGTTGAATTCCAGGCCAAAGCCAACGGACGCACCTTTGTAGCGGTGCTCCCGCTCGCAGAGGCTGCTGAATAGACGGTGGATCATTTGGAGTCCGCCGGGTCCTTGACCGAACCGGCGGAGTCCAGAGATCAAAAGAGATCGAAGGCTCCAGGGGAGGCAGGGAAACCGGCCTCCCCTTTCGTTTGTCGCGTTCACTTTCCACTTAGTGACTTTGACGGAGCCGGACATGTTGCAGGATTTCTCGAGCGTGACCTTGCGAGAGGCGAGACCCAGCGTCGTCGCCACCGAGCGGCTGACCTTGCGGCGGCCGACCCTCGCCGACGTCAGGACCATCGCCCGCCTCGCCAACGACCGCCGAGTCGCGGAAAATACCCGCCGCCTCCCGCATCCCTATTCGCAGGACGACGCCGTCGAATTCATCCGCGCCACGTCCGCGCTCGGCAGCGAGACCGTGTTCCTGATCGAGCACGACAGCGGCCCGGTCGGCATGGTCGGTATCGACCGCTCCACGCCCGACAATGCCGAGCTCGGCTACTGGCTCGGCGTCGAGCATTGGGGCCAGGGCTTTGCCACCGAGGCCGCGCGCGGCGCCATCGACTTCTTCTTCGAGGAGTTCGAGGACGACCATCTCTATGCGGGCGCGCGCGTCACCAATCCGGCCTCGCGCAACGTGCTGGAGAAGTGCGGCTTCCAGTGGAGCGGCGTGCAGCTGCACCGCTTCCTGGCGCTGGGCTCGTCGACGCCGGTCGACTGCTTCCGCTTGTCGCGCGGGGTGTGGTCGTCGCTGAAGAGCTGGAGCAGTGCGCGGCGGATGAGGTAGGGGCGGAAGACGTCGCTACACCGGCGGATTCACCTCTTCGCCGGCACGGCCGAGATCGCGCTCTCGAAGATAAATGTAGAACCCGGCGCCGATGATGATCACGGCACCGACAATCGTCGCCACCTGTGGCACATCGCCAAACACTGCGAAGCCGAAGATCACGGCCCAGACGATCATCGAATATTGGTAGGGCACCACCACGCTCGCCGGCGCGAGCTTCAGCGACCGGTTGACGCAGAACAGCGCCGTCACCGAGATGCATCCCGCCAGCGCGAAGAACACGAGGCTGCCAGGGGTCGGCGGCACCCAGTGGTAGGCCGACAGCACCGCGCCCAGCGAAAACGTGCCGATGAATTGCGAGGACGCCATCACGATATCGGGCGTCTTGCGCAGGCTGCGCGTGATCAGCATCAGGGTTGCAAACGACAGGCTGCCGCCGAGCGCGATCAGCGCCGGCAGGCTCACCGTCTGCGCCGATGGGCGCAGCGCGATCAGCACGCCGGAGAAGCCGATCAGAATCGCCGTCCACCGCCGCCAGCCGACCTTCTCGCCCAGAAAGATCGCCGACATCGCGGTGACGAAGATGGGGCCGGCGAGGTAATAGGTGATGACGTCGGCGAGCGGCAGATAGACCGTCGCGAGGAAGAAGGCGGCCACTTCCAGCGTTGACAGCACGACGCGAAACAGCTGCAGGCGCGGCCGCTCCAGCTGCAGGAACTGATGACGCTGCCGCCAGATCAGCGGCGACAACAGCAGCAGCGCCGCGCAGGCGCGCAGGAACAAGAGCTGCCCCACCGAATAGGTGCCCACCAGGAACTTGCCCATGGCATCGCCGAACGAGAACATGAAGATCGACAGCACCATGAGGGCGATGCCGGCCAGCCGTGCCGAACGGTCGTCATAGGCGGAGAGATTCTTGAAGAAGGGCATTGGCGCCGTTTTAATGAAGCAGGCGCGCGCGACAAGCCCGCGGCAGCCGAATTGAACGGATTGTCGCACGCTTCGCGCCGCGGTAGCGATGGGCGGTAACACTCAAGAACACCGTGTTCAACCAGCGCAAGGAGCTGGTGCTGGAAGGCATGCAGAAATTCCTGATCCGGTGCCGGCCGACTGGTTAAGCAAGGGGCCAAAATCGCGGAAATTCGGCCGATTTGCGGGTCAATCCGGGTTGCCGCGGGGGACCGGCTGGCCTACCTATGGCCCATGAAATTCCTCGACGAAGCAAAGGTCTATATCCGCTCCGGTGACGGCGGGAACGGCTGCGTGGCGTTCCGCCGCGAGAAGTTCATTGAATTCGGCGGTCCCTCCGGCGGCAATGGCGGCCGCGGCGGCAACGTCATCCTCGAGGTCGCCGACGGCCTCAACACGCTGATCGACTACCGCTACCAGCAGCACTTCAAGGCCCAGAAGGGCGAGAACGGCTCTGGCTCCGACCGCCATGGCGCCAACGGCAAGAACATCGTGCTGAAGGTCCCCGTGGGTACGCAGATCTTCGACGAAGATCGCGAGACCCTGATCCACGACTTCACCAATGTCGGCGAAAAGTTCGTGCTGGCCGAGGGCGGCAATGGCGGCTTCGGCAACGCGCATTTCAAGACCTCGACCAACCGCGCGCCGCGCAACGCCAATCCCGGCCAGACCGGCGAGGAACGCTGGATCTGGCTGCGGCTGAAGCTGATCGCCGATGCCGGTCTCGTCGGCATGCCCAATGCCGGCAAGTCGACCTTCCTCTCCAAGGTCAGTGCGGCGCGGCCGAAGATCGCCGACTATCCCTTCACCACGCTGCATCCGCAGCTCGGCGTCGTGAACGCCGACGGCCGCGAATTCGTGCTCGCCGACATTCCCGGCCTGATCGAAGGCGCCCATGAAGGTACCGGCCTCGGCGACCGCTTCCTTGGCCATGTCGAGCGCTGCCGCGTGCTGTTGCATCTGATCGACGCGACCTGCGAGCATGCCGGCAAGGCGTACAAGACCGTGCGCAAGGAGCTCGACGCCTATGGCGGGCTGCTCACCGACAAGATCGAGATCGTCGCGCTGAACAAGATCGATGCAGTCGAGCCGGACGAGCTGAAGAAGCAGAAGGACCGGCTGAAGCGTGCCGCGAAGAAGACACCGCTGCTGCTCTCCGGCATCACCGGCGACGGCGTCAAGGAAGCGTTGCGCGCACTTGTGGATGTGATCGGCGAGGCCCCGGTGTCAGCCAAGGCCAAGAGCGCGGCCGAAGCGGAGCCGTGGTCGGCTTAATCCCGTCCCGCTTATCTTCGCGCCCTCGATAGCGCAGCATCCAGCAATCAAGAAGCGGCAGGGATGACGCATGGCGCGCGCAAAAAACGTTCTCTGGATCATGTGCGACCAGCTTCGCTATGATTATCTCGGCTGCACCGGCCATCCCACGCTGAAGACGCCGAACATCGACGCCATGGCCAGGCGTGGCGTGCTGTTCTCGAAGGCTTATGTGCAGTCGCCGATCTGCGGCCCGTCGCGGATGTCGTTCTACACCGGCCGCTACATGCGCTCGCACGGCTCGCACTGGAACGGCTGGCCGCTGCGCGTCGGTGAGCCCACGCTCGGCGATCACCTCAAGACAATCGGCGTGCGCAACGTGCTGGTCGGCAAGACCCACATGGCGCCCGACCTCGAAGGCATGAAGGCGCTCGGCATCCCGCCGGAATCGATGATCGGCGTGCATGTCGCCGAGTGCGGCTTCGAGCCTTATGAGCGCGACGACGGCCTGCACCCGACCGGCCGGCCGCGCCCGAAATACGACGAATATCTGCGCCAGCAGGGTTTTGAAGCCACGAACCCGTGGGAGCACTGGGCCAATTCAGGCGCAGCCGAAGACGGCTCGTTGCAGAACGGCTGGCTGCTGGTGCATGCCGACAAGCCCGCGCGCGTGCCGGACGAGCATTCCGAGACGCCCTACATGACGCGGCGCGCGATGGACTTCATCAGCGAGGCCGAGACCGACGGCCGGCCGTGGTGCCTGCATCTGTCTTACATCAAGCCGCACTGGCCCTACATCGCGCCAGAACCCTATGCGAGCATGTACTCGACATCAGACATGATCCCGGTGATCCGCTCCGAGCGCGAGCGGCAGAATCCGCATCCGGTGTTCGGCGCCTACATGGACATGCGCTACTCCCGCAACATGGCCCGCGATGATGCCCGCGAGAAGGTGATCCCGACCTATATGGGCCTGATCACGCAGATCGACGACCAGATGGGCGTGCTGATGAAGTTCCTGGAGGAACGCGACCTGCTGGAAACGACGATGATCGTGTTCACCTCCGATCACGGCGATTATCTCGGCGATCACTGGATGGGCGAGAAGGATCTGTTCCACGAGCAGTCGGCAAAGATCCCGCTGATCATCATCGATCCCTCCAAGGAAGCCGACGCGACGCGCGGCACGCGCAGCGACGCGCTGGTGGAAAGCATCGATCTCGCGCCGACCTTCGTCGATTATTTCGGCGGCAAGGTGCCGGGCCACATCCTGGAAGGGCGCTCGCTGCTGCCGCTGATGCGCGGCCCGACGCCGGGCGATTGGCGCAAGGTCGCATTCTCCGAATACGACTACGCCATGCAGGATGTCCGGCTGAAGCTGAACCAGCCGATCGAGCGCTGCCGCCTGTTCATGGTGTTCGACGGTCGCTGGAAATATATCCACGCCTCCGGCTTCCGCCCGATGCTGTACGACCTCGAAACCGATCCGGAAGAGTTTTTGGATCGCGGCGACGACCCCGAATGCGCCGGCATCATCGCGCGGTTGCAGGCCGAGCTATTCGACTGGGTCCTGCATCCGAACGACCACATCACCACGCCGCGCGAGAAGATCGCGAATTATGCCGATAGCCAGCTCCAGGTGAAGGGCGGGATTTTGATCGGCGTTTGGGATGAGAAAGAGCTGGCGTCGATCAAGGACGGCATCGCCCAGCGCGCGAAGATGTGAGGCGCTCCTTCTCCCTCTCCCCGCGCGCGGGGAGAGGGAGAAGACCTCAATTCTCGATCTTGTACCCCGTCGCCTTCACGATCGGTTGCCACAACGCGATGTTCGCTGCGAGCTCCTTGGTCAGTCCATCTGCGTTGCTGCCGACTGGAATCAGTCCGATCGCGGTGAGCTTCTCCTTCACCTCGGCCTTGGCCAACGCTGCGCTCGCGGCCGCGCCGAGCTTGCTTGCGAATTCCGGCGGACTGCCGGCGGGAAGCCACATGCCGTACCAGGCATCCGCAACGAGATCGATGCCGCTCTCCTTGAGCGTCGGAACGTCGGGAGCGAACGGCGACCGCTCGGCGCTCGCGACCGCAATGATCTTCACGCCCTTGGCGCGATGCTGCGGCAGCGCATCCGCCAGCGTGGTGATCCCAAAGGAAATGTGGCCGCCAATGATATCGTTGAGGATCGGCGCGCTGCCGCGATAAGGCACGCGCGTCAGCGGAATGCCGAGATCCTTCTCGAGCTTGGAGCCCATGAAATGCGGAATGGTGCCGTTGCTCGGCACTCCGAACGACGTCTTGTCAGCATGTGCTTTCAGCCATGCGACGAATCCCTTGAAATCGGAGGCATCGATCCCCGGACCGATCACGAGCGCGAACTCGAACCGCGCCAGCAGGGACACCGGCATGAAATCCTTCGCCGTATCGAAGCTCGGCGTCGTCTCCACCATCGGCAGCAGATACATGGTCGGCCCCGTCGTCACCAGCACCATGCTGCCGTCGGGGCTTGCCCCTTTCACCGATTTGATGCCGATCAGGCCGTCGCCGCCGGTGCGGTTCTCGACCACGACGGTCCGTTGCAACACCGGCGCGATCTCCTGCGCGATCAACCGGCACAGCGTGTCGCCGCCCGCTCCCGCCGCGAACGGGAAGATAACTTTGCTCAGCCCGGCCTGCGCCCGGGCCTCACCGACCTGTGCCAGCAGCGGCAACCCAAGACCTCCTCCAAGCCCTCCTGCAAGACATCTGGCCATGAATTTGCGGCGATCCATTCGCTTCCTCTTTCAGCCCGTTATTGGTTGGCGGCATTAGAACCAGGCTGGCCGGCAAGACAAGGCCGACCTTCGCGTTTACCATCGCGCCCGCCTTGCGCCGGCCATCGTCCTGCTGCAAAAGCAGGCCTCAAGCGGCGGCGCTCTCCGCTCCGCCGTTTCCAAAGCAATTCGCAGCAACGCGCCAGAACATACACACATGGCCAGCCCCGAACTCAGTCAATTCCGCCGCATCGTCGTCAAGGTCGGCTCCGCGCTGCTGGTCGATTCCGACAGGGGTGAAGTGCGTGCATCCTGGCTCGCCGCGCTCGCGGACGACATGGCTAAGCTGCACCAGGAAGGGCGTGACGTCCTCGTCGTCTCCTCCGGCTCGATCGCGCTCGGCCGCAGCCGGCTCAAGCTGCCGCGCGGGCCGCTGAAGCTGGAGGAGAGTCAGGCCGCCGCGGCCGTCGGCCAGATCGCGCTGGCGCGGATCTGGTCCGAGGTCCTTGGCGCGCACGGCATCGGCGCCGGCCAGATTTTGGTGACGCTGCAGGACACCGAGGAGCGCCGCCGCTATCTCAACGCCCGCTCCACCATCGGCAAGCTCCTGGAGTGGCGCGCGATCCCTGTGATCAACGAGAACGACACGGTCGCCACCAACGAAATCCGTTACGGTGACAACGACCGTCTCGCCGCCCGCGTCGCCACCATGGCGAGCGCCGATTTGCTGGTGCTGTTGTCCGACATCGACGGGCTCTACGACGCGCCGCCGAAGAACAATCCGAACGCCAGGCTCATTCCTGTCGTCGACAGCATCTCCTCGGAGATCGAGGCGGTGGCGGGAGACGCCGAGTCCGAACTGTCGCGTGGCGGCATGCGCACCAAGGTCGAGGCGGCCAAGATCGCCACCACCGGCGGCACGCATATGCTGATTGCGTCCGGCAAGATCGAGCATCCGCTGCAGGCGATCGCCAATGGCGGCCGCTGCACCTGGTTCCTGACGCCGGCCAATCCCATCACCTCGCGCAAGCGCTGGATCGCGGGCACGCTGGAACCGAAGGGCACGCTGACCATCGACGCCGGTGCGGTAACGGCGCTGCGCGCCGGCGCCAGCCTGCTGCCGGCCGGCGTGATCAAGGTCGAGGGCCAGTTCGCCCGCGGTGACGCCGTGATCGTCCGCGGCCCCGACGCCAGCGAGGTCGGCCGCGGCCTGATCGCCTATGACGCCGAGGTCGCCGAGCGGATCAAGGGCCGCTCGTCCCCGGACGTGATGGCCATCCTTGGCATCAGCGGGAGATCGGAGATGATCCACCGCGACGATCTCGTGGTGGGTGGGTAAGGGTCAGCCGAGCGTCGGCTACTGCATGTCGTCGGCGCCGATATCCTGACGGCCGTGCATGACGCGGACGACCTCGACACCGTCTGGTGTTGGAACGTAGAAAATCACGTAGTTGCCGACCGGAAAGCTGCGCAACCCTGTTCGCAATTCGCTTCGTTCGCGACCGGCAAACGGCGTCTCGGCAAGCATGTCGAATGTTGCTTCGACACGGACGAGCAGCGTATCGGCCGCTCTCGGACTATCTGCGGCGATGTAGTCCCAGATCGTCGTAAGGTCGATCTCGGTCCGCGGACTCTTAAGCGGTCTTTTTGCCATTTTTGGCCGCCAGTCGCTTCCGACCTTCTGACTTGATCCGCTCGAACATGTCGCCGACCTCTTCCATCGGCCCGCTGTCAAAGCCCTTCTGGATTTCCTCTCGCAGCGCCTCCAACTTGACCTGACGCCGCTCCTCGCGCTCCTCGACCAGGCGAAGGCCTTCGCGCATGACCTCGCTCGCGGTGGCGTAGCGGCCGCTCTCGACCAGATTGTCGATCAGGTCCTCGAAATGCTTGCCAATGCTGTAACTGCTCGCCATGGGGAAGCTCCGTATCAAATAATGATATTTATTGATATTTGGGCAATCCGCAAGGATTCAGCCGACGCTGGCAAGACCATTGGCGGACCTAGGACGCAACCCGGGGTACCTGCCATACCCTCCCCGCGCTTCGCAAAAGCGGGATTTCCGTGCTAGGACACTGCCTTAGCAGAAGGTTGAACTCCCCATGGCCGCCTCCCTCAAAGCCGTCGACGGCAATGCCGATCTTCAGGCGCTGATGTCCGATCTCGCCGCCCGTGCCCGCGCCGCGGCGCGCGTGCTGGCGCTGGCGCCGCCGGAGCAGAAGAACCGGGCGCTGGAAGCCATGGAGCGGGCGATCCGCGCGCATGCTGCAGCGATCCTCGCCGCCAATGCCGAGGACGTCGCGGAGGCGCGCGCCTCCGGCAATGCCACGTCCTCCTTCATCGACCGCCTGACGCTGACGCCGGCGCGGGTCGAAGGCATCGCCGAAGGCATCGCCGTCGTGCGCGGGATCGCCGATCCCATCGGCATCGTCACCGAGAGCTGGCAGCGGCCGAACGGCATGACCATCGAGCGCGTGCGCGTGCCACTCGGCGTCGTCGGCGTGATTTTTGAAAGCCGGCCGAATGTTGCGGCGGACGCCGGCGTGCTCTGTTTGAAGTCCGGCAATGTCGTGATCCTGCGCGGCGGCTCCGACAGTTTCCGCTCGTGCCGCGCCATCCATGAGTGCCTGGTGCAGGGCCTGCGCGAAGCCGGTCTGCCCGAAGCCGCGATCACGCTGGTGCCGACGCGCGACCGCGCGGCGGTCGGCATGATGCTGTCCGGCCTCAACGGCGCCGTTGACGTGATCGTGCCGCGCGGCGGCAAGAGCCTCGTCGCGCGTGTCGAGCAGGAAGCGCGCGTGCCGGTGTTCGCGCATCTCGAAGGCGTCAATCACGTCTACATCGACGGCAGCGCCGATCTCGCGATGGCGAAGTCGATCGTCCTCAATGCCAAGATGCGCCGCACCGGCGTCTGCGGCGCGGCCGAGACGCTGCTGGTCGATCGCGCCGCTGTGGCATCGAGCCTGAAGCCGCTGGTCGAGATGCTGCTCGAGGCCGGCTGCGAGGTGCGCGGTGACGAGATGGTGCAAGGGACCCATGCGCGCGTAAAACCGGCCAGCGAGGACGATTGGGACACCGAATATCTCGACGCGATCATCGCGGCGAAGGTGGTCGACGGCGTCGACGGCGCGATCGCGCACATCCAGAACCACGGCTCGCACCACACCGATGCGATCGTGAGCGAGAACGATTTGGCTGCGAAGAAATTCCTGAGCGAAGTCGATTCCGCGATCGTGCTGCACAACGCCTCGACGCAGTTCGCCGATGGCGGCGAGTTCGGCTTCGGCGCCGAGATCGGCATCGCCACCGGCCGCTTCCATGCCCGTGGTCCTGTTGGTGCCGAGCAGCTGACCAGCTTCAAATATCGCGTTCACGGCACAGGGCAGACGCGGCCGTAAGGCATGGCGCGAGGCGTGGAGCATTGAGTAACAATTTCGTCGCGCCACGTTTCTTCGCGCAGGCCATACCGCCCTACACCGAAGGCATGCGCATCGGCCTGCTCGGAGGCTCGTTCAATCCGCCGCACCAGGCCCATCGCACGATCAGCCAGTTCGCGCTGAAGCGCCTTCAGCTCGATCGCGTGTGGTGGCTGGTCACGCCGGGCAATCCGCTGAAGGAGAACGGCAATTTGCATGAGCTCGGCAAGCGCATGCAGGCGGCGCGCGAGGTCGCCAACGACTCCAGGATCGAAGTGAGCTGTCTCGAATCCGTCATTCGCACCCGCTATACTATCGACACGATCAACACCTTGCGCCGCCGTCTCAGTGGCTTGCGCTTTGTCTGGATTATGGGCGCCGACAACCTCGCTCAATTCCATCGTTGGCAGCACTGGCGGCGCATCGCCGACCTGGTGCCGATGGCGGTCATCGATCGCCCGCCGCAGAGTTTTCGTGCCCTTGCCTCACCCGCCGCCCAGGCGCTTGCGCGCTATCGCCTGCCCGAGAATAAGGCAGCCTTACTTGCGGATCAGCCGGCGCCAGCCTGGGTCTTCCTGACCGGATTGAAGCTCAACGTCTCCTCGACCCGGTTACGGAACCCGGATGGGAGCTGGAAAGGTACGAAGTGAGACAAAGGTACAAAGTGAGACAGAGTGTGCGATTGAGGGGCTCTCTGGCATATTGAAACCCTTAACCCCACATGATGTAGTGTAACCCGTGAGGGGCGGATTCGGCCCTCGCGATACAGTGAAAGGAATGGTCCCTGGCCACGTCTGTATTGTCCAAGTCAGCTTCAACGAAGTCTGTTTTACCCAAGGCTACGAAACCGACGCGTAAAACATCGACCAAAGCTGCAGCCTTGAAGGCGCAACCCGACGCCGACAAGACGCTGAACCTGATCCTCTCCCGCCTCGACGACATGAAGGCGGAAGAGACGGTCACCATCGACCTTCGCGGCAAATCGGCATACTCCGACTACATGATCGTCACCACGGGCCGTGTGAACCGGCACGTTGGCGCGATCGCGGAGAACGTCGCAAAGAGCCTCAAGGAAACCGGCATCAGGAACATCCACGTCGAGGGTTTGCCCAATTGCGACTGGGTGCTGATCGATTCCGGCGATGTGATCGTACACGTGTTCAGACCCGAGGTCCGTGAGTTCTACAATCTCGAGAGATTGTACACGCAAGGCCCAGGGGCGGCGAAGGCGATCTAAACGACCTGGCCGATTTCGAATCGGCTGACGCGCATGGTAGCGTCGTGCGCGCGCGGATTGCGCGCGGTCTGGAAACGCGACCCTAAAACCTCATGCGTGTTGCTGTCATTGCTGTGGGCCGGCTGAAGCAAGGCCCCGAGCGGGAGCTTGCCGACCGCTATTTCGAGCGGTTCGACGAGGCCGGCCGCAAGCTCGGATTCCGCGAGCTCGTCATCCACGAAATTCCTGAGAGCCGCGCGCGCGACACCGCGACGCGAATGACCGAGGAGGCCGCGGCGATCGCCGCACATATTTCCGAAAAATCGATTCTGGTGGCGATGGACGAGCGCGGACAAAACCTCGATTCCACCGTATTCGCACGGCATCTCGGGCGCTGGCGCGACGATGGCGCCGGTCATACTATCTTCGTGATCGGAGGGGCGGACGGACTTTCGCCCGAATTGCGCCGTAAGGCCAAGCTCGCGATCGCGTTCGGCTCTGCGACCTGGCCGCATCAAATGGTCCGCGTCATGCTTCTGGAACAGCTGTATCGGGCCGCCACCATTCTGGCCGGCCACCCCTATCACCGCGCGTGATTCGCGCCACAACGAGCACATTGCCGACGAGATGCGCGCGCCGATCCTCAATCTCCTGCTGATTGCGAGTTGCGCCGGCGCAAGCCTCTTCGCTGGAGAAAGCCTCGCGCAAGCCCAGACGGCGGCACCGGCGCCACAGACCGCAGCCATCTCGCCCGACGCCATCAAGCAGCGTGAGCAGGAGCTGGAAGCCGCGCGCGCAAGCAAGAAGAGCGCGGAAGAGGCGCAGGCCAAGCTGAAGGCCGAGATCACCTCGCTCGGCCAGGACCGCACCCAGCTCAATCAGCAATTGATCGACACCGCCGCCAATGTCCGAACCGTCGAGACCAAGATCGACGAGGCCGAAGCGCGGCTAAGGACGCTGAACGGCCGCGAGCAGCAGGCGCGCACCTCGCTGGATTCGCGCCGCGCCGATATTGTCGAGGTGCTGGCGGCCCTGCAGCGCGCCGGACGACGCACCCCGCCGGCGCTGCTGGTGCGGCCCGAAGACGCGCTGCAATCGCTGCGCACGGCGATGCTGCTCGGCGCCGTCGTGCCGGAATTGCGCGGCCGCGCCGAGAAGATCGCGAGCGAGCTCGGCGAGCTCGTGGCCCTGCGCAAGAGCATCGCGAGCGAGCGCGACCAGCTCGCCTCCGACCGCGACAAGATCCGCAACGACCAGACCCGGCTCGCGGCCCTGGTCGACGAACGGCAGCGCCAGCAGTCCTCGCGCGAAAAGGACCTCGACGCCGAGAATTCGCGCGCCATCACGCTGTCGAAGCAGGTCGGCGATCTCCAGGGGCTGATCGCCAAGATGGAGCAGGATCTGCAAAGCGCGGCCAAGGCGGCTGAGAAGGCGGCCGAGGCCGCCAAGCAGGCCGAGGCCAAGGAGGCCAAAGCAGCTGCGGCAAACGCGGCCGCCAACGCCAAACCCGGCCCGGCCGTGTTCAAGGATCGCTCCCGGACCAGCCCGGCCATCCTGTTCGCCTCAGCCAAGGGGCTCCTGCCGTTGCCGGTTAACGGTAACAAGATCAGGGACTTTGGCGGTTCCGACGGGGTCGGCGGGGTCCAGAAGGGCATTTCGCTGGCAACCAAGCCCGGTTCGCAAATCACAACGCCGTGCGACGGCTGGGTGGTTTATGCCGGTCCGTTCCGCAGCTATGGACAACTCTTGATCCTCAACGCCGGTGGCGGGTATCATGTCCTGATCGCCGGGATGGAGCGCATTTCGGTCAACATCGGCCAGTTTGTGCTCACGGGGGAGCCGGTCGCGACGATGGGGTCGACCTCTCAAGTCGCCTCCATTCTCGCCACGAACGCGAGTCAACCTGTGCTGTATGTCGAGTTCCGCAAAGACGGCACTCCAATCGATCCAGGCCCATGGTGGGCCGCAAATGAAGGCGAGAAGGTTCGCGGATGATGCGCAAGACTTCAGTTATCCTCCTCAGCGCGGCCACCGGCGCGGCGCTGACGCTGTTCGTGACCCAGCCGCGCGCGGTGTTCATGGGCTCCAGCGCGCGAGCCGCGACCGCCGACACCTATCGCCAGCTCAATCTGTTCGGCGACGTCTTCGAGCGCGTGCGCTCCGACTATGTCGAGAAGCCCGACGACACCAAGCTGATCGAATCCGCCATCAGCGGCATGCTCACGGGTCTCGATCCGCATTCGAGCTACATGGACGCCAAGAGCTTCCGTGACATGCAGGTGCAGACCCGCGGCGAGTTCGGCGGCCTGGGCATCGAGGTCACGATGGAAGACGGCCTGATCAAGGTGGTCTCTCCGATCGACGATACGCCCGCCTCGCGTGCCGGCGTCATGGCCAACGACATCATCACCAATCTCGACGATGAAGCGGTGCAGGGCCTGACCCTGAACCAGGCGGTCGAGAAAATGCGCGGCCCCGTCAACACCAAGATCAAGATCAAGATCATTCGCAAGGGCCAGGACAATCCGATCGACGTCACGCTGGTGCGCGACAACATCCGTGTCCGTTCGGTGCGCGCGCGCGTCGAGGCCGACGACATCGCCTATATCCGCATCACCACCTTCAACGAGCAGACTACCGAGGGCCTGAAGAAGGAGGTCGCCAACCTCTCGACCCAGATCGGCGACAAGCTCAAGGGCTACGTTATCGACCTCCGCAACAATCCGGGCGGCCTGCTCGAGGAGGCCGTCACCGTCTCCGACTCGTTCCTGGAGAAGGGCGAGATCGTCTCGACCCGCGGCCGCAATGCCGAGGAGACCCAGCGCCGCACCGCGCATGCGGGCGACCTCACCAAGGGCAAGCCGGTCATCGTGCTCGTCAACGGCGGTTCGGCCTCGGCGTCTGAAATCGTCGCCGGCGCGCTGCAGGACCACAAGCGCGCGACCATCGTCGGCACGCGCTCGTTCGGCAAGGGTTCGGTGCAGACCATCATCCCGCTCGGCTCGGGCAATGGCGCGCTGCGTCTGACCACTGCGCGCTACTACACGCCGTCGGGCAAGTCGATCCAGGCCAAGGGCATCGTGCCCGACATCGAAGTGCTGCAGGACGTGCCGGACGAGTTGAAGTCCCGCACCGACACCAAGGGCGAAGCTTCGCTGCGCGGCCATCTCAAGAACGACGGCGACGAGAAGACCGGCTCGCAGTCCTACGTTCCGCCGGATGCCAAGGACGACAAGGCGCTCAAGCTCGCCGACGACCTGCTCCACGGCATCAAGAACAGCGCCTCCGCGGCGCCGACGCCGGGCAGCGACAACAAGGGTACGCCGACGGCCGACAGGCCCAAAGCGGCGAACTAGGCGCGATCAACGAGATCTCACGAAAGGGCGGCTCCGGGAGCCGCCCTTTTTGCTTGGATCTCCTGACATCCCGGGCCTATCCCGACCTGCCGCCGCTTGACCTCGGCGTGGTATCGTCGGTGGAGTGATTCGGGATCTCGCATGACTGAAACGGCCGATGATCTGAGCGCCCCGCTCGGACAGGACCAGCCGCGCCGGAAACGGCGGTTGCGGCTGCCGTTCACGGCCATGCAGCTACTGGCGGTCATGCTCGGCCTGTTCCTGGTCGCCTTTGCCGGCTTCGCCATTTTCAACAAGGATCCGCTCGGCGGCGAGCCGATGACGCGGATCGCGATCCGCGATCCGAAAGCTGCCGAGGAGAAGCCCGCGGCCGGCCATGGCGAGCAGCCCCCTCAGGAGAGCAAGCCCGCGACCAAGGAGGCGCCGAAAGAGGCCGCCTCCAGCGAGCACAAGACTGTCACCATGATCGACGGCTCAACCGGCGCGCGCCACGACGTGGTGATCGGCGCAGGCGACGTCGCCGACAAGGGCGAGGCGGCTTCCGCGCCGCCGCCCGTCATGGCCGGGATCGATCCAAAACTGCTGGAGAAATCCCGCTACGGCATGATTCCCGTGATGTCAGGCGATCTCAAGCCGTTCAACGTCTACGCCGCCGAGGCCGACCGCGCCAAGGCCGCGAAAATGCCTGTGGTGGCGATCGTGATCGGCGGCCTCGGCGTTGGCGCCGCCAAGACCACCGATGCGATCATGAAGCTGCCGGGCGCGGTGACGCTGGCCTTCACGCCCTATGGCGCCGACCCCGGCAAGCTCGCCGAACGCGCCCGCGCCCAGCGCCACGAGATCTTCCTGCAGATCCCGATGGAGCCCTACGACTTCCCGGACAACGATCCCGGGCCGCAGACGCTGCTGACCTCGCTCACCGCCGACCAGAACACCGACCGCCTGTACTGGCACCTGAGCCGGATGCAGGGCTATGTCGGCATCACCAATTTCATGGGCGCCCGCTTCGTCGCGACGGAGCCGGCGATGCAGCCGATCATCCGCGAGGCCTCCAAGCGCGGCCTCGGCTTCTTCGACGACGGTTCCTCGCCCCGCAGCATCGCGCCGCAGGCCGCAGGAAGCCTGGGTGTTCCCTTCGGCAAGGGCGACATCGCGCTCGACGCGGTGCCAACGCCGACCGAGATCGACCGTGCCCTGAACAAGCTGGAAGCGGTCGCCCGGGAACGCGGCGTCGCCGTCGGCACCGCCTCTGCGCTACCCGTCTCGATCGAGCGGGTCGGCGTCTGGATCAAGACATTGAGTGACCGGGGTATCCTTTTGGTGCCATTGACAACCGCGATGCTGAAATCAAAATCCAGCTAAATCAACAAATTGGTACGCTACGGGCCCGAGCGCCCAAAGGGCGTTCCGGCAGCACGCGAGGGGTTTGGCGGAATGGCGCGTTATGAGGATCTGCCCTACCGAACCTGCGTCGGAGTGATGCTGATCAATGCGAAGGGTCTGGTGTTCATCGGTCGTCGTGCCGGCGGCATCGAGCATGTCGACGACAGCCACGTCTGGCAGATGCCCCAAGGCGGCGTCGATCCCGGCGAGGACAATTGGGCCGCCGCGAAGCGCGAGCTCTATGAAGAGACAAGCGTGCGCTCGATCGAGCGGCTCGGCGAGGTTGCGGACTGGCTGATCTACGACATCCCGCGCACGGTGGCGGGGCGCGCCTGGAAAGGCCGGTTCCGCGGCCAGCGCCAGAAATGGTTCGCGGTACGCTTCACCGGCAAGGACAGCGAGATCAACGTCGAGAAGCCCGGCGGCGGCGGCCACAAGGCCGAGTTCGTCAGCTGGCGCTGGGAACCGATGAAAAACCTCCCGCAGCTGATCATCCCGTTCAAGCGCCCGGTCTACGAGCGCGTGGTGAAGGAATTTTCCGCACTCGCCGATGACTAAATCAAATTGTCATCCCGGCTTTGGTGCTAAGGCATCGCCGGACTGACAATGAAAGATCCCCGCGTGACGAACGAAAAACCCTACCGCCCCAACGTGGGCATCGCGCTGTTCAATGCCGACGGCCGTGTGCTGATCGGGCACCGCTTCAAGGGCGATGGCCCCGAGATCATTTTGCCGGGGCTCGACTGGCAGATGCCGCAGGGCGGTGTCGACGAGGGCGAGGTCTTGCGCGATGCCGCCATGCGCGAGCTCTGGGAGGAGACCAGCGTCGTCAGCGCCGACTATCTCGGCGAGACCGACTGGCTCACCTACGAATTCCCGCCCTATGACGGCCCGCAGACGCATCGGCTGGCCAAATTTCGCGGCCAGCGCCAAAAATGGTTCGCACTGCGTTTCACCGGCAAGGATGACGAGATCGATCCGCTGACGCCGCGCAACGACCAGCCTGCGGAATTCGACGCCTGGCGCTGGGAGCGGCTCGACCGTGTCGCCGAGATCGTGGTGCCGTTCCGCCGCGAGGTCTATCGCGCCGTGGCCGAGCGGTTTGCGCCCTTCGCAAACTGAAACCGCGAAAACAACCCCATGCACAGTAGCCGGCGGTTGCCGGCGTGATCCGCGGTGGTCTTTACGAAGCAACTGATAGGTCAGCCGAAATCAGCGAAAGCGCGCAACGATCGCCCTAGTTCGTCGGCCCGACCGTGAACGGGCCGATCGCGATCACGTGGCAGTCGCTGTCGTGTTTGACGCAATCGGCCAGCGCGCCGTTGACGGCGGTTTGCTCGTCCGCGGCCTTCAGGCCGAGGCCGGGACGGCCCGCGGTGCCGACGGCGACCGCGTTCCAGCCCATGCCGTCGCCGAGCTTGCGCGCGACGTCGTCGCGCGCATCGGCCACGATCGAGGAATTGGTCGCGGCGTGGAAGAAGCCGTTGGGCTTGAGCAAGGTCGGGATCGGCACGACGAAATTGTCGTCGACCGCCACGATCATGCAGGCCGTGTTGGCGATCGCGCCGCAGGACTCCAGCGAGCGCCGCGTCGTTTCGTCGACCGAGGCCGCGCCCAGCACCATGAAATATTGTCCGTTCGGCCCGAGCGCGACCGAACGCGATTTTGCCGCCGGCGCGTAGATGTTCTCGACGCGAGTTCTGGCCTGATCGCGCAGCATCGGAAAGTCTTTCGACACGAACGGGCGCTCGGTCATGGCGTCGTGCCGCACCCAGGGCTGCTGCGGCATCGGCGGACTGCCGTGGCTGTACACGACCTTGTTGCCGACCGCATAGAGCTCGCAGCGCCGCGGCGATTGCGCGGCGTCCGCGCGCTTCTGGCACTGGTCGAGCGCCGCATTGCGCGCGGCCTCCTCGTTCGGCTGATTGAGCGCGGAGCCATTGAAGCCGCCGATGTTCAGGGCGAAGGCCTTGTAATCGCCGCCGGCGGCATATTCGTTGCTGAGATAGGCACGCTGGCGCTCGCCGATGAACGGCACCGCGTCCACGGCGATCTTGCCGCCTGATGCAGCCGGCGGCGACAAGCTCGGCGTCGCGCCCGCCGCGGCAATCTGCGTCGGCGTCGGCGAGGGCTCCGGCGCCTTTGTCGCGATCGTCGGGGTCGGGCTCGGCGCGGGCGCTGTGACCGGGCTCGACGAAGGCGCAGCCGCAGTCGACGACAGCTGCGTGGTCTCGAGCTTGGTGAAATAGAGGAAGCCGCCGACGCCGATGGCGACGACGGAGACCACGCCGACCACCAGCGGCCACATCCAGTTCGGCGCGGGCTCCGCCTTGGCGGCCTTCTTCAGCTGCGGCGTCGCATAAGTCCCGTCCTCGCGCCGCATCGCCACCATATAGGCGTGCACCGGCGTCGGGATGTTCTTCACTTCCTGCGCGCCGATGTCGGCGAACTGCACCGACAGCTTGTTGGCGACCTGCTCATGCACGGCACGGGAGACGCAGATGCCACCGACCTCGGCCAGCCCTTCGAGCCGGGCTGCGATGTTGACGCCGTCGCCGAGGAGATCACCGTCGCGCTCGACCACGTCGCCGATGGTGATGCCGATGCGGAACGACATCTGCCGGCTCGGAGGATAGGCCATGTTGCGGGTTCGCAAGCTTTCCTGGATGTCGATCGCGCAGCGCACCGCGTCGACCGCGCTCGGGAATTCCGCGAGCACGGCATCGCCTGCGGTGTTGAAGATCCGGCCGTTCGCTTTTGCGATGAAATCGTCAACGACAGAGCGATAGGACGCCAGACGCCGCAGCGTCTCTTCCTCGTCTTCGGCGACCAGCCTCGAGTAACCGGCAATATCGGCTGCAAAGATCGCTGCGATCTTGCGTTTCATCTGCTACCCGCCCCGGAACAAAATTCGCTGGCGCAGAATGCCGCCATCTCCGGCGCAGTGCAACAAAGTTTCAGCGCCCGCCACTTTCGTGACGAGCGCTGAACTTGTTCAGGAATTTCTGGTGAGCCCCGAAGCGGTGCCCCGGGGCTTAGTGCATAGCCGTCGTGTTGAGCTGCTGCTGGATGCTCTTGAAGTGATCGAGCCGCTCGATGGCCTGATCGAGCTCGCTGCCTTCGTGCTCCTTCAGCCCCTCTTCCATCTCCGAGATGGTCTCGGCGAACCGGGCGCGGTCGAGCTCAGCCAGCGACGTCGCGACGTCGGCGAGCACGGTCAGGCCCTTCTCGGAGACTTCGGCAAGACCGCCGAGCACGATGATCTTCTCGTGCCTGCCGCCGGAGGTGACGGTGAGAATGCCGGGGCGGATCGCTGCCACAACCGGCGCATGACCCGCCAGCACACCGAAATCACCCTCGACGCCGGGAATGTCGACCTGATCGACTTCGCCGGAGAACGCGAGCTTTTCCGGAGAGACGAGATCGAAGTGGAAGGTGGCCATGGTGTACCTGCGAGTAGCGAATAGCGAATGGCGAGTAGCGAACTGAGTGGGAGCGCGTGTCTATTCGCTACTCCCTATTCGCCATTCGCCCCTCAGGCGGCTTCCGCCGCCAGCTTCTTGCCCTTCTCGACCGCCTCTTCGATGGTGCCGACCATGTAGAAGGCGGCTTCCGGCAGGTGGTCATACTTGCCTTCGCAGAGGCCACGGAAGCCCTTGATGGTGTCCGCGAGGTCGACGAACTTGCCGGGCGAGCCGGTGAAGACTTCGGCGACGTGGAACGGCTGCGACAGGAAGCGCTCGATCTTGCGGGCGCGGGCCACCGTCAGCTTGTCCTCTTCCGAAAGCTCGTCCATGCCGAGAATGGCGATGATGTCCTGCAACGACTTGTAGCGCTGCAGCACCTGCTGGACCTGACGCGCGGTGTCGTAGTGCTCCTGACCGACGACGAGCGGCGAAAGCATGCGCGAGGTCGAGTCGAGCGGGTCCACCGCGGGGTAGATGCCCTTTTCCGAGATCGCACGGTTCAGCACGGTGGTGGCGTCCAAATGCGCGAACGAGGTCGCGGGCGCCGGGTCGGTCAAGTCGTCGGCCGGAACGTAGATGGCCTGCACCGAGGTGATCGAGCCCTTCTGCGTGGTGGTGATGCGCTCCTGCAGCGCGCCCATGTCGGTGGCGAGCGTCGGCTGATAACCCACCGCCGACGGAATACGGCCGAGCAGCGCCGACACTTCCGAGCCGGCCTGCGTGAAGCGGAAGATGTTGTCGACGAAGAACAGCACGTCCTGGCCCTGGTCGCGGAAGTGCTCGGCGACGGTCAGGCCGGTGAGGCCGACACGGGCGCGCGCACCCGGCGGCTCGTTCATCTGGCCGAACACCAGCGCGCACTTCGATTTCACGCTCGGATCCGGATTGTGCGGATCGGCGTTGACCTTGGACTCGATGAACTCGTGATAGAGGTCGTTGCCCTCGCGGGTACGCTCGCCGACGCCGGCGAACACGGAATAACCGCCGTGCGCCTTGGCGACGTTGTTGATCAGCTCCTGAATCAGCACGGTCTTGCCGACGCCGGCGCCACCGAACAGGCCGATCTTGCCGCCCTTCGCATACGGGGCAAGAAGATCGACGACCTTGATGCCGGTGACGAGAATTTCAGCTTCGGTCGACTGGTCGGTGTAGGTCGGCGCTTCCTGGTGGATGGCGCGGTTGCCTTCGGACTGGATCGGACCCGCTTCGTCGATCGGCTCGCCGATGACGTTCATGATGCGGCCGAGCGTACCGGCGCCGACCGGAACCGAGATCGGCTGACCGGTGTCGGTCACTTCCTGGCCGCGCACCAGACCCTCAGTCACATCCATCGCGATCGTGCGCACGGTGGACTCACCGAGATGCTGCGCAACTTCCAGCACGAGGCGGATATTGCCGTTCTTGGTTTCCAGCGAATTGAGAATGGCCGGAAGATGGCCCTCGAACTGAACGTCGACGACGGCGCCCATGACCTGGGTGACGCGACCGACCGGGTTAGCTGCTGTAGCCATGAAGCTCTCCTTCGAAATTCTGTACTTGAACGACCGTCGTTTGGTTCGTGCGTCAGACCGCCTCGGCGCCGGAGATGATCTCGATCAGCTCCTTGGTGATCTGGGCTTGACGGGTTCGGTTGTAGATCTGGGTTTGCTTGCGGATCATTTCGCCGGCGTTGCGGGTGGCGTTGTCCATCGAGCTCATCTGCGCGCCGTAGAACGAGGCGTTGTTTTCCAGCAGCGCGCGGAAGATCTGGACCGCGAGGTTGCGCGGCAGCAGGCCGGCGAGAATCTCGTCCTCTTCCGGCTCGTATTCGTAGGACGTGATGTTGGCGGCGGCGCCCGCCTCGACGACCAGCGGGATGACCTGCTGGGCGGTCGGGATCTGCGCGATCACCGAGCGGAAGCGCGAATAGAACAGCGTGCAGACGTCGAACTCGCCGGCGTCGAAGCGCGCCAGAACCTTCTTGGCAATGTCCTCGGCGTTGACGAAGCCGAGCTGGCGAACGCCGCGCAGGTCGAGGTGCTCGACGATCTGCTTGTCGAACAGGCGGCGGAGCTGCTCATAACCCTTGCGGCCGACGCAGAAGAATTTCACTTCCTTGCCCTGCGCGATCAGCGCCTGCGCGCGCTCGCGGGCGAGACGCACGATCGAGGAGTTGAAAGCGCCGGACAGGCCGCGCTCGCCGGTGCAGACCAGCAGCAGGTGAACCTGGTCGCGGCCGGTGCCGGCCAGCAGCGGCGGCGCGCCGGGCGAGCCCGCAGCAGCGCTGGCGATATTGGAAATCACCGCGCTCATCTTGTCGGCATAGGGCCGCGCCGCCTCGGCCGCCTGCTGCGCGCGGCGCAATCTGGACGCCGCGACCATCTGCATGGCCTTGGTGATCTTCTGCGTCGCCTTGGTCGAGGCGATGCGAACCCGCATGTCTTTAAGTGACGCCATTCTTCGTTCACCCCGGCGATCAGCCTGTGGCTGGACCGCGACCCTATCCTGTCGTCATGTCCGGGCTCGTCCCGGGCATCCACGTCTTTGTCATCCACGCACTAAGGCGTGGATGGCCGGGACATCAAATGCGAAGACGCGCTTCGCGCTTTAGCCCGGCCATGACGCTTCTTTATTACACGAAGCTCTTCGCGAAGCCTTCGACCACCGACTTCAGCTTGGCGGCACTGTCGTCGGAGAGGTCACGGCTGTCGCGGATCGCATTGAGGATCTCGACGTTCTTGCCGCGCAGCAGCGACAACAGACCGTCTTCGAACGCGCGCACCTTGTTGACGGGCAGCGGATCGAGATAGCCGTTGGTGCCAGCCCAGATCACGCAGACCTGCTCTTCCATCTTCAGCGGCGAGAATTGCGGCTGCTTCAGCAGCTCGGTGAGGCGCGAGCCGCGATTGAGCAGGCGCTGCGTCGAGGCGTCGAGGTCGGAGCCGAACTGCGCGAACGCCGCCATTTCGCGGTACTGCGCCAGCTCGCCCTTGATCTTGCCGGCGACCTTCTTGGTGGCCTTGGTCTGCGCCGAGGAGCCGACGCGCGACACCGACAGACCGACGTTCACCGCGGGACGGATGCCCTGGAAGAACAGGTCGGTTTCCAGGAAGATCTGGCCGTCGGTGATCGAGATGACGTTGGTCGGGATGTAGGCCGACACGTCGTTGGCCTGGGTTTCGATGACCGGCAGCGCCGTCAGCGAGCCCGAGCCCTGGTCCTTGTTCAGCTTCGCCGCGCGCTCGAGCAGGCGGGAGTGCAGATAGAACACGTCGCCGGGATAAGCTTCGCGGCCCGGCGGGCGGCGCAGCAGCAGCGACATCTGGCGGTAGGCGACGGCCTGCTTGGACAGATCGTCATAGATGATGACGGCGTGCATGCCGTTGTCGCGGAAATACTCGCCCATGGTGCAGCCGGTGAAGGGCGCGATGTACTGCATCGGCGCGGGATCCGACGCGGTCGCGGCGACGATGATCGAATATTCCAGCGCGCCCTGCTCTTCCAGCACCTTGACGAACTGGGCAACGGTCGAACGCTTCTGGCCGATCGCGACATAGACGCAGTACAGCTTGATGTTCTCGTCGGGCTGCGCGTTGAGCGGCTTCTGGTTCAGGATGGTGTCGAGCGCGATCGCGGTCTTGCCGGTCTGGCGGTCGCCGATGATCAGCTCGCGCTGACCGCGGCCGATCGGGATCAGGGCGTCGATCGCCTTGAGGCCGGTCGCCATCGGCTCGTTCACCGACTTGCGCGGGATGATGCCGGGCGCCTTGACGTCGACGCGCATGCGCTTGTCGGCCTGGATCGGGCCCTTGCCGTCGATCGGGTTGCCGAGCGCGTCGACGACGCGGCCGAGCAGGCCCTTGCCGACCGGCGCGTCCACGATGGCGCGGGTGCGCTTGACGGTCTGGCCTTCCTTGATCTCGCGGTCGGCACCGAAAATAACGACGCCGACGTTGTCGGTTTCGAGGTTCAGCGCCATGCCGCGGGTGCCGTTCTCGAACTCGACCATTTCACCGGCCTGGACGTTGTCCAGACCGTAGACGCGGGCGATACCGTCGCCGACGGACAGCACCTGTCCGACTTCGGAGACTTCAGCTTCCTGGCCGAAATTCTTGATCTGGTCCTTGAGGATCGCGGAAATTTCCGCGGCGCGGATGTCCATCAGCCTGCCTCTTTCATCGCGTGCTTGATCGAATTGAGTTTGGTGCGAAGCGAACTATCGATCATGCGGCTGCCAAGCTTCACGACGAGGCCACCGATGATCGAGGGATCGATCTTCACGTTGAGCGCGACGTCCTTGCCGGTCACCGACTTCAGGGCAACCTTGAGGGCGTCGAGATTCTTGTCCGAGAGCGCTTCCGCGACCGTGACATCCGCCGTCGCCTCGCCCTTGAACCTGGCGACAAGGGCGCGGTAGGCGCGGATGACGTCACCCACCACGAACAGGCGGCGGTTGGCGGTCAGCACTTTCAGGAAATTGGCGGAGATGCCGGCGATGCCCGCCTTGTCCAGGACGGCCGAGAGGGCCTTGGACTGGGCGTCAGCCGCGAAAACCGGACTGCGGACGAGGCGCTTGAGATCAGCGCTTTCGTTCAGCAGCCCCTCGAACTTGTCGAGATCGGCTTTGACCTCGTCGACCACCTTCTGGTCGCGGGCCAGTTCAAACAAGGCCGTTGCATAACGGCCGGACACACCTGAAACGGACGTATCTTCTGCAGCCACAGACGCGCTCTTTTAGCTGTCAAATTCGCAAGGGAAAAACCGTCGCCACAACGCGGCGCCTAGCGATCCAAGCCCTTGGAATTCAAGCGGGACTTTGATTCTCGGCCGACACGGGACGTGCCGGGTCCGTTAAAATCGCGGCTTTGCTAACATAGCAGGCGCGCACGTGCAACATGACGGCAACTTAAAGGCTCGGCTGTTGCTCGCCAGTTCGTCGCACGCCGGGATGATCAATGGCTGACCTGCCGGGGACTGCCAAAACTTGCAAGGCACGCTATCGAGCGGAGCGTCCCCCTTGGGCGATAGCGTGTGACTATCGTTTGGGGCTCCTGCCACGTCACGGAATTGCCGCGAGTGTTACGGCCCTAACACGGCCATTCGTTCCTGCCCTCAGCGCATAGCGGCCATGAACACGGCTCGCTGAGCCGTGACCTTGAGCTCGCCGACCACGTCCCCCGAATACTTACCGAATTCTAAACAGCGAGAAAAACGACTTCGTTTTACAGTATTCGAAAATAATAACTTCGTTAACAAATCGTTAAAGCGAAAGATTACGAGATATCCCGGGAATATCCCCACGGGTCACAAGATATTTCAACGCGACACATAGCGGAACTACTGCCCAATTCATGCCTCATTGCGAAAGGAAACGCCAACCCGCTCACAAACTGATGGGGGCTCCACTAGCCACATATGTGGCAATACTAGCGTAGGGACCACTAAATGCTGTCTTTGAAGACGCTGGGCACTGTGACCCGGCCGCGTACGGCGATTGCTTTCGTCGCCGCAACTCTCGTCATCGGTGGAACTGCCACCGAAGCTTCCGCAAAATCCAGGCATCACCACCGCTATTCTCACCATCACCGCCACCACACCCAGGAGGATGCCAACGCGACCTCCGATTGGCGCAATGCCAATGCGTCGATGACGCCGTCGTCGGGCACCGGCCGCTCCTTCTCCGGCATGGCCTCGTTCTATGGCAACGAGTCCGGCAGCCGCACCGCGTCGGGCCAGCGCTTCAACCAGAACGCCATGACCGCGGCGCACCGTTCGCTGCCGTTCGGCACCAAGCTGCGCGTCACCCATGGCGGCTCGAGCGTCATCGTCACCATCAATGACCGTGGCCCGTTCGTGCGCGGCCGCGTGCTCGACCTCTCCACCGGCGCTGCCCGCGCCATCGGCCTCACCGGTGCCGGCGTCGGCCGTGTCACCGCGGAAGTCGTCTCCTAACGGCGTTCGACGCGCCTTATCCCGCACGCGCAGTTTTCATCATCGTCCGCAGGGACATGAGCAGTTTGATGCGCGCGTGAAACAGGCCCGTGGTCTTGGGGGACCACGGGCTTTTTGCGTTCTGTCATTCCGGGGCACGCCAAGCGTGAACCCGGAATCTCGAGATTCTCTGGTGCGCAAGTGCGCACCACAGTTCGATGCTGCGCATCGCCCCGGAATGACAGCGGAGGCCTACAAAAAACTCTGCGGATCGACGTCGACCTCGAGCTTCTGATTCCCCTTCGGCTTCGGGCATACCGCGAGCCAGTTCCGCAGATAATCCGACAGGTCGAAACCGCGCGCCGATTTCACCAGGATGCGGAAGCGGTAGCGGCCCTTGATCACGGCGAGCGGGGCTTCCGCCGGGCCCAGCACCACCACACGCTCGTCGCGCGGCGCCAGCGCAACGAGACGGCGGCCCAGGCCCTCCGCGCTCGGACGATCGCCCGCGGAAATGATCAGGCTCGCAAGGCGCCCGAATGGCGGATAGAGCGTGCGCTCGCGCAGGTCGATCTCGCTGTCGTAGAAGGCCTCGCGGTCGCAGGCGATCAGCGCCTTCATCACGGGATGATCCGGCTGATGGGTCTGGAGATAGCCGACGCCGCGGCCCTGCTCGCGTCCGGCGCGGCCGATCACCTGGTTGAGCAATTGCCAGGTGCGTTCCGCCGCGCGCGGATCGCCATTGCTTAAGCCCAGATCCGCATCGACCACGCCAACCAGATTGAGCCGCGGGAAATTGTGGCCCTTGGCGACGAGCTGCGTGCCGATGATGATATCGACACGGCCCTCCGCGATCTCGGCTAGCTCGCTGCGCATCGTCTCGATCGAGGTGATGAGGTCGCTCGACAGCACCATGGTGCGCGCGTCCGGGAACAGCGCGGCCGCCTCCTCCTGCAAGCGCTCGACGCCGGGGCCGACCGCAACCAGCGATTCCTCCGCCGCGCAATGCGGGCACGTGTGCGGACGCGGCATCGAGAAGCCGCAATGATGGCAGACCAGGCGCTGGCGAAAGCGATGATCCACCAGCCAGGCGTCGCAGATGGTGCAGGCGAAGCGATGGCCGCAGGCGCGGCAGAGTGTCAGCGGCGCATAGCCGCGGCGATTGAGGAACAGCAGCGCCTGCTCGCGCTTTTCGATCGCCTTTCTGATCTCGCCGGCCAACCGCGGCGAGATGAACCGGCCGCGCGCCGGCGGCTCGCGGCGCATGTCGATCGCCTCGATATGCGGCATGTGCTGACCGCCGAAGCGCGACGGCAGCGCGATGCGCTGATAGCGGTTCTTGCGCGCATTGACCTCGGACTCGACCGACGGCGTTGCGGACGCCAGCACGATCGGGATCTTGGCGATATGCGCGCGCACCACCGCCATGTCGCGGGCGTGATAATGCACGCCTTCGTCCTGCTTGTAGGCTTGGTCGTGCTCTTCATCGACCACGATGAGGCCGAGATTGGCATAGGGCAGAAACAGCGCCGAACGCGCGCCGACCACGACCGGCGCGGTGCCTTCCGAGATCGCCGCCCAATTGCGCGCGCGGGTGCGCGGCGTGAGCTCTGAGTGCCACTCGATCGGCCGCACGCCAAAACGCTGCGCGAAGCGGTCGAGGAACTGGCCGGTCAGCGCGATCTCCGGCATCAGGATCAGCGTCTGCTTGCCGCGGCGGATCGATTCCGCAATCGCCTCGAAATAGACCTCGGTCTTGCCTGAGCCGGTGACACCGTCGAGCAACGCGACGTGGAAGCTGCCGTTGGCCGCGAGCGCGCGCATCGCATCGACGCCGGCACGCTGCTGCGGCGAAAAATCCGGCCGGCCGAAATCCGGATCGGGCGCCGGTGGCGGAGGCGGCGGCGGCATCGGCTCGACCGTCAGCGTGCCTTCATCGACGAGGCCGTCGATCACGCCGGCCGAGACGCCCGCTTCCTTAGCGGCCTCCGATTTGCCGTGCAGCAGCCGATCCGACAGCACCTCCATCAGGCGCTGGCGCGCCGGCGTCAGTCGTTTCGGGGGATCTCCGACCAGGCGCACACCGGCACGGACCCGCTCGGGACCGAGGTTCTCGCCCATGCGCAGGCACATGCGCAGCACCATGCCGCGCGGGCTCAGCGTGTAATTGGCGACCCAGTCCACGACCGCGCGCAGCTCATCCTTCAGCGGCGGAAGATCGAGCTTTTCGTTGACCTCCTTGAGGCGGTTGTGCAGGCGCGGATCGGGATTGGCGTTTTCCGCCCAGACCACGGCGAGCACCTCGCGGGGCCCGAGCGGCACGCCGACGAGATCGCCGGCCTTCAGCTCCATGCCGCGCGGCACCTTGTAGGAATAGGTCTGGTCGAGCGCGACCGGCACCAGCACGTCGACCATGCGGGTCGCGTTGGCGAGGGCGGTCGTGGTGCGCGACGAATGATCCATGAGGGGAGAATCGGAACCTTGGGGCTTTGAGGCTAGCGCCCCGGGGCGGCCTTAGCGAACAGTAAACCGGTGTGATGCGATATACTGTGCGGAATCATTACGTCCAGAGCGCATGAGCAAAGCGGCCGCCCCTCCAATCGAGCTCGCCAGCGCCGATCCCTCGATCGCGCAGGAGATGGCGCGCTGGCTGGCGCATCTCGGCGCCGAGCGGCGGCTGTCGCCGAAGACTCTGGAGGCCTATGGCCGCGACTTGCGGCAGTGCCTAGATTTCCTCTGCCGTCATTGGGGCGAACGCGTCACGCTAGCCCGTTTTGCGTCACTGGAAGCCACCGATGTCCGCGCCTTCATGGCGATGCGCCGTGCCGACGATATTGCCGGCCGTTCCCTGATGCGCGCGCTGGCGGGCCTGCGCTCGTTCGGCCGCTTCCTCGAGCGCGAAGGCAAAGGCAAGGTCGGAGCACTCTCCGCAATCCGCGCGCCGAAAGTCGCAAAAACCTTGCCGAAGCCGTTGCCGATGGCATCGGCAAAACGCCTGGCCGACGCCGACGAGCGCGCCGGTGAAGACCGCGAGACCTGGATTTTGGCACGCGACGCCGCCGTGATGGCCCTGCTCTATGGCTCGGGCTTGCGCATCTCCGAGGCCCTCGGCCTGAAGCGCCGCGAGGTGCCGAAGGCAGGCGAAGGCGACGTGCTCATCGTCACCGGCAAAGGCAACAAGACGCGCATGGTGCCGGTGCTGCAAAACGTGCTCGCGCTGGTGCAGGAATATGTCGCGATGTGCCCGCACGCGCTGCCGCCGGAAGGACCGATCTTCGTCGGCGCGCGCGGCGGTCCGCTCAGCCCGCGCATCATCCAGCTCGCAATGGAGCGTCTGCGCGGCGCGCTCGGGCTACCCGACAGCGCTACGCCGCATGCGCTGCGACACTCTTTCGCCACGCATCTGCTGTCGCGCGGCGGCGATCTGCGCGCGATCCAGGAATTGCTCGGCCATTCCTCACTCTCGACCACGCAGATCTATACCGGCATCGATTCCGAACGGCTGCTGGAAGTCTATGCAAGCGCGCATCCGCGCCGTTGATTCCTGACATCAAGCTGTCATAGCCGGCTCCTGCCCCGCATGCCTCTTGCGTAGGCCGCGCGGTTCGGTCAAATCGTTGCGGAACCGACACAGGAGGGGACTCATGAGCGCACACGAAAGCATGGAGCACGCCGAGCATGCCGAGCATGCATCCGGCGAGAACAAGAAGATCGCCCTTCTGATCGCGGTGCTGGCGCTGTTCCTGGCGATCTCGGAAACGCTCGGCAAGGGCGCCCAGACCGAGTCGATCAGCAAGAACGTCGAGGCCTCCAATCTCTGGGCATTCTTCCAGGCCAAGAGCATTCGCCGCACGGTGGTCCAGACCGCCGCCGACCAGGGCAAGCTGACATTGGGCGCCGCCACCGACGACGCCATGAAGGCCGCCGTGCAGAAGCAGATCGACGACTGGCAGAAGACGGCGGCGCGCTACCGCTCCGAGCCCGAGACCGGCGAAGGCACCGAGCAGCTCGCCGAGAAGGCCAAGGAAGCCGAGCACGTGCGCGACGAGGCGACCGCGAAATATCATCACTTCGAGCTGGCGTCGGCCGCGTTCCAGATCGGCATCGTGCTGGCGTCGGCCACCATCATCACCGGCATGCTGCCGCTCGCCTGGGTCGCCGGCCTGTTGACGCTCGCCGGACTCGGCATGACCGTGCTCGGCGCATGGTGGCCGCATTTGTTGCATCTGCACGGGTAGGTGAGTTCGGCATCCATTTCAATTCCGTCATCCTGAGGTGCAAGGAGCGCAGTGCGTTAGCACTGTGCTCGGAGCCTCGAAGGATGAACGGCCGAGATGCAGCCGGGCCGTCGCCCTTCGAGGCTCGCCGAAGGGGCGAGCACCTCAGGATGACGGTGAGACATAATCACCGCGCCTCGTGCACGCTTTTGCGAAAGCGCTGGATCAGACGCAGCGTGCGCGAGGACCAGCCTTCGCCGTTGCCCGTGATCAGCTCGCGAATGCGCCGCTTGACAGGCTCGACCAGCTCGGTCGCCTTGGCGCGCACTTTCAGCACCAGCTCGTAGAGCCGCTCGAACCAGCGCATCTCCAGCAGCTTGTCGCGCGTGACGTCGAACACGAAGGCGGTGACACCGACGCCGAGCATCTTTGCGAACAGGATCGTGAAGAGCGCGCTGGTCCAGTATTCATGTGTGAGCAGCCACAGGCCGACCAGCTTGAGCGGAAACAGCGGGATGATCGGGACGGCGAAGACGATCAACGTCATCGCCGGAGAAAGTGCGTCGACGCGCTCCGACAGCCATGACTTGAACCGGGCAAGCGGGATCAGTGCGACCACCCGCGCGACGATCGGTTCGAGGTGGTCCCACAGCCAGGCTTCGATCAGAAAGATGATCGCCAGCAGGACCCAGACCGGTTGAAGAAGGCGGCGCAGCATATGTTTCCCGCCCGATTCGGCCCTGGGCAAACCTACATATGGATGGCCCGCTTGCCGACTGCAAGCGCGGCTTCCTTGATCGCTTCCGAGCGGGTCGGATGCGCATGGCAGGTGCGGGCGAGATCTTCCGCACTGCCCCCGAACTCCATGAGAACGCAGGCTTCATGGATCATTTCGCCGGCCTCAACGCCGATAATGTGCACTCCGAGCACGCGATCGGTCTTCGCATCTGCGAGAATCTTCACGAAGCCATCGGTGGTCTGGTTGACCTTGGAGCGGCCGTTGGCGGTAAAGGGAAACTTCCCGACGGTATAAGCGATGCCCGCCTGCTTCAGCTCCTCCTCGGTCTTGCCGACGGAGGACACTTCCGGGGTGGTATACACCACGCCTGGGATAACGTCGTAATTCACGTGGCCGGCCTGGCCCGCGATGATCTCCGCAACGGCCACGCCTTCATCCTCGGCCTTGTGCGCGAGCATCGGGCCCGCGACGACGTCGCCGATGGCATAAACGCCCTTGAGGCTGGTGGCGAAATGCGGATCGATCTGCACACGACCACGGGGATCGAGCGCGACGCCGGCTTCCTTCAGACCCAGGCCATCGGTGTACGGCACGCGGCCGATGCAGACGAGCACGACGTCGGCTTCGATGGTCTCGGCCGCACCGCCCGCAGCCGGTTCGATTTTCGCAAGCAGTGCCTTGCCGTTCGCTTCGACGCCGGTGACCTTCGAACCAAGCTTGAACGCAAATCCCTGCTTTTCGAGGATGCGCTGGAACTGCTTCGCGATCTCGCCGTCCATGCCGGGCAGGATGCGATCGAGGAATTCGACGACCATGACTTCGGACCCGAGTCTGCGCCACACCGAGCCAAGCTCGAGGCCGATCACACCGGCGCCGATGACCAGCAATCTGCCTGGCACCTTGTCCAGCGACAGCGCGCCGGTCGACGACACGATGCGCTTCTCGTCGATCTCGATGCCTTTGAGGCGCGCGATGTCCGAGCCCGTGGCAATCACGATGTTCCTGGTCTCGATCACCTGCGACTTGCCGTCGGCGGAGACTTCGACCTTGCCGGTGCCGAGAATCTTGCCGGTACCCTTGAGCACGTCGACCTTGTTCTTCTTCATCAGGAACTCGACGCCCTTGACGTTGCCGTCGATGCCCTGCTGCTTGAAGTTCATCATCGCCGGCAATTCGAGCTTCGGCGCGGAGACGCTGACGCCCATCTTGGCGAAGGAGTGGCCGGCTTCCTCGAACATCTCGGAGGCGTGCAGCAGCGCCTTCGACGGCATGCAGCCGACATTGAGGCAGGTGCCGCCGAGCGTGGCGTTCTTTTCGACCACGGCGACTTTCATGCCGAGCTGGCTTGCGCGCACCGCGCAGACATAACCGCCAGGTCCGGTGCCGATGACGACGAGATCGTAGGTAGCCATGAGAGAAAGTCCCGTAAGTTTAGCGTGGTGAGGATGTGTCAGCGTCCGCGCGGCGCGTCAGCGTCCGCCGGACACATCGAGAATGGCTGAGGTGACGTAAGAGGCATCGTCCGACATCAGCCAGACGATGGCATTGGCGATTTCATCCGCAGTGCCGACGCGCTTCATCGGCACCAGATGGGCCAGGCGATGGTGCCGGTCGGGCTCACCACCGGAGGCGTGGATTTCGGTGTCGATCAGGCCGGGGCGGATGCCCGCGACGCGAATGCCCTCGCCGGCAACCTCGTAACCGAGGCCGATGGTGAAGGAATCGATCGCGCCCTTGGACGCGGCATAGTCGACATAGGTGTTCGGTGCGCCGAGCTTGGCAGCAACCGATGACAGATTGACGATGACGCCGCCTTGGCCGCCGTGCTTGGTCGACATCCGCTTGACGGCTTCGCGCGCGCAGAGAATGGAGCCGGTGACGTTGACTGCCATCACGCGCTGGATGCGCTCGGCCGACATCTCGTCGACGCGCACGCCGCTTTTGCCGACGATGCCGCCATTGTTGACGAGCGCGCCGAGCGTGCCGAACTTGTCGGCTTGCTTGAACAGGTCGATGATGTCGCTTTCCTCGGCGACGTCGCACTTCACCGCGATCGCCTTGCCATTGCTGGCCTCGATCTCGGCGACAGCCTCGTCGGCGGCCGTCTTGTTGCTGGCATAGCCGACGACGACACGGTAGCCGCGCGCGGCCGCCGCAATCGCGGTCGCACGACCAATGCCGCGACTGCCGCCGGTGATGACAACGACCTTATCCGTCACGCGCGCCTCCATGGTTCGACACGCGCCGTCGCGCGAGAGGGCGACAGCGCTCGCAAAGCATCGGGGATCAGAGATCGAGCACCAGGCGCGCCGGATCTTCCAGGCTCTCCTTGACGCGAACCAGGAAAGTGACGGCTTCCTTGCCGTCGATCACGCGGTGATCGTAGGACAGCGCCAGATACATCATCGGGCGCACCTCGACCTTGCCGCCGACCACCATCGGCCGCTCCTGGATCTTGTGCATGCCGAGGATGCCGGACTGTGGCGCATTCAGGATCGGGGTCGACATCAGCGAGCCGTAGATGCCGCCATTGGTGATGGTGAAGGTGCCGCCCTGCATCTCGTCGATCTTGAGCTGGCCGTCACGGGCGCGGCGACCGAAATCGGCGATGCCCTTCTCGATGTCGGCGATCGACTTGTTGTCGCAGTCGCGCACCACGGGCACGACGAGGCCCTTGTCGGTGCCGACGGCGACGCCGATGTGGTAGTAGTTCTTGTAGATCAGGTCGGTGCCGTCGATCTCGGCGTTGACGGCGGGGATGTCCTTCAGCGCCTGCACCACGGCCTTGGTGAAGAAGCCCATGAAGCCGAGCTTCGAGCCGTGCTTCTTCTCGAACGCGTCCTTGTAGTGCGCCCGCAACGCCATGACGTTGGTCATGTCGACCTCGTTGAAGGTCGTGAGCATGGCCGCGGTGTTCTGCACGTCCTTGAGGCGGCGCGCGATGGTCTGGCGCAGGCGGGTCATCTTGACGCGCTCTTCGCGGGCGGCGTCATCGGCCGGCGAGGGCGCGCGAACCTGGACGGCGGCGGCGGGCTGGTTGACCGGGGTCGGGGCAGAGGCCGCGCGCTCGATCGCGGCGAGCATGTCGCCCTTGGTGACGCGGCCGTCCTTGCCGGAGCCCGGAACGGTCGAGGCGTCGATGCCGGTCTCGGCGGAAAGTTTTCGCACGGAAGGCGCGAGCGGTGCGTCGGCCGGCGGCGCCTTCGGCGCGGCGGGAGCAGCAGCCGGAGCCGCGGCGGCAGGCGCCGGCGCAGCAGCAGCGGGCTTGGCGGCCGGCTTGGCGCCGGCGGCACCGTCGGTGATCTGGCCGAGCAGCGCACCAACGGCAACCGTCGTGCCATCGGCGGCGATGATTTCGCTCAGCGTGCCCGCGGACGGCGCCGGGACTTCGATGGTGACCTTGTCGGTCTCGAGCTCCACCAAGGGCTCGTCGACGGCGACGGCGTCGCCAGCCTTCTTGAACCAGCGGCCGATGGTGGCCTCGGTGACGGATTCGCCGAGCGTCGGCACACGAATTTCAGTCATGGTCTTTTCCTTAATCGTTTTTTGGCCGTCATCGTCCGCCTTGTGCGCAGTTGCGCACTGGGGCGGACGATCCAGTACTCCGTGACGATCGTGGATCAGAACGGACGCCGCGGCGTACTGGATGCCCCGCCCTTGTGCGCGATTGCGCACTGGGCGGGGCATGACAATTGGAATTTCGGTTAGCTCAGTGCTTCGTCCAGGAACGCCTTCAACTGCGCCTGATGCTTGGACATCAGACCAGTGGCGGTCGCGGCGGAAGCGGCGCGGCCGACATAACGCGGACGCCGGCTCACGCCGTTCACCTGGTTCAGCACCCATTCCAGATAGGGCTCGATGAAGTGCCAGGCACCCATGTTGCGGGGCTCTTCCTGGCACCAGATCACTTCCGCCTTCTTGAAGCGGGACAGCTCGGCCACCAGCGCCTTCAGCGGCACCGGATAGAGCTGCTCGACGCGCATCAGGTAGATGTCGTCGATGCCGCGCTTCTCGCGCTCCTCGTAGAGGTCGTAATAGACCTTGCCCGAGCACAGCACGATGCGGCGGATCTTGTCGTCCGGAACGAGCTTGATCGCCTCGTTCGGCAGCATCTGGGCATCATCATAGAGGATGCGGTGGAAGGTCGTATCCTTGGCGAGCTCCTCCAGACGCGACACGGCCCGCTTGTGACGCAGCAGCGATTTCGGCGTCATCACGATCAGCGGCTTGCGGATCTCGCGATGCAGCTGGCGGCGCAGCACGTGGAAGTAGTTCGCCGGCGTGGTCGGGTAGACCACCTGCATGTTGTCTTCCGCGCACATCTGCAGGTAACGCTCCAGACGCGCCGAAGAGTGCTCCGGTCCCTGGCCCTCATAGCCGTGTGGCAGCAGGCAGACGAGGCCGGACATGCGCAGCCATTTGCGCTCGCCTGAGGAGATGAACTGGTCGAACACGACCTGCGCGCCGTTGGCGAAGTCGCCGAACTGGGCTTCCCACAGGGTCAGCGTGTTCGGCTCGGCGAGCGAGTAGCCGTATTCGAAGCCGAGCACGGCCTCTTCCGACAGCAACGAGTTGATGACCTCGTAGTGGCCCTGCTCGTGGCCGAGATGGTTGAACGGCGTGTAGCGGCTCTCGTCCTCCTGGTCGATCAGGACCGAGTGACGCTGCGAGAAGGTGCCGCGCTCCGAATCCTGTCCGGACAGACGGACGTGATGGTTCTCGTTCAGCAGCGTGCAGAACGCCAGCGCCTCGCCGGTCGCCCAGTCGATGCCCACGCCGGTGTCGATCGCCTTGGCGCGGTTGTCGAGGAAGCGCTGGATGGTGCGGTGAACGCGGAAACCGTCCGGGACCTTGGTGATCTTGCGGCCGATTTCCTTGAGCTCAGCCGTGCCGACCCCGGTGACGCCGCGCCGTGCATCTTCTTCCTGATCGGCGATCTTGAAGCCAGACCACTTGCCGTCGAGCCAGTCAGCCTTGTTCGGCTTGTAGGAGGTGCCGGCCTCGAACTCGGCATCGAGCCGCGCGCGCCAGTCGGCCTTGGCCTTGTCGACCTCGCCCTCGGTCATCACGCCTTCGCTGATCAGGCGGCGGGCGTAGAGCTCGAGCGTCGTCGGATGAGCCGCGATCCTCTTGTACATCACCGGCTGGGTGAAGGCCGGCTCGTCGCCCTCGTTATGGCCATGCCTGCGGTAGCAGAACATGTCGATGACGACGGGCTTGTGGAATTTCTGCCGGAATTCGGTCGCGACCTTGGCCGCGAACACCACGGCTTCCGGATCGTCGCCGTTCACGTGGAAAATCGGCGCGTCGATCATCTTCGCCACGTCAGACGGATAGGGCGAGGAGCGCGAGTAGCGCGGATAGGTGGTGAAGCCGATCTGGTTGTTGACGATGAAGTGCACGGAGCCGCCGGTGCGGTAGCCCTTCAGGTCCGACAGACCGAAGCATTCCGCGACCACGCCCTGGCCGGCGAACGCCGCGTCGCCATGCATGAGCAGCGGCATCACCGAGATGCGCTGGTCCGGCGGATCGCCATGCTGGTCCTGCTTGGCGCGGACTTTTCCGAGCACGACGGGATCGACGATCTCGAGATGCGAGGGGTTCGCGGTCAGCGACAGATGGATACGATTGCCGTCGAACTCGCGGTCCGAGGACGCACCGAGGTGATATTTGACGTCGCCCGAGCCTTCGACCGCGTCGGGATTGGCCGAGCCACCCTTGAATTCGTGGAACAGCGCCCGATGCGCCTTGCCCATCACCTGCGTCAGCACGTTGAGGCGGCCGCGATGCGGCATGCCGACCACGACTTCCTTCACGCCGAGATTGCCGCCGCGCTTGATGATCTGCTCGAGCGCCGGGATCAGCGATTCACCGCCATCGAGGCCGAAGCGCTTCGTGCCGGTGAACTTGGTGTCGCAGAACTTCTCGAAGCCTTCGGCTTCGACCAGCTTCATCAGGATCGCGCGCCGGCCTTCGCGGGTGAACGAGATCTCCTTGTCCGGACCCTCGATGCGCTCCTGGATCCAGGCCTTCTGCGCGGCGTTGCTGATGTGCATGAATTCGACGCCGAGCGTCTGGCAGTAGGTGCGCTCGCAGATCGCGGTGATTTCGCGCAAGTTGGCGTATTCAAGCCCGAGCACGTGATCGAGGAAGATCTTGCGGTCGAAATCGGCTTCGCCGAAGCCGTAGGTGCGCGGGTCGAGCTCTTCGCGGTTGCGCGGGGCTTCGATGCCGAGCGGATCGAGCTTGGCGTGGAAGTGGCCGCGCATGCGATAGGAGCGGATCAGCATCAGGGCGCGGACGGAGTCGCGCGTGGCCTGGAGCACGTCGGCTGAGGAAATGTCAGCGCCCTTGTCGCCGCCCTTGGCCTGCGCCTTGGCGGCGATTTTGGCACCGACCGCCTTCTCCACCTCGGCCCAGTTGCCGTCGAGGGCGGAGGTCAGATCGTCCGTCGGGGCCAGCGGCCAGTTGGCGCGCTCCCAGGACGGGCCCTCGGCGTTCTTCCGGACGTCGGCGGGCTGGTCGTTGAGGCTCTTGAAGAACTCCTGCCACTCGGCGTCGACCGAGGACGGGTCCTTCTCGTAGCGGGCGTAGATTTCGTCGATGTAGGTGGCGTTGATGCCCTGCAAAAAGGAGGAGAGGGCAAAGGCTGCGTTCGCGTCTTGGCGAGACATACTTGAGTTCCTGGCGATTTTGGTTCGCGCATAACAAACGGCGCTGGCGCTGAGCTCCCGGCAGAGGCTCAGCGCGACAGGCACCATTTATCCTATTTGCTGCGAAACTTCGCCCGGAAAAGTACGAAGGAGTGAATTAGCCCTTCAATTTTTCGGCAAGCGTATGGCCGAGGCGGGCGGGAGACGGCGACACTGTAATCCCTGCGGATTTCATGGCGTCGGTCTTGGAACCGGCGTCGCCCTTGCCACCCGAAATGATCGCACCGGCGTGGCCCATGCGGCGGCCGGGAGGTGCGGTGACGCCGGCGATGAAACCGACCATCGGCTTCTTGCGGCCGCGCTTGGCCTCGTCCTTGAGGAACTGGGCGGCGTCTTCCTCGGCGGAACCGCCGATCTCGCCGATCATGATGATCGATTCGGTCTTGCGGTCGGCCAACAGCATTTCCAGCACGTCGATGAACTCGGTGCCCTTGACCGGATCGCCGCCGATGCCGACCGCGGTGGTCTGGCCGAGGCCTTCCTGGGAGGTCTGGAACACGGCTTCGTAAGTGAGCGTGCCGGAGCGGGAGACGATGCCGACGGAGCCGGTCTTGAAGATGTTGGCCGGCATGATGCCGATCTTGCACTCGCCGGCGGTCATGACGCCCGGGCAGTTCGGTCCGATCAGGCGCGACTTGGAGGCGGCGAGCGAGCGCTTCACGCGCACCATGTCGATAACGGGGATGCCTTCGGTGATGCAGACGATTAGCGGGACCTCGGCGTCGATGGCTTCGCAGATCGCATCGGCCGCGCCCGGCGGCGGCACATAGATCACCGACGCATCGGCGCCGGTCTTCTCGCGCGCCTCGCGCACGGTGTCGAACACCGGCAGGCCCAGATGCGTCGCGCCGCCTTTGCCCGGCGAGGTGCCGCCGACCATCTTGGTGCCATAGGCAATCGCGGCCTCCGAATGGAAGGTGCCGTTCTTGCCGGTAAAGCCCTGGCAGATGACCTTGGTGTTCTTGTCGATCAGGATGGACATGGAGGTCTGCTTTCGCGAAACTAACGAGTGAGAGGTCAGTGGATGCGGCGGTAGACGCCGGTGAGCACGTCAGCCCAGCCTTCCGCGTCCGGCGAGAACTGGATCTTCAACGAGTAGGAATTGTCGTCGATGATCTCGTAGACGTGGCGCGCATTGCCGCGGAGCGAGCCGCGCACCAGCGTCAGGGTCTTGCCGACCCAGCCGCCGGAGGCGGGCGAGGGCGGCGTGTAGCCAAGCGAGTCGTACCAGAACAATTTGTAGGTCCGGTCGTCGCGGTCGTAGGTGAAGATGCCGTGGGTGGCGAAGATCTGCTTGCCGTCGCGCATCTGCACCGAATCCTGGATCAGGTAGAAGCCGTTGAGATCCATGCGCGCGACAACGTGCGAGGTGGCCGGCCCGCCCGCGGTCCAGCGCGACGGGAAGACCACCTCTTCGCCATCCCATTCGCCGGCGAACGCGGCGAGGCGCGTGTGCTCTACAAGCGGAGATGATGCGGCGAGATGGTCCTGGGCCATGGCGTTAGCCTCCCTTGACGGCCTTCACGATCTTCTGCGCGGCGTCGTCGAGATTGTCGGCGGGCACCACGTTCAGCCCGGATTCACGGATGATCTTCTTGCCGAGCTCGACATTGGTGCCTTCGAGGCGAACCACCAGCGGCACGCTGAGGCCGACCTCGCGCACGGCGGCGGTGACGCCCTCGGCGATCACGTCGCACTTCATGATACCACCGAAGATGTTGACCAGGATGCCCTTCACGTTGGGATCGGCGGTGATGATCTTGAACGCGGCCGCGACCTTTTCCTTGCTGGCGCTGCCGCCGACGTCGAGGAAGTTCGCTGGCGCCATGCCGTAGAGCTTGATGATGTCCATCGTCGCCATGGCGAGACCGGCGCCATTGACCATGCAGCCGATATTGCCGTCGAGGGTGACGTAGTTGAGATCGTATTTCGACGCTTCGATTTCCTTGGCGTCTTCCTCGGTCTCGTCGCGCAGCGCGAGCACCTCGGGATGACGGAACAGCGCGTTGTCATCGAACGACACCTTGGCGTCGAGCACGCGGAGCTGACCCTGCTTGGTCGCGACCAGCGGGTTGATCTCCAGCATCGACATGTCCTTGGCGACAAAGGCCGCGTAGAGCTGCGCGGTGAGCTTCTCGGCCTGCTTGGCGAGATCACCGGAGAGCTTTAGCGCGTTGGCGACGGTGCGGCCGTGATGACCCATGATGCCGGTCGCCGGATCGACCGAGAAGGTCACGATCTTCTCTGGGCTGTTGTGCGCGACGTCCTCGATGTTCACGCCGCCTTCGGTCGAGACGACGAAGGAGACGCGGGAGGTCTCGCGATCGACCAGGATCGAGAGGTAGAATTCCTTGTCGATGTCGGAGCCGTCCTCGATGTAGAGGCGGTTGACCTGCTTGCCGGCGGGACCGGTCTGGATCGTCACGAGGGTGGCACCGAGCATCTGCTTGGCGAATTCGGACACCTCAGCGGCCGACTTGGCGATGCGGACGCCGCCCTTGTCGCCGGCACTGGCTTCCTTGAACTTGCCCTTGCCGCGGCCGCCGGCGTGGATCTGGCTCTTCACCACCCAGACCGGGCCGGGCAGCGCCATGGCCGCCGCGTCTGCGTCGGTGGCACTCAGGACCGGAACGCCCTTGGAGATCGCTACGCCGAACTCGCTCAGCAGCGCTTTGGCCTGATATTCGTGGATATTCATATGGTCGCTCCCTGAACCCGCGGGCGGTGACCTCTAAAGGCCCACCTCAGTCTTGTGGCTGGCATACCATATACCACAGGAACTGCAACCCGGATTCTTTGACATCAAAATCGCTGATCCGGAACCCGCCCAGCCTTCAAAAAGGGTTGCAGCCGGGGTCCGGAAATGAAACCGCCGAAGACCGGGTTTCGATCTTCGGCGAGGATTGTTTTTCTTAACGGCCGAGAAGATCGGGTGCGATCTTCTTGCAGGCATCGACGAGGCCCTGCACCGCGCCGACCGACTTGTCGAAGGCCTCGCGGTCCTTGCCGGCGAGCTCGATCTCGACGACGCGCTCGACGCCCTTGGAGCCGATCACGACGGGCACGCCGACATACATGTCCTTCACGCCGTATTCGCCGTTGAGGTAGGCCGCGCTGGCCAGCACGCGCTTCTTGTCGCGCAGATAGCTCTCGGCCATCGCGATCGCCGACGCCGCCGGCGCGTAGAAGGCCGAGCCGGTCTTGAGCAAATTGACGATCTCGGCGCCGCCGTTGCGGGTGCGGTCGACGATCTCGTCGAGGCGCGCCTGCGAGGTCCAGCCCATCTTGACGAGGTCGGGCAGCGGGATGCCGGCGACGGTGGAGTACTTCACCAGCGGCACCATGGTATCGCCATGGCCGCCGAGCACGAAGGCGGTGACGTCTTCAACGGAGACATTGAACTCGTCGGCCAGGAAGTAGCGGAAGCGCGACGAATCCAGCACGCCGGCCATGCCGACGACCTTCTTGTGCGGCAGGCCGGAGGCCTTCTGCAGCGCCCAGACCATCGCGTCGAGCGGGTTGGTGATGCAGATGACGAACGCATCGGGCGCGTACTTCTTGATGCCGGCGCCGACCTGCTCCATGACCTTGAGGTTGATGGAGAGGAGGTCGTCGCGGCTCATGCCGGGCTTGCGCGGCACGCCGGCGGTGACGATGCAGACCTTGGCGTTGTCGAGGGCTTCGTAGGAGTTCGCGCCGGTGTAGTGCGCATCAAAACCGTCGACTGGCGAGGACTGTGCGATGTCGAGCGCCTTACCCTGCGGCACGCCCTCGGCGATGTCGAACATCACGACGTCGCCCAGTTCTTTCAGGCCGATGAGGTGAGCCAGCGTTCCGCCGATCTGGCCGGAGCCAATCAAAGCAATCTTGTCGCGCGCCATGTGAACCTGTCCTTTAGACACGTGAGGAGGGAAAAACTGAATGGGTGGTTATCCCTTTCGCTTCCCCCGTTCAAGTCGGTGGATGCCCAATTGTCGGGCTCGCCGCGATTCCGGCCAGCAAACCCCAAGCCGTCATTCCGGGGCGTCCGCGCCATTGCGCGGGTGGATGCGGAAGCTCGAAACTCGCGCGCGAGATTCCGGGTTCGCGCTGACGCGCGCCCCGGAATGACGACTTGGCAGCAAATAGGACTTAAGTCTCCACCAGCCCCTTGGTGGAGCCGCTGGCGGTGGAATCCTTGCGGCCGTGAGGCAGCGCCAGATAGGATTTCGAACTCATCTCGATCAGGCGCGACGAGGTCCGCTTGAACTCCATGGCCTCGCTGCCCTCATCGGCGAGGTAGAGCGAGATCGGGTTGGCATCGGCCGAGGCCATCAGCTTCACGGCATTGTCATAGAGCGTGTCGATCAACGTGATGAAGCGCTTGGCGGCGTTGCGCTGGGAGAGGTCCATCACTGGAATATGGTCGACCAGGATGGTGTGATAGTCGTGCGCCAGCCTGAGATAGTCGGATGCGCCGAGCGGCTTCTCGCAAAGATCGGCGAAGGCGAAGCGCGCGACGCCATGCGCCGAGCACGGCACGTGCAGGGTGCGGCCCTTGATCGAAATGTCGCGCGACTTGCATTTGGCGCCACCGGTCATCTTCGACCACGCGCGGCCGAGCGCGGCGTCGGCATCGCCGTCCGCCGGCGTCAGCCACATCGGCACGCCCTGAAGTTTTTCCAGCCGGAAGTCGGTGCGCGCATCGAGCCGCCGCACATCCATGTGGTCGGTGATCTGCTTGATGAAGGGCACGAACAGCGCGCGGTTCAAGCCGCCTTTGTAGAGATCGTCGGGCGCGACGTTGGAGGTCGCGACCACGACGGTGCCGAGATCGAACAGCTTTGCGAACAGGCGGCCGAGGATCATTGCGTCGGCGATATCGGTGACGTGGAATTCGTCGAAGCAGAGCAGCCAGCTCTCCTCGAAGATCGCATGCGCGGTCAGCGCGATGACGTCGCCGTCGGCGGTCTCGCCGCGCGCGATGCTCTGGCGGTAGTCGTAGATGCGCTCGTGTACATCCGCCATGAATTCGTGGAAATGCGCGCGCCGTTTGTGCTCGACGGTGGAGTGCTGGAAGAACAGATCCATCAGCATGGTCTTGCCGCGGCCGACCTCGCCATGGACATAGAGCCCGCGCGGCGCCTCGTCCTTGTCGCCACCGTTGAACAGGCGGCTGAGCAGCCCCTGCTTGCGCTGCGGCTTGTAGTTGGCAAGCCGCAGGTCGAGCGCGGCATAGGCCTCGGCGATTTCGGCTTGCGCGGCATCGGGCTCGATCGCGCCGGAGGCGATCTGGGCCTGATACGCTTCGCTGAAGGAGGAGTTTGGAGTGGAGAGCATCGCTCTTTACCGCCAGAGACCGGCGGAAATTGCAAGCCGTCAATTGGTGGACGGGGTATGCGGATTCGTGCCCCCCGACGCTGCAGAGCCGGGGCACGAGAGCTACACTACTCACACAGCTCGTAGGCGTCCTCGACCACATACGGCCCACCACCGGTGGACGCGCGCGACGAGAACAAGACAAAACGCTCCGCCATGAAGGCCTTGCTCGGGAAGTAGCCGCGCAGCGAGAGATAGTCGGCGACGTCGCGGTCGGTGGCGTCGTGCAGACGGGCCAGCGTGACATGCGGGATGAATTTGCGCCCCTCCGGATCGAGGCCGATCCGCTGCATCATACGTTCGAGCTCGGCCTGCAAATCCATCAGCGGCTTGCTCGGCGCGATGGTGGCGACCACCGCGCGCGGCTTGCGGCCGCCGAAGCTTGTGAGCCCCTGCACCTTCACCTCGAATGGTTTGCGGTCGACACGAAACAGCATCGATGCGATCTCGTTAGCGGAGATGCCGTCGATGTCGCCGATGAAGCGCAGCGTGACGTGATAATTTTCGGGATCGATCCACCGGGCGCCGGGAAGGCCACCTCTCAAATTGGAAAGCGTCTGGCTGACTTCAGCCGGGATTTCCAGACCAGTGAACAAACGCGGCATCGTTTCGCACTCCCGATGCTTGGGTATGATCCCTTAGGAAAGATCATATCCAAATTTTAGAGCCAGCGACGAATCACCGGTACCCTGATTCCTATCGCAGTTGTGTGACTCTGCGAAGAGTGCCCAGGCTACCCAGGGGAAAACCCTGGGTGTTAGGGTTAGCGCTGCCTGCTTTTCAACGGCGTTGCTCGCCGATCGTGCGCAGGAATGCCTCTGCCGTGGGCAGCATGTTGTTGACGATGATGTTGACGCCTTCAGCGGTCGGGTGAATGCCGTCGGCCTGGTTGAGCTTCGCATCGGCGGCGACACCGTCGAGGAAAAACGGATAGAGCGGCACGTCGAACTGTTTCGCCAGATCCGGATAAATCGAATTGAAGCGCGCGCCATAGTCCGCGCCGAAGTTCGGCGGCGCCAGCATGCCACACAGCATCACGGCGATCTTGCGCGCCCTGAGACGTCGAACGATGTCGGTCAGCGCCGCGCGCGTCAAGTCGGGATCGATGCCGCGCATCGCGTCGTTGGCGCCGAGCTCGAGAACGACGCCCTCGGTTCCCTCGGGCACCGACCAATCGAGCCGGTCGCGCCCCCCCGATGAGGTGTCGCCGGACACGCCGGCGTTGGTCATGTCCACCGCTATACCTTTGGCCTGCAAGGCTTTTTGCAGCTTGGTCGGAAACGCGTCCTGGGCCGGAAGGCCGAGACCGGCACTCAACGAATCGCCTAAAATGACAAGCTTGATCGGCTTTGTCGCGTCCGCCCAAGCCGGATTGGCGACCGTCATCAAAGCGAGCATCAACACGGCTATGTGCATGAAGAATCCGTAACGCCTCTCGACCGCGCGTGCGGAGTTGCCATATGACCGGACCATGGACAGTCGCATCTATCCCTCTTCGCTCGCCGGCACTGCGCCGGACACCATCGCCATCTCCAACGTCAATCTCTCATTGGGGTCGGGGGCGGCACGCGTTCACATCCTCAAGGATATCAGCTTGCGCGTCGGCTCGGGGGAGACGATCGGCCTGATCGGCCCGTCAGGCTCGGGCAAATCCACGCTGCTGATGGTGATGGCGGGGCTGGAGCGTCCTGATAGCGGAGAGGTGGTGGTGTCAGGCACGCCTTTCAATGCCCTCGACGAGGACGCGCTGGCCCGCTTCCGCGGCCGCCAGGTCGGCATCGTCTTCCAGTCCTTCCATCTGATCCCGACCATGACGGCGCTGGAGAATGTCGCCGTGCCGCTCGAGCTCGCCGGCAATCCCGATGCGAACAAGCGCGCAGCCGAGGAGCTGCAATCGGTCGGACTCGGCGACCGCCTGCATCATTATCCGACGCAGCTCTCCGGCGGCGAGCAGCAGCGCGTGGCGCTGGCGCGCGCGCTGGCACCCGATCCCGCCATTCTCGTCGCTGACGAGCCGACCGGCAATCTCGACGAGACCACCGGCAAGCAGATCGTCGACCTGCTGTTCAACAAGCATTCCGAGCGCGGGATGACGCTGGTGCTGGTGACGCACGATTCCTCGCTCGCGCATCGCTGCGATCGCGTGATCCGCCTGCGCTCGGGCCGCATCGACACGCAGACGACCAAAGCATGAGCACAGCTGTCGAACCGTTTGCGAAGCCCAACGGCGTCGCATTATCGCTGCGCTATGCGCTGCGCGAATTGCGCGGGGGCCTGCGCGGTTTCTACGTCTTCATCGCCTGCATCGCGCTCGGCGTGATGGCGATCGCCGGCGTCGGCTCGGTGTCGGCGAGCCTGAGCGACGGCCTCGCGCGCGAGGGGCGCACGCTGCTCGGCGGCGACGTCTCCTTCGTGCTGTTCCAGCGCGAAGCGAAGCCCGAGGAAGTTGCCTTCCTGCGCTCGCGCGGCACCGTCTCCGTTGCCTCGACCTTGCGCGGCATGGCGCGCTCGGCCGACGGTAAGCTGGCGCTGGTCGAGATGAAGGCGGTCGACGACACCTATCCGATGCTCGGCCAACTCACGCTGGCGCCGCAGCTGCCGCTGACCGATCTGCTCGCGGAGCGCGACGGTGCATTCGGCGCCGCCGCCGATCCGACGCTGCTGGCACGGCTCTCCCTCAAGATCGGCGACCGCGTCACCATTGGCTCTGCGACCTTCCAGATCCGCAGCAGCGTCGAGGCCGAGCCCGACAAGCTCGCCGGCGGCATCGGGTTTGGTCCGCGCTTCCTGATCAGCGAGGCGGCCCTGCGCGCCACCAACCTGATCCAGCCCGGCAGCCTGGTGCGCTGGGTCTATCGCGTAAAACTGCCTGACGCCGCCAACAGCGACCGTGCCACCGATGCCTTCATCGCGGATGCGCGCAACGCCGCGCCGCAGGCCGGCTGGGAAGTCCGTAGCCGTTCCAATGCCTCGCCGCAGCTCGAGCGCAATATCGGCCGCTTCACGCAGTTCCTGACCTTGGTCGGCCTCGCCGCACTGCTGGTCGGCGGCGTCGGCGTCGCCAACGCCGTGAAGAGCCATATCGACCGCAGGCTCGAGGTGATCGCGGCCTTCAAGGCGGTCGGCGCCACGGGGCGCGACGTATTCGGGATTTATCTGGCGCAAGTCGTCCTGCTCGCCGGGATCGGCTCGGTGATCGGGCTCGCGCTCGGCGCGGCGATGCCGTTTGCCATCGTCGGCCTGTTTGGAAAATTGTTGCCGCTGCCGGTGGTGCCGGCCGTGCACGCCGACGAGCTCGCGCTATCTTTTGTCTACGGTCTTTTGACCGCGCTCGCCTTCGGCCTGTGGCCGCTCGGCCGCGTGCACGATGTGCCGGTCGCAGCGCTGTTCCGCGACACCATCAGCTCGGAATGGCACCGGCCGCGCTGGAGCTATCTCGTGTTCATGGCCGTGGTCGTCGCCCTGCTGGTCGCGGTGGTGATCGGCCTGTCGTTCGACAAGCGCATCGCCGCGGTGTTCGTGGTCTCCTCGGTCGTCGTATTCGCAGTGCTGCGCGGCGTCGCCGCCGTGCTGATGGCGATCGCGCGCCGGCTGCCACGCACGCGCTTCACCATGCTGCGGCTGGCGATCGCCAACATCCACCGGCCGGGCGCGCTGACGCCCTCCGTCGTGCTCTCGCTCGGGCTCGGCCTCGCCGTGCTGGTCACCATCACCCAGATCGACGGCAATCTGCGCCGACAGTTCCTGGCAGCGTTGCCCGATCGCGCGCCGGCGTTCTACTTCATCGACATTCCGAGCACCCAGGCCGCCCCATTCGACGATTATTTGCGCCAGATCGCGCCGGGCGCGAAGGTCGAGGACGTGCCGATGCTGCGGGGGCGCATCGTCGGCGCCCGCGGCGTCCGCGCCGAGGACCTCAAGCCCACCACCGATTCCGAATGGGTGCTGCAGAGCGACCGCGGCCTGACCTATACCGGCGAGTTGCCGAAGGGCTCCAAGGTGGTCGACGGCGAATGGTGGGGCGCCGACTATTCCGGCCCGCCGCTGGTCTCGATGGAGAAGAAGATCGCCGACGGACTGGGCCTCAAGCTCGGCGATGAAGTCGTGGTCAACGTGCTCGGCCGCGACATCCCGGCGAAAATCGGCAATCTGCGCACCATCGACTGGCAGGGGCTTGGCATCAATTTCGTGCTGGTGTTCTCGCCGAACGCCTTCAAGGGCGCCCCACATACCCATATCGCCACGCTGACGGAAGCCGGCGGCGACGCGACCGGCGACGGCAAGGTCATCAAGCAGGTGGCAGATGCCTATCCGATGGTGACGAGCGTGCGCGTGCGCGAGGTGATGGAGACAGTCGGCGCGGTCGTGACCAATCTCGCGCTCGCGATCCGCGGCGCCAGCGCCGTGACGCTGATCTCGGCGATCCTGGTGCTGGGCGGCGCCCTGGCCGCCGGCCATCGCCATCGGGTCTACGATGCCGTGATCCTGAAGACGCTCGGCGCCACGCGGCTGCGGCTGCTCGGCGCCTATGCGCTCGAATATCTCCTGATCGGACTCGCCACCGCGGTGTTCGGCGTGATCGCCGGCACCATCGCCGCCTGGATGATCGTGACGCGGCTGATGACGCTGACCTTCGTCTGGCAGGCCGGCAGTGCGGCCGGCGTGGTCGTGGCCGCCCTGGTCGTCACCGTCGGGCTCGGGCTCGCCGGCACGCTCTTGGCGTTGAACAAAAAGCCCGCCACGGTGTTGCGCAATTTGTGACAAAAGGTAGCGGGTGGCCGCGTGGGAGCCAAATCGCACGATTCCTGCGATTAACCACGTCCGCTCGTCAGGTTCACGTCAGGTTGCGCGCCAAGGGCGACATTCAGCCGCGCGTGAACGGTTGCAGCGAATGTGTTAGTTTCCCACATATCGAATGGGTTCGGAGCCCCGATTGTTAGCCAAATTTAATGTCGGCAGACATCGGTATCCGAGATAGAAAGTGACGAACCGGCGGCATGGCGACCCTCATGCCGGACCGGCCAACCAACGGGAATTCGACCATGTCGGACCTAGACCGCAATTACGCTTCTCCTTTCGGCAGGGCCGCCGGGCGTGTTGACGCCGCGACGGTCGACGCCGGCCTGCGCGCCTACATGCTGCGCATCTACAATTACATGAGCATTGGCCTCGCCATCACCGGCCTGGCCGCGCTCGGCGTTTACATGGCTGCCGTGACTGACGTTCCGACCGCGGAAGCGGTCCGCGTCGGCAAGCTGTTCCTGACGCCGTTCGGCTACGCGATGTTCGTGAGCCCGCTGAAGTATCTGTTCATGCTGGCGCCGCTCGCCATGGTGTTCGTGATCTCGGCCGGCATCAACCGTCTCGCCCCCTCGACCGCCCAGATCCTGTTCTGGGTGTTCTCGGCGCTGATGGGCATCTCGCTGTCCTCGATCTTCCTGGTGTACACGCACACCTCGATCGTGCGGGTGTTCTTCATCACCGCGGCGACCTTCGGCGCGCTGAGCCTCTACGGCTACACCACCAAGCGTGACATGAGCGGCATGGGCTCGTTCCTGTTCATGGGCCTGATCGGCCTCATCATCGCGAGCCTGGTGAACTTGTTCCTGGCCAGCACGGCGCTGCAGTTCATCGTGTCGGTGGTCGGCGTGCTGGTGTTTGCGGGCCTCACCGCCTGGGACACCCAGCGGCTGAAGAACGATTACATCTACGGCTATGCCTCGGCAGGCGGTGACATCGCCGAGCGTGCGGCGATCTCCGGTGCGCTGTCGCTGTACTTGAACTTCATCAACCTGTTCACCCTGCTGCTGCAGCTCCTCGGCCAGCGCGACTAAGCGCCAGACCTGAGGGAACTGACACGAACCCCGGCCGCGAGGCCGGGGTTTTTGTTTGGCCCCACTCACCGTCATTCCGGGTTCGATGCTTCGCATCGCCCCGGAATGACGGTGATGTGTTCGGGACTAGCCCAGCCATGACGCATGCGGAAACGCCGTTGCTCATAGCAACGCCCCTGCTATCTTCCTCCCATGTCCGCACCCGAAATCAGGCCCACCCTTGAGGCCGACCTCCCCGACATCACCGCCATCTACCAGCAGGCCGTCCGCGAGGGCACCGCGACGTTCGAGATCGAGCCGCCCGACCTCGCCGAGATGACGCGCCGCTATCGAACGCTGGTCGATGGCGGCTATCCCTATTTCGTCGCCATGCTCGATGGCCGCGTCGCCGGATACGCCTATGCCGGCGCCTACCGGCCCCGCCCCGCCTACCGCTTCACGGTCGAGAACTCGATCTATCTCGATCCCAGCTTCCACCGCCGCGGCATCGGCTCGCTGCTGCTGGAGCGGCTGATCACTGAATGCGAGGCGCGCGGCTTCCGGCAGATGATCGCGGTAATCGGCGATTCCGCCAATGCCGGCTCGATCGGCGTGCACACCCGCGGCGGCTTCAAGATGATCGGCACGCATCCGAATGTCGGCCTGAAATTCGGCCGCTGGCTGGATACGGTGATGATGCAGCGCGACCTCGGCGAGGGCGCGAAGAGCGTGCCGACAAGGTAAGGTCTCGTAGGGTGGGCAAAGGCGCAAAGCGCCGTGCCCACCGCCTCTCCTCATTGCCGACCATGGTGGGCACGCTTCGCTTTGCCCATCCTACGGCACCGTTGGTGCCCCTACACCACCGCCAGTTTCCGGTCGATCACCAGCAGCACGCGGTCGAGCTCGTGGCCGCGGCGCAGGATCAGGCCGGTCGCCGAGATCACGCTGTACATGCCCTGCTTGCGGGCCAGCCGCGGATCCTTCTCGATGCGGTAGATCGGCACTTCGGAGGCGCGGCGATAGACCGAGAACACCGCGCGGTCCTTCAGGAAATCGATCGCGTAGTCCCGCCACTCGCCGTCGGCGACCATGCGGCCATAGAGGTTGAGAATTCGGTTCAGCTCGAGCCGGTTGAACGTCACCCGGCTCAGCTGGGCATTCGCAGCGGCGGGGCGCGCCACCGCGCGCTGCTCGCTCGGATCGGCATCCTCCGGCGTCAAACTCACCCAGCGCCTCCTGTCGCATCAGCACGACCCACCTCCGCGAAGACCGTCCCCGGAGCCGCGGATCATGACAATTGCATGATTGCGCCAACCGTTCCCGGCCGCAAGGGGCTCTTGGAGGGCTCCGGTTCACCTCGCCAAATGGTTGCGAATCATGACACACGCAACGGTGGAACTTCTCAGCGGCAAACCGTCACGGGATCGTTAGCAGGAATCACAGGATCGCCGCTTTTCCGCCAACCGCCCGCCGCCCTGCACTGCGAAAAGATGCGTGTGCGTTGACCCGGTCCTTTCGGTTCCGGATTCCTCAGCCCCCAGCCCCCCGGGGTCGAACAGGATCGGGTCTGTACGCGCGACAAGGAGGGCCAACGCAAGTTGGTCCTTTTTTGTTTGTGTCGGGGTGTTGCTGCCGCGCAGTCATTCCGGAGCCCGCGAAGCGCGAGCTATGGTGCGCAATTGCGCATCATAGCTCGCGCCCAAGGGGCGCGCCCCGGAATGACAAGCACTAAATTTTGAGAGACGATCTACGCGCTCAGTGCAGCGACGTGTACGCCGCGCCCAGCATGGGGCCGGGCTTCTCGCGGCTGCCGTCCTGGACATAGACCACCGCGCCGTCGACGCCGTCGCGCGTGAGATTTTCGAGCGGGACGGTCCAGCTTTCCGGATGTCCGTTCCAGTCACCGACCTTGAGCAGATTGCGCACGACGTTGTGGTAGGTGATCTGCTGTCCGCGATTCTCGCCGCGGCTGATTTCGATCGGCACCGATTTCGCGATCGAGCAGATCCAGACCTCGCCATGCGAGATCGCCGGCTCCTTGCTCTCGGCGACCGACACGCTGATCTGCTTGCCCGCGAGCGACATCGTCACCGGCACGCTCATCACGCCGGTGCCCGTGTCGGTCTTGTCGATTGCGTTTTCGATGCCGGACCGGTCGCTGCCGATGACATGCACGGCGCCATTGACCACGACCTGCGGCGTATAAACTTCGCGGTCACCGCGCATGCGCGAATAGGCGCGCTGCCGCGCCGAGAAACGCGAATCTGCCAGCGTGTCCTTCCAGCCGAGATAATCCCAATAGTCGATCGGCATGCTCAGCGCGATGATCGAGGGATCCTTGGCGAGATCGCCGATGACCTTGTCGGCGGGCGGGCAGGAGGAGCAGCCCTGCGAGGTGAAGAGCTCGACCACGGCGCGGGGATCAGCCTCGGCAGGACGGATAACGGCGACGATCGCGCAGATGCCGAGTGCTCCCGACCAGAGTGCCCCGGACCAGCGCGAAACGAGATTAGAAGCCATCATTCCAGTCATGTCGGACGTCACACACGGTCATTCGTTGAGGGAGATCTTATCGCCTGATGGTCACCGTAGTCTTACGGGCGCAGCACATTCAACCGTCCGGGACGCGTTTCTGCCGGACGGCCCATCCAAAGCCTTAACGCAACAAAGGCGGCCCTGTGATAGGCCGCCTTTGTTTAACCTTCTACTCACGTCGCAGTGAGCCACCGTTCACAAATTCGCGCTTAGGCCGCGAGCTTGCGCAGCACATAGTGCAGAATGCCGCCATTCCGGTAGTAATCGAGCTCGTCCAGCGTATCGATGCGGCAAAGCAGCGAAACGCGCTGCAACGAACCGTCGCCGGACACGATCTCCGCAGTCAGCTTCTGGCGCGGCTTGAGATCGCCGACCAGGCCACGCAGCGTGACCTTCTCGTCGCCCTTCAGACCAAGCGATGACCACGAGGTGCCGTCCTCGAAGGTCAGCGGCAGCACGCCCATGCCGACCAGGTTGGAGCGATGGATGCGCTCGAAGCTCTGGCAGATCACGGCGCGCACGCCGAGCAGCCGGGTGCCCTTCGCAGCCCAGTCGCGTGAGGAGCCGTTGCCGTACTCGGCGCCGGCGAACACGACGAGCGGTACCTGCTCCTGCTGGTACTTCATCGCGGCGTCGTAGATCGACATCTGCTCGCCGTCGGGCCAGTGCTTGGTCAGACCGCCCTCGGGGATATTTCCATCCGCGCCCTTGAGCATGAAGTTCTTGATGCGGATGTTGGCGAAGGTGCCGCGCATCATGACCTCATGGTTGCCGCGACGCGTGCCGTACTGGTTGAAGTCGGCGGGACGCACCTGGTGCTCGCTGAGATATTTGCCAGCGGGCGAGGTGAGCTTGATCGAGCCGGCCGGCGAGATGTGGTCGGTGGTGATCTTGTCGCCGAACATGGCGAGGATGCGCGCCTCGACGATATCGGTGACCGGCTCCGGCTCCTTCTTCATGCCGTCGAAATAGGGCGGGTTCTGCACATAGGTCGAAGACATGTTCCAGCGATAGGTTTCGCTCTCGACCGTCTTGATCTTGCGCCAGTTGGTGTCGCCCTTGAACACGTCGGCATACTTCTTCTTGAAGATCGACGCGGTCACGAACTTCTTCATGAAGGCATTGATCTCCTTCGTCGTCGGCCAGATGTCCTTGAGGTACACTGGCTTGCCGTCCTTGCCTTCGCCGAGCGGCTCGACGGCGAGGTTCTTGGTGACGCTGCCGGCGAGCGCATGCGCGACGACAAGCGGCGGCGAGGCGAGATAGTTCGCCTGCACGTCCGGCGAGACGCGGCCTTCGAAGTTGCGGTTACCGGAGAGCACGGCGGCGGCGACGATGCCGTTGTCGTTGATCGACTTCGAAATCTCCTCAGGCAGCGGGCCGGAATTGCCGATGCAGGTGGTGCAGCCGAAGCCGACGAGGTTGAAGCCGACCTTGTCGAGATCAGCCTGCAGACCGGAATCGGCGAGATAGCCCGCGACCACCTGGCTGCCCGGAGCGAGCGAGGTCTTCACCCACGGCTTTGCCTTGAGACCCTTGGCCGCGGCGTTGCGCGCGAGCAGACCGGCGCCGATCAAGACGCTCGGGTTCGAGGTGTTGGTGCAGGAGGTGATGGCGGCGATGACGACGTCGCCATGGCCGATCTCGTAGTTCTTGCCTTCGACGGCGAAACGCTTCGTCGGATCTTCAGCCTTCTTGTACTCGGTACCGAGTGCGAGTGAAAATCCTTCGGCGACCGACGGCAGCGCGATGCGGCCTTCGGGACGCTTCGGGCCGGCCATCGACGGCACGACGTCGGCGAGATCGAGCGTCAGCGTTTCCGTGAACACCGGATCGGCCGACTTGGCGGTGCGGAACAGGCCCTGCGCCTTGGCATAGGCCTGCACCAGCGCGACGCGCGGTGCGGCGCGGCCGGAGGTCTTGAGGTAATCGATCGCGGCAGCGTCGACCGGGAAGAAGCCGCAGGTGGCGCCATATTCCGGCGCCATGTTGGCGATGGTCGCCTTGTCGGCAACGGAGAGATTGTCGAGGCCGGGTCCGAAGAACTCGACGAACTTGCCGACCACGCCGAGCTTGCGCAGCATCTGCGTGACGGTGAGCACGAGGTCGGTCGCGGTGACGCCTTCCTTCATCGCGCCCTTCAGCTTGAAGCCGACGACGTTGGGCAGCAGCATCGACAGCGGCTGGCCGAGCATGCAAGCCTCCGCCTCGATGCCGCCGACGCCCCAGCCGAGCACGGCGAGACCGTTGACCATGGTGGTGTGGGAGTCGGTGCCGACGAGCGAGTCGGGATAGGCGACCTCGAAGGTGCCGGTCTTCTTGCCGACCGTCATCTTCTCCTTCTTGGTCCAGACCGTCTGGGAGAGATATTCGAGATTGACCTGGTGGCAGATGCCGGTGCCGGGCGGCACGACGGAGAAGTTCGAGAACGCCTTCTGGCCCCACTTCAGGAACTCGTAGCGCTCCTGGTTCTGCTTGTACTCCTCGGTGACGTTCTTGCCGAAAGCCTTGTTGTCACCGAAGAAGTTCACGATCACGGAGTGGTCGATGACGAGATCGACCGGCACCAGCGGGTTGATCTTCTCGGCATTGCCGCCGAGCTTCTGCATCGCGTTGCGCATTGCGGCGAGGTCGACCACCGCCGGCACGCCGGTGAAATCCTGCATCAGCACGCGGGCCGGGCGGAACGCGATCTCATGCTCCAGCGACTTCTTGCGCAGCCACTTCGAGACCGCGACGATGTCTTCCTTCTTGACCGAGCGGCCGTCCTCGTTGCGGAGGAGGTTCTCGAGCAGGACTTTCATCGAATAGGGAAGTTTCGAAATTCCCTTCAGACCATTCTTCTCGGCGGTGGGCAGGCTGTAATACACATAGGTCTTGGAGCCGACCATGAGGGTCTTTTTGCATTTGAAGCTGTCGAGCGAGGTCATGTAGGAAATCCCAATTGTTAGTTATACCCGGCAAGGGGTATTTTAACACCGTCAGCGTAGCAGGCTGGGTCGCTTGCAGGGGCAGGTTGAGTTGCTGCATCAAGTAGTTCCGGGCTTATAGAAGCTTTCTAACCGCGCCGCCACCGCCACAATCGAACCCAGCAAGTCGCGAGCCAAAAATTCTGATGCGCTACCCCAAGATTTCCTGAGGCCCGGCTTTGAACGGGTTGATAGCAAGCCAGATGCAGCTGTCCGGACGCGGGGTGATTTGCGTGCGGGGCGGCCGCGAGGTGTTTTCCGGGCTCGATTTCGAGGCGGTCTCCGGCGAAGCCGTGGCGGTCGTCGGCCGCAACGGCTCGGGCAAAACCTCACTGCTGCGGCTGATCGCCGGCCTGCTCATTCCGGCTGGCGGCACAATCGTACTGGACGGGGGCGACGCCGACATGACGCTGCCCGAGCAATGCCACTATCTCGGCCATCGCGATGCCCTGAAGCCAGCACTGAGCGTGGCGGAAAACCTGGCATTCTGGGCTGATTTTCTGGGCGGCGAGCGCGGCGACGCCGCTGAAAGCCTTGCCACCGTCGGCCTCGACCACGCCACCCATCTGCCCGCGGCCTTCCTGTCGGCCGGTCAGCGCCGCCGACTATCGCTGGCCCGGCTGCTGATGGTCCGTCGCCCGGTCTGGCTGCTGGACGAGCCGACCAATGCGCTGGATGTCGCCGGCCAGGACATGTTCGGCAGCCTGATGCGCGACCATCTGGCACGCGGCGGCCTGATCATCGCGGCGACCCATGCGCCGCTCGGCATCGAATCGCGCGAGCTGCAGATCGGGGGGACGACATGAAGCGGCCCGACCCTCAGCTTTTGTCGCGGGGAGCCCCATGACCGCCCTGTCCGCCCTCATTCGCCGGGACATCCGGATCGCGCTCCGCGTTGGCGGCGGGGCCTTGATTGGCGTGCTGTTTTTCCTGACCGTCGTTGTCCTGATGCCGTTCGCGGTGGGGCCGGACCTGGCGCTGCTATCGCGGCTCGGGCCCGCCATCCTCTGGCTCGGCGCCCTGCTGGCGAGCCTGCTGACGCTGGACCGGCTGTTCATGGCCGACCATGAGGACGGCTCGCTCGATTTAATCACGATGAGCCGGACCCCGCTGGAACTGGCCTGCGCCGCCAAGGCGCTGGCGCATTGGCTGGCCGCGGGCCTGCCGCTGATTGTCGCAACCCCGGTGCTGGGCCTGCTGCTCAACCTCGACATGGTCGCGACCAGTGCGGTGGCGCTGACGCTGCTGGCGGGCACGCCTGCGCTGACCTTTACAGGCATGATCGGCGCGGCGCTGGCGGTGACGCTGCATCGGGGCGGGCTGCTGATGGCCGTGCTGGTGCTGCCGCTGTCGATCCCGGTGCTGATCTTCGGGGTTGCGGCCTCGCAGGCCGCGATCACCGGGCCGTTGTCATTCGGCGCGCCGTTCTCGATCCTTTGCGCACTGTCGCTGGTCAGCCTCGTGATCGGCCCGTTTGCGGCAGCCGCGAGCCTGAAACATGGACTGGATTGACCTTGACCCCGATCAACTTTCGCTGCGTGCTTTCATGCTGATTGCATGAGCGCTGCCCTGTGATTATCACGATACCATGTCGCTGATCGACCTCGCCAATCCCACAAGGTTCCTCGCGCTCTCGGCGCGGGTGCTGCCGTGGCTCGCGGCCGCGACCGTCATCCTGCTCACGATCGGCCTTTATCAATCGGCCACCGCGCCCGACGATTATCAGCAGGGCGCGACCGTGAAGATCATGTTCATCCACGTGCCGAATGCGTGGCTGTCGATGTTCGTGTGGGGCGTGATGAGTGTCGCCTCGCTCGGCACGCTGGTGTGGCGGCATCCGCTCGCCGACGTCGCCGCCAAAGCCGCCGCACCGATCGGTGCCAGCTTCACCTTCCTGGCGTTGCTCACGGGCTCGCTGTGGGGGCGTCCGATGTGGGGCACCTATTGGGAATGGGACGCGCGGCTGACGTCGGTGCTGATCCTGTTCCTGATGTATCTCGGCCTGATGGCGCTGTGGCGCGCGGTGGAAGATCCCTCGCGCGCGGCACGCGCCGCGGCCGTGCTGACGCTGGTCGGCGCAATCAATCTTCCCATCATCAAGTTCTCGGTCGACTGGTGGAACACGCTGCACCAGCCAGCCTCGGTGATGCGCATAGGCGGCTCGACGCTCGACAAATCGTTCCTGATTCCGCTGCTGGTGATGGCCATCGCATTCACGCTGCTGTTCGTCACGCTGCACTTGGCTGCGATGCGCAACGAGATTTTGCGCCGGCGCGTGCGCGCGCTGCAGATGATGCAGGCGAGCCGCGTCGCGTTTTCAAGCGAAGTGAGCACCGGTTCGCGTCAAGAAAACGCGTCAAAAGGGGCAGCATGACAATGTCACTCGGTCCCTATGCATCCTTCATCGTGACGTCCTATGCGGCGGCGGCTGTCGTGGTCGCGATCCTGATCGGCTGGGTCGTGCTCGACTATCGCAACCAGACGCAGCGTCTGCGCGAGCTCGACCGCGGTGGCGTCACGCGCCGCTCGGGCCGCAGTGCTTTGGACACACCATGAGCGGGCAATCGACCTCGGCACCGCCGCAGCGCCGCACCTTCCTGATGGTGCTGCCGCTGCTCGCCTTCGCCGCGCTTGCCGTGCTGTTCTGGCTTCGGCTCGGCAGCGGCGACCCTTCGCGAATTCCCTCCGCGCTGATCGGCCGGCCCGCGCCCCAGACCACGCTGCCGCCGCTCGAGGGATTGCAGGCCGACAATGCTCAGGTGCCAGGCTTCGATCCGTCCGCCTTCAAGGGCAAGGTCAGCCTCGTCAATGTCTGGGCCTCCTGGTGCGTGCCCTGTCACGACGAGGCGCCGTTGCTGACGGAGCTTGCCAAGGACAAGCGCTTCCAGCTCGTCGGCATCAACTACAAGGATGCGCCCGACAACGCGCGGCGCTTCCTCGGGCGCTACGGCAACCCGTTCGGCCGCGTCGGCACCGACGCCAACGGCCGCGCCTCGATCGAATGGGGCGTCTATGGCGTGCCCGAGAGTTTCGTCGTCGGCCGCGAAGGCACCATCGTCTACAAGCTGGTCGGCCCGATCACGCCGGAGAATTTTCGGAGCGTGTTGCTGCCGCAGATGGAGAAGGCGCTGCGGGCGGGGAGCTGATCGCGATCGTCAGTGTGAGCGAGCAAGACAGCCACAAGCATCGCTGTCATGCCCCTGGCTTGACCGGGGCATCAGTACGCCGCGGCTTCTCCGTATCTCACAACTTTCTCTGGAATACTGATCGCCCGGTCAAGCCGGACGATGACAGTTGCGTGTGTGGCTGCCCCTCAGTTCGCAATGACGAATTGAGGGAGCGCTACCCCTTCCGCACGTCCCCGGCCTCGGCCTCGCTGGTCTCCAGCGAGACCGGATCAACGCCGTAGCGTTTGGTCAGCGGCATCTGGGCGATGGCGAAGACCATGGTCAGCGGGGTGACGCCAAAGACCTTGAAGTTCACCCAGAAGTCGGTGCTCTGGGTGCGCCAGACGATCTCGTTCAGCACGGCCATGCCCGCAAAGAACAGCGCCCAGCGCAGCGTCAGAATGCGCCAGCCGTGCGGCGTCAGGTTGAACATCTGATCGAACATCACGGCGATGAAGGAGCGGCCGAACAGCAGGCCGCCGCCAAGGATCGCAGCGAACAGGCCGTAGATGATGGTCGGCTTGACCTTGATGAAGGTCTCGTCGTGCAGCACCAGGGTCAGCGTGCCGAACACCAGCACGATCACGCCTGTGACGATCGCCATGATCGGGATGTGGCGCGTCACCACATAGGAGGCGATCATTGCCGCCACGATCGCGACCATGAAGGCGCCGGTTGCGGCGAACAGATTGAACTTCGCATTGACGAAGAAGAACACGAGCAGCGGACCGAGCTCGGTCGCAAGCTTGAACAGCGGATGCGGCTGAGTCTTGTCCATTCTCTAGCTTTCGATTCCGGCGATCGCGCGGGCGAAATCGCGCGCGGTGAACGGCGCAAGATCGTCGACGCTTTCGCCGACGCCGATGAAATGCACCGGCAGTTTGAATTTTTCCGCGAGCGCGACCAGAATGCCTCCGCGCGCGGTGCCGTCGAGCTTGGTCATCACCAGGCCCGTCACCCCTGCGGTGCGGTGGAAGGCCTCGACCTGCGACAGCGCGTTCTGGCCGACGGTGGCGTCGAGCACGAGCAGCACCGCATGCGGCGCCGAGGCGTCAATCTTTCGGATGACGCGCACGACCTTCTCGAGCTCGTTCATCAGCTCGGCCTTGTTCTGCAGGCGGCCGGCGGTGTCGATCAGGAGCACATCGACGGTCTGCTCCTTCGCCGCCGTCAGTGCATTGAAGGCGAGGCTCGCCGAATCCGAGCCCTGCGCGCCTGATATGACCGGCGTCTTGGTGCGCTCGCCCCAGATCTTGAGCTGCTCAATGGCCGCCGCGCGAAACGTGTCGCCGGCGGCCAGCATCACCTTGCGGCCTTCGGACGCAAACTTTTGCGAGAGCTTGCCGATGGTGGTGGTCTTGCCGGAGCCGTTGACGCCGACCACGAGGATCACGAACGGCTTGTGGGCGGCATCGATCTCGAGTGGCTTCGCGACCGGCGCCAGCACCTTCTCGACCTCGGTCGCGACCACGTCCTTGACCTCGTCGGCCGAGATCGCCTTGTCATAGCGCCCGGTGCCGACCGCATCCGCAATCCGCACCGCGACCGAGGTGCCGAGATCGGCGCGCAGCAGCACGTCCTCGATGTCGTCGAGCATGGCGCGGTCGAGCTTGCGCTTGGTGACGAGGTCGGCGACCGCGGTCCCGAGCGAGGACGAGGTGCGCTTCAGCCCGTTGGACAGGCGGCGCCACCAGCTCAGCTTGGGGGTCTCGGAGGTGGTATCGTTCATGGTGGCGGTGTGTTAGCCGTTCCGGCCCATAAACGAAAGTCTTGCAATTGCTCGATGTTCCCGAATTGACCGCTGACGAGATCCAGTCGCGCGTGCTCCATCGCGACGGGCTGATGCTGGTCATCGACAAGCCCTCGGGCCTGCCGGTGCATCGCGGCCCCAAGGGCGGCGCCAATCTGGAAGCCTCATTCGACGCGCTCTGTTTCGGCCTGCCGCGACCGCCGGTGCTGGCCCACCGGCTGGACAAGGACACCTCCGGCTGCCTCGTGCTCGGCCGCCATCGCAAGGCGACCGCCTCGCTCGGCCTGCTGTTCAAGCACGGCAAGATCGGCAAGACCTATTGGACCGTGGTCGAGGGCGGCCCTGCCGAGGGCGAAGGCACCATCGACATGCCGCTCGGCCGGCTCAATGCCGAGCGCGGCTGGTGGCAGAAGCCCGATCCGGAGGGGCAGAAGGCGGTCACGAACTGGAAGGTGATGGGCCGCGGCGACGGGCTGACCTGGCTCGCCATGGAACCCGTCACCGGGCGGACCCATCAATTGCGGGTGCATTCGTCCGCGACCGGCTGGCCGATCTTCGGCGATAACATTTACGGCAACGGCCCGCGCTTCGGCGAGCCGCGGCTGCACCTGCATTCCCGCGAGATCGTGGTGCCGATCTCCCGGAACAAGGAGCCGGTCCGCGTGGTCGCGCCGGCCCCGCCCCACATGCATGAGAAGCTCCGCGCCTGCGGCTGGAACGGGGAATGACGCCTTCTCCGAGGCATGGTTTACGAAACGTTCAGTGCTCGTCTCTAATGATAGCGGTTGCTTAGAACAAGCTTCCGTCATCCGCTCAGGACGAGCAACGCGTCATGTCCACGGCCGAACTATCGATCATCGACGAGGTCGAATCCGCGATTCGACTAGGCTCAGCGGAAAAGGGCCTCGAAACAGCCCGGCGCGTCACCGACCTGTTCCTGTCCTCCGCCGGAAGTTTTGACGACGAGCAGATCGCGCTGTTCGATGACGTGCTCGAGCGCCTGATCGGCACCATCGAGCTGCGCGCCATCGCCGACATTGGCGCGCGCGTTGCGCTCGCCGAAATCAGCGCCCAGCTTGCGCCGATCGCGCAGGCACCGCCCTCCGTCATCCGGCGCCTCGCCAACAATGACGAGATCCGCATCGCCGGTCCCGTGCTGCAGGAATCCGCGCGCCTCGACGATGGCGACTTGGTGAAGATCGCATCGTCCAAAGGCGAGCCGCATCTGCTCGCGGTCGCCGGCCGCTGGTGGCTGAAGGAGATCGTCACCGACGCACTGCTGGCGCGCCGCTATCCCAGCGTCAGCCGGCGTCTCGCCGCCAATCCCGGTGCGCGCGTCTCGGGTAACGGCTTTGCCGTCATCGTCGGACAGGCCGAGTCCGATCCCGAGCTCGCCGTCAGCGTCGGCGTCCGCGTCGACCTGCCGTCGGCCCTGCGCCGCCAGTTGCTGCGCTCGGCGACGGACACGGTTCGCACGCGCTTGCTGTCGCGCGCGCCGCCCGATCTGTTCGAGGAGATCCAGAACGCGATCGCCGCCGTCACCGTCGGCGTCGAGCGCGAGATGTCGGGTGTCCGCGATTTCGAGGGCGCCAAGCGGGCGATTGCGAATCTCAAAGCGTCCGGCCAGCTCAATGAGGCGACGCTGCTCGGCTTCGCCAGGCAGCGGCGCTACGAAGAGGCCGTGGCCGCGCTGGCGGTGCTGTCCGGATCGACGGTCGAGGTCATTCGTCCGCTGATGCAGAGCCTGCGTGAGGACGGTCTGCTGGTACCGTGCAAGGCGGCGCAGCTGAGCTGGGAAACGACTGCCGCCGTCCTCGAAAGCCGCTTTGCGACAGGTGCGATGAAGCCGGCGGATGTTGCGAGGGCGCAGAGCAATTTTGCGCGCATGTCGCCGGAGAATGCACGACGCACGCTGCGCTTCTGGCAGGTGCGGGCGTCGTAGTTTCCCTCTCCCCTTGTGGGACCCACAAGGGGAGAGGGTGGCTCGCCGCGTAGCGCCGAGACGGGTGAGGGGTCTCTCTCCGCGCGTGAGTCTCTCGCAATCGAGCTTGCTGAAGCAACCCCTCATCCGGCGCTTCGCGCCACCTTCTCCCGCAGGGGGAGAAGGAAGAAGGTTGCGGATTATGGTGTCAGCCGTTCGCCATCGTTGCCGGCGATCCTGAGCGGCACGACACTGCCGACGCGCTCGCCCGCGATCGCCACCGGCAGGTAGTGCTCGGTGCGCCCCTGCCCCTCGCTCTCGATCAGCACGTCGCGCGTTGCGCCGATCTCGGCTTGCAGCCGCCGGCGCAACGCTGCCTCGCCGGCCGCACGAAGCTGCTTTGCACGCGCCTTGACCGCACCACCCGCGACCTGCGGCATCCGCGCGGCCGGGGTGCCGGGGCGTGGGGAATACGGGAAGACATGGAGAAACGTCAGGCCGCATTCCTCGACCAGATCGAGTGAGCGCGAGAACATCTCGTTGGTCTCGGTCGGAAAACCCGCGATGATGTCGGCGCCAAAGACGATGTCGGGGCGCAAGCGGCGCACCTGATCGCAGAATGCAATCGCATCCTGCCGCGAATGCCGCCGCTTCATGCGCTTCAGGATCATGTCGTCGCCGGATTGCAGCGACAGATGCAGATGCGGCATCAGCCGCGCATCGTCGGCGATGGCATCAAGCAGATCGCGATCTGCCTCGATCGAATCGATCGAGGAGATGCGCAGCCGCTTCAGCTCCGGCACATGGCGCAGGATCTGCCTGGTCAGCATCCCGAGTTTTGGCGCGCCCGGCAGATCGGCGCCGTAGCTGGTGAGATCGACGCCGGTCAGCACGATCTCGGCATGGCCGCGCGCGACCAGCGCCCGCACCTGATCGATCACCGCGCCCATCGGCACCGAGCGTGAATTGCCTCGGCCGTAAGGGATGATGCAGAAGGTGCAGCGATGGTCGCAGCCGTTCTGCACCTGCACGAACACGCGCGGCAGGCCGCTCGCATAGCCGTCGATCAGATGCGGCGCCATCTCCTTCACGGCCATGATGTCGCTGACCGCGATCTTCTCGCTGGCGCCGATATCGAAGGCGTCGCGCGCCTGGCGCCACGCATCGCCGCGCATCTTGTCGTCATTGCCGACGACGCGATCGACCTCAGTCATCTCGGCGAACATGCCGCTCTGCGTTTGCGCCGCGCAGCCGGTGACGACGATGCGCGCGCCGGGCCGCTCGCGCTTCAACTTGCGGATCGACTGCCGCGCCTGCGCCACCGCCTCGTTGGTGACAGCGCAGCTGTTGATGACGATGGTATCGGACAGGCCGGCACTCTCCGCCTCACGGCGGATCACCTCGGCCTCGAAAGCGTTGAGGCGGCAGCCGAAGGTGACGACGTCGACGGCCATCAGCCGACCGGCGCGAACAGCGCCGGATCGAAATTGCCTTCGTATTCGAAGGTCGCCGTGCCCGTCATCAGCACGTGGTCGTCGCGCTCGCGCCATTCGATGCCGAGCTTGCCACCGGGCAGCGTCATCTCAACCTTGCGCTCGGTGCGCTTCAGGCGCGCGGCCGCAACCGCGGTCGCGCAGGCCGCCGAGCCGCAGGCCCTGGTCAGCCCTGCGCCGCGCTCCCAGGTGCGCATGGTGATGTGCTCGCGATCGACGATATGCGCGAGCGTGATGTTGGCGCGGTCGGGGAAGATCGGGTGATTTTCCAGCAGCGGCCCAAAGCGCTCGAGATCATAGGCATTGACGTCGTCGACCCAGAAGATCGCGTGCGGATTGCCCATGCTGACCACCGACGGCGAATGCAGGATCGGCTTGTCGATCGGGCCGATCTGCAATTCGATGTAGCGGGTGTCGCGAAACTCTTCCGCCAGCGGAATGTCCTGCCATCCGAACTTCGGCGCACCCATGTCGACGGTGTAGAGATCGGGCGCCGGGCCCTGCCAGGCGTTGAGCAGGCCGGCCGCGGTCTCGAAGGTCGCCGTGGTCTGTCCACTCTTCTCGAAGATGCGGCGCACCACGCAGCGCATGCCGTTGCCGCAGGCGCCGGCTTCCGAGCCGTCATTGTTGTAGATGCTGATGAAGGCCTCGGTGCCGTCGAGCCGCGGCTTCTGCAGCACCATGAGCTGGTCATAGGGCACGCCGCCGTCCGCGGCGGCCACCGCGCGGGCGTCATCCGGCGTGATCCGGCCGGCGGAATCGCGCATGTCGACAACGACGATCTCGTTGCCGATGCCGTTCATCTTGGCAAATGCGTGGTTGGCCAGCGCGCTCATGAAAATTCCCGAATTTCGCCTGCCTTATATGGCGATCCTTGCCGGCTTGGCCAGTGATTTGGCTTCGGCAGCCAAGGTGGACCCATGACGCATCTGTCATGGGACGAATTTGGCGCTCGCGTGTTAGAACGGCGCAATTCGCGCGAACCGGGATGCGCGCCCGGGCGCAAAGCCGGATTTGGGCCTTGGTGGGCAAGGCCTTGGGGAGATTAGAATGATTAGGTTTCGTCGTCTCGCTCTGGCCGCGCTGATCCCGGCAGCGGCCTTGTCGCTTGGCCTGTCCGGCGCTCTCGCGCAGGCCCCGAGCCCGGCACCCGCCGCGTCGGCAAGCCCCTCGCCGGCGTCGCCAGCCGCCCCCTCCTCGGCCGCGAGCGCTTCGCCCGCGCCAGTAGCAACGCCGTCTCCGGCGGCCAGTGCCTCGCCCTCCCCTGCAGCATCGCCGTCCCCCGCAGCCAGCGCCTCACCGAGCCCGGCGGCACCGCCGCCAGCCGCGGCCGTCGCCCCCGCCCCGGTTCAGACCGCCGATCCCTTCGGTCTGGAGACCACGCTCGAGCCCAAGAAGGTCGTGATGGTCAAGGGCACTGCCAATTGGGACTCGGCCTTCGACACCCTGGTCGACGCCTTCAAGGCGCTGAACGCGCTGCTCGACAAGCAGGGGATCAAGCACGCCGGCAATTCGATGATCGTCTACACCTCGACCGACGACACCGGCTTCACCTTCCTCGCCGAAATCCCGGTCGAGCAGGATCCGAAGAACCTGACCAAGGACATGAGCATCGGCAAATCGCCCGAGGGCAAGGCGCTGAAATTCGTCCATCGCGGCTCCTACGACAACATGGACAACACCTATGAGGCGATCACCAATCACCTCGACGACAAGAAGCTCGAAGCCAAGGACACGTTCATCGAGGAGTACCTCACCGATCCCCTGAAGACGGCTGAGGACAAGCTCGTGATCAATGTGTTCGTGCCGCTGAAGTGAGACCGATGAAAAAGCCTGTCGCCCTCGCCGCCATTTTCGCCGCCACGCTGCTGGCAGCGCCCGCGCTTGCCGACGATTTTCCGTCCGCCATCACCGTGAGCGGCGAGGCGACCGTCTCGGCGGCGCCCGATCTCGCGCAGATCGATGCAGGCGTTGCCAATGACGCCAAGACGGCGAAGGAAGCGTCCGACGTCAACAACGCCGCGATGGGCAAGGTGCTGCTGGCCCTGAAGGGCGCCGGCATTGACGAGAAGGATTATCAGACCTCGCGGCTGTCCTTGCAGCCGCAATATGGCCAGAACAAATCCACCGGCACCTCCCCCGTGGTCGGCTTCCGTGCCTCTAACCGCGTCACCGTCAAAATTCGCGACGTGACCAAGGTCGCCGGCATCATCGACACGCTGGTCACCGCGGGCGCGAACGACATCGGCAATATTTCCTTCGAGGTGACGCAGGCCTCTAAGCTGCTCGACAGTGCGCGGGAGCAGGCGGTCGCCGATGCCCGCCGCAAGGCCGAGATCTACGCCAAGGCGACCGGCGTCACGCTGGGAGCACCGCTCAGCGTCTCCGAAGGCAGCGCCCCGGTGCCGCTGTTCAAGGGCCGCATGGCCACTGCCCCGATGGCCGCACCAGCTGCCGTTGCGCCGGGCGAGGAAAAGCTGTCGGTGACGGTGAATGTGAGCTGGGCGATCAAGCCGAAAGAGCAATAGGTCTCGTGTCCCGGACGCGCTGCAGCGCGTAGCGATGCTGCGCAGAGCCGGGACCCAGCAAGCAGCACGGCGCTGCGTCCGGGGCACGAGCGGTGCGCCTGGAGATAGCTAAATCTCCACCACCTGCCCCGGCTTCATCGCCACGAACCGCTCCTGAGGAATCTTCGCTGCATCCAGCGCCTCGACCAGCGCCTTGGCCGGCGCGTCGATGGCTTCATCCGTCAGCTGGAACGTGCCGTGATGATGCCCGAGCGCGGCTTGCGCGCCGCAATCATCGAGCGCCTTCACGGCGTCTTCCGGGTTCATGTGCTGGTCGCGCATGAACCAGCGCGGCTCGTAAGCACCGATGGGAAGGATCGCGAGACGCAGCGGCCCGTGCTTGTCGGCGACGCGGCGGAAGTGCCCGCCATCGCCATAGCCGGAATCGCAGACGACGTAGATTTTTCCCGCCGGCGTCTCCAGCACAAAACTCGCCCACAGCGCCTTGTTGCGATCGAACATGCCGCGTGCCGACCAGTGCCGGGTCGGCACCAGCGTGACGGCGATGCCGTTGCCGAGCTCGACGCGATCATGCCAGTCGAAGCCCTCGGCCTTGATCGTGGAATCAGCGCTCCGCATCGTCACGTCGTTGCCGAGCGGGGTGACCACGCGCGGGGCAAAATTCTTGGCGAGCCGCGATAGTGTCGCGACGTCGAGATGATCGTAGTGCCCGTGCGAGACCAGCACGACGTCGATCTTCGGCAGCTTCTCGAAGGCGATGCCGGGATCGTTGTGCCGCTTCGGCCCGGCCCACCCCACCGGCGAGACCCGCATCGACCAGACGGGATCGACGAGAATGTTGAGGCCGCCGGTCTGGATCAGCCAGCTGGCATGGCCGACGAAGGAGAGCCGCAGCTTGTCGTCGACGCGCGCCGGCGGGGTGTCGGCATGGGAGTTCGGCACCCAGTCCGGCCAGGTCTCGCGCTTCCGCCCGCCGCCGAACTGCCAGCGGAACACCTCGCCGAGCGATCTCGGCGGCGCGCCATCGGGATCAAAGAAGTGCAGACCGTCGAAATGGTCTGAGGCGGGTCCGTCGTAGGTTTTCATGCGGGCGATCCAAAGGGACGGGACACCGGCCAATGCGGCTCCGCCTGCGAGCAGTCCAAAGATGCGGCGGCGGGTGATCGACACGAGCGGGCTTCAGCGATGGGCGGGCGGCAAGGCATCACCGCCTATATGGGCGGCACGATGAGAAAAGGAACCCGTCGCCGAAAATGTCGTGCTTTCAAGGCTTTGCCTTTAGAAGTGGTCGCGGCCACCCTAACTTTCCTTGACTTTCGGGCGCCAGCGGCGTTTAACCCGGCCACTTTCTCGGAAAGGCTTTCTTTTCGACCCGCCCACTGGCCCTGGAGGCCAGAGGCCAACGCCCGACAGCGCTGTGCGCCCTCGGGCGTAAAGGTGTTTGGAAGATCGCTTCCCGAAGGAAGTGGAACGCGGCAACCCTGCGCGAGCAGGACAAGGGACAACGGCATTGTTCGACAATCTGTCGGAACGGCTTGGCGGCATTCTCGATCGTCTGACGGGGCGCGGTGCGCTGACCGAAAAGGACGTCGACGCCGCGATGCGCGAGGTGCGCCGCGCGCTGCTCGAAGCCGACGTCGCGCTCGAGGTCGTGAGCAGCTTCACCGAACGCGTCCGCGAGCAGGCGATCGGCGCCACCGTCGTCAAGTCGGTCACCCCCGGCCAGATGGTGGTCAAGATCGTCCATGACGAGCTGATCAACACGCTCGGCGCGGAAAGCCAGACCATCGACGTCAATTCCGTGCCGCCCGTGCCGATCATGATGGTCGGCCTGCAAGGCTCGGGTAAGACGACCACCACCGCAAAGCTCGCCCGCCGCCTGGTCCAGCGCGACAAGCGCAAGGTGCTGATGGCCTCGCTCGACGTCTATCGCCCGGCGGCGATGGAGCAACTGGCCGTGCTCGGCCGCGATCTCGACATTCCGACGCTGCCGATCGTCGCCGGCCAGCAGCCGCCGCAGATCGCAAAGCGCGCGCTCGAAGCCGGCAAGCTTGGCGGCTACGACATCGTGCTGCTCGACACCGCCGGCCGCACCACGCTCGACGAAGAGATGATGGCGGAAGCAGCCGCGATCAAAGCGGCTGCGAACCCGCATGAAGTGTTGCTGGTCGCGGACAGCCTCACCGGCCAGGACGCCGTCAATCTGGCGCGCGCGTTCGATCAGCGCGTCGGCCTCACCGGCATCGTGCTGACACGCGTCGACGGCGACGGCCGCGGTGGCGCTGCATTGTCGATGCGCGCGGTCACCGGGAAGCCGATCAAGCTGATCGGCACCGGTGAAAAGACCGACGCACTGGAAGATTTCCATCCCGATCGTATCGCCGGCCGCATCCTCGGCATGGGCGACGTCGTCTCCCTGGTCGAACGTGCCGCCGCCAATATCGACGCCGAAAAGGCCGCGCGCACCGCCGAGCGTATGCGCAAGGGTCAGTTCGACCTCAACGACATGCGCGAGCAGCTGCTGCAGATGGCGAACATGGGCGGCATCAGCGGCCTGATGGGCATGATGCCGGGCATCGCCAAGATGAAGAACCAGATCGCGGCCGCCGGGATCGACGACAAGATCCTGAAGCGCCAGGTCGCGGTGATCGATTCCATGACGCGCGATGAGCGCCGTCACCCGGACCTGCTCAAGGCCAGCCGCAAGAAGCGCATTGCCGCGGGCTCCGGCCAGAGCGTCGAGCAGGTCAACAAGCTGCTCAAGATGCACCGGAACATGGCCGACGTGATGAAGGCGATGGGCTCGGGCAAGCGCGGCCCGCTTGCCGGCATCGCGCAGGCGATGGGCTTTGGCGGCGGCATGAAGATGCCGTCTCCGGACGAGATGAAGGCGCTGCAAGAGAAGATGCAGGGCGGCGGCGGACAGGGTCTGCCCAGCCTGCCGAAGGATTTGCCGGCCGGCCTGCGCACCGGTCTGCCGAACGTTCCCGGACTGACCGGGCTGAGCGGCAAGCCGACGCTGCCGGGCCTCGGCGGTTTTCCAGGCAAGAAGAAATGAGGAATTCGTCGCGAGGGATCGCATCGGTCTCGCGCAACGCGGAATACCAATCAACCGAACAAAACGTATTTTGAAGGAGAACTGAATGTCCGTCGTTATCCGCCTCGCCCGCGCAGGCACCAAGAAGCGTCCCGTCTATCACGTCGTCGTCGCCGACTCGCGCTTCCCCCGCGATGGCCGCTTCATCGAGCGTCTCGGCTATTTCAATCCGCTGCTGCCGAAGGACAACGAGACCCGCCTGAAGCTCGACATGGACAAGGTGAAGGCCTGGCTCGCCAAGGGCGCGCAGCCGTCGGACCGCGTGTCCCGCTTCCTCGACGCCGCCGGCGTCAAGAAGCGCGAACCGCGCAACAACCCCGAGAAGGCCGTGCCGCGCAAGGAGCGCAAGGCGCAGGCCGAAGCCGCTGCGAAGGGCTAAGGCTCATCCATGTCGGCGCTGATCTGCGTCGCGCGGATCGGCGCCGCGCATGGTGTGCGCGGCGCGGTCAAATTGTGGACCTTCACCGAAGATCCCTTTGCCGTGAAGCGCTACGGTCCGCTTCTCTCCAAGGACGGCAAGCGCCAGTTCGAGCTGGCGCAGGCCCGCGAAGCCAAGGACCATCTGGTCGCGACCTTCAAGGGCGTCACGACCCGCGATGAGGCCGAGCGCCTCAACGGAATCGAACTCTATGTCGCGCGCGAAAAACTGCCCGCGACCGATGAGGACGAATATTACCACGCCGATCTGATCGGGCTCGCCGCCGTCACCGCTGATGGCGATGCGCTCGGTCGCGTGCTCGCGATCCATAATTTCGGTGCCGGCGACATCATCGAGATCGCGCCCCTCAAGGGCACGACCATGCTGCTGCCGTTTACCAACGCAGTTGTGCCGGAAGTTGACGTTGCCGGCGGCCGCGTCGTGATCGCGCTGCCGCAGGAGATCGAGGGCGATGACGAGGCCTCGTCATCATGACAGAGCGGTAACGGCTCGCTCATAAATCTCGCGAAATCTTCACTTGCATTGGGCATCCGGCTGGATCACGCTTGGGTTGTATCGCCCTCCATGCGTCTTCCAAACACCGGAGCTTCAGATGTTGTGCCGCTGTCTTCTGGCAACGATCGGCCTGCTCATGTCTGCGACTGTGCTAGCGGCGCAGACGCCGCCGAGCCAACCGCCCGCGACCACGGAGACGCCGGAGCAGCAAGAGCCGCAGACGGGCGATCGCTGGACCTTCGAAGTTCGCGACGAGATCACGGGCGAGCTGAAATCTACGGTCACCCAAACAATAACCGATGTATCCCCCACCGAAATCGGCATCCGCCTGACCTTTCTCGGAAAGCCGGGCGTGGGATTCCAGACGTTCGATCATTCGTGGAATGTCGTCGACAATGGTACGTGGAAATTTACCCCAAACGACGGCTCGGGCATCAAGGCCCCACTTCAGGTCGGCAAGTCCTGGTCAGCCAGCTCGAGTGACTTCAATAGCAGTAGCGGTGCCAGTCTGAAGCGCTCGGTCAAATCGAAAGTTATCAGTCAAGAAAGCATCACGACGCGCGCCGGCACGTTCGAGACGTACAAGATTGAGACGTCGCTCGAGATGCGAAACGCGAATGATCCGACCAAGAAGTTTCAGACCGAGCAGCAGACGTGGTACGCGCCGGCACTCAATCATTGGGTAAAGCGCGCTTGGGTCAACAAGTCGGCTGGCAAGGTCAACGACAAGGGCTCGGTCGAGCTGATCGAATATGGCCGCCGCTAGTCGCTGGTCGACGGATTCCGATCACTATGGATCCCGCTGGAGGCACCTAATGTCTCGTTGCGCCACCGCGGCGATGATTTGCCTGCTCGCGGGCGTCCCCGCGGCACAAGCCGCCGAGAGAGACGCCCTGCCTGGTGCTTCAAGTGGGGTCGAAACAAAGTCGCCCGCTTCAATGGAAGAGCCGATGCCGGGCGACTTCTGGACATACGAGGTGCGAGACGAAATCGGCGGGAGCACTGAAGTCCGCAAATCGATCGTCACCGAAGTGAACCCTGGCGACATCCGCGTTGATATCACTGGAGGCAAGAGCGGTGATCGGCTCAATATCTATGACCGGTCATGGAACTTGAAGAGCACAGGCCCATGGAAATATCAGCCGATTGATGGGTCGGGCATTCGTATGCCGCTGAAGGTTGGCGCCGCCTGGAATGTCACCGCAGACGATGTCAACTCGCAGAACGGCAACATTTTCAGACGGTCCGTCAATTCAAAAGTTGTCGGTCAGGAAACCATCACCACCAAGGCCGGCAGGTTCGACACATTCAAGATCCGAAACGATCGTCTCCAGACACTCGATCAACGATCCGTCCAAGAAGGGAGAGATCACGGCGCAGACTTGGTATGCACCAGCGATCGATCATTGGGTCAAGCGCAGCTTCGTGTCTCGGGCCGACAATCATTTGGTGAACAGCAGCACAAGCGAGCTCGTCGAATACGGTCGTAAGAAATAGGCTGCGCACTACGAATGACCTGGCCTAGAAGGCCGCGGCCCGTTCAGGCCTCGACCTCCCGGCCGCAATGCCCTAACCAGCGGCCATGACCGATCCCTCACCCTGGCGCGCGACGGTGCTGACGCTGTTTCCGGAGATGTTTCCGGGACCGCTCGGCGTGAGCCTGGCCGGCCGGGCGCTGGCATCCGGGCTCTGGGAAATCGAGGCGCGGGACATCCGTGCCTCCGCCACGGACCGTCATCGCAGCGTCGACGACACCCCCGCCGGCGGCGGCCCGGGCATGGTGCTGCGGGCGGATGTTCTCGCGGCGGCGATCGATGCCGCCGCGATCAAACCGGACCGGCCGAAACTGCTGATGAGCCCGCGCGGTCGGCCATTGACCCAGGCCCGTGTCGCCGAGCTCGCCCAGGGCCCCGGCCCCCTGATCGTCTGCGGGCGGTTCGAGGGGATCGACCAGCGGGTGATTGACGGGCGCGACCTGGAGGAGGTTTCGATCGGCGATTACGTGCTGTCCGGGGGCGAAATCGCCGCGTTAGCCCTGATCGACGCCTGCGTTCGTCTGTTGCCGGGCGTCATGGGAAAGGAAGCCTCGGGAACCGAGGAGAGTTTTTCGGACGGCCTGCTCGAATACCCCCAGTACACCCGCCCACAGCTGTTCGAGGGGGTCCCGATTCCGGACATTCTGACCTCGGGCGACCATGCCAAGGTTGCGGCCTGGCGGCGGGCGCAATCCGAGGCCCTGACGGCGGCACGGCGGCCCGATTTATGGGCCCAAATCCCGCCCAAAGCCCCGAATCGGCCCCGGCGCCAAAAAACGCCAAAAACCAAGACAGACGGGTGACAAACGCTCCGGCTTGCCTTATAGGAGCGGCCACATCCGCAATGGCTGGATAAACGAATTTCGCGCAGCCCCCGTTTCGCAAGGCTGGGCGCGCCGATGGAGATTTACCCATGAACCTGATCCAACAGCTCGAAAAAGAGCAATTCGACAAGCTGTCCGCCGGCAAGGACATTCCGGAATTCGGTCCCGGCGACACCGTGATCGTCAACGTGAAGGTCGTCGAAGGCGACCGCACCCGCGTGCAGGCCTATGAAGGCGTCTGCATCGGCCGTTCCGGCGCTGGCCTCAACGAGAGCTTCACCGTGCGCAAGATTTCGTACGGCGAAGGTGTCGAGCGCGTGTTCCCGGTGATGTCGCCGATGATCGACTCGATCAAGGTGGTGCGCCGCGGCAAGGTGCGTCGCGCCAAGCTCTATTACCTCCGCAACCTCCGCGGCAAGTCGGCCCGCATCGTCGAGAAGACTGAGCACGCCAAGGCCGTCAACGAGTAAGCTCCGCTTACAGACGAATTCCAGTGAGCGCGGGGCCAAACGCCCCGCGCTTTTTTGTTGCGTCAGCCGTGCGCGTCAAAGCCCTCGCGCTTCCAAATCTCCCTGCTATATATTCTTGGAATGTTTCCAGATCTGACCAGCCTCGTAACCCCCCAGCGCGTCGTCATCGACGATCGCTCGCGGTTGCCTGGCCGGTTCTTCGGACGCTTCGCGACCTCGGCAACGTCAGAGCTTAGTCCCGCAGCTTAAAGCTGCGCTGAAGACTGCCCTGTTGCCCGCGCGTGACCGCGCATATCCGCCGACACAACATTCCCGGAGCTGAAGCTCATGTCCAAGCCGACCACATTGTACGACAAGATCTGGAACGACCATCTGGTGCACGAAGCCGACGACGGCACCTGCCTGCTCTATATCGACCGCCATCTGGTGCACGAGGTGACCTCGCCGCAGGCGTTCGAAGGTCTGCGCGCCACCGGCCGCAAGGTCCACGCGCCCGAGAAGACGCTCGCCGTCGTCGACCACAACGTGCCGACCACCGATCGCACCAAGCCGAATCCGGATCCTGAAAGCATCGAGCAGATCAAGGCGCTCGCCGACAACGCCAAGGAATTCGGCATCGAATATTACAACGAATTCGACAAGCGCCAGGGCATCGTCCACGTCATCGGCCCGGAGCAGGGCTTTACCCTGCCCGGCACCACGATCGTCTGCGGTGACAGCCACACCTCGACGCATGGCGCATTCGGCGCGCTCGCGCACGGCATCGGCACTAGCGAGGTCGAGCACGTGCTGGCGACGCAGACGCTGATCCAGAAGAAGGCAAAGAACATGCGCGTCACCGTCGACGGCAAATTGCCGGACGGCGTGACGGGCAAGGACATCATCCTGGCCATCATCGGCGAGATCGGCACCGCCGGTGGCACCGGCTACGTGCTGGAATACGCCGGCGACGCGATCCGTTCGCTCTCGATGGAAGGTCGCATGACGGTCTGCAACATGTCGATCGAAGGCGGCGCCCGCGCCGGCCTCGTTGCGCCCGACCAGAAGGCCTACGATTTCCTGCGTGACCGTCCGAAGTCGCCGAAGGGCGCGGCCTGGGACGCAGCGATGCGCTACTGGGAGAACCTGCGTTCTGATGAAGGCGCGCATTTCGACCACGAACTGCGCCTCGACGCCGCAAAACTGCCGCCGATCGTGACGTGGGGCACGAGCCCTGAGGACGTGATCTCCGTGACGGGCATCGTGCCCGATCCCGACAAGATCGCGGACGAGGCCAAGCGTCTCTCCAAGCATCGCGCGCTGAAGTATATGGGGCTGACTGCGGGAACGAAGATCACCGACATCAAGCTCGACCGCGTCTTTATCGGCTCCTGCACCAATGGCCGCATCGAAGACTTGCGCGCTGCCGCGAAGATCGCGGAAGGCAAGCAGGTCGCAGGCAGCGTCAACGCCATGGTCGTGCCGGGCTCCGGCATCGTGAAGGAGCAGGCCGAAGCTGAGGGCCTCGACAAGATCTTCATCAAGGCCGGCTTCGAATGGCGCGAGCCCGGTTGCTCGATGTGCCTCGCGATGAACCCGGACAAGCTGGCCCCGGAAGAGCGCTGCGCCTCGACCTCGAACCGCAACTTCGAGGGACGCCAGGGTTTCAAGGGCCGCACCCATCTGGTGTCGCCCGCGATGGCGGCGGCGGCTGCAATCGCTGGTCACTTCGTCGACGTCAGGGAGTGGCGCTGAGCCACTCGCTGCAATTGTAGCGATCGCGGCAAACGGCCGTTAAGCGGCTCGCCCACATTCTCGTCCTCGCGGCGGTTTCGCGAGGACGCCTCATGGCCAACAAGCCCGAATATGTCGACCTGATCAGCGAGGCGACCCGCCAGCACCGGCGGCGCGCAACGCGGCTGCGCATCGTCGCCAAGCCCGAGGTCGAGGAGACCTCAAGGCTCAGCCGCTGGCCGCCGGCGATATTTCGGCAGTGGAAACTCGAGAACCTGTTGCCATGGAAGTCCGCGTCGTGGAGGCCGAAGGATTAGCTTTGAGCCAAAGGGCTTTCGTTACCCGCCGTCATTCCGGGCGCCGCAGGGCGAACCCGGAAGCTCGAGATTCCGGGCTCTCGCTTCGCGAGCCCCGGAATGACGGTGGCTGGCGTTACCAATAGCGGTACGGATAGTGCCAGCGGTGCCAATGATGCCAGCGGCAGATGCGGCGCGGGGGACGGCGACGTGAACGCGTCATGAATGAACGAATTGCTGGCGTCACCAAAACGGCCCGTAGCCGAACGCGAAGGGCGCGGGCACGGCGTAGGGATAGGGACGGTAATAGACGGGCCGCGCATAATAGTGCGGATCGGGACGCGGAGAGTACCGCGCGATGTTGTCGTATCGCAGATGTCGTCGCGCATCGAACACCGCGCGCCCGGCGGAGGCATCCGGCAGCTTCGTCACTCTCTGAGTCGCGGAAGCCTGAGGCAGGCCAGCGGTGAGCGCAACAACAACAGCGAGAGCAATCCATTTCGCCATGACGACCGCGGCCCTCAACACTCGGCTCAGCCGCGACGCCAGTAGCAGCTCATATGCGGCACGATCACCGTGCCGCTCGGCCGGAATTCCTGCACATAGGTGGCGTTGCACTCGCGGACCGCATCCGGGCCCGGGTAGTAGCGCGGATAGACGCCGTCCGGGGTGTAATAGGGCGTGACGCGCAAGCGGGTCTGGGGCCGCCTGCGCGGCGGCGGGACGTCATCGGGCGAGACCGCCTGGGCCACACGGACTTCGGTGCCGGCCGTCTGGGCAAGGGGCTGGGCCTCTGCGCCAACGCAAAACGGCGAAAACAACCCCATGCACAGTAGCGTCAGCGCTGTTTTTGCTCGCATTTTGCTGCCCACCTGAACCATCCCCATCGAGGCCCCAAGCTCCCCGTTTTGGCGGCGCCCGTCAACCTCACGCGCTTATAAAGCCGGATGCATCGCCGCGGAACCCACGCTAAGAGAGACGCATGTGGATCGACCTGAAAGCGCCCTCGCTGGCCGAGATGGAAGTGACGGCGCACGACATTTTCGAGCGCCTGCCGGCGGAATTCCGCGGCCTCTGCGAAGGCCTGATCATCCGCGTCGACGACTTTCCCACCGAGGAGGTCCTGGACGAGATGGAATGCGAGAGCGAATTCGACCTGCTCGGCCTGTTCCAGGGCGTCGGCCTGCCCCAGCAGAGCTTTGGCGACGTGGCGCGGCTGCCCAACATGGTCTGGCTCTACCGCCGGCCGATCCTGGACTACTGGGCCGAGCACGACGAGAGCCTCGGCCATATCGTCCGCCACGTCCTGATTCACGAGATCGGCCACCATTTCGGCCTGTCGGACGACGATATGGCGGCGATTGAGGCCAAGGCAGACTAGATCTGCCGAAATCGGCCTAGGATTCGCCCGCCGATCGCGATAAATACGCGGTCCCTAACCACCCTCGGGAAGCGCAACCATGGACAAGTTCACTACGCTGGAAGGCGTCGCGGCGCCGCTGAAGATCATCAATGTCGACACCGACATGATCATTCCGAAGCAGTACCTCAAGACCATCAAGCGCACCGGGCTTGGCAAGGGGCTTTTCTCCGAGCAGCGTTACCAGGACGACGGTAGCGAGAACCGGGATTTCGTCCTCAACCAGTCCGCCTATCGCAATGCGAAGGTGCTGGTCGCCGGCGACAATTTCGGCTGCGGCTCGAGCCGCGAGCACGCGCCCTGGGCGCTGCTCGACTTCGGCATCCGCTGCGTGATCTCGACCTCGTTCGGCGACATCTTCTACAACAACTGCTTCAAGAACGGCATTCTGCCGATCCGCGTGTCGCAGGAAGACCTCGACAAGCTGTTCGACGACGCCGAGCGCGGCGCCAACGCGACACTGACGATCGACCTGCCGAACCAGGAGATCCGCGGTCCTGATGGCGGCAAGGTCAAGTTCGAGATCGACCCGTTCCGCAAGCACTGCCTGATCAACGGCCTCGACGACATCGGTCTCACGATGGAGAAGAAGTCCTCGATCGACACCTACGAGGATAAGCTCAAGCGCGAACGCGCCTGGGCCTGATCTCATATTTTTGAGCATGATCTTTTCGGAAAACCGCTGCACACTTTTCCGGATCATGCTCAGATTTTCGTTCGAGCCCCGGCGCGTCATCCGCGCCGGGGCTTTTTCTTTGCCTTCGTTATCCCGTATAGCTTTGCCTCATGCTGCCCGAGATCGTCACCTTCTGGCATGGCCCGATGGACGCGCTGCGCCAGACCTGTCTGCGCTCGCAGCTTGCGGCCGGCCACAAGGTCACGGTCTACAGCTTTGACACCATTCCTGGTCTTCCCGCCGGCGTCGGCAATGCCGATGCCGAAGCGATCCTGCCGCATGCGTTCTCCGAACGGCTGCGGCCGCCGCAGCCGGACGGCAGCTGGCGCGACTGGACCACGCTGCAGTTCAGCGACTTCTTCCGCATGAAGCTGATGGCGAAGGGTCTTGGCCTCTGGCTCGATGCCGACGTGCTGCTGCTCAAGCCCGCCACGATCGATCCGGCAAAACCTTATTTCGCCTGGGAGCGGCCGCGCCAGCTCGGCAACTCCGTGCTCTATCTGCCGCCCGAGCACGGCATCGTCGCCGCGTTCGAGGAGCTGATGGAGCAGGAGGAGCTGACGCCGAACTGGTTGTCGGTGCGCCACCGCATCACCTTCCTGATGCGCCGCCTGCGCGGCGGCTCGAACCGTCTTTCCGATATTCGCGTCGCGATCTTCGGACCGGCGGCGCTGACCGCGCTCGCCCGCCGCACCGACGCGTTGCAGAATGCGCTGCCGAAGCAGTCGTTCTACGCCGTGCACGCCGAACCCAAACTGTTCTTCGATCCCTCGAGCTATCTCGGCCTCGTCACCAACCCCGAGATCATCGGCCTGCACATCTCGCCCAAGGGCCGCGGTGGCGAGAATCCGATCCCCGGCAGCCTGTATGCGTGGGCGGCGGAGCGGTTTAGATAACTGCCCCGCGAAAGGTGCGCTCCCTCTCCCGTTTGCGGGAGAGGTTAGGGAGCCCGATCTTCCAATTTGATCCAGCGCAACGCGCCTCTACACCATTGTGCCTAGTCTCGCTCCCATCGCCCAATGGAGCTTCGCAATGAGCACCGCAAGCAGGCCCTATCCCATCGTCCAGGACCTCATCGAGTCCTTCGCGAATTGGCTGAAGCATCGCCGCGAGCTGAACGAGTTGCGGCAGCTCGATCGCTCCGATTTCGACCGGATCGCGAACGATCTCAGGATCGCCCCGGACGACCTCGAAGACCTCGTCCGTCACGGCCACCACGCCGCTGACGAGCTGCCGAAAATGCTGGAGCAGCTCGGCATCAGCGAAGAGCGGCTCGGCCGCGCCCAGCCGCTGTTGTTGCGCGACATGGAGCGGGTGTGCGCGCTCTGCAATCACAAAGCGCAGTGCGACCGCGATCTCGCCAGCGGCACCGCCGCGGAGAACTACCCCGGCTATTGCGGCAACGCCTCGACGCTGGAGTCGCTCGATCGCGCCGACCTCGCGCCGCGCTAACACGCGCGGATAATTCCACTCGCCGCGCACCTCATCAACCCTGTCTTGGATGGGCATGGATCTCCGCTCTACCGCTGATAGCGGCGGTTGGCAGATATCCCTCGGAGGTACGCGCCAGCACCAAGGAAAGACTCACGCGCTGCATCAACCGTCACCGGTCGATCACCTCGTGCACAGCTCGCCGAGCGGCAAAAATCGTAAATAGTATGATGTATGCAAGGTCCTGTTTGCGCAGCGAGGATGCCGGTCAGGTTTCCGCAATAGTCCGTGCTTGATCTCAACCTATGGCTCTGTTTGGATGATTGCCGTTCGGCAATTCGAATTTCGGATGATCATGATAAATGAAACAGATGGATTCCGTGGTTCATCGGGTGCCCGTTCACAAGCAGGCATCGTGACCGCCCACCGCGCTGGTATCGGAAATCGGCTGCTGGCAGCGTTGCCGCCGGCGGACCTCGGCCTGCTCACGCCCTACTTCCAGAAAGTCGCGTTCGAGCCCGATGCCGTCCTGGTGCGATCGGGCGATGAGCTCGACCCGGTTTATTTTCCCCATAGCGGCGCGATCGCCTTCATGCTCGATATGCCGGACGGGCAAACGGTCGCAACCACCTTGATGGGACGGGAAGGCGCTTTGGCCTCATTCTCCGTGCTCGGCCCGTCGCTTTCGTCCGTGACCGCGATTGCTCGCATGGCCGGCACAGCATCGCTGATCTCCGCCGCCAAATTTCGGGCTGCCTTTGCGCAAAGCGCAGCCATCAGGAACGTCGTGCAGGTCCACGCCCGCTCGGTGTTATTGCAGCTCCAGCATGTCGCCGCTTGCAACGCGCTGCACCGGGTGGATGGCCGCATGGCGCGGTGGCTCCTGCAGCTTCACGACCGCGTTCCCGATAACCTGCTTCCCGTGACGCACGAGGTGCTTGCGCAATTGCTCGGAGTGCGACGGACGACAGTGACCCTGACGATGAGCAAGCTACGCGAGGCCGGCGCCATTCCGTCCGACCGGCGCGGGGTTGTAGAGATCGATCGGGCGCGGCTCGAGAAGGTCGCATGCGATTGTTATGCGCTCATGCAGCGCAAGATCGATCGGATGTATTGTGAGGAATTGGTGGCGCCGCAGCCGACCCATGCAACGTTCAGGGAAAGCGCCATCGTCGCCTCCGACGGAGTGGTGGTGAATCCAGAGCCGTTTCGCCGGCGGGAAAATAAAAAGCAAAGCCTGGAATCGCGGTGACGATTGCCGCTCGGCGCGGAAAAGCGGATATCGCTTTTCCGCGTTGATGCCTCAGCCCTTGCTCATCGCTGCAATCGCATCCGCGATCTCGATCGTGCGCTTTGCCATGTCGGCGTGCAGCCGCTCCACCATCGCACCATCGAGACGGATCGCGCCGCGCGAGACGTTCTCCGGCAGCTCGAACGCGGCGATGATCTTGCGGGCGCGGGCGATCTCTTCCTCGGGTGGCGTGAAGATCGCGTTGCAGGCTTCGATCTGCGAGGGATGGATCAGCGTCTTGCCGTCGAAACCGAGGTCGCGCGCCTGCGCGCACTCGGTGGCAAAGCCGTCGGCATTGGCGATATCACTATAGGGACCGTCGAGGATCTCGAGACCGTGGGCGCGCGTCGCCAGGATGCAATGGGTGATCATCGGGATCATCGCGGCGCGGCCGGGCATCATCTTGATCCGCGTCTCGCGCGAGATGTCGTTCGGGCCGAACACGAAACCTGACAGGCGGCTCGATGAATCGCGGCCGGCCGCGGCAAGCTCCTCGGCATGCAGCACCGCGCGCGCAGTCTCGATCATGGCCCAGACCTTCACCGTCGGCGCGGCGCCGAGCTCGGCGAGGTGGCGCCCGATGGTCTGCAGATCCTCGATGCTCGACACCTTCGGAACCAGGATGCCATCAGGCGATGCCTTGGCGGCCATCGCAACGTCATCGGCCCACCATTGCGTGTCGAGGCCGTTGGTCCGGATCAGGATCTCGCGCTTGCCGAACCCTTTTGCAGCGATCGCGGCGGCGATGCCGTCGCGCGCCACGGCCTTGGCGTCGGGGGCGACGGAATCCTCGAGATCGAGGATCAGGCCGTCGGCGGCGAGATTCCGCGCCTTTTCCAGGGCGCGAGGATTGGAGCCGGGCATGAACAGATGGCTGCGGCGCGGACGGGTCATGCTGGCATTCCTTCCAGTTTCCTCGGGCGAGCGATAGCACTTGGCCTGCCTATTCGAAAGGCTTGTTCGCGTTACCGGTATATGATTAGGCATAGGCCATGATCACATTCCCGAAGCATTTGCTGGAAGGCTACAACGCCTTCGCCACCCAGCGGCTGCCGGCCGAGCAGAACCGCTATCGCGAGCTGTCGGTGAAGGGACAGTTCCCGGAAGTGATGGTGATCGGCTGCTGCGATAGCCGTGTCGCACCGGAAACCATTTTTGACGTCGGCCCCGGCGCATTGTTCGTGGTCCGCAACATCGCCAACCTGGTGCCGGTGTATCAGCCCGACGGCAACGCGCACGGCGTTTCGGCCGCGCTCGAATATGCCGTCACCGTGCTGAAGGTGAAGCACATCGTCGTGCTCGGCCACGCGCAATGCGGCGGCATCCGCGCCTTCGTCGACAAGATCGAGCCGCTGACGCCGGGCGATTTCATCGGCAAATGGATGCAGATGTTCATCAAGCCGGGCGAAGTGGTCGAACAGCGCACCCACGAGACCATGGCGCAATTCGTCGAGCGCATCGAGAAGGCGGCGGTGTTCCGCAGCCTCGAAAACCTGATGACGTTCCCGTTCGTGCGCAAGGCGGTGGAAGCCGGCCAGATGCAATTGCACGGCGCCTATTTCGGCGTCGCGGAGGGAACGCTGTTCGTGCTGGACCAGGGCAGCAAGGAATTCAAGAGCGCGCGGAGCGTGGTCTGAATCGTAGGGTGGGTTAGTACTACTGAGTCAGTTGGTCGCGGCGATTTGGTCTGAGAATCAAGTATCTGTTGAGATTCATATATTGGCGCGCGGAGAGCCAGATGAGTGTCAACAATCACCGGGAAGCCGAAGAGCGTTTTGGGGCTTACGTAGACGGTCTTTCGAGCGTGATCGGTCATCCGAGACGTAGGCGACAGTTGCGCGATTATTGCACTGGGTTGGTGCTCCCCGGCGAACGCAAGAGCGTGGAACCGTTGGCGGCGCGAACGGATCCGGCGCGGACGGCTGCTCAGCACCAGTCGTTGCTGCACTTTGTGGGGAATGCATGCTGGTCCGACGAGGACGTGCTGGCGAAGGTCCGCCAGATGGTGCTGCCGGCGCTGGAGAAGGACGGGCCAATCGAGGCCTGGATCATCGACGACACCTCGTTTCCCAAGCAGGGCAAGCATTCGGTCGGCGTGCATCACCAATATTGCGGTCAACTCGGCAAGCAGGCCAACTGCCAGGTGGCGGTGTCGCTGTCGATCGCCAGTCGTACCGGCAGCCTTCCGGTCGACTACCGGCTGTACCTTCCGGAGACCTGGGCCAAGGATCGTGCACGGCGAAAGAAGGCAGGCATTCCGAAGGAGATCAAGTTCAAGACCAAGCCGGAGATCGCACTCGATCAGATACGACGGGCATGCGAGGCCAGCCTGCCGCGCGGCGTTGCCTTGATGGATGCCGCTTACGGCAGGGACGCGCGGCTGCGTGCAGGCATGTCGGAGTTGAACGTGTCTTACGTGGCCGGCATTGTGCCAACTATTTTGATGTGGGGGCCTGGCGCCGGCCCGCGGCGCATGGACAAGCCGATGAACAATACCGGCCGGCGCGACGAGCCTGAGTTGGTCACGGCCAAGACACTGGCCCTCGGTCTGCCCAAGCTTGAATGGTGCACGGTGAAGTGGCGGGAGGGCTCGGCCGAGCAGCTCACCTCGCGCTTTGCTCGTGTTCGCGTGCGTGTTGGGTCCAACAAGCTCATCCCGGAGAAATCGTCGGCGGAGTGGCTGTTGATCGAATGGCCGAAGAGCGAAGCTGAGCCGACCAGATACTGGCTCTCCACGCTGCCGGAGACCATCAGCTTCACGCGGCTCGTCGATCTGGCGAAACTGCGCTGGCGCATCGAGCGCGATTACCAGGAGCTCAAGCAAGAGGTCGGGCTGGGTCACTACGAGGGGCGCGGCTGGCGGGGCTTCCATCATCACGCGACCCTGTGCATCGCCGCTTACGGCTTCCTGGTCGCCGAGCGGGCGACGATTCCCCCCTCAGGACCTCGTTGCGCCCCGCCGCTCCCGGCACCTCGCTTACCCGACGACTATCGACCCCGCGGATCCGCCCTGGCGGCCTGAGCGCCACGTCCCAAACTCGATTGCAACTGTGCGCGCGCGCTTGATCCGGGCGCTGAGCAGAATAATCATGCGATGCCCGTGCTGTGGCGCCGTCCGTCGAGACCGCCCAAAACTCCTCTTGTGACGCAGTAAAATTAGCCCGCGGATTGCGCGAAGCGCAAACCGCTCGGCGTAACCCACCACTGTAAATCTCCGCGGTGAAAGAGCTGGTGGGTTACGCCGAGCGGTTTGCGCTTCGCGCAATCCGCGGGGCTAACCCACCCTACGGCAGCTCGGCTTACGCCGCCTTCTTCTTCGCGGCTATCAGCTTGCGGTTGATCAGCACTTCCGCGATCTGGATCGCGTTGAGGGCTGCGCCCTTGCGCAGATTGTCCGACACGCACCAGAGCACGAGGCCGTTCTCCACCGTCGCGTCCTCGCGGATGCGGCTGACGTAGGTGGCGTCCTCGCCGGCCGCTTCGTACGGCGTGGCGTAGCCGCCGGGCTCCTGCTTGTCGATGACGAGGCAGCCGGGCGACTTGCGCAGGATCTCGCGCGCTTCATCCGCGCTGATCGGATTCTCGAACTCGATGTTGACGGCCTCGGAATGGCCGACGAACACCGGCACGCGCACGCAGGTCGCGGAGAGCTTGATCTTGGGATCAAGAATCTTCTTGGTCTCCGCCATCATCTTCCACTCTTCCTTGGTGTAGCCGTCCTCCATGAAGACGTCGATGTGGGGAATGACGTTGAAGGCGATGCGCTTGGGGAATTTCTTCGCGATCAGCTCGCTATTGGTATAGACGGCCTTGGTCTGCGAGAACAATTCATCCATGCCGTCCTTGCCGGCACCCGACACCGATTGATAGGTCGACACCACGACGCGCTTGATGTTGGCCTTGTCATGCAGCGGCTTGAGCGCGACCACGAGCTGCGCGGTCGAGCAATTCGGGTTGGCGATGATGTTCTTGCTCTTGAAGCCGGCGGTCGCATCCGCATTCACCTCCGGCACGATCAGCGGCACGTCCGGATCCATGCGCCAGGCCGAGGAATTGTCGATCACGACCGCGCCGGCCGCGCCGATCTTCGGCGACCATTCCTTCGACACCTCGCCGCCCGCCGACATCAGGCAGATGTCGACATCGGAGAAATCATAGTGCTCGAGCGCCTTGCACTTCAGGGTGCGGTCGCCATAGGAGACCTCGACGCCGACGCTGCGGCGTGACGCCAGGGCCACGACCTCATCCGCGGGGAATTTGCGCTCATCCAGAATGCTGAGCATTTCCCGTCCGACATTGCCGGTCGCGCCGACGACTGCGACTTTGTAACCCATCGTTCACTCTCCGATGAAAAAGCCCGTTCCTGAAGCTGACGCTTAAACAGGAAGAGCAGCGCTTCTATGCGAGAACCGGCCTCAAGACAACGTTGGACCCTGCCTGAAGGCCGTGGATGCAGTCGCCTGAGGCCGGCACGGCCGCAACCCCCACCCAGATCCATCTGGCGCTCGCCAATTTCGCCGACGAGGTCGTCGGCACGCTGGCGCGCCTGTTCGCCTATGTGGGGGCGCTCGCGCTGTTTGCCATCCTTGCGCTTGCCGGGCTCGGCCAGTTGCCGGATTTGCGCGTCGACGAGCCCGCGGAGAAGCCCACTTGGTCCGATGCCTCCCGCTCGCATCCGGCCTTCGCCCTCAGCAAGCTCGATTCATCAGAGAAACCAGCCTCTTACACCATTTTTAGGCACCCCGAAGGCGGCCGCAGGGACGTGATGCGCTGGACCGGCGACGCCGACAAGCCCGTGGCCGAGCTCGAGATCTACCGGGAAGGCAGCGAATTCGACGTGACGCGGCCGGCGACCGCGGGCCTGGCCGTCCAGATGGGCCTGGGTGCAGCCTCCACGCTCGAGCAGGCCGGGCTGATCGACACCAAATTCGGTCCCGTCGCCCTGTTCCGGCCAACCGGTACAGCGGATGGGACGCAATCCTGCCTGGGCTACCTCAAGCGCAACGAGGAGCCCGGCTTGCAGATCTCCGGCTTCTCTTGCCAGGGCGACACCATGCCGGCCCGGCGCGCGGCGATCGCCTGCACCCTGAACCGGCTGACGCAGCTCGCCTCCGGCAACGAGCCGAAGCTGGCGGAATTCTTCGCCCATGCGGAGCTGAAGCGCCGCTCCTGCGACGCCGGCGGCCCGGCGGACTGGCTGCTGGGCGCCGCGAACGCGCAATTGCGCGGCGCGCTTTGACCGGCATCAAGCTCAAGTAGCTGGTATCCATGCAACTTTTGCCGGCGCGCACGATTATTCCGGCGCGGTGTGACTGAATTGACCTAGTTGCCGCCACCCCGGCCGGGCTAGTATGGGCGTGAAATCGACTGGCGGCCTGCCGCCTGAAGGGGACGTGATGAGCTCGAATTTTTTTGCCGCGAACAAACTGGCTGCGTGGCTTGCGGCGGGCGCCGTGGTTGCCGTGGCCTTCGCTGCGCCGGCATCGGCCGACACCAAGACCAAGCAGCGCTATGACGATCGCGGCCGGCCCGTCTACGGCCCGAGCGGCCCCAATGCGGTCTACCAGCAGGGCCGCACCCGTATTTACGTGAGCAAGCGCTCCTGGCTCGACGGGGGCACCGAGGTCAATCCGGGCGACCGCAAGTTTTCCGACTACGCCTTCCCGCCGGCGGTGGGCTATCCGTCCTTCGCGCGCGAAAACCTCAACCGCCCGATCGATCGCCAGCCGCTCTCGACGCCGGCCGACGTCGGCGGCTATCCGCAGAATTTCCCGCTGTACTGAGCGGATGTGACGACCGAATCAAAAGGCCGGGCTCACGCCCGGCTTTTTTGTTGATGCGAGACGCGTCCGCTTCACGCGTTGGCCGCGGGGTCGTAGCGCCTGCAAAATTCGTCGATCGCCTCGGAGCGGAAATCGGCGAGGCGTTCGAAGATGAGCTCATCCGGCCAGTCCCACCAGGCGATGCGGCGCAGGCTTTCCGCGACGGAATCCTCAAATCGCTTGCGGATGGGACGCGCGGGGACGCCACCGACGATGGTGTAGGGCGCGACATCGCGGCTGACGACCGCGCCCGCGGCGATCACCGCGCCGTCGCCGACGGTCACGCCAGGCAGCAAGATCGCGGCGTGACCGATCCAGACATCATTGCCGACGATGACGCGATCTCCGCGCCGGTCCGCGAAGAAGTCGCGGTCGCGGCTCGCCGTCGCGTCGTAATATTCGGGGCAATAGGTGAAGCGATGCTGCGACGGCCGGCCCATCGGATGGTTCGGCGCGCCGATCCGCACCGAATTGGCGATGGCGGTGAACTTGCCGATCACGGCATCGGCGACGTCGCAATTCTCGCCGAGATAGGAGTAGTCGCCGAGCACGGCATATTCGATGCGCGTATGGCTGAGGATCTCGCAGCGCCGCCCGATCTGCGCCTCGCGCTGGCGCACCGTTTCATGGATGATGGTTTCCGCGATCTTCGGACGGGGTGATGCATCCATGAGGTCACTCCGAGCAGGTGCGTAGGGTGGGTTAGTACTACTGAGTCAGTTGGTCGCGGCGATTTGGTCTGAGAATCAAGTATCTGTTGAGATTCATATATTGGCGCGCGGAGAGCCAGATGAGTGTCAACAATCACCGGGAAGCCGAAGAGCGTTTTGGGGCTTACGTAGACGGTCTTTCGAGCGTGATCGGTCATCCGAGACGTAGGCGACAGTTGCGCGATTATTGCACTGGGTTGGTGCTCCCCGGCGAACGCAAGAGCGTGGAACCGTTGGCGGCGCGAACGGATCCGGCGCGGACGGCTGCTCAGCACCAGTCGTTGCTGCACTTTGTGGGGAATGCATGCTGGTCCGACGAGGACGTGCTGGCGAAGGTCCGCCAGATGGTGCTGCCGGCGCTGGAGAAGGACGGGCCAATCGAGGCCTGGATCATCGACGACACCTCGTTTCCCAAGCAGGGCAAGCATTCGGTCGGCGTGCATCACCAATATTGCGGTCAACTCGGCAAGCAGGCCAACTGCCAGGTGGCGGTGTCGCTGTCGATCGCCAGTCGTACCGGCAGCCTTCCGGTCGACTACCGGCTGTACCTTCCGGAGACCTGGGCCAAGGATCGTGCACGGCGAAAGAAGGCAGGCATTCCGAAGGAGATCAAGTTCAAGACCAAGCCGGAGATCGCACTCGATCAGATACGACGGGCATGCGAGGCCAGCCTGCCGCGCGGCGTTGCCTTGATGGATGCCGCTTACGGCAGGGACGCGCGGCTGCGTGCAGGCATGTCGGAGTTGAACGTGTCTTACGTGGCCGGCATTGTGCCAACTATTTTGATGTGGGGGCCTGGCGCCGGCCCGCGGCGCATGGACAAGCCGATGAACAATACCGGCCGGCGCGACGAGCCTGAGTTGGTCACGGCCAAGACACTGGCCCTCGGTCTGCCCAAGCTTGAATGGTGCACGGTGAAGTGGCGGGAGGGCTCGGCCGAGCAGCTCACCTCGCGCTTTGCTCGTGTTCGCGTGCGTGTTGGGTCCAACAAGCTCATCCCGGAGAAATCGTCGGCGGAGTGGCTGTTGATCGAATGGCCGAAGAGCGAAGCTGAGCCGACCAGATACTGGCTCTCCACGCTGCCGGAGACCATCAGCTTCACGCGGCTCGTCGATCTGGCGAAACTGCGCTGGCGCATCGAGCGCGATTACCAGGAGCTCAAGCAAGAGGTCGGGCTGGGTCACTACGAGGGGCGCGGCTGGCGGGGCTTCCATCATCACGCGACCCTGTGCATCGCCGCTTACGGCTTCCTGGTCGCCGAGCGGGCGACGATTCCCCCCTCAGGACCTCGTTGCGCCCCGCCGCTCCCGGCACCTCGCTTACCCGACGACTATCGACCCCGCGGATCCGCCCTGGCGGCCTGAGCGCCACGTCCCAAACTCGATTGCAACTGTGCGCGCGCGCTTGATCCGGGCGCTGAGCAGAATAATCATGCGATGCCCGTGCTGTGGCGCCGTCCGTCGAGACCGCCCAAAACTCCTCTTGTGACGCAGTAAAATTAGCCGAAGGCGTAACCCACCACTTTGGTTTCCGCGGAGACAGAAGCGGTGGGTTACGCCCAGCGAACCGCGCTTCGCGCGGTCCGCAGGGCTAACCCACCCTACGAGTGCTGTGCTTGTCGTCAGGCGTGCAGCTTCTGCAGTTCCTTCAGGATCGCTTCGCCCATCTGCGTGGTCGAGGCGGCGGTGGTGCCTTCCGACTTGATGTCGGCGGTGCGCAGGCCACTGGCGAGCACCGCGGCGATCGCGGCGTCGACCTTGTCGGCGAGCGCGCCCATGTCGAAGGAATAACGCAGCGCCATGCCGAAGGACGAGATCATCGCGATCGGATTGGCGAGACCCTGGCCTGCGATATCAGGCGCCGAACCGTGCACGGGCTCGTACAGGGCCTTGCGCTTCTTGGTCTTGACGTCGACCTCGCCGAGCGAGGCCGAGGGCAGCATGCCGAGCGAGCCGGTGAGCATCGCGGCGATGTCGGACAGCATGTCGCCGAACAGATTGTCGGTAACGATGACGTCGAACTGCTTCGGCCATTTCACCAGCATCATGCCGCCGGAATCAGCAAGCTGGTGCTCGAGCATGACATCGGGATATTCGCGCTTGTGGACCTGGGTCGTGACCTCGTTCCAGAGCACGCCCGACTTCATGACGTTGCGTTTCTCCATCGACGTCACCTTGTTCTTGCGCTTCCTGGCAAGCTCGAAGGCGACGCGGCCGATGCGCTCGATCTCATAGGTGTCGTAGACCTGGGTATCGATGGCGCGCTTCTGGCCGTTGCCGAGATCGGTGATGGTCTTGGGCTCGCCGAAATAGACGCCACCGGTGAGCTCGCGCACGATGACGATGTCGAGACCCTCGACCGCCTCGCGCTTCAGGCTGGAAGCATCGGCCAGCGCCGGATAGCAGACCGCCGGGCGGAGGTTGGCGAACAAAGCGAGATCCTTGCGCAGGCGCAACAAGCCGGCTTCGGGGCGCACCTCGTAAGGAACGGCATCCCACTTCGGGCCGCCGACCGCGCCGAAGATGATGGCGTCGGCTTCCATCGCCTTGGCCATGTCGCCCTCGGAGATCGACACCTTGTGGGCGTCATAGGCGGAGCCGCCGACCAGGCCGGTATCGGTCTCGAATTTGGCGATCCCGGCCGAATTGAGCCAATCGATCAGCCGCTTCACCTCGCCCATCACCTCGGGGCCGATACCGTCGCCGGGGAGCAGCAGCAATTTGTGGGTCGCCATGGTCGTTTCCTCTGAGATCGATTTCGGCCGGAGTGCTAGAGCGGCGTTGCGCGCTTGGCAAGACACCATTGCCGCCGCGCGGCTGTGCAAGGCGGGCAGGGCCTGCCACACTGCGGGACGCCGGAGTACCCCTTGCACGCCCCAGACCGTCTCCCACCCGACGCACATCCCGCGCGGCTGATCTTGACCCTGTCGCTGGCCGCCACCGTCGGGCTCGGCATCGGCCGCTTTGCCTATGCGCTGGTGCTGCCTGACATGCGGGAGGACCTCGGCTGGTCTTACTCGGCGGCGGGTTTCATGAACACCATCAACGCCGTCGGCTACCTCGTGGGCGCGCTGGTGGCGTCCCGACTGATCCAGCGTGTCGGCTGGTCGGCGGCGATCCGCGGCGGAACCGTGGCCTGCGTCGCCGCGCTCGCCACCTGCGCGCTGACAGGCAATTTCATCGCGCTCAGCCTGGCGCGCCTCGTGCTGGGCCTCGGGGCCGCGGCCGGCTTCGTTGCCGGCGGCGCGCTGGCCGCAACCATCGCGCAATCGCGCCCGGAGCGGGCCAATTTCCTGCTCAGCCTGTTCTATGCCGGCCCGGGTGTCGGCATTCTCTCCTCGGGGCTGATCGCACCGTTCACGCTGCAGCATTTCGGCCCCGGCTCGTGGTGGATGGTGTGGTGGGCGATGACACTGCTCTCGGCCGCGATGACGGTGCCGCTGTTTTTGGTGCGCATCGAGAGCGGCGCGCGCTTCACCGAAGGCGGCCACGCCGCCTTCGCGATCCGTCCCGTGCTGATCTATCTCGCCTCCTACTTCCTGTTCGGCGCCGGCTACATCGCCTACATGACCTTCATGATCGCCTATGTGCGCGACGGCGGTGGCGGGGCTGCGGCGCAGGCGAGATTCTGGGGCTTGATCGGCGTGAGTGCGTTCGTGACGCCCTGGGTCTGGCGTCGCGTGCTCGCGCTCGATCGCGGCGGTCTCGCCACCGCCATCATCCTCGGCACCAACGCGATCGGCGCCAGCCTGCCGATGCTGGGACATTCGACCGCGTGGCTTGGGACCTCGGCGGTGGTGTTCGGCGTCGCCTTCTTCGCCGTCGTCGGCTCGACCACGGCCTTCGTGCGCTTCAACTATCCGCATGAGGAGTGGCCGACCGCGATCGCGGCGATGACGATCTCGTTCGGCATCGGCCAGACGCTCGGCCCGATCGTGGTCGGCGCGATCACGGATGCGCTGGGGAGCTTGAGCTACGCGCTGAATGTCTCGGCGGCGCTGCTGGCGCTGGGCGCGGTGGCGGCGTTGTGTCAGCGGAAGGTGGGGCCAAAAGCTGCGAATGGCGAGTAGCGAGTGGCGAATTGTGAGCCGCAAGCGCGGTTACGACTCGCTATTCGCCCTCTCAGCTCCCGCTGAACGAATTATACCCCTGGTCTTCCCAATAGCCGCCTTTGTAGTCGTTGGTGACTTCCATCGAGACGACGTATTTCGGGTTCTTGAAGCCGAGTTTTGTCGGCACGCGGATCTTCATCGGGAAGCCGTAGGCGCGCGGCAGAATCTCGTTGGCGTATTTGAACGTCATCTGGGTCTGCGGATGCAGCGCGGAGCGCATGTCCAACGGCGAGTTGTAGCCGTCCTTGTCGGCGCACTGGAACCAGACGTATTTCGCGCGCGTGTCGGCGCCGACGAGTTTCAGGAAATCGCGCAAGGGCGTGCCGGTCCAGCTGCCGATCGCGCTCCAGCCTTCGACGCAGATGTGGCGAGTGATTTGCGTGACCTGCGGCAGCTTGTAGAGCTCCGGCAGCGTCCACGACTTCTTGTTGTCGACGAGGCCGCGCACCTCGAGCTTCCAGTCGTCGGCCGCGATCTCCGGCGCGTCGTCGAGATCGTAATAGGCGTTGAACGGGAACGGCTTTGTAATCGCGCTCTCGGGAAACGTCGGGGCCAGTGCGTCGGGATTAAAAATGAAATCCTGCACGGCGTCGTTGAATTTCGAGACTTTTGTCAGAAACGCCTCGGCCGACGAGGAGTCGACCACGTCGCAGCCGGTGAGCAGCGTCAGCGCGCCGAGGCTGGCGCCGCCTGCGATGAAGCGGCGGCGGGTGACATCGGGCATCGTCTTGAGGGAGTCCTTGATCAGCAGCCGCTTGTCGACGCCGGGGATCAGGAATGAACGCTTGGCCATCATCTCCTCCCTTAGCGACCGATGATCATGGCGCGCAGGCTCTTCGGCACCAGCAGCGCAAGCAGGACGTGAATGACGAGGAAAGCGCAGATCGCGGACATGCAGAAGAAATGGACATAGCGCGCGGTCGGATAATCGCCGAACAGCATCACCAGCCAGTGCAATTGCACCGGCTTCCACATCGACAGGCCCGACAGCACGATCAGCACGCCGACGACGATGATGCCGGCATAGAGCGTGCGCTGCACGTAATTGTAGACGGTGAGATCGTCGTGGCCGAGCTTGAAGGTCAGCGCTGCCCTGACGTCGTGGAGCACGCCCGACGGCGTGATGGGCAGTAGCTTTTTGCGGAAGCGACCGGTGGCGAACCCGGTGACGAGATAGGCGAGTCCGTTGATCATCAGCAGCCACATCGCCGCAAAATGCCAAAGCAGGCCGCCACCGAGCCAGCCGCCGAGCGTGTAGTCGCGCGGGAAACTGAAACTGAACAGCGGCGAAGCATTGTAGATCTGCCAGCCCGACAGGATCATCAGGATCATGGCGACGGCGTTGGTCCAGTGCATCACGCGGACCCAGACCGGCTGGATCACCTTGGCGGGCTTGGCGCTGACATGCTCGTCGGTGACTGTGAGGCTCGACATGGTGGTTCCGTCCTGGAAATCGTGTCAGCGATTATACGCCGATCGGGCCGCCTTCGTTACGCCAGACCGCGAATCGAATCGCTGGCTGTGGTGGTCACAATAAAGCGAGCCGGATCTCCCCGGCTCGCCGTTTCGCCGCACCCTGTAGGGGATGAAACAGGGTTGCGCGGTGTTACGTTGCCGGCATCAGCACGGTATCGACCACATGGATCACGCCATTCGACTGGTTGACGTTGGAAATCGTCACCATCGAGGTGCCGCCCTTGGCGTCGACGATCCAGACCTTGCCGTCCTGCTTCTTCACTGTGAGTTCCTCACCCTCGACGGTCTTCAGCTTCTTGCCGTCGGTGAGGTCGGAGGCTTCGAGCTTGCCCGCCACCACATGGTAGGTGAGGATCTTGGTCAGCGCCGCCTTGTTCTCGGGCTTGACCAGGGTGTCGACGGTGCCGGCCGGCAGCTTGCCGAAGGCGGTGTTGGTCGGCGCGAACACCGTGAACGGACCCTTGCCTTCCAGCGTCGGGACGAGGCCGGCCGCCTTCACCGCCGCCACCAGCGTGGTGTGATCCTTCGAGTTGACGGCATTCTGGACGATGTTCTTCGACGGGAACATCGCGGCGCCGCCGACCATGACGGTCTTTTCCTCGGCGCGGGCAGGCGCGATGACGGTCGCGGTGATGGCCAGCGCGCTGAAGGCAGCGGCGGTGAGATAGGAAATGCGCTTCGACATGGAGAAACTCCCGTTTGGATTGTGACCGGCAATGCGCCGGCGTTTGCGTTGGGGCAACAACGGCGGCTGCGACAGTTTGACGTGAGGCAGTAGCGCGTCGTTGGTCCGAACTACGGGAGGGTTTGCGAAGTGGTTTCGAACAATAATTTATCGTGATGCATGAAACTAAGGGGCGTTGAGCCCGTGTGGTCGATCCACCGTCATTGCGAGGAGCCCGCGACAAAATTGCGTAGCAATTTTGCGCTGGTGCGACGAAGCAATCCGGACTGTCTCTGCGGACGCATTCCTGGATTGCTTCGCTTCGCTCGCAATGACGGGCACCTCAATCCCTGTTGTGCGGCGTCTGAATGAACCCGCGATTATGCGTCGGGCTGATCAGGAGCTCGTTGATGCAGACGCGCGGTGGCATCGATGCGATGAACGCGATGGTGCGGCCGAGATCTTCCGACTGCAGCATCTTCGCCTGCTCCTCCTCGCTCGGCACCACCGGGCGCAGCTTCAGGATCGGAGTCGCCACCTCGCCCGGCATCAGGCAGCAGGCGCGCAAGCCATTGACGCATTCGTCCATGTTGAAGGAATGGGTCAGCGCCAGCACCGCATGCTTGGTCGTGGTGTAGGCTGGGCCCGGCATCTTCGAGACGTGGCGGCCGGCCCAGGACGAGACGTTGATGATCGAGCCGTCCTGTTGCTTGCGCATCGTCGGCAGCACCGCGCGCATGCAATAGAGCACGCCGTTGAGATTGACCTGGACCAGCCGGTCCCAGCCCTCCAGTTCCATGTCCTTCCAGTTGCGCTTGGGGACATTGATGCCGGCATTGTTCACGAGCAGGTCGATCCGGCCGTGCTTCGCGACGATGAGATCGGCCGCCTTCTGGGTGTCAGCCGCGACCGCCACGTCCAGCGCGAGCGCCTCGGCGGTCCCGCCGGCCTTGGCGATCTTCGCGACCACGGTCTCCAGGGCGTCCTTGCGGCGGCCGGAGACCACGACGGTCCAGCCGTCGGCCGCGAGCGCCTCGGCGCCGGCCTCACCGATCCCGCTGCCGCCGCCCGTGACCCAGGCCACGCGTTTCCCGTTTTTTGCCATGCCAACTGTCTCCGTTGCTTCATTGGGGCGGTTTTTGCTAATCCAGCCCTCGGTTTTGACCGGCCTTGTCAGTCTTGCGGTCGAGGAAATCTTGCATGAAGCACGCAGCCAACGCCAACCTGTTTTCCCGCCTGTTCGACGGCCTCGATACCCCTGCGCGTCTCGCGATCGAAACGCAGGACGGCGTCCATATCAGCTATGGCGAATTGATCGCGCGGGCCGGGCAAATGGCGAATGTGCTGGTCGCGCGCGGCGTGAGGCCCGGCGACCGCGTCGCGGTGCAGGTGGAAAAATCCGTCGCCAACATCGTGCTGTACCTCGCCACGGTGCGGGCCGGGGCGGTCTATCTGCCGCTCAACACCGCCTATACGCTGAACGAGCTCGATTACTTCATCGGCGATGCCGAGCCGTCGCTGGTGGTCTGTGATCCCGCCAAAGCCGAAGGCCTCGCCCCGATCGCAGCCAAGGTGAGGGCCAAGGTCGAGACGCTCGGAGCTGACGGCAAGGGTTCGCTGACCGACGCAGCCGAGACGGCCAGCAGCGAATTCACGACGGTCCCGCGGACGAACGACGATCTCGCCGCGATCCTCTACACGTCGGGCACCACCGGCCGCTCCAAGGGTGCGATGCTGACGCATGACAATCTCGCGTCGAACTCGCTCTCGCTGGTCGCCTACTGGCGTTTCACCGACAAGGACGTGCTGATCCACGCGCTGCCGATCTACCATACCCACGGCCTGTTCGTGGCGACCAACGTGACGCTGTTCTCGCGGGCATCGATGATCTTCCTGCCGAAGCTCGATCCTGATCTCATCATCAAGCTGATGGCGCGCGCGACCGTGCTGATGGGCGTGCCGACCTTCTATACCCGCCTGCTCCAGAATTCCGCGCTGTCGCGCGAAACCACGAAACATATGCGGCTGTTCATTTCGGGCTCGGCGCCGCTGCTGGCCGAGACCCATCGCGAATGGTCGGCGCGCACGGGCCATGCGGTGCTCGAGCGCTACGGCATGACCGAGACCAACATGAACACGTCGAACCCCTATGACGGCGAGCGCGTGCCTGGCGCGGTCGGCTTTCCCTTGCCCGGCGTCTCCGTGCGCGTGACCGAGCCTGAGACCGGCAAGGAACTGCCGCGCGAGGAGATCGGCATGATCGAGGTCAAGGGCCCGAACGTCTTCAAGGGCTATTGGCGCATGCCGGAGAAGACCAAGTCGGAATTCCGTCCCGACGGTTTCTTCATCACCGGCGACCTCGGCAAGATCGACGACAAGGGCTACGTCCACATTCTCGGCCGCGGCAAGGACCTCGTGATCTCCGGCGGCTTCAACGTCTATCCGAAGGAAATCGAGAGCGAGATCGACGCCATGCCCGGCGTGATCGAATCCGCCGTGATCGGCGTGCCCCATGCCGATTTCGGCGAGGGTGTCACGGCCGTGCTGGTTTGCAACAAGGGCGCCGATATCACCGAAGGCGCGGTGCTGAAGGCGCTCGACGGAAGGCTCGCCAAATTCAAGATGCCCAAGCGCGTCTTCGTCGTCGACGAACTACCGCGCAACACCATGGGCAAGGTGCAAAAGAACGTGCTGCGGGATACGTACAAGGATATTTACGCGAAGAAGTGAGGGGCGCCGCTCTCTCGCTCCGTCATTGCGAGGAGCCCTTGCGACGAAGCAATCCAGGCTGCCTCCGCGGAGATTCTGGATTGCTTCGCTTCGCTCGCAATGACGGAGTTTGTGGCCGCTACTGGCCGCCCAACAGGCTCATCACGAACCTGCTGCCGACGATGAACAGATAACAGCCGAATGCCACTTCGAGGGTGCGCTTCGACATCGCATGCGCGGCTGTTACACCGAGCGGCGCAGTGACAAGGCTCATCGGCATCACCAGCACGGCACCGATCAGTGAGACGTAACCAAGCGCGAACGGGATTTGCAGCGCCGCGACGCTCGGATAAGTCGCAGCCGCGGGCCAGCCCGCATAGATGTAGCCGAGCGCGCCGGGGATCGAGATCAGCACGGCGAGCGCGGATGACGTCGCCACCGCCTGATGGATCGGCCGGCCGTAGAAGGTCATCAGCAGGTTCGAGAACAATCCGCCGCCGATGCCCATCAAGGTCGAGAGAATGCCGACGCAGAAGCCGTAGATGCGCATCAACGGGCCTTCCGGCAGGTCGTCGCCGAGCTTCCAGGTTTCGCGTGCGAAGATGAGACGCGTTGCGGCCGAATAGGCGACGCAGACGAACACGATCTTGAACAGCCGCTCCGGCGCGTAGCGCGCGGCCACGCTGCCGGCGACGACGCCGATCAGGATCGGCAGCCACCACACGCGCAGGATCGACATGTCGACGGCGCCGCGCTTGTAATGTGCCTGGAACGAACGGATCGAGGTCGGGATGATCACCGCAAGCGAGGTGCCGACGCACAGCGGCATGCGCACCTCGAGCGGCACACCGGCAATGCGGAAGCATTCGTAAAACACCGGCACGAGGATCGCGCCGCCGCCGATGCCGAACACGCCGGCGAGGATTCCCGAGAGCGCGCCGACCGCGATCAGCAGCAGCGCGAGCTCGACCAGCTCCTTGATATCAAGACCTGCAATCACCCCTGACCTGCCCCGGCGACTGGTCGCAACATCTCCGAGATGCACGTTCGGATTCGGCTGCGCGCCAAGCTGTAGGCGATCTGATTCCCGCGGTCGACACGCTGCCTCTTCCGGCTGGGGTGGGATGCAGGCTGCGCATATCCGCCGTCGCGCGGAAAATCGATGCGCATGACGAAAATTGGTAACGGGGCATCGGCCAATCGCGCCGACATCGGCGTCATGAACTGACTGGTTCGTACCGTGATTGTCGACCGGCGGGTTAGAGCCGTTCCAATAGTAATTTCAATGCGTCTCGGCGCCGCTCCAAGAGGTGAATGTTCGTTCCGATCTTGGTCGGTGCGCCACCGCGCTGGTATACCAAGCCCCTGATTGGGCTTGGTTCATCAACGCCGTAGCGCTGAACCCCGGTTCGATTTATGGCGATTTGGTGATTGCGCGGGCCAAATCGACTACGTAAATAGAGCCGAACCTTCGCGATCCCCGCGCGCCCCCTGCTGGGCCGCCTAAACATCAAAAGCCCATGACCGCACGGATCGAACGACCGCTTTCACCACACATGCAAGTGTACCGCTGGACGCTCACGATGGCGCTGTCCATCGTCCATCGCGCCACCGGTATCGCCCTCTATGTCGGAACCCTGCTGCTGGCCTGGTGGCTGGTTGCGGCGGCCTCGGGCCCGGCCGCTTACGCCAACGTCCAGGCCTTCACTGGCAGCATCATCGGCCGCCTCATCGTGTTCGGCTACACCTGGGCGTTGATGCACCATATGCTGAGCGGCATCCGGCACCTAGTGTGGGACCTCGGCTACGGCTTCAAGGCCAATGAGCGCGAGGCCCTGACCTGGGGCGCGCTGATCGGCGGTATCGCGCTGACGGTGCTGATCTGGATCATCGCCTACGCGACCGGAGGTGGACGATGAGCACATCCGATACGCCGAAGCGCAGCATGCGCACCCCACTCGGCCGCGTCCGCAATCTGGGCGCTGCGCATTCCGGCACATCCGACTTCTGGCGCCAGCGCCTCACCGCCGTCGCCATGACGCTGCTGATGATCCCGGTGCTGGTGATCATCATGATGCTGCTCGGCCGCAACCAGGCCGGCGCCAAGCAGATCCTCGGCTCGCTGCCGGTCGCCATCATCATGGTGCTCTTCATCGTCGCCAGCGCCTGGCACATGAAGATCGGCATGCAGGTCGTGATCGAGGACTACGTCCACAACGAGAAGCTGAAGCTGGTCTCGATCATGCTCAACAATTTCTTCGCGGCCGCGGTTGCGCTCGCCTCGATCTACGCGATTCTCCAACTTTCATCCGGAGTGTAAGCCATGGCCCCTGAGACGAATGGCAAGGGCAACGGCGCTCCCGCCACCAACGGCAAAGCCTATCCGATCGAAGACCACACCTATGACGTCGTCGTGGTCGGCGCCGGCGGCGCGGGCCTGCGCGCCGTGGTCGGCTGCAGCGAGGCCGGTCTTCGCACCGCCTGCATCACCAAAGTGTTTCCGACCCGCTCGCACACGGTTGCGGCGCAGGGCGGCATCTCCGCTTCGCTCGGCAACATGCACAAGGACGACTGGCGCTGGCACATGTACGACACCGTGAAGGGGTCGGACTGGCTCGGCGACCAGGACGCGATCGAATACATGGTGCGCAACGCGCCCGACGCGGTCTACGAGCTCGAGCATTGGGGCGTGCCGTTCTCGCGCACCGAGGACGGCAAGATCTATCAACGCCCGTTCGGCGGCATGACCATGGACTACGGCAAGGGCCAGGCGCAGCGCACCTGCGCCGCCGCCGACCGCACCGGCCACGCCATGCTGCACACGATGTACGGCCAGTCGCTGCGCCACGCGGCCGAGTTCTTCATCGAGTTCTTCGCGATCGACCTGATCATGGACGACCAGGGCACCTGCCGCGGCGTCATCGCGCTCAAGCTCGACGACGGCACACTGCACCGCTTCCGCGCCCAGACCGTGATCCTCGCGACCGGCGGCTACGGCCGCGCCTACGCCTCCTGCACCTCGGCGCACACCTGCACCGGCGACGGCGGCGGCATGGTGCTGCGCGCCGGCCTGCCGATGCAGGACATGGAGTTCGTTCAGTTCCACCCGACCGGCATCTACGGTTCGGGCTGCCTCGTCACCGAAGGTGCGCGCGGCGAAGGCGGCTATCTCGTCAACTCCGAGGGCGAGCGCTTCATGGAGCGCTACGCACCGTCCGCAAAGGATCTGGCGTCACGCGACGTCGTCTCGCGCGCGATGACCATCGAGATCCGGGAGGGGCGCGGCGTCGGCAAGAAGAAGGACCACATCTTCCTTCATCTCGACCATCTCGATCCCGCGGTGCTCGCCGAGCGCTTGCCGGGCATCTCCGAATCCGCAAAGATCTTCGCCAATGTCGACGTGACGCGCGAACCGATCCCGATCGTGCCGACCGTGCACTACAACATGGGCGGCATCCCCACGAACTATCACGGCGAAGTCCTGACCAAGAAGGACGGCGACGACAACGCCATCATCCCCGGCCTGATGGCGATCGGCGAAGCCGCGTGCGTCTCCGTGCACGGCGCCAACCGCCTCGGCTCCAACTCGCTGATCGACCTCGTCGTGTTCGGCCGCGCCGCGGCGCTACGCCTCGCCGACAAGCTGACGCCGAACGCCAAGCAGCCCGAGCTGCCGGCGAACTCGGCCGAGCTCGCGCTCGGCCGTCTCGACCATTACCGCTACGCCTCAGGCGGCACGCCGACCGCAAAGCTGCGCGAAGGCATGCAGCACGTGATGCAGAACAACTGCGCGGTGTTCCGCACCGGCGATATCCTGAGCGAAGGCCAGAACCTGATCGAGAAGGTCCACAACGGCATCACCGACATCGCGGTGTCCGATCGTTCGCTGGTGTGGAATTCGGATCTCGTCGAGACGCTGGAGTTCGACAACCTGATCTCGCAGGCGGTGGTGACGATGAATTCGGCCGCCAACCGCACCGAGAGCCGCGGCGCCCATGCCCGCGAGGACTTCTCCGCGCGCGACGACAAGAACTGGATGAAGCACACGCTGGCCTGGCTGGACGATTCCGGCAAGGTCAAGATCGAGTACCGTCCGGTTCACGACTACACCATGACCAACGACGTGCAGTATATCCCGCCCAAAGCTCGCGTGTACTAAACGGCGCGCGTGTACTGAGCGAACAGCGAAAGCCTTAATCGAATGGTTGAATTCGCACTTCCGAAGAACTCGAAGATCACCGGCGGCAAGACCTGGCCGAAGCCCGCGGGCGCGACCGACGTTCGCGAATTCCGCGTCTATCGCTGGAATCCGGACGACGGCAAGAATCCGAGCGTCGACACCTATTACGTCGACACCAACGACTGCGGTCCGATGGTGCTGGACGGCCTGATCTGGATCAAGAACCACATCGATCCGTCGCTGACCTTCCGCCGCTCCTGCCGCGAAGGCGTCTGCGGTTCCTGCGCGATGAACATCGACGGCCAGAACACGCTGGCCTGCACACGTTCGATGCATGACGTGAAGGACGGCGCGGTGAAGATCAATCCGCTGCCCCACCAGCCGGTGGTGAAGGACCTGGTCCCCGACCTCACCAATTTCTATGCGCAGTACGCCTCCATCGAACCGTGGCTGAAGACGACCTCGCCGACGCCGCAGAAGGAATGGCGCCAGAGCCACGAGGACCGCGAGAAGCTCGACGGTCTTTACGAGTGCATTCTCTGCGCCTGCTGCTCGACCTCGTGCCCGAGCTATTGGTGGAACAGCGACCGCTATCTCGGTCCTGCGGCCCTGCTCCAGGCCAACCGCTGGGTGTCCGATTCGCGCGACGAGGCCACCGGCGAACGGCTCGACAATCTCGAGGATCCGTTCCGACTCTACCGCTGCCACACCATCATGAACTGCGCCAAGGCCTGCCCGAAGGGCCTGAACCCGGCCGAAGCCATCGCCGAGCTCAAGCTCAAGATGGTCGAGCGCCAGATCTAGGCGCGGCTCACACTGTACCCCGGCCGAGACGGCCGGGGCATTCTACAACCGGGGCTATTTTGGGTAAAATTGACCCCATCCCGCGCCGCGGGCGAATCAGCGAACTACAACCTCCGGTTCCAACTACAAGTCGCTTCCTTCTCAGCGTAAGATTCAAGTAAGCTCTCCGGTCGGGGGACCGGAGCGACCGTGCAGGGCGCGCAACGCAATTCGCTGAGACTCTTGCAGTGGATGATGGCCGCATCCCTGGCGCTGCCGATTGCGCTGTTCGCCATCGCCTCAACGATTTCCCACAATTCGACGCTCGACATCGCCGACCGTGAGATCGAGCGCACGCTCGATGTGGCGCATGAGCATGCGCTCAAGGTGTTCGAGACCATCGATCGCAGCCTGGCCGAGATCAACGAAGTCGTACGCGACCTTCCCGATAACATCATCCGGGCGCGGGAACCTGCGCTGCACCGGCGCCTGAAGCAGCTGACCGACGCCCTTCCGCAACTCAAATCGGCCTGGATCTTCGACACGAACGGAAAACCGCTGGTCAACAGTCTGGTATCACCGCCGTCGGATCAGAGCTTTGCGGACCGCGATTACTTCTATGCCCATGTCGACCAGAGCATCGGCACCTTCATCGGCGCCTCGCTGACGCCGCGGCCTCCCTACCAGGGCGCGCGCTTCTTCGGCGTCAGCCGCCGCCGCTCCTCCGACGACGGCAGCTTCATCGGCGTGATCCAGGCGTCCGTGCTGCCGGAATATTTCGAGAGTTTTTACGCCCGGATCGGCACCGATCCCGGCAGCTTCTTTGCGATGGGGCGCGCCGACGGCGTGCTGCTGACGCATTTCCCGCGACTCGATCGCGATTTCCGGCTCGACCCCAGCGGTCCGGTCGGCCGGCACATCGCAACCCATCCCGATCACGGGCTGATGACCATCGCCTGGCCCTCGGACGGGATTGAGCGGCGCATCGGCTACCGGCGTGTCGCCGAATATCCGATCTATGTCAGCGCCGGCCTCGAAACGTCGGCGATCCGCGCGCGCTGGCTCGCCACCATGAGCCAGCATCTGGTGTTCGGCGCGCCCGCGACCGCGCTGCTGTTCATTCTGCTGGCCTTCGCCTTCCGCCGCACCCAGCATCTCCAGACCGAAGCTGCCAAGCGGCGCGAAGCCGAGGAGGCGCTCAAGCACAGCCAGCGACTGGAGGCACTGGGCCAGCTCACCGGCGGCGTCGCGCACGACTTCAACAACCTCCTGACCGTGATCCGTGCCTCCGTCGATCTCTTGAACCGCCCGCAACTGAGCGAGGAGCGGCGGCAGCGCTACATCACGGCGATTGCGGAGGCGGTCGCGCGCGCGGCCAAGCTGACCTCGCAGCTCCTGGCCTTCGCGCGGCGCCAGACCTTGAAGCCCGAAGTGTTCGACATCGGCGATCGCATGCAGTTGCTGCGCGACATGCTCGCCACGCTGCTCGGACCAGGCATCGAAATCGTCACGAAGCTGCCGGCCGAGCCCTGCCTCGTCAACGCCGATGCCGGGCAGTTCGAGACGGCCATCATCAACATGGCGACCAACGCGCGCGACGCCATGCTGGGCAAGGGCCGTATCGTCTTCACGGTCAACGCGGCCACGACCGTTCCCGATACACTGGCGCACCTTTCGGGCAGCCAGACCTCAAAAAATATTGGATTCGTCTGCATCACTGTCAGCGATACCGGCATCGGCATTCCCGCTGCGCAACTGGGGCGCATCTTCGAGCCGTTCTTCACCACCAAGCAGGTCGGCCAGGGCACCGGCCTCGGCCTGTCGCAGGTGTTCGGCTTCGCCCGCCAATCCGGCGGCGAGGTGACGGTCATGAGCGAGGTCGGCCAGGGCAGCACGTTCTCGCTCTATCTACCGCGCGTACCGGCGGCTCTGCTGCCCCGGAGCCAGGCGCCGACCACCGCACCGGCCGTCGCCGGCAGCGGCATGTCGGTGCTGGTCGTCGAGGACAATATCGAGCTTGGCAATTTCGCCGCCGACGGGCTGACCGGGCTCGGCTACAGCATCACGCTGGTGGACAACGCCGCCGACGCGCTCACCGAGCTGGTCGGCGACCCCGATCGCTTCGACGTCGTGTTCTCCGACGTCGTCATGCCGGGGATGACCGGGCTCGATCTCGCGCAGGCAATCCGCGATCACTGCATCGGCGTGCCGATCGTGCTGACCACAGGCTACAGCCACGCTTTGTCCCAGGACGGCGTCGTCGGCTTCGAGCTCGTGCAAAAGCCCTATTCGATCGAGGAATTGTCTCGGGTCCTGCACAACGCGGCGCGGCTGAAACGGGTGCGCGACGGCGCCGCCGAGTGATCGGGCCGGCGGAACCCAAGGGAACCGACTGATTTCTCTTGCGTTATCCGGCCATGCAAAGGCCAGCCGCAAAGCGCGACCAGGGCAAGAAGCCGCCCATCATCGACCCCGAGGGCGAGGGCGGCGACGAGATCGCGCCGCCGCCGCCCGAAGTGCTCGAGCCTGATCCGGACCTCTCGCCCGAGGAGATCGAGCAGGCGCGCAAGGATTATCTGCTGACGCGGTTCTGGATCAGCGCGCGCGGCTTCTGGAGCCGCACGGGCGACCGCCTCGCCTGGCCGTTCTCGATTGGTCTCGTCGTCCTCATTGTCCTGACCGTCGGCTTCCAATACGGCATCAACGTCTGGAATCGCGCGATCTTCGACGCCATCGAGACGCGCGACGCGACCACGGTCTTTCACCTCACCGCATTGTTCTTCCCGCTCGCGATCGGCAGCATCGTGCTCGGCGTCGCGCAGGTATTTGCGCGCATGGGCATCCAGCGGCGCTGGCGCGCCTGGCTCACCAACAGCGTGCTGACGCGCTGGCTCGCCAACGGGCGCTACTACCAGCTCAATCTCGTTGGCGGCGATCACAAGAATCCGGAATACCGGATCGCCGAAGACTTGCGCGTCGCAACGGATTCGCCGGTCGACTTCCTCGCCGGCGTAACCTCCGCCCTGCTGTCGGCCGCCACATTCATCGTCGTGCTCTGGACCATCGGGGGCGCGCTCACCGTCACGCTCGGAGGATCGAGCATCACGATTCCCGCTTTCCTCGTGGTCGCCGCGATGCTTTATGCGGGAATCGCTTCGGGCTCGATCGTGGTGATCGGCCGTCAATTCGTGCAGGTCTCCGAGGACAAGAACCAGGCCGAAGCCGATTTCCGCTACACGCTGACGCGCGTGCGCGAGAATGGCGAGAGCATCGCGCTGCTCGGCGGTGAAGAAGAAGAACGCAGCGGCCTCGACCGCAATTTTAGCAGCGTGCTCAGGCAGTGGGCGCGGCTCGCAGGGCAGCACATGCGGACCACGCTGGTGTCGCAGGGCTCGAGCCTCGTTGCCCCCGTGGTGCCGCTTTTGCTCTGCGCACCAAAGTTTCTCGACGGCAGCATGACGCTCGGACAGGTGATGCAGGCGGCCTCCGCCTTCACCATCGTGCAGAGCGCGTTCGGCTGGCTGGTTGACAATTATCCGCGGCTGGCCGACTGGAATGCCTGCGCCCACCGCATCGCCTCGCTGATGATGTCGCTCGACGGCCTCGAGCGCGCCGAGCAGGGCGACGGCCTCGGCCGCATCAAGCGCGGCGAGACCGGCAATGACGCCATGCTGGAGCTGAAGGATCTCTCCGTCACGCTCGACGACGGCACTGCCGTGGTCGGCGAGACCGAGGTCGTGATCGAGCCCGGCGAGCGGCTGCTGGTCGCCGGCGAATCCGGCACCGGCAAGAGCACGCTGGTGCGCGCCATCGCCGGCCTCTGGCCATGGGGCGGCGGCAGCGTCAATTTCCATCCCGACCGGCGGCTGTTCATGCTGCCGCAGCGGCCCTACGTGCCCTCAGGCAGCTTGCGCCGCGCGGTCGCCTATCCCGGCGCCGAGGACGACTGGACCCTCGAGGAGATCGGCGAAGCCCTGCACAAGGTCGGCCTCGATCATCTCAAGGAGAAGATCGAGGAAGAGGGGCCGTGGGATCAGACGTTGTCAGGTGGCGAGAAGCAGCGCCTCGCCTTCGCGCGGCTCTTGCTGCACAGCCCCGATATCGTCGTGCTCGATGAAGCGACTTCCGCGCTCGACGAGAAGAGCCAGGACAAGATGATGAAGATGGTCACCGACGAGCTGCCGAAGGCGACCATCGTCAGCGTCGCGCATCGCGTCGAGCTGGAGGCCTTCCACAGCCGCAAGATCGTGCTGGAGCGCCGCAAGGGCGGCGCGAAACTCGTCAGCGACATCGACCTGATCCCGCGCAAGGGCAGGCGCAAGCTGCTCGGCCGCCTCCTGCGCCAGCGCAAGCCGACGGTGAAAAAGGCGGCCTAAGCGCCGTTGGAGTCCCCGGCAAAACCGGCTATGCATGCGCCGCCTGCAACGAGGATCGCCTGCTTGACGCCCGACAATGCCCTTTCATCCGCGCCGTTCGGCGCGTTTGCGCCGAACGCTGCGCAGGCCACAATCATTCGCCTCGTGCAAGGATCGGGGCTGAAGCGCGGCGCGTTTCGGCCCTGGATGTCGCGGCTGGTCAATCTGCTGCGCAGCGGCCCGATCGACGTGCAATATCAGGGCGCCTCGTTCCGCTTCTATCACCAGGGCAGCGCGACCGAACGCGGCGCGTTGTTCAATCCCGACTACAATCTCGACGAGCTCGATTTCCTGCGCCAGCACACGCAGGCCGGCGGCACGTTCGTCGATGTCGGCGCCAATGTCGGCACCTTCGCATTGGTGATGGCGCGGCATGTCGGCACCAATGGCAAGGTGATCGCGATCGAGCCGCATCCGCTGACCTTTGGCCGGCTCTCGTTCAACCATGCCGCATCGGACGCGATGCAGGTGCGCCTGGTGCAGGCCGCCGCGGGCGACAGCGACGGCGAGCTGATGATCGAGAGCGGCGGCGGCAATCTCGGCGCCACCCACGTCGTCACCGGTGCGGCCAGCGCCGAGGCGATCAAGGTGCCGTCGCTGCGGCTGACTCGCATTCTGGATGAAGCCGGCGTCACCCAGGTCGACACGCTCAAGATCGACGTCGAGGGTTTTGAGGACCGCGTGCTGATCGGCTTCTTCCGCGACGCGCCGCAAGCGCTGTGGCCCCGCGCGGTCGTGATCGAGCATCTGTCACAAAACGAATGGCAGCAGGATTGTATCGCCGACATGGTCGCGCGCGGCTTTACCATCGCGCGCAAAACACGGAGCAACACGCTCCTGTCACGCTGACGACGAACCACGGAGGTTGCGATGATCGATCACTTGGGCCTCTCCGTCTCCGATTACGAGGCCGCGAAAGCATTCTACAGCAAGGCACTGGCGCCGCTCGACTACAGCCTGATCATGGAAGTCACGGCAGAGCAGACCGGTCACGCCGCGGCAGCCGGATTCGGCGCCGGCGGCAAGCCCGACTTCTGGATCGGCGGCGAGGGCGCGATGAACAAGCCGGTGCATGTCGCGATCCTCGCCAAGGACCGCGCGACGGTCGACGCGTTCTACAAGGCTGCGATGGCCGCCGGTGGCCGCGACAACGGGCCGCCCGGCCTTCGCCTGCATTATCACGCGAACTATTATGGCGCCTTCGTGCTGGACCCCGACGGCCACAACATCGAGGCGGTCTGTCACGCACCGGAATAGCGCGGCGCGCCGGGGAACATCGGCGCGGCATTATCGTTGTCGTTTTCCGATAACTGATCTTTGTGATGCCGATGCCGATTGAACCGCCCGAGATACCGCCATCGACACCCGGCACGCCGACCGAGCCGCCGCCCGGAATTCCGCCGGGCAATCCGCAGCCTGAAATCACGCCGCCGGTGCACGAGCCCGGCGAGTCACCGCGGCCCGATGAATTGCCGGGTCGCATGCCTGAAGAGATTCCATCGCGCGGACCGAACGGTCCGCTCGCGCCGAATCCCGCGACGGATGCCAATTCGTCGCAGGGGCACATGTGAGACGAGAGCGATCACATGTGAGGCGATTGCAACCAGCGTCTGAATGCGCAATGAACGTCGCCATAGTGACGTGATTTGCGTGCAGAAATAAATCGGGCCGCGACCACTTCGCCCGCCACAATGCGGCCTAACGCGTAGCCGTTCATTCCAACACTTCGTTGAACCAAGACTTCAAACCAACGCTTCGTCAAAGAACCTTCCGGGGAAGTTGAACCACATGACCAGCCTTCGTTTCGTGCTGCTTGCCACGACCGCTCTGACCGCGATGCAATTTGCAAGCTCCGCATCGCATGCGCAAAGCGCGCCGCCGCTCGTGGTCGCCCAGGCCCAGCCAGAATTGGGCCCTGACGGAAAACCGAAGCAGCCTCCGAAGGAAGCGCCAAAGGCACCGCCGCCCGCTGCGCGCCCGGCAGCGCCGCCTCCGCCGCCACCTGCTGCGCCGCCACCTGCCGCGCCCAAGGCACCGGCCGCACCGCCGCCGGCGGCTGCACCGCCACATCCCCCCGCCGCGCCTCCGCCGGCTGCCGCACCGGCCCGCCCGACGCCGCCGCCACCGCCGGCTGCGCCGCCCGCGACCCGTCAGGCTCCTCCGCCACCCCCGCCGCCGCCGGCTGCACCCAAGGCGCCGACACCGCCTCCGGCCGCGGCTCCGCAGCAACATGCCCCGACACCGCCGCCTCCGGCAGCAGCCCCACAGCAGCACGCACCGACACCGACTCCGCCACCGCCCGCGGCAGCACCGGCGCGTCCGACTCCTCCGCCACCTCCGCCTGCTGCAGCCACGCCACCTTCTGCGGCACGGCCTGCGCCGGCGGCGACGCCCGCTCCGACCGCAACGCCCACTCCGTCGCCCGCAGCACCGGCAGCTCGCCCGGCCACGACACCTGCTGCCCCGACAACCACGCCCACACCCACCCCCTCCGCGACGCCATCGCCTGGCAGCACGCCGCCCGGACGCCCCGGTGCTCCCCCGGCTGCAGGGTCACCGGCTCCGGGCGCCACGCCAGCGCCAGGTGGCACCCCGACGACGCCGCCCGGACGTCCCGGCGCTCCTCCCGCTGCAGGAACACCGGCTCCAGGCGCCACGCCGACGCCAAATGTCACCCCAACGACGCCGCCCGGACGTCCCGGTGCCCCTCCGGCTGCAGGAACACCGGCTCCAGGTGCCACCCCGGCGCCAAGTGGCACCCCGACGACGCCGCCCGGACGTCCCGGCGCGCCTCCGGCTGCGGGAACACCGGCTCCAGGTGCCACCCCGGCCCCGACAGCAACGCCGGCTCCCGGTGGCGCGGTGACGACCCCGCCCGGACGTCAGGGTGGGACGCCGCCTGCCGGCGCGCCGGCTGCCGGAACTCCGCCTGCGGCACCGCAGGCGGGCGTCCCGACCCGACCCGCGCCGCCCGCCGGCGCCGCAGCGCCGTCTGTCGTCCCTGGTTCGGCGGCGGCCACGGCACCGCCCGACAGGGCGCAGAACGCGCCGCCGACAGTTACTCCGGCCTTCCGCGCCGCGCCGACGGTCGCGGCACCCTTGCCGCCGGCGCCGCGTCCGCAGCAGCGTGACCTGACGCCGCTGGCGTTCGGCGCGGGCGTGGTGGCCGGTGCCGTGATCGGCGCCACCATCGCCGACTATGCCAATCAGCGCCAGGAGGTCGTCGAAGGCGGCCGCACCATCTACACCGAGCCGGATCGCATCATCATCCGCGACCCCGGCGGGCAGGAATATGTCCGCGGCAACGATCTCTATCGCTTCCGCTATGGCGCCCGCGACATCCGCACCGAGACCTTCGGCGGCGAAACCCGCACCGTCGTGATCCGCCCTGATGGCAGCGAGGTGATCACCGTGGTCGGCCCGGACGGCTCGCTGCTGCGTCGAATCCGCAGGGACCCCCGCGGGCAAGAGCTCGTCATCATCGACAACAGCTATCGCGATCCGCGCGCGGTCGGCGGCTTCTATGTCGACGTGCCGCCGCCGGTAGTGAACATTCCCTACGATCGCTACATCGTCGATGCCCAGGAAGCGACGCCGGACGTGATCTACGAGACCATGGAGGCACCGCCGGTCCAACGGATCGAACGGCGCTATTCGCTCGACGAGATTCGCTACTCGCCGAACGTCCGCATGGCGATGCCGAGCATCGACGTCAACACGATCAACTTCGAAACCGGATCGTGGGTCATCCCGCCGGACCAGGCGGCGCGGTTGCAGACGATTGCCGACGGCCTCAACCGTGCGATTCAGCGCAACCCGCGCGAGGTGTTCCTGATCGAGGGACACACCGACGCGGTCGGCAACGACGTCGACAATCTGTCGCTGTCGGATCGCCGCGCGCAGTCCGCAGCCGAATTGCTGACCCAGCAGTTCGGTGTGCCGGCGGAGAACCTGACGTCGCAGGGCTACGGCAAGCAGTACCTGAAGGAGCAGACCGACGGTCCGAGTCGCATCAACCGGCGCGTCACCGTGCGTCGCATCACGCCGCTGCTCAACGGCGGTCAGGCCTCGCTGCCGCCGCCCCCGCCCGGCACCACGCCGCCGCGCTAAGGCGAAGCACAAACGCAAAAATGGCCGGGAGCGATCCCGGCCATTTTATTTTGGTCATTGCGAGGAGCACTTGCGACGAAGCAATCCAGACTGTCACCGTCGAAAGATTCTGGATTGCTTCGCTTCGCTCGCAATGACCAGTGAAGTCCCCGGCGACAACTAACCCTTGTCGCTCTCCAGCCGGAAAATCTGCGAGCCTTCGCTGCCAGACAGCAGGCCGGTCTTCGAATAGAGACCGAGCTTCGTCCGCGTGTCCGCGATGTCGAGATTGCGCATGGTGAGCTGGCCGATGCGATGCTCCGGCGTGAACGCGGCGTCCTCGACCTTCTCCATGCTGAGCCTTTCAGGCGCATAGGTGAGGTTCGGACTTTCCGTGTTCAAAATCGAATAGTCGTTGCCGCGACGCAGCTCCAGCGTGACCTCGCCGGTGACGGCGCGCGCGACCCAGCGCTGCGCGGTCTCGCGCAGCATCAGCGCCTGCGAGTCGAACCAGCGGCCCTGATAGAGCAGGCGTCCCAAGCGCATGCCGCTGATGCGGTACTGCTCGATCGTATCCTCGTTGTGGATGCCGGTGACGAGACGCTCGTAGGCGATGTGCAGCAGCGCCATGCCGGGCGCCTCGTAGATGCCGCGGCTCTTGGCCTCGATGATGCGGTTCTCGATCTGATCGCTCATGCCGAGGCCGTGGCGGCCGCCGATGGCATTGGCTTCGAGGAACAGCGCGACGGGATCGCCAAAAGTCTGGCCGTTCAGCGCGACCGGCTGGCCTTCCTCAAAACGCACGACGACCTTCTCGGCCTTGACGTTGCAGTCGTCGCGCCAGAACGGCACGCCCATGATCGGGTTGACGATCTTGATGCCGCTGTCGAGGCTTTCGAGATCCTTCGCCTCGTGCGTGGCGCCGAGCAGATTGCTGTCGGTCGAATACGCCTTCTCGGCGCTCATCTTGTAGGCAAAGCCCTGGGCGGTCATGAACGCCGACATCTCGGCACGGCCGCCGAGCTCGTCGATGAACTGCTGGTCGAGCCAGGGCTTGTAGATGCGCAGGCTCGGATTGGTCAGAAGGCCGTAACGATAGAAGCGCTCGATGTCGTTGCCCTTGAAGGTCGAACCGTCGCCCCAGATGTTGACGCCGTCCTCCTTCATCGCCGCGACCAGCATCGTGCCGGTGACCGCGCGCCCGAGCGGCGTGGTGTTGAAATAGGCGGTGCCCCCGGTCGAGATGTGGAACGCGCCCGATTGGATCGCGGCGATGCCTTCGTGGACGAGCTGCGTGCGGCAATCAACCAGCACGGCCTTCTCGGCGCCGAACGCTTCCGCCTTGCGTGGGATCTCGTTGTAGTCGGCTTCGTCTGGCTGGCCGAGGTTGGCGGTATAGGCGTAGCAGCGCGCGCCCTTCTGCTTCATCCAGAGCAGCGCCGCTGACGTGTCGAGGCCGCCCGAAAACGCGATGCCGACTTTCTCACCCTTGGGCAGGCTTTTCAGGATCGTGGTCATGGCGCTTCCAATCGGGGCTTCAGGGGCTGATGGCAAGGGGCTGATGGCTAGTGGTTTGACCGCGCGAATATCAAATTTCGCTGACCTGGGCACGCATTTAATGGCTCAAATCGACGGTGCGGGGCCCGCCTTGCCGCCGAACAGGCGCTTGCGGAGCCGGTAGAGGGGCATGTTCAGCCGGGTCAGGGCGGCATCGACCGCCTCGTCCGAAAACCGGGTCCGCGGCCAGCGGTAGATCAGCGCGTAGCCGAACCAGATCACGATGAAGGTGACGAGGCCGGCGGTCGCGACATCGGTGAAGAAGTGGCCGCCGAAGGCCATGCGGAGACCGCTGGTCGTGGCGCCGAACACCACCGCGCCGGCATAAGCGAGCGGCCGCCATGCCGGTGGTGCGAGCGCAGCCGGCGCCAACGTCCAGAATGCTGTCGCCCCCTCGCCCGAGAAGAACGAGCAATTGCGCGCGCAATCGCCGCGCGGATCCCACCACGCCACGAACTGCTGATCGCCGGCGAACTCGGTCACCACCACCGGCCGCGGCCGGCCCCAATAGGTCTTGAAGGTGAGGTTGGCGAGAAGGACGGCCGACAGGATGATCGTGACCAGCAGGAACACGATCGCACGCCCCGACACCATCAAGGGACGATCGGGCCTGATCATCTTGACCACGAGTGCGACCAGCGCAGGCAGTACGAAGGCCCAGGAGACCCACATCGCAGCGTCTCGCGCGATGCCGGCCCAGCCGTTCAGCTTGAGCGGAAATGTCTTTGTCTCAGGGTCAAAGAACAGCGCGGCGAGCTTGAGATCGAGCTCGGGGTAGAGGCCGAAAACGACGCCGATCACAAGCCACAGCGCCAGGGCGATGAAGAGTCCAGTCCGGTTCATGGCGCGCGGTTTAGCGGAGTGGGGCGGGGATGAAAACCCTTGCGGAAGGGCCCATCCTCCACTGGAGGGTCACTGGAGGGGGAGGATCGGTTCGCATGTAGCAAAGCGAAATGCGAACCGAGGTGGGGTGAAGCCACACGCACCGCCGTCCCGGATAGTCTGTCACCCCACCCCGGATCGCATCTAGCGATGCGATCCGGGGTTGCCCCTCCAGGGGAGGGTAAGAAACTCACCGCGTATCCGGCCTTGAATTCAACGGCAGCGGCGGAGGCGGCTTGCGTGGGGCCGGCGGGATGCGCCAGGCGCCGGCGTTGCGGCCGGCGATCAGCCAGTAGACGACGCCGGCGACGATGCCCGCACCGGTCATGATCTCCAGATGCCGGCGCACGATGCCTTCGAACTCCAACGTGTCAGAGTGGAAGGGAACGAGGCCGAGATAGCAGGCGAGTCCGACCAGGCCGCCGCCGACGGCATAGGCCAGCGCGCTGCGGATATAGAGCGCTTCGGTGATCGTGACGATCACGGCCGCCGGAACCAGAGCAAAACCCGAGACGAAGATGAAGCCGAAACCGAGCAGGATGTCGATCGTGCCCTGGTCGACCGGACCGGCGCCGAGATCGGAAAATTCCGGAAACAGGAGCGCGCCGACGACGATCATGCCGCCGACGAAACAGGCGGCGAGAAAGCCGATGAAGATGACGATGAGGCGGCCGATCAGGGACATGCGAGAAAAGCCACCGTAGTCGTCATTGCGAGCAGAGCGAAGCAATCCAGAAATGCGTCCGCGGAGACAGTTTGGATTGCTTCGTCGCTGCGCTCCTCGCAATGACGAGGAAGCAAGAGCGCGCACATATCCGACTAGTCCGTCATCGCCATGGCGCGCAACGCCTGGCGTTCGCGGGCGGAGAGTTTTTCGGTCTCCGACTTGAGCTGGCCGCAAGCAGCGAGGATGTCGCGGCCGCGCGGGGTGCGCACCGGCGAGGAATAGCCGGCGTTGAAAATATATTCGGAGAACTTTTCGATCTGGTCCCAGTCCGAGCATTCATAGGCCGTGCCGGGCCAGGGATTGAACGGGATCAGATTGATTTTTGCGTGAATGCCCTTGAGCAGCTTCACCAGCAGTTTTGCATCGTCGAGCGAATCGTTGACGCCCTTGAGCATCACATATTCGAAGGTGATGCGGCGCGCATTCGAGGCGCCGGGATAGTCGCGGCAGGCCTGCAGCAGCTCCTTGATCGGATATTTGCGGTTGAGCGGCACCAGCTCGTTGCGCAACTCGTCACGCACCGCATGCAGCGAAATCGCGAGCATCACGCCGATCTCTTCGCCGGCGCGCACGATGTTCGGCACCACGCCTGACGTCGACAGCGTGATGCGGCGGCGGGAGATGCCGATGCCTTCATTGTCGCCGACGATGAGGAGCGCATCGCGGACCGCATCGAAATTGTACAGCGGCTCGCCCATGCCCATCATCACGATGTTGGTGACGCGGCGCGTGCCGTCCTCGCGATCGGCCCAATCATTCAGGCGATCGCGCGCGACCATGATCTGGCCCACGATCTCGCCGGCGGTGAGGTTGCGCACCAGGCGCTGCGTGCCGGTGTGGCAGAACGAGCAGTTCAAGGTGCAGCCGACCTGCGAGGAGACGCAGAGCGTGCCGCGATCGGTCTCGGGGATGTAGACGCACTCGACTTCATGCGCCTTCTCGACATTGTCGCCGCTCGGCAGACGCAGCAGCCATTTGCGGGTGCCATCGTTGGAGATCTGCTCGGCCACGACGTCGGGCCGGTCGACGGTGAAGTGTTGCGCGAGCTCGGCGCGAATGCCCTTCGAGACCGAGGTCATGTCGTCGAAGCTTTGAGCGCCGCGGAAATACATCCAGTGCCACAGCTGCTGCACGCGCATCTTGCGCTGCGAAGGCTGAACGCCGATCTCGCCGAGGCGATCGGCAAGCTCAGTGCGCGACAGACCAATCAGCGATGGCTTCGCCGGCGGCACATAGGTTTCGAGTGGAGTCTTCTCCACCAGGATTGCGTCGCGCGGCTCGGTCGTCGGTTGCATCGGTTGCCTGATATCTCTCGTCATGCCCGGGCATCCACGTTCTTTTTCGCCCGTTGCCAGCGCGTGGATGGCCGGGACAAGCCCGGCCATGACGGCAGCACCTTTGGGATACCCCTATATAGCAACCGGAACCGCCGATTGCGACCGTGGCTATTGCTTAGCCCTAAAGGCCTAAGCCCGCAGCCTTAACGCCTGCAGTCCTGCGAAATCCGGTCGAGCGCCTGGGCGAGGCCCTTCAGCGAGAACGTGTCGGTCGTCTCCGTCCCCTTGGCCGAGACGCCCTTGACCACGAGATCGGCGGATTTGCGCATGGCTTCCACCATCCGCTCCTCCTCGGCCGCGTTCTTGATCCAGAGGCCGTCGCCCTGCGTGTACATCGCAAACGCAGCGCCGCCGACCTCGACCGAGGATTCCGAGCCCGGCTTCAGCGCATAGCCGATCATGACCGAGACTTCATTGTTCACCTTCTCGGCCGGGCGGGTCGCGACGAAGGCATAGGCGGGATCGCGGGGCCGGTTCGGCGGATTGGTCTTCGACGACGAGGGTTTTGCCAGCGCAAAGCAGACCTTCTTGCCGTTGGGTGTCGCCGAATAGGCACCCCAGGTGCCGAACTGCCCGATCAGGGTCGGCTCCGCACCACCCGCAGCCGCCGCGGGAGGGGCGACCGGCTTGCTCTCGGGCTTGGCCGCCGTCTTGGCGGCAGCGGCTGGCTTGGCCGCAGCCTTCGGCGCCGGTTGCGCCGTCTGCGCCCGCGCGGAATCGGCGATCCCACCGGCCGTCACGCCCGTCATCAAAGCTAAAATCAGCACCCGCCACATGCTGGAGTGGTTCCCTCAATATTGTGACTGGAAGATGGCCCGGCCGCGCTTTGTCCCCGTCGCAGGGATAACCGGAAAAGTCCAATTTGGGAAGGCAGTTAGCGGGTGACTGGCCTAGCTCTTGGTGCGTGCCGCACGCTGGTCCGCCCATTGCGCATCAGTCCATCGCAACAGGTCCTCGACGCCGGAACTGCGCAAATGCGCACCGCCGTCGATCACCACCATCTCCCCGTTGATGTAGCCGGCGCGGTCCGAGACCAGGAAGCTGGCGAGATCGGCGAGCTCACTGTGCTCGCCGGTGCGTCCCATCGGGTTTCGCGAGGTCCAGTCGTCGTCACGGCCCTCGGGGCGGAGCTGGCCCGATGCGCCAGCGGTCGGGAACGGCCCCGGCGCGATCGCAACAGCGCGAATGCCTTTCGGGCCCCACTCCACCGCGAGGCTTTTGGTCATCGCCAGCACCGCCGATTTCGCCATCGCGGAGGGAACCGTGAAGGCGCGGCCGGTGATGGTCGAGGTCGAGAGGATCGAAAGCACGACGCCATTGTGCTCGCCATCGATCCAGCGCTTGCCGGCGGCGAGCGTGCAGTACATCGCGCCATGCAGCGTCGGTGCCAGAACCGCGTCCGCCGCACGGAACGACAAATGCTCGCTCTGCGCGATGAAGGTCGCGGCAGCATTGTTGACGAGGATGTCGAGCGGCGCCTCGCGCCAGATTGCATTCATCATGTCGTCGACGGCCGCACCGTCGCGAATGTCGCATGCGATTGTCGTGACCTTGCCGCCAGTTTGCGCGCGCATTTCCGTCGCGGTTGCTTCGAGACGGTCAAGCTTGCGGCCGCAGATCACGAGCTCGGCGCCGAGTGCGAGAAAGCGGCGTCCCATCGCGGCGCCGAGGCCCGAGCCGCCACCGGTGACGAGAATGCGCTTTCGCCTAAGCAGACCTGTTTCAAACATCGTTTGAATCCCTTCTCCGCGGATTTCGTCATTGCGAGCGAAGCGAAGCAATCCAGACTATTTCCGCGGCACGGTTTCTGGATTGCTTCGCTTCGCTCGCAATGACGCAAGGATAGGCCTTCGTGCTGCTCTGGACAAAGAAATCAGATTGTCGGACCACGTTAAATCCGGCAGAAACAGCCAACTGTAATTCTGCCTCGAAACGCTTAGGTGTCGCCATGAAAGCCATCCTCTGCTCGCAATATTGCCAGCCCGACGATCTCGTGCTCGCCGATGTGCCGGATCCGGTGGCTGGTCCCGGCGAAGCCGTGATCGCGATCAAGGCGGCGGCGCTGAACTTCTTCGACATCCTGATGATTCAGGGCAAGTACCAGATCAAGCCGCCGTTCCCGTTCTCGCCGGCTGCCGAAGTCTCGGGCGTGATCGAGAGCATCGGCCCTGGTGTCACTGACCTCAAGGTCGGCGATCGTGTGGTCGCCTCCTGCGGCCACAACGGCGCGCGCGAAAAGATCGCGCTGCCGGCGGCAGCGATCGTGAAGATTCCCGACAATCTCGACTATGACCGCGCGGCCGGCATTATCATCATCTACGGCACCGCGCTGCATGCGCTGGAGGATCGCGCGAGCCCGAAGCCGGGCGAGACGCTCGCGGTGCTCGGTGCGGCCGGCGGCACAGGCTTAGCGGCCTGCGAGCTCGGCAAGCTGATGGGCTTGAAGGTAATCGCCTGCGCGTCGTCAGACGAGAAGCTCGAATTCGCCAAAGCGCATGGCGCCGAGCTGACGCTGAACTACGGCAAGGAAGATTTGAAGGAGGGCCTGCGCAAGCTCACCGGTGGCAATGGCGTCGACATCATCTTCGATCCCGTGGGTGGTGCGTATGCGGAAGCCGCGCTGCGCTCGATCGCCTGGGAAGGTCGCTTCCTCGTGATCGGCTTTGCCGCCGGCGACATTCCGAAGATGCCGCTGAACCTCGCGCTCTTGAAGGGCTGCGACATTCGGGGCGTGTTCTGGGGCGCCTGGACCCGGCAGAATCCGGAGAAGAATCGCGCCAATCTCGAGAAGCTCGTGAAGTGGACGGCGGAAGGAAAGATTTCTTCGCATGTCGACCGTATCTTCCCCTTGGCGCAGACCGCCGACGCATTGAAGGTGCTCGCGGGTCGTCAGGCCATGGGCAAGGTGATCTTGCATCCGTGAGGGTGCTGGCGCCGCTGTCGCCACATACGCAACCGTCATCGCGCGAATCGCCGGCGTCGCTGAAGCTGCGCCGGCTTTTCGTGCGGCGCCGTCTGGTTGAACCTTCCTCAACCATCACCGCTGAAATTGCGGTGCATTCCCTCGGCTCGCCCTAATCAAACCCAACTATTTCCCAATTCGCACAAACCGCGGTCGTTTTTTGGGCGGATTCAAACGGCGTTTTACCGGTTCCATTTGCGGGACACTTCTGGACAAAAGCAAGAAGACTGAAGCCGGGAATGCCCCTGCGTTGCGTTAGTATGGGGAGCATCACCATGGAGACGACGGCGCATCGCCCGTCGACGGAGTCGAGGGCGCTCGACTCCAATCGAGCAGCATCACATTCGCCGACCGCGTCCTTTATCCGTGCGCGCGCCGCACGGGCCGATCTATCGCAGGACGATCCAATTCCGCTCTTCCTGTCCGATCCGCTCGGTGCGCCGGACCCGCACGAATATGCGCCGGTGGAAGTGCGCTCCAGAATTATCCCGCGTGTTCTCGCGGGAGTTCTGGCGGCATCCACGCTGGCTGTTCTGGCCGCGCTGTTGCAGTCCGACCTTCGCGGCCTCTTTGCCGCCAACGCCGGTAGCTGGATGAGCATCGCGGCGGACCAGGCCATGGCATCGACCAATACGCCGGCCGTACCGCAGGCTCCGCGCAAGGATCCGGCGCTCGTGACCGACGCGAGGCTGGCGAGTGCCGACACGCAGGATCTCGCTGCACCGTCAACGCCGAGCCGCGAGGCGATCGCAACTGCCTATCAGAGTGCGCTACAGGCGCAGGCACCAGCACCTGTACCGGCAGCCGTAGCGACACCGCCCGAGCCACCACCTCCGCCCGCCAAACCGCTTCCGCCCGCCAAGACGCTCGACGCGGACACGCTGGCGGGGCTGATGGCGCGCGCCAGGAGCCTGATGACCGTCGGCGACATCGCCGCGGCGCGGCTCCTGCTCGAACGCGCGGCCAATGCACAAGACGCGACAGCGGCGTTCGTGCTGGCGCAGACCTATGATCCAGCCGTGCTGGGCACCAAGGACACGCGGAGCATCACTGCGGACGCCGCAGCCGCGCGCGACTGGTACCGGAAAGCCGCGCAGCTTGGATCGGCGGAGGCGCAGCAGCGCCTCACCCAACTCCAGAACTAGAGCCAGCAGGGAACATCATGCGTTACGCTTTGAAAATGGCGCTCGTCGCCATAATGACGGTCTTTGGCCTATCGGCACGGGCCGAGCAGACCGAATACGATCCAGCCAAGGTCTCGGACGGCCTGAAGGCTATCTTCCAGTTCGGCTCGACCTCGACCAAACAGGCACTGAACGCCAACACCGTCACGCTGATCACCGGCACGATCGGCGGCACCTATGTGCAGTTCGGCGCCGACCTCGCCTCCGTGCTCGATGACGGCAACAAGATCCGCGTGCTGCCGATCGTCGGCCGCGGTTCGGTGCAGAGCGTCGCCGACATCCTGTTCCTGCAAGGCGTCGATCTCGGCGTCGTGCGGGCCGACACGCTCGACTATCTCGAGCGCAAGAGCTTCGCCAAGGACATCAAGAAGCAGTTCACCTATGTGACCAAGCTCTACAATGAAGAGATGCAGGTGATCGCGCCGAAATCGATCGCGACCCTCAAAGACCTCGAAGGCAAGACGGTGAGCGTCGACTTGCCCAACGGCGGCACCTTCGTCACCGCACTCACCGTGTTCGAGCGGCTCGGCATCAAGGCGAAGTTCGTCTATGTCGAGCAGCGCATCGCGATGGAGAAGCTGAAAGCGGGTGAGATCGACGCCGTCGTCGTGGTCGGCGGCAAGCCGTACAAGTCGGTCTCGGCCTTCGGCAATGACGGCCGCTTCCATCTCGCGACCGTCGACTATGCAAAACCCTTGCAGAGCGACTATCTGCCGGCGACGCTGACGGCTAAGGACTATCCGAACCTGATCAAGGACGGCGAGAGCGTGGACACAATCGCGGTGCCCGCGGTGCTCGCGGCCTACAACTGGGCGCCGAACACCGAGCGCTATCGCAAGCTCGCGCTGTTCGTCGATGCGTTCTTCACGAAATTCCCCGCACTGCAGAACCCGCCGTTCCATCCCAAGTGGAAGGAGGTTTCGCTCGCGGCGCCCCTGGCGGGTTGGAACAGGTTGCCGGTGGCGCAGCAATGGCTCGACCGGCACGGCGTCGAGCCGGTGACGCGGCAGCGCTTCGAGGCCTTTTTGAAACAGAACCCTGCGGCTGCGAAAGTGTCCGACGCGGACAAGGAGACGCTGTTTAGGCAATTCCAGGCGTGGGATGCGGAGAAGGCGCGCGCAGAGAAGAAGTAGCAAGCGGCCACACACTCGCTGTCATCGCCCGGCTCAACCGGGCGATCCAGTACGCCGTGACGCCAGTGATTGAACCGAGAAGCCGCGGCGTACTGATTCTCCGCCTTCGCGGGGAATGACAGCAGTGTGTGCGGCTGAACCGCCCCTAAACCGCCTCCGCCTCGTCCACGCCGCGTTTCAGCGCGGCGCGGGCGGCTTCACGGTGGTCATTCGTGATGTGGCTGGCGACCATGCGAATCGCGGTGGCGAGAATGGCGGCGTCATCGGTGAAGCCGAGGACCGGCATCACGTCGGGGATGAAGTCGAACGGCAGGATGAAATAGGCGATCGCACCCAGCAGCGACGCCTGGACATGGCGCGGTGTCTGCCGGTCGAACGCGCAGTAATAGGCGGCGAGCAGATCTTCGGCGAACGGCAGATGGGCGACGACGCGTTTCAGCTTGCGCCAGAAGCGGCGGCGCACGCTTTCACGATCTTCCGCGAGCCGGTCGGCCGGCTCGAAGCCGACGCTGTGTTCGGCAGCCATGTTCGACGAACTCCCGCTCAGCCCGACGCGGCGGATGGCCGCATTCCGTGCTAATCACAACATGGGGATGCGGATCCTGCCTGCAAGATGTCAGCCCGGCGTCAGCTTTGCGATGGCGTTCATCGCCGCAGCGAGCTCGACGTCGAGCTTGGTGACGCCGCCGGCGTCGTGGGTCGACAGCGCCACCTCGACCGTCTTGTAGACATTGCGCCATTCGGGGTGGTGATCCATCTTCTCGGCGACCAGCGCCGCGCGGGTCATGAAGCCGAAGGCCTCGTTGAAATCCTTGAAGACAAAGGTCTTCCCGATGGCCTCCCGCCCCTGGACCTCGGTCCAGCCCGGGATAGCGCCCAGCGCCTGCTTACGTGCGTCCGCCGATAGCCGTTCTGCCATGATGACCTCCGTTTTCAGGGGAACTTTACCCTAACACCGTGCCGACGGCCGGGTTCATACGGGATTTGGCCGATCCGCTAACCATGACGGAGATGTAACCCCGCCGGACAAGAAATTTGCTACAATTGCGGGCGTAAATCGCCGGCCAAGATGAAACTGAGCCTGAAGCGCTTGTTTGGGAGATCGATGACCGGGGACTCCGACCTGGCCGAAACGCCCTCTCCGCCTTCGCCGCGATCCGCGGCGCGGAAGACTGCTCTCGTGTCTCTGGCACTGGTGCTGGCCATCGTCGGTGCGCTCGCCGGCGGCTACTATTTCGCGATGCGACCGGTGACGCTGAAGATCGCGGTCGGTCCCGCCAACAGCGATGACGTCAAGGTGGTGCAGACACTGACGCAGGCCTTTGCGCAGAGCAAAGGCATTGTGCGGTTGCGCCCGATCCAGACCGACGGCGCCACTGCCAGCGCGGATCTGCTCGCTGAGGGCAAGGCCGATCTCGCCATCGTGCGCGGCGATCTCAATGTCCCCAAGAACGCGCAAGCCGTCGCCACGCTGCGCAAGAACGTCGTGGTGCTGTGGTCCGTGCCCGGCAAGGGCAAGAAGAAGGGCGCGAAGATCACCAAGATCGCGCAGCTGGCCGGCCATCGTGTCGGCGTGGTCGGCAAGACGCAGGCCAACGTCAATCTGCTCAAGGTGATCCTGCAGCAATACGGCGTCGATCCGGCCAAGGTCGAGATCGTGCAATTCCCGGCGAGCGAAGTCGCCGAAGCGATCAAGGCTCAGAAAGCCGACGTCTATCTTGCGGCGGGCCCCGTCAACAGCAAGATCACGTCGGATGCGATCGCCGCCTCCGCTAGGGATGGCGGCACGCCGACCTTCCTCGCAATCGATTCGGCGGACGCGATCGCGCAGAACCATCCGGTCTACGAGGCGTCCGAGATTCCCGCCGGCACCTATGGCGGGTCGCCCGACCGTCCCGAGGACGAGGTCAAGACCATCAGCTTCTCGCACCACATCGTGGCGCGCAAAGGTCTGTCGGATACTACCGTCGCGGCCTTCACGCGGCAGCTGTTCGCCGTGCGCCAGCAACTGGTGACGGAATTCCCGCTGGCCGCGAAGATCGAAACGCCCGATACCGACAAGGACGCAGTGATCCCCGTGCATCCGGGCGCGGCCGCCTTCGTCGACGGCGAGGAGAAGACCTTCCTCGACAAGTACAGCGATTACATCTGGTGGAGCCTGATGGCACTCTCGGCCACGGGCTCGCTCGGCGCGTGGTTCGCGGGCTACCTGAAAAAGGACGAGCGCAACAACAACAGCCATCTGCGCGAGCGCCTGCTCGACATGCTTGCCGCCGCGCGCAAGAGCGAGACGGCCGACGAGCTCGACCAGATGCAGGCCGAGGCCGATGAGATCTTGCGCGACACGCTACGCTGCTTCGATCACGGCGCGATCGAGGAAGGTGCGCTGACCGCCTTCAACATCGCACTCGACCAATTCCACGCCGCGGTTGCCGACCGCAAGGCTGTGCTGTTCGCGTTGCCGCAGAATCTGCAACGCACCGGCGCGCAGTTCCGCGCCGCCGGCAACGCATAAACGCTTGCGCGCGTAATCGCCGCGTCACATTGTCTCAATATAGCTCCTGCTGTCATTCCGAAGCGCGCGAAGCGCGAATCCGAAATCTCGAGATTCCGGGTCTGGTCCTCCGGACCATCCCGGAATGACGGCGCAAGTTGCGCGCAAGATAGCTAGCTAGCGAGCCATCCCATGAAGATCAAGTTCTCCCGCCGCAACTTCCTGACCACCAGCGCTGGTGCGCTCGGCGCGATCGCGATGCCCCATCTGTCGCGCGCGGCCGACCGGCCTGCGGTCACCCACGGCGTGCAGTCCGGCGACGTCACCGTCGACGGTGGCGTGGTCTGGGCGCGTACCGACCGGCCCGCGCAGATGCTGGTCGAGGTGGCAACGACGGAATCGTTCAAGGACGCCCGCGCGCTGCCGCCGATCGCGGCGCTGCCCGAGAGCGACTTCACCGCGAAGATGCTGGTGGACAATCTCCCTGCTAGCCAGGACATCTTCTACCGAATCCGCTTCCGCGATCTCTCCCACACCGCGATCGAAGGCGAGCCGGTGGTCGGCCGCTTCCGCACCGCGCCCGCCGACCGCCGCGACGTCAGCTTCGTCTGGGGCGGCGACGTCGCAGGCCAGGGCTGGGGCATCAACCCGGACGATGGCGGCATGTTGACCTTCTCGGCCATGCGAAAACACCGGCCGGATTTCCTGCTACATTCCGGCGACACCATCTACGCCGACGGCGTGATCCCCGCCGAGGTCAAGCTTGCCGACGGCAAGATCTGGAAGAACGTCACGATCCCCGAAAAGGCCAAGGTCGCCGAGACGCTGGACGAGTACCGCGCCGCGCACAAATACAATTTCACCGACGACAACGTTCGCGCCTTCAATGCAGAGGTGCCGATCTTCGTGCAGTGGGACGATCACGAGGTGACCAACAACTGGTCGCTGTCGAAGGATCTGCCGGCGACCTACAAGGTGCGCGACATCTCGCTGCTCGCAGCGCGCGCGGGCCGTGCCTTCCATGAGATGTATCCGATGCGCGAGAGCATCGTCGAGCCGGGCCGGGTCTATCGCCAGATCTCCTACGGCCCGCATCTCGACGTGTTCGTGCTCGACGAGCGCAGCTATCGCGGCCCGAACGGTGCCAATCTCGAGACGGAGTACGGCCCGGCCAGCTATTTCCTCGGGCCGGAGCAGATGGCCTGGTTGAAGCGTGGCCTGCTCAACTCGCGCGCGACATGGAAGGTGATTGCCTCCGACATGCCGCTCAGCCTGATCGTCTATGACGATGCGACCAACAAGAAGGGTTCGGAAGCTTTCGCGCAAGGCGACGGCCCGGCGCGCGGCCGCGAGCTCGAGATCGCCGACATCCTACGCTTCATCAAGATGGCGCCGATCAAGAATACGGTGTGGCTGACGGCGGACGTGCATTACGCCGCTGCGCATTATTACGATCCGAACAAGGCGCAATTCCAGGATTTCGAGCCGTTCTGGGAATTCGTCTCGGGTCCGCTGCACGCGGGAACATTCGGTCCGAACGAGCTGGACAACACGTTCGGCCCCGATGTGCGCTTCATCAAAGCGCCGGGCAGCGACAAGCAGAACCTGCCGCCGTCCGCCGGCATGCAGTTCTTCGGTCACGTCAAGATCGATGGCGCCTCGGGCCAGATGACGGTGACGTTGCGCGACCGTGCCGACGTCGCGCTGTGGTCGACCACGCTCGATCCGAAATTCGCCTGAAGCTGACGCGGACGGGGGGTCTATCCGACCGAGGAAGCGGACCGAAGCTCGGCGCGGGGCCAGTTGGGGCGGCCGTCCCGCGAATAAAGGGGCCGGTTTGGCCCGGGATCGCTTAAACTCCGGGGATTCCCGGACAAAATTCAGTCCACCAACCTCGAAAGAACGCATTGTTTTTTGGCGTTTTTTCCCTATATTGCGCCGCAAACGTGTAAGGCGCCCGGTCGATATGGCCGGGTTTCCTTTTTGGGCGTAGCAGGCCCCGTTTTTCACGTTTCCAGCGTTATCCGTGAAGAGGTCCCGGCTTGACCGGCGAGATCGCGCTTAACCCATTGTCCGACCGCAAAGAAGCTCACTCATGAATCTTCGTAACGTCGCCATCATCGCCCACGTCGACCACGGCAAGACGACCCTTGTCGACAAACTCCTCCAGCAATCCGGCACGTTCCGCGAGAACCAGAAGGTGACGGATCGCGCCATGGACTCCAACGACCTGGAGCGTGAGCGCGGCATTACCATTCTGGCCAAGGCGGCCTCGGTGCAGTGGAAGGATACCCGCGTCAACATCGTCGACACCCCCGGCCACGCCGATTTCGGCGGTGAGGTCGAGCGCATCCTGAACATGGTGGACGGCGCGCTGGTGCTGGTCGACGCGGCCGAAGGCCCGCTGCCGCAGACCAAGTTCGTGGTCTCCAAGGCGCTCAAGGTCGGCCTCAAGCCGATCGTCGTCATCAACAAGGTCGACCGTCCCGACGCGCGCCCGACCGAAGTCATCAACGAAGTGTTCGACCTGTTCGCGGCGCTCGACGCCAGCGAGGAGCAGCTCGACTTCCCGATCCTGTACGGGTCGGCCAAGCAGGGCTGGATGGCCGAAAGCCCCGAGGGTCCGCAGGACAAGGGCATGGAGCCGCTGTTCGACCTGATCCTGCGCCACGTCGCGCCGCCGACGGTCGAGGAAGGTCCGTTCAAGATGATCGGCACCATCCTGGAGGCCAACCCCTATCTCGGCCGCATCATCACCGGCCGCATCTCGTCAGGCGTTCTCAAGCCGAACCAGCAGGTCAAGGTGCTGCATGCCGACGGCAAGCTGGTTGAGACCGGGCGCATCACCAAGATCCTGGCATTCCGCGGTCTCGAGCGCACCCCGCTCGATGAAGCCGAAGCCGGCGACATCGTCGCCATCGCCGGCCTGACCAAGGGCACCGTCGCCGATACATTCTGCGATCCGAGCGTCGAGGTGCCGCTCCCGGCGCAGCCGATCGACCCGCCGACCGTGTCGATGTCGTTCATCGTCAACAACTCCCCGCTCGCCGGCACTGAAGGCGACAAGGTGACGAGCCGCATGATCCGCGACCGTCTGCTGCGCGAAGCCGAGGGTAATGTCGCGTTGCGCGTTGTCGAGGCCACCGACAAGGATGCGATGGAAGTGTCCGGCCGCGGCGAATTGCAGCTCGCGATCCTGATCGAGACCATGCGCCGCGAAGGCTTTGAGCTCTCGGTGTCGCGCCCGCGCGTCGTGTACCAGAAGGACGAAGCCACCGGCGCCACCATGGAGCCGATCGAGGAAGTCGTGATCGACGTCGACGAGGAGCATTCCGGCGTCGTCGTGCAGAAGATGAGCGAGCGCAAGTCCGAGTTGATCGAGATGAAGCCGTCCGGCGGCAACCGCCAGCGCCTGGTGTTCTACTCGCCGACCCGTGGCCTGATCGGCTACCAGGGCGAACTGCTCACCGACACCCGCGGCACCGCGATCATGAACCGCCTGTTCCACGGCTATGCCCCGTACAAGGGCGAGATCCAGGGCCGCCGCAACGGCGTCCTGATCTCCAACGACCAGGGCGAGGCCGTGGCTTACGCCATGTTCAAGCTGGAAGACCGCGGCCCCATGATGATCGAGCCGGGCTGGAAGGTCTACAAGGGCATGATCGTCGGTGAGCACACCCGCGACAACGATCTCGAGATCAACGTGCTCAAGGGCAAGCAGCTCACCAACATCCGCACGACGTCGAAGGACGAAGCCGTGCGCCTGACCCCGCCGATCCGCATGACACTCGAAAAGGCGCTCGCCTATATCGAGGACGACGAGCTCGTCGAGGTCACCCCGAAGTCGATCCGCCTGCGCAAGAAGCACCTCGACCCGAACGAGCGCAAGCGCGCGGAAAAGTCCAAGGAGGCGGTGGCGTAAGCCGTCGCTCTCGTTCGCTGTCATGCCCCGGCTTGACCGGGGCATCCAGGGCGCGGCTTCTCGGTTCTAGCCTCGGCGTCTCTGGAATACGATCACCCGCTCCAGTGCGCAATTGCGCACAAGGCGGGTGATGACACCTCACCTTGTGGTGCCTTTAGCGCGTACCAGAGACGTGCTAGAGCCCACCCATGTCCTTCCCCTCTCCCGTCGATGTCGCGATCATCGGTGCCGGCGCAGCCGGCCTCGGCGCGGCGCACGCACTGGCAGGCTCCGGCCTCTCCGTGATCGTGCTGGAGGCGCGCAACCGGCTCGGCGGCCGCGCCTGGACCGTGCAGGCCTCGCCTGAAGTCACCTTCGACGTCGGCTGCGGCTGGCTGCACTCGGCCGACACGAACTCGTTCGTTCCCATTGCACGCGCGCTCGCATTCGAGCTCAACAAGGATCTGCCGCCCTGGCGCGAGCGCGCCTATGGCAATGCCTTTCCGCAAGGCGAGCGCAACGATTTCGTGCGCGCGATGGACGCATTCTACGAGCGCCTCTGGCAAGCCGCGCAGAACGGCAAGGACGAGCCGGCGAGCCTGAGCCTCGAGCCCGGCAATCGCTGGAATCCCATGATCGACGCGATCTCGACCTACATCAACGGCTGCGAACTCAAGGACATGTCGACGCTCGACTGGGACGCCTATGAGGACAGCGAGCTCAACTGGCGCGTCCGCCGTGGCTATGGCGCGCTCATCGCGGCCTATGGCGCGCCCTGCCCGGTGGCGCTGAACTGCAACGTCACGCTGATCGATCATTCCGGCAAGCGCGTCCGCATCGAGACGTCACAGAGCGCGCTGACGGCGGACAGGGTGATCATCACCGTGCCGACGAACCTGATCGCCGATGAAGCAATCCGCTTCTCGCCGCCGTTGCCAGCCAAAGTCGACGCCGCGCGCGGCCTGCCGCTCGGTGTCAACGACAAGGTGACGCTGGCGCTTGAAGGTGCAGAAGCTTTTCCGAAGGAAGGAAACCTGCGCGGCGCCAGCATGCGCACCGAAATGGGCACCTATCACATCCGCCCGTTCGGCCAGCCGTGCATCGAAGGTTTTTTCGGCGGCAGCTTTGCATGCCAGCTGGAAGATGCCGGCGAAGGCGCCATCGCCGCACACAGCATCGACGAGATCGCGAGCTTCCTCGGCAACGATATCCGCCGCAAGCTGAAGCCGCTGTACGAGTCGCGCTGGGGGCACGATCCGTTTGCGAGAGGGTCCTATTCGCACGCGCTGCCGGGGCACGCCGGCGACCGTGCCGTGCTGGCAGCGCCGGTGGATGGGCGGTTGTTCTTCGCAGGCGAAGCGACGTCGCCGACGTTTTTCACGACGGCCCACGGGGCGAAGGACAGCGGAGAGCGCGCGGCGAAGGAAGTGCTGGCGGTTCGGGGCAAGCCGTAACCGAGCACTCCGTCATTGCGAGCGCAGCGAAGCAATCCAGAATTTGTCCGTAGAGGCAGGCTGGATTGACGAGGAGTTACTCCTCAATCACGCGCGCCCTCAAATCCGCATCCGGCACGAAGCACGCATCGTACTTGCCGAAAATGCGATAGCGGTTGTGCGCGATGAGATTGTAGATGGGGTCGCGCAGCAGCTTCGGCACGGCGAACAACGCGCGCACCCAGCCCCAGCCGGGAAGCAGCGAGAGTACGGTCAGCGCGGCGTCGGACTTCATAAAGACCTCGCCGCCATGGACCACCGCATTGGTATCTGGACCATCCGGGTCGATGCCGAAGGTCCGCGCGAGCCTGGCGCCATAATCCGACTGGATCGGCGTGAAGCGAAATCGCTTCGCCGTATCGCGCTGCGCGACGAAGCGCACCCAGCGTGAGCAGAAGATGCAGACGCCGTCGAACAGGATCACGTCGTCATCCGGCCATTTACTCATCAACGATTATCCAGCATCAGAAGCGCCACCAGCATCAGCACGATCGCCGGTCCTGTTTTGACCAGCGCGCCGAGCGGCTCGATCCAGAGGTCGGGCGTCAGGATCGCCGCGCCGAACATGTAGCCGAGTGAGGCGACAATACCCGCAACGAGCCCGATCGCTGTCGTGCGGCGGAAGGCGATCAGCACGCCGATGCTCATGTCCATCAGGCTGGTGCCGATGGTGATCGGATCGACCAGCGCGGGCGGCAGGTTGTGGGCGGTCAAGATGCCGGCGGCGGCGCGGTAGGACACGAACAGCGCAATGTAGCCGGAGACGAGCCAGAACGCGACCAGACTCGCGACAATCAGCGCCTTGATCAGGAACAGCCGCGCGAACCATTTGTCCTGGATGGTGGCGGGATGACGCCCGATCGTCTCAGCCAGCGTCTTCGGCGCGATGCCGGTGGCCGCGATCCACGCCGAGGGATCACCGCTCACGCCGCGGCGGAGCTCGGCGATGGCGGTGGAGCGCATCGGCGGCATCCAGCCGAGAGTGTTGGCGAGATCGCCGATTTTCGCGCCGAGATCGAGCGTGAAGGACGGCATCGCGACATGCGGCCATCCAGCGGTGCCGAATGCAAGGCGAAACTTCTTGATGACACCGGCGATCGTGATCGGCTCGAATTGCATCAGGTCCCAGCTCACCGCTTTCACGGATGCATCGTCGATATCGCGTGCGGCGAGCCAGGCGATGGTCGCGGAGATATCCTCGACCGCGACGGGCTGGAATGGCCTTGCCATCTCCTCTGCCGGAAGATCAAGCGGAAAGGCGGCGAGCGCGCGCAGCATGGCGCTGCCGCCATAGGCTGATGGTGCGACCACGAAGCCGGGCCGCAGGATGGCGTGGGGAATGTCGGAGGCCGCGATCAGCCGTTCCGCCTCGCGCTTGGTCGTGGCGAAGGCGGTGCGATCGGCTTGCGCCGTCCCCGGAATCGAGATGTGCACCAGCCGGATCGCACGTCCGCTGCTGGCAATCGCCTGAAGCAGGCGCGCGACAAAATCGCGATGCACGGCATTGGTGTCGCTGCCGGGGCCATCCTGGAGCACGCCGAGGCAGTTCACGACGACGTCCACGGCATGCTCGCTCAGCAAGCCTGTCAGCGCGAGCGTATCGAGCGACAGGATCGGCAGCTCGATATCGAGCGCGCTCATCGTCTGCGCCGGCGACAGGCTGCGCGCGAGACCGACCACGTCAAAACCTCGCGCGCGCAGGTCGTCGGTGACAAAGCGGCCGATCAGGCCGGAGGCGCCGAGCACCAAAATGGTTCGCCAGTTCATCGCGTCCTTCAAAACGGTTTTGCGATCATCAACCAGAGGATCAGCATCGTGGCGCCGAAGCCGGGGAAGCCGAACGCGAACCAGCGGCGGAACAGAGTGAAGTAGCGCTCCGGCAGCGCGACGCGCTGCTCGGCGGCCTTGCGCGCGATGTCGCGCATCTCGATCTGGATGAAGACGACAGGGACCCAGAACAGGCCCGCAAGGACGTACAGCCCGAGCGAGGCCAACAGCCAACGTTCGGTGATTGGCGTCGCCGAGAGCATCATCAGCAGGCCGCCGGTGAGCGGCTGCAGGATCACGGCTGACAGCGTGAAGATCGCATCCGCAATCACTACCACAGACGCCGTGCGCGCGATGAACACCGCGTCGTGCGTGCGATGTGCCATCAGCATGAAGAAGGCGATGCCGGTTCCGGTGCCGAGGATGACGGCGGCACCGAGCACGTGCAGATATTTGACCAGGAAGTACAGCGTCATGGCCTCTTGGTCGCCACAGGTTTTGGCAGGTACAGCGCACGCGCGAGCTCTCCGCTTGCGGCCTGGACCCCAGCCTCGGTCTCGATCATCCAATGGCCCTCGCTGCCGACGGCCGGCAGCGTCCGAAAATCGTCCTTGCCGCCGCCACTGCGAAACGCATCCGCCAAGCCCAGCGAGAACGCCGGTGCAAAATAGCTGTCATTGGCTGCGACCAGTGAAGTCACGGGAATGCGCGCCGCCTTGCCGAATTCGGCCGCGGCCACGAGAAGCGTATGTGGCGCGCAGACCTTGTTCGGTTCGTCATTGGCGTGGCCGCCACGTCCGGGCGCAAATACTGTGATCGCGGAGATCTGTTTCGGATCGGCGTTCGCAAGCGCCAGTGCACCCCAGCCGCCTGCGGAGTGTCCGATCACGACCGCGGCATCCTTGCGGATAAAATCCTGCTTTTGCAGATAGTCCAGCGCGAGCGAAATTTCCTCCGCGGTGGCGCGCCCCGCGCGTGCGTAGTCCGCTTCGTCGCAGCCGCCCTGATCCTCGACATAGCGGCCACCAGTCGCACCATGGCCGAGCCGCTCCGGCACCAGCACGGCAAAGCCGCGCGCGACGAGAAACGCTGCGAGTGCGCGGTATTCCGGCTGCGGCATTTGCGCGCGACGCAACACGTTCTGCGTCGACGCATGCGCAATCACCGCAAGCCGAAACGGCCCGGCGCCGGCGGGGCGAAACAGCAGCGCACGCGCGGCAATGTCGGTATCCGGCGACGGCACGCGCCATTCCTGGCGGCGCAACGGCTCGCTCTCTGCGCCCGATGCCCCGAACGTGACCTGAGCGCACAGAGGCTGCGCCGCCAGCAGGGACAGCAGGAGCAGAAGGGCAAGGGTGTCGAGGAGCCGCATGAATGGCCGAGGGCGAACACGGATAGCGCAGGCCAGATTAGTCGGAACGAATCACTCTGGGCGGACTTTCTGCGTTGCCATCCGCGTTCATTCGTTGAGACCGCGGAGTTTTGCACCGGCGCATGGCACACCACTGCCGCTCGAAATGGCGTCTTGTCTTTTTTCGGTACAACATGGTTAAAATACTGATGCAGAAAGTCCACAGGTTAACCGATAATTAACGATAGGTCTTGCCGCCGACGCGGCGACTTGGTTTGATCGCCTCCATGAGCACAACCCTGATCGAGGTCCGGCCGGCCAAAGCTGCAGATGCAACTGCGGTGGCGTCCACCCATGACGAAGCCTGGCGTTCCGCCTATCAGGGCATCATTCCCGGCGCCGAGCTGGAGAAGCTGATCAATCGTCGCGGTCCGCAGTGGTGGGACAGCGCGATCCGCAAGGGCAGCCGCGTCAGCGTGCTGGTGTTCGGCGACAAGATCGCAGGCTATGCCAACTACGGCCGCAACCGCGCCCGCAGCCTGCATTTCGACGGCGAGATCTACGAGCTGTACCTGCGCCCCGAGTTTCAAGGCCTCGGCTTCGGCCGCCGCCTGTTCACCGCCGCCCGCCGCGACCTCATGCAGAGCAATCTGAAGAGCATGGTGGTGTGGGCGCTCTCGGACAACGATCCGGCGACCGAGTTCTATCGTGCCTTGGGCGGCCGCATGGTGGCGCGCTCCTCGGAGCGGTTCGGGCCGAAGTCGCTCGACAAGGTTGCCTTCGCTTGGACCAATTGAGCTGCTGAAAGCTTAATCGGCAGCGCTTCCTATCCGTCGATACCGTTGCTTTTTGCGCCGGTGATCGCTGGATTCATTATTTCACAAAAACACCATGGATCGGCGGGCCAAGCCCGCGTATGACAGCGCCAAAATCGCTGCCGGGCGAGATTTAACTTCGGCAATAACGGAGCCTTTCTAATGCGTATCGATGCGGTCTCGATCGGAAAAAACGTCCCTGAGGACGTCAACGTCATCATTGAAGTCCCCGTGGGCGGCGAACCGATCAAATACGAGATGGATAAGGAAGCCGGCACGCTGGTGGTTGACCGCTTCCTCTACACGCCGATGCGTTACCCCGGTAACTACGGTTTCATCCCGCACACCCTGTCCGATGACGGCGATCCCTGCGACGTGCTGATCATCAACACCCGCGCCATCATCCCCGGCGCCGTCATGAGCGTGCGCCCGGTTGGCGTGTTGTTCATGGAGGACGAGGCCGGCGGCGACGAGAAGATTCTGGCGGTGCCGTCGTCCAAGCTGACGCAGCGCTACGACAAGGTGAGGTCGTATTCCGACCTGCCCGATATCACGCTGCAGCAGATCCAGCACTTCTTTGAGCACTACAAGGATCTCGAGAAGGGCAAGTGGGTGAAGATCACGCGCTGGGGCGGTCCCGAGGAAGCGCAGAAGCTGATCCTCGAAGGCATCGAGCGCGAGAAGAAAAACAAGGCGTAATCGTCATTCCGGGGCGCGCCTTGGCGCGAACCCGGAATCCAGAGATTATGGCGCTAGATTCCGGGTTCGATGCTCGGCATCGCTCCGGAATGACGACCAATTACACCGCGGGCTTCGGCAAACCTGCGATCGCACAAGCCGCGCGCAGCGTGTTCACGAGCAGGCAGGCGACCGTCATCTGGCCGACGCCACCGGGCACCGGCGTTACCGCACCGGCAACGCCGAGCGCTTCCTGATAGGCGACATCGCCGACGAGGCGGGTCTTGCCGTCATCCTTCGGAATGCGATTGATACCGACGTCGATCACGGTCGCACCCGGCTTCAGCCAGTCACCACGCACCATCTCAGCTCTGCCGACCGCGGCAAAGACGAGGTCGGCCTGCTTCACGAGCCCGGGCAGGTCGCGCGAGCGCGAATGCGCGATCGTCACCGTGGCGTTCTCGTTCAGCAGCAATTGCACCAGCGGGCGGCCGACCAGATTGGAGCGGCCGATCACGATGGCGTTCATGCCCTCGAGGGAAGGGTGCACGGTCTTGGTCAGGATGATGCAGCCGAGCGGCGTGCAGGGCGACAGCGCCGCGAAACCACCGGCAAGCCGGCCGGCATTGTTCGGATGCAGGCCGTCAACATCCTTGGCAGCATCGATGGCATTGATCACGGCCTCCGTGTCGAGGCCCTTGGGCAGCGGCAGCTGCACGAGAATGCCGTGCACGGCGGGATCGCGATTGAGCTTTGCGATCACCGCCAGCAGATCGGCTTGCGAGACGTCGGCCGGCAGCTTGTGCTCGAACGAGGCCATGCCAGCAGCTTGCGTCTGCGTATGCTTGGAGCGGACATAGACTTCGCTGGCGGGATCATGGCCTACCAGAACCACCGCAAGACCGGGCACCAGATTGTGCTCGCGCTTGACGCGGGCGACCTCGTCCGCGACGCGGGCACGAAGGTCCGCCGCGATGACTTTTCCATCGATAATCTTGGCCGTCATGTCAGTTCCTTATGCCTGTCGATTTGACTGAAGCGAGCTCGCGCAACGCCTCGGTAAGCCGCGCCGGATCGCCCGCAATGGCGACCTGCTTCAGCCGCGACGTCGCCCCCGACAGGAGACTGACGCTGGCCTTGGGCACCCCAAGCGATTTCGCCAGCAGCACCAGCACCGCGCGATTGGCCTCGCCGCCATCGGCGATGGCACGCACCCGCACCTTCAAGACGCTGCGGCCGTCGGAGAGCTGCTCGATCCCGTCGACGCCGTCGCGTCCGCCACGCGGCGTCACGCGCAACGCGATGCTAACGCCCGTGGTCGAGGTGCGCCAAGGAACCATCAAGGCTCCGTCAGCCTACGGCACGTTCGGATAGACGTACTCGGCAAGATAGAGCTGGATCAACCACAACACGAAGAAGGCGACGATCGGAGACAGATCGAGACCGCCCATCGCCGGCAGCCTGCGCCTGATGGGGCCGAGGACCGGCTCGGTAATCCGATAGAGAAACTCCCACACCGCGCCGACGAACCCGTTGCGGGTATTCACGACGTTGAACGCGATCAACCAGGACAGGATTGCCGATGCGATCAGCAGGTAGATGTAGAGATTGATGATCTGGATCAGAATGAAGACTATCGGGCGCATCAGCGAAACACTCTCTGGGCCTGTGTCATTGGGGCAGCGTTTGGGGCGGTCATGGCTAGATATCGGTTCCCCCCGACCCAAACAAGGGAAGTCGGCGTCCGGATGGCTAAAACCGGGTTACACCTGTCCTTGACTTGACCTTTGCGGGGACTTAAATGGCGCCCGGTTGTCGGCCGCGTTTACCAGAGCGGCCAGCAAAGGGGCCATAGCTCAGCTGGGAGAGCGCGTCGTTCGCAATGACGAGGTCGGCGGTTCGATCCCGCCTGGCTCCACCAGCCTTCGCAGGCTGCGCCTGCTTCGGCTCGGCAAGCCGCTTCATAGCGAAGGCTGCCGCGCCATAGCCGAAGGGCGACGGCGGGCTTCCTCCACAAAGTCTCCCCTACTTCCCCGTAAACCGCGGCGGCCGCTTCTCCATGAAGCTCGCGACGCACGGCCCGCACCGGTGAGCACGATGACGCGGACATTGTCATCGGCACTGGACGCTTCCATCGCGTCGCGCACCATGACCGGCGTCCACGCGTTCATGCGATCGGGGCGATTGAGCGTGATGGTCGCGATCCGGTCGCTCACCTCATAGAGAATATGCTCATAGGCCATCACGCTCTCCCTTTGTTGGCCGGCACGCGTTCGCGCGCGCTCGTTGGCAACGAGCCTAGCATATTCAGGATTGCGGCACGGACCTGCGCCGATCACTCGGCGGCTTGCGCCAGCACCGGCCGGCGCGCCAGCCAGCCACTGATGAAATGATCGAGCCAGGCACGTTCCGCGGCGTCATAAACCGCGCGGTCCGCAAAGTGATGATGCCGCTCGCGCGCGCCAGGCGCGCTGAGACCGTCATAGCCGCGCGTGGTCCAGCAATGCATCATTGCGTAGGTCACGTCGGGATGAAACTGCACGCCGAAGGCATTGCCGGTGCGGAACGCCTGGATCGGAAAATCATCGCCCTCGGCAAGCAGTTGAGCGCCGACCGGCAGTTCAAAACCTTCGCGATGCCAGTGATACACCTGCGCCGGCCAATCCGGGTAGAGCACGTGGCCCGCCGCGGTCGGGCGAATCGGATAGTAGCCGATCTGGGTCAGTGCCTGCGCATGCGGCGCGACGCGTGCACCTAACTGCTTCGCCAGCATCTGCGCGCCCAGGCAGATGCCGAGGAACGGCCGCTGTTCGCGGAGCGGAATTTCGATCCAATCGATCTCGCGACGGACGTAGTCGTCGGCATCATTGGCGCTCATCGGGCCGCCGAAGACCACGGCGCCGGCATGCTGGTCGAGCGTGTCGGGCAGGGGATCGCCGAAGCGCGGCCTGCGAATGTCGAGACGATGGCCGAGCGCGCGCAGCGCATTGCCGACGCGGCCGGGCGTCGAGGATTCCTGGTGCAGGACGATCAGAACCGGCAGAAGGTGTTCGGAGGCGGCCGCGCTCGGCGTCCTTCTGGGGAAGGGCACCACCTCTGCTCCACCAAACCTGTCCGTCCGAAACGACATGGCCTCTGCGAGTGCTATCGGTTCAAGCCCCCAGCATAGCTAAGCTGTGGTTAACATCGTGTGAGTTTGCGCACACGCGCCCCGATATTGAAGCAAGCTCCGGGCCACTACGGGTGCTTCGAGCGTTCGTTAGTGCCTTTGTCGCTGGAACCGGCTGGTGGCGGACAGGATGAAGCCGCGCGGGAAGAAGCGCAGTGCGAATGGCACAATCTTGATGCCGAGCCCGGGCAGCACTGCCCGTTTGTTCGCCATCAGGCCACGATAGGCCTGTCGTGCAACGTCGGCGGCAGAAACATTGAGAAGGGCCGTATCATGCCCGGAGCCAACACCCGCGCGCCCCTGGAATTCGGTTGGCACCGGACCCGGGCAGAGCACCGTGACGCGAACACCGCGTGGCGCGAGCTCCGCCCGCAAGGCCTCGGTGAGCGAAATCACATAGGCCTTGGACGCGTAGTAGACGGCCATGCCGGGGCCCGGCAGGAAGCCCGCGACGGAGCCGACATTGAGCAGGCCGCCCTTGTTCCTGATGAGCTGGTCGGCAAAGCGCAGCGACAGATCGGTCAGCGCCCGCACGTTGACGTCGACAATGCCGACCTGCTCGTCGCGGTCGCGCTCGATGGCATCGCCAAACACGCCGAAGCCGGCATTGTTGACGAGATTGTCGAGCTCGACCGCTTCGGCAGCGAGCGCGGCGGCGATTCTTTCGCCGGCATCGGCTTGCTGCAGATCGCAGGCGATCACGATCGGCTTCTTGCCGCACGTGGAGGTGAGCTCGTTCGCGAGCGCCTCGAGTCGGTCCGCACGTCGCGCCGTCAGCGCGAGCCGGTGTCCGTTCGCAGCAAACACACGCGCCAGCTCCGTGCCGATGCCCGCCGAGGCACCGGTGATCAACGTTACCCGCTCAGTCACGATCGCAGTCTCTTGAATTGAAGTTTTTTGGCCCCTAATGGCGGAACTGGAGCATAGGCCACCCGCGACAGGCAAGCGGCGCTGGCAGCATGGCGGCCTGAGCCGCCAACAGGGAAAGCGGAAAACCGCGGATTTGCAGAGGAATCCGGACCTCGGGGGCGGCGCGACGCTACATTAAAGTTTCGTCATGTGAGCCGCACAACCGGAAATCATGCCGCGATAGCTCAGCCGCCGACAGCGTTGTCCTTGACCTGATCGCCGGCGCGGTCCGCGACGGCGTGCTTGAGATCGATCCGGTCGCGCTGGGAAATCCCGAGCAGGTCGGAGGCACGCCAGACGACGTTGTCCTCGAACTCGGTGACCTGGCCATCGGCATAGACCAGCTCCCACATCATCTGGACGATGCGCTTGCGGCCCTCTTCGTCGAGCGAACGCATGATGACGCTGGTAAAGTGATAAAGATCGACCGCCTCGCCCTCGACCTGGGTCGCATCCGCAATCAGCCGGTCCGCCGTGCCCCGGTCGAGCCCGAAATGGCTTTCGATCAAGGTGTGCAGCTTGCCCTGCTCGGCCGGCGTCGGCTGGCCGTCCAGCGAAACCACGTGGACCAGTAGCGCGGTGGCAGCCAGCCGATAATCGCTCTCGCCGAAGGCGCGGTCCTGGGCATGAGGAGCAACAATGTCGGCGATGAATTGGCGCAGGCCGTCGAGCATAAGATCCTACCGAAATCGATGACGCCGCGAAGGCGCGGCGTTACCAGCCTTATATGAGCGGGAAACTCAGCCGGCGCAACGTGCGTCAGTTCCGCGCGCTGATTACGTTTCGGCAATCTGTTCACTGTCATTCCGGGGCGCGCAAAGCGCGAACCCGAAATCTCGCGCAATCATCTCGAGATTCCGGGTCTGGCCCTACGGGCCATCCCGGAATGACGAATGACGCCTCACGGTATCTCGTACACCACCATCTTGTCGGCGATGCCGCGCAGCGCCGCCTGCTTCTGGATCGGCTTGATCTCGCGCTGCTTGAGGACTTCGGCGACCGCGGGTGCGTCGAGCACCGGGCCGGTGATATGGATCTCCCGTTCGGTCGACAGGCTCTGAACACGCGCGGCAATGTTGACGGTCTGGCCGAAATAATCCTGCCGCTCGTTGAGCATCACCGCAAGGCACGGCCCCTCGTGGATGCCGATCTTGACGATGAGATCGTCCGTGCCGCGCTGCTTGTTGAGCTCGTCCATCGCCGCGCGCATCCGCAGGCCTGCGACGATCGCATGCTCGGGACGGACGAAGGTCGCCATCACGGCATCGCCGATGGTCTTCACCACCGCGCCCTTCTCGGACGAGATGATCTCCAGCAGCGCGTGGAAATGCGCGCGCACGAGATCGAAAGCGGCGAGATCGCCGACGCGCTCGTAGAGCGCTGTCGAGCCCTTCAGATCGGTGAACAGGAAGGTCAGCGAGGTGATCTGGAGTCGCTGGTCGAGGCTGAGATTGTCCGCCTTGAAGACATCGCGAAACGTTTGGTTCGACAGCATGCGCTTGGCGGTAAGGAACGGCTTGCGCTTGCCGATGAGGTGATGAAGCGCTTCGGCCGCGATGAACACCGACGGAAGCACCCGCACGCCGGCCTGGTTCTCAAGCGACAGCCGCAGCGGCCCCGGCCGCATCGTCGTGGTCCCCGTCGGCGCCTGCACCTTGTTGTACATGATGGCGAGCTGCTGGCGGTCCTTGGTCGGCTCGCCCTGGACGTCGATGAATTGGGCGGCGTGCGTCACCGGCTCGAAGATGATGATGAAGTCGTTCGGGAGTTGCAGCGACATCGTCGCCTTCTCGCCGGCCGGCAGCTCCATCGTATCCAGCGTCACCTCGTTGGCCAGCGTCGCAAACGATTCCTTGTTGAAGTCGACCCCGGAACTCCAGAACACTTGCTTGAAATACTCCCACACCGGAAGCGTATCGGGATCGTGCGCGGCGATCCGCCGGACGCGCGGATTCACGGTGAAGGAGACCTCGACCTGATCGTCGACCGACGCCTTGTAGCCGCAGGCGCAGAGCGCGCAGTGATAATCGTCCGGCTTGAGCGCCTTCAGCGTCGAATGGGCGCCAAGCACGCCGCCGCAGCCGGGGCACAGCACGTTCCAGCCGAGATCGAACAACCCGAGCCGCGCCGAATGCAGAAAGGCTGAGATCGCGTGCTCTTCATCGACGCCGTGCTGTCTGGCGAAGTCGAGGACATTGACGCGGTTGAGTTCATGATCCTCGCCGTCCTTGATGAGACACGCGATCGCATCGACTACCTTCGCGTCGGCGGTCTGCTTCAGAACGGAAAACTGGGCCTGGGTGTCGCTCATGACGCAACTCTATCTAGGGCGGATCACGCCGACGGCCAGAGCCTGTCACCGGCGCGTGATGCGGAACAGGGGTGAGTGGTCCGGCTGGGTCGTGACGACGCCGCACGGAATGACTGGCGTCGCATCCGCCAGCTCGACGCGGAACGCGCCGATCAGCCGGGCCAGCGCCAGCACGGACTCGGCCTGCGCGAACGCGGCGCCGACGCAGACACGCGGGCCCGCGCCGAACGGCAGATAGGCGAAGCGATCGGGCGCCTCTTTCGACATGAAGCGCTTTGGAATGAACGCGTTCGGTTGATCCCACAGCTTCTCGTGCCGGTGCAGCAGCCAGGGTGCGATCATGATGATGTCGCCCTTGCTGACCTCAGCACCGGCCACAATGTCCTTGTCGCGCGCGGCCCGGGCGACAAGGAAGGCCGGCGGATAAAGCCGCATGGTCTCGTCAACCACGGCGCGGGTGAATTTTTGCCGGTCAATATCGGCCATGCTGTCGAGATGCTCGCCGCGTGTCTCGGAGGCGACCTCCTCCTGCGTATCAGGATCGAGCGCCAGCAGATAGAGCGCCCAGAACAGCGCAGTCGCGGTCGTCTCATGACCCGCCAGGATCATGGTCGCGACCTCGTCGACGAGCTGCTCGTCTGAAAAGCCCTTGCCCGTTTCAGGATCGCGGGCGTCGTCCATGAGATCGAACAGATCGCGCGGCGGCGCGCCGTCCTTCTTGCCCGCGGCCCGCCGCTCGGCGATCAGCATCGCCACGAACTCGGTCCAGCGCGTGCGGAAGCGGGCACGGGCCCGATCCATGGGCGTCCGCCAGGACACCGGCAGCACCATGTCGAGGAAGTAGGCCCGCCCGAGCCGCTCGGCATATTCCATGACGAAACTCCGCAAGGTCGGACCGTGCCGGTCCATCCCGAACGAGAACATCGTGCGCCCGGCGATCTCGAGCGTCATGCGCTGCATGACCTCGCGCAGATCGATCGGCTCGTTCGTGCGCGCATCCAGCTTCGCGATGGTCTCGTCGAGCACCGCCGTCATGTGCGGGACGAGATTGGCGGTAGCGCGTGGCGTGAAGGCGGGTGCGAGCGTCCGGCGCTGATGCGTCCAGGCATGACCCTCGGCGAGCAGGAGGCCTTCGCCGAGCACGGGACGTAGCATGCGGATCCCCGCCGGCGTCCGCGTGTAGTTCTCGTAGTTGCTGAGCAGGACGTGCCGGATCGCATCCGGCTGGTTCAGGATGAAGCTCTTGTGCAGCAAGAAGCGGCCCTGGATGATTTCTTCCTCATAGGCGCGCTGTCCCCAGGTCGCGATCATATTCTGCCTGATGACCGCAAGCCGGCCGAAGAACGACAAATTGTCCGGCGCGCGCGGCGGGGTCGGGGGGATGATGGGCCGACGCACGCTGGCGATGTTCATGGCTCTCTCCCGCAGATCTCGTCGCAGTAAAGGCTTGCGCAGGCAATTAGCTAGTAAGTCAGTTCGGCAACCGCAATCCTGTTCTCGGAGGCGGGCCAGGCACGTGCCACAATTCGCTCTTCGTTGAACTGGGCCACGATTTTACGCCCGATCTCGCTGGCCGGAAGGCGCAGGGTTGCTGCCGCATCCGTGGGCACGCCCGAATGGACGTCGGCGGGCTCCTGGCCGTCGAACAGGACGGTGTCGCGCGGCAGGCCGAAATAGCCGCGCGGGCGCGACATGATCACCACCGCACCGGCATCCTTGTCCGCGGGAATGAACGGGCGCGCGGCGCGCAAATGCACGACGTCGGAGGAGCGCGGGAAGGGCGAGCGGTAGAAATGCGTCGTCGGGGCGTCGGGTGAGGTCAGGACGAGCTCGAGCGGCAAGGTGGAATCGACCGCGGCCGGCCCCCAACGGCCGTCGGCGCCCGTCGTCGAGCGATGCACCACGCCCCTGCGCTCTCCGCTCTCGCCGTCGACATAGTTGACCTCTACCACCGCCCCGGCCACCGGGCGATTGGTCGGCATGCCATCCACCGCGCCTGTGACCAATCCGCTGAGGCGGACGGTGCGCTCCGGCGTGATCGCGATGCGCGCAGGCTCGCGGCCGGCGATGAACTTGTAGATCTCACGGAAAGCTCGCGGGTGATACGCCGTCTCCCGATGGTCGATCGTGCCGAGCACGAGATTGGTCGCACCCTTCAGCTCCGGTCCCTCGGCGGTGACATTGGTCGGCACGCCCGGCTTGCCTATGAAGCGTCCATCGGGTTGCGCATATTTGTCCATGCCGTCGCTGCGCAGGGTGAGGAAGGCTGTGCCCGGCGTCACCTCGCTGTCGCCGTCGTTCAGGCCGCGCAGGAAGGTGCCGCGTCCGTTGAACTCGCTGCCGAGCAGATCATCGAGCGCAAACACGCCATGATTGGGCGTGCCGCACAGGACCGCGTGACTGACATCGCCGGCGCCGCCGTTCTTGATGACGTTGCGGATGGAGTTACCGCCGCGCGAGTTGCCGACCAGCGCCACGCGCGCCGCGCCCGTGCGGCGCTTCAGCTCGGCGATGGCAGTGGCCAGTTCGCGGCGCTGATCCTCGGTCGAGGAGCGGTTGGCCTCCTCGACCGTATCGTCGGCGCGCGCTGTTGGATTGGTGAAATTGATCGCCATCATGCGGTCGCGCGCGATGCCATTGGACTCCATCCGCCACAGCGTCGTCATCCAGAGCGCGTCGTAGTCGCCATTGCCATGGACGAACAGGATCGGCGACACCTCAGTGCTCTGGGCCGCTGACGGCGCTTGCGCCAGCGCATCGGTGCGGAAGTTCGCAACCGCGAACGCCAGGCTACCCGCACCCTGCAAGATCGTCCGTCGCGACAGCTTCATCTGCTCCTCCCCCGGGCAAAACGATGTCTTTGCACTGCTTATAGCGGCCTAACCACTGGACAGCGAAGGACTTTCGCGGGCATCACTGAAGATGCCGGAATCATTGGAGCCATTTCTGCCAGACGATTTGGAAGAGGATATGACCGAGCAGACGAACCACCAGAGACGTCCCGCCGACGGCATTACGGCTCCCCTGCGGTATACCGTGTTCCGGCGCATCTGGCTCGCGAGCCTGCTCTCCAATCTCGGCCTCCTGATCCAGGGCGTGGGCGCGGCGTGGGCGATGACGCAAATGGCGGCCTCCGCCGACAAGGTGGCGCTGGTGCAGACCGCCCTGATGCTGCCGATCATGTTGATCTCGATGCCGGCCGGCGCCATCGCCGACATGTATGACCGCCGCATCGTGACGCTGGTCGCACTCTTGATCGCACTGGCGGGCGCAGCAGCGCTCACGATCCTCGCCGGGCTGCAGCTCATCGCCCCGGAATCGCTGCTGGCCTTCTGCTTCGTCGTCGGCAGCGGCAATGCGCTGTTCGGTCCCGCCTGGCAGTCCTCGGTCAGCGAGCAGGTGCCGCCGGAGGCGCTGCCGTCGGCGGTGGCGCTGAACGGCATCAGCTACAATATCGCACGCAGCTTCGGTCCCGCTGTGGGCGGCGTCATCGTGGCCGCCCTTGGCGCGGTCGCAGCGTTTGCATGCAATGCGATCCTCTATCTGCCGCTGCTGGTGGTGCTGCTGCTCTGGCGGCGGACCACCGAGCCATCGCGGCTGCCGCGGGAGAAGCTCAACCGCGCCATGGTCTCGGGCTTCCGCTACATCACCAACTCGCCACCGATCAAGATCGTGCTGCTGCGCACGCTGGTGATGGGCCTGATCGGCGGCGCCGTGATGGCGCTGATGCCGCTGGTCGCACGCGACCTGCTGCACGGCGGCGCGCAGACCTACGGCATCATGCTGGGCGCCTTCGGCATGGGCGCCGTGGTCGGCGCGCTCAACATCCACGAGCTGCGCAAGCGCATGAGCGGCGACTCCGCGATCCGCGTCTGCACGATCTCGATGGCCTTTGCGATGGCGGCCCTTGCGCTCTCGAGCGAGCCGGTGCTGACCGCGGCCGCGCTGGTGCTGGCGGGAGCTGTCTGGATGGCGGCTGTCGCGCTCTTCAACATCGGCGTGCAACTCTCCGCGCCGCGCTGGGTCGCGGGGCGATCGCTCGCGGCGTTCCAGGCCTCGATCTCCGGCGGCATCGCAATCGGCGCCTGGGGCTGGGGTCATCTCACCGACTATGCCGGGGTCGAGGTCGCGCTGCTGACTGCCGCCGGGTTGATGCTGATCTCGCCCGTTCTCGGCATCTGGCTTGCGATGCCGCGCGTCGGCGCCCGCAACGAGGACGCCGATGTGCTGGCCGATCCCGAAGTGAAGCTGTCGCTGACCGGGCGCAGCGGACCGCTGGTGGTCGAGATCGAATATCGCGTCGCCCAAGAGAACGCCCGCGCCTTCCACAATGTGATGCAGGATGTGCAGCTCTCAAGGCAGCGCAACGGCGCCTATGGCTGGTCGATCGCGCGCGACATCGCAGACCCGGAATTGTGGACCGAGCGCTATCACTGTCCGACCTGGTTCGACTATCTGCGCCAGCGCAACCGATCGACGCAATCCGAACGCGCGCTGCACCAGCAGGCGATCGATTTTCACGTCGGCCCCGAGCCGGTGCGGATCCGCCGTATGCTGGAGCGGCCGTTCGGCTCGGTGCGTTGGAACGAGGCGACGCCGGACCGCGCGAGTGCCGAGGTGTTGCCGGTGGTCGCGACCGCGGCGGGCAGCAGCACGTAGTCCTTACTGCCCGTGCTCCGTCAGCACCTTGTCGCAGGCTTTGCTCAGCTTGGCGCGATTTTGCTTCAGGCAGGCGAGCACGGCGCTATCGCCATTATTCATCACGGCGCGGCAATGACGCGTGACGTCGCGCGCGCAGGCGTCGTGGCCGGGCTGCTGCTGCGCTGACGCGCCAGATCCGCACAGAACCAAAGAAACAATGAAAAAGAATCTGGTCATCGCGTAATGCCTCGTACCCCGAAGATGTGCGGGCGAAGCTAGTGCGACGATCCCTTAGCCGCAACGGCTTTATTGGCAGGCTGACTTTGCATTCTGATTGGCGCCGCCGCGTGGCCCCGGCTCGACGCCGGGGCACATCGCGAGGGGAGCTCACCGACGCAACGATGCACTCGCTGCGCTCTTATTGACCGTCCTGGGCGTCAGCGACCTTGCGTGAGGCGCCCTTGGCGAGGTCCTTGTCCATCACCGCGCGACAGCCGGCGCTCAGATCCGAGCGATGCTTCATCATGCACGTGGTGATCTTCGGGATGTTGGGGATCTCCGACGAGCACAGGCGGAAGGCATCGCCGGTGCACATCTGCTGCGCTTCGGCCGAGAAGGCGAAGCTCGAGGTCGTCGAGATGATCGAGACGATGGCGGCAAAGCCCAGAGCCAGGCTTGTGTCGCGGATCTTGGCGGTCAAGGACTTGGTGTTCAGAGAGGTGGTCATTTGAAGCTCCCATTGGCGCCGCGGGAAGCGGGCCCGTTGTTGATGGGAATGACCATGCTCCGCCAAAATCCTTTCCACTGTGATCACCGTCACGGGCGGCCTAGCTTTTGTGACATCGGTCACTTTGGCGCAGCCAGCTGAAATTCCACCACAACCGCTGTCGTGTTGGTGTCACGTTAACTGTTCCTTCGCATTAATGGCCGGGCACGCGGGAAATTCCGCTGGTTTGGTTGCGTATTTGGAAAGATTAGCGATGCGTAATGCGTTGGGCCTGATGCTGGCCAGTGTCCTTGCGGCGGTCGTGATCGCCGGAGGTTGGTACTTTTATTCCTCGCGCGCCGACCAGGGCGCCCCCAAGACAACGGCCGCCCGCGCCGCCGATCCTCTGCCGGCGCCGGCCAAGCTTGCCGCCAAGGATGACGTCGAGACCACTGCGGCGCTCGCGGGCAAGCCCGCCGCTCCTGCCGCCGCGCCCGCGCCTGCACCGGCGCCGGTTCAGCAGACGGCGACCTGCACCAATCCGAATGCTTTGGGCGTCTCCCGCGTGGTCGAGATCGACACCACCGGCGGCCCCGGCTTCGGCTTCGATCATTTCAAGCAGTTCGACTTCCTCACCGACAAGGAGGTCGTGTTGACCTTCGACGACGGTCCCTGGCCGGTGAACACGCCCGCAGTGCTGAAGGCGCTCGCGGATGAATGCACCAAGGGCCTGTTCTTCTCGGTCGGCAAGCATGCGACCTATCATCCGGAAATCCTGCGCCAGGTGCTGGCCCAGGGCCACACGGTCGGCACGCACACCTGGTCGCACGTCAACCTGAACGGCAAGAAGATGACCGAGCAGATGGCGAAGGACGAGGTCGAAAAGGGCATTAGCGCGGTGAAATGGGCGCTCGGCACCAATCCGTCGCCGTTCTTCCGCTTCCCGCAGCTTCAGCACAATCCGGCGATCGTGAGCTATTTCGGCACCCGCAACGTCGCGATGTTCTCGACCGACATCGACTCCTTCGATTTCCGGAAGGGCGCGACGCCGGAGAAGATCATCGAGACGGTGATGACGCGACTCGACAAGCTCGGCAAGGGCATCATCCTGATGCACGATTTCCAGAAGCACACCGGCGAAGCAATGCCGGCGCTGCTCGCGCGGCTCAAGGCCGGCGGCTACAAGGTCGTGCAGATGAAAGCGAAGACGACGCTTCAGACGCTGCCGGAATATGACGAAGCGCTGATGAAGGACATGAAGGTGCCGACCGCCAGCACGACCACGCGTCCGATCTCGAGCGTGGTGCAGACAGTCTCGCAGCGCTAAGCGCCTCAGGTTTCGGCAAGCATGATGGCCGGGCTCAGCAGCCCGGCCATTTTCATTTTGGGAGCGACACGCCGCCGCTTACCAATAGACGCCGTGACTGTGCAGCTCGGCGATGATGCGGCCTTCGGTCCACCGCTTGTGCCTGGGCTTGTCGGCCTTCGCCGTCGTCTTTGCTACAGGCCTGGTCGCGACGGGCGCTGACGTCGTTGCCGCAGCCGGCGCGGTGGCCGAAACCGCCGGCGGCCGGTCGACATATTTCGGCGCGTCGGGGACTGGTGCGACTTCACTCACCTGAATCGTTGCGGTGGTCGGCGCAGCCGCTTGCGCAGCCGGTACCCGCTCATTGGCCGTGGCCAGCGAAAGACTGCGTGAGCCACCTGCCTGGGCAGATGCGGAAGCCAGAACCATGGCGGCGACCAAAATGATCTTGCGCATGTGAAATCTCCCCGTGTTTGCGTGACCGGGACACTAGGCGAGAGGTGCGCGAGGTTATGTGATGGAAATCACGCAGATGGATGGCACGAGATCAGCCAGTTGACCTCGTGCGGCAAAGCGCAGTCCAAATGTCAGATGATAGTGCTTGGCTGGACATTTTTGAGCGGCCCGAGACATAGGTGACAAAACGTACCGGACACATGGGTTACACTTTCCGCTTTTGTTCTGCGGGAGGTGTGGATGCCGTGGAAAGCGAGTTCGGTGATGGAGGAGCGCCTGCGGTTTGTTGCCCGGCTGTTGGATGGCGAGGCAATGACGGACGTATGCCGGGATTTCGGCATATCGCGGAAGACCGGCTACAAGATCTTTGGTCGGTACAAGGAGCACGGGCTTGAGGCCCTGACGGACCGGTCGCGGCGGCCGGTCCGCTACGCCAACCAGCTGCCGCAGCAGCTCGAAAGCCTGATCGTACGCCTGAAAACCGAGAAGCCACATTGGGGAGCCCGCAAAATCCGCGAGCTCCTGGTCCGGCGGCTGGATGGTGACGTCAGGGTGCCGGCCAAGAGCACCATCCATGCCGTGCTCGACCGCCAGGGCCTGGTCAAGCGCGCCCGTGAACGGAAGACCCCGGCGCAGGGCACGCGGTTGTCGGCCGCGGTTGCGCCCAATGACCTCTGGTGCGCCGACTTCAAGGGCGAGTTCAAGCTCGGCAATGGGCGCTATTGCTACCCACTCACCGTGACCGATCAGGCTTCGCGGTTCTTGCTCATGTGCGAAGCTCTGGAGTCGACGCGAGAGGAACTGGCAGTTACGGCGTTCGAGCGGCTGTTTGCCGAACGCGGGCTGCCGCTGTCGATCCGCTCCGACAATGGCGTACCGTTCGCCAGCCCCAATGCGCTGTTCAACCTGTCAAGGCTCTCGGTCTGGTGGCTTCGTCTCGGCATCGCCATCGAACGCATCAAGCCTGGCCATCCGCAGCAGAATGGCCGTCACGAGCGCATGCACCTGACGCTGAAGAAGGAGGCGACCCGGCCGCCAGGCTCGAATATTCTGCAACAACAAGACCGCTTCGATGCCTTCGTTCACGAATTCAACACGGAAAGACCGCACGAGGCGCTCGACATGAAGTGTCCGGCGGAATTGTATGCGGCTTCACCGCGCCACTATGACGGCTTGCCCGAACTGTCCTATCCATTCCATGACCGCGACGTCCTCGTCACGGCCTGCGGACGGCTCTGCCTGCATCGCAAGAGGATCAACATCTCGAGCGTGCTGGCCGGCCAGAAGCTCGGCATCAAGGAAGTCGACGATGGCATTTGGCTCGTCAGCTTCATGCACTACGATCTGGGATACTTCGACCTCGAGCAAAAGACCTTGCAACCCCTCGACAATCCATTCGGCCCGAAGCCCGTCACCGATGTTCCCGGTACGACATTGTCGCTCTGACCGAGATGCACTCTTGCTCATTCTTGGCATGGCAGCCACCGGCTTGGCCGCGCTGAGCCGTCAACCCCCGAAGCCCCGTAGGGGGCGCGCCCTTGGCGCGCGGGCTTGACGGCGAAAGTGCGGGCCGAGCAATAATGGCCATGCCAACGAATGCGTGGAGTGAGTGACCCTGCAACCCTTCGACAACCCGTTCGGCACGAGGTTGTCACCCATGTCTTAGGTACGACCTGTTACCTATGTCTCCGGGCTGGACATTTTGAGCGCTGGTGCCGCAAGAGGGACTCGAACCCCCGACCCCGTCATTACGAATTGTGTGTTCTAGCCTACCGCGCGGTTCCGCCGACTTCCGCTTCAGACCAGCGGTGCTGCTTTCCGTTGATATATTAACAATTTCTGCTTCCGCTTGTTTCCCTTCGTTTCTGTACCTATTCTCTACGAGTGCTGACCCGGTGCTGACCCGAGGAGCGCCAGCGGACGGTGGGAATCGAATCCGAATTCCGCACTTCCTCCCTTAAGCTACTCCCCGCGTCAAAAACGGCCCCCGTCGTGTACGAGCGAGCAAAAAAACGACTTGGCCGCGCGGGACGGGCTCCGCTGGTACGTTTTGAAGCCGGGCCGCCCTGAGACGGTTTTGGATGAAGCAAACGCATGCGCCAGAAGCTGACACCCGCGTTCGTGACCGAAGCCACCGCTACGCCCGGCGCCGGACGAACCACCTATTGGGACGAGGGGCTACCCGGCTTCGGCCTGATGGTCACGCGCAATGGCCACCGCAGCTACGTAGTGCAGTATCGTGCTGGCGGGCGCTCCAGACGCATGCACCTTAAGAACGGCCTGACGCTGACTGCGGCCCGCAAAGAAGCGAGGGCGATCCTCGGTGACGTTGCCAGAAACCGCGACCCGCTTGGCGAGCGGCGCAAGGCCGAGCGTGCCGAGAGCAGCACGGTCAAGGCGATTGTCGAGGAATATCTAACACGCGAGGGTAAGCGGCTGCGCAGCATCAACGAGCGCCGGGCGACGCTGCAACGCCACGTGTTGCCGAGACTCGGCGCCCGGCTGATCGGCGACATCACACGGACCGACATCGTCCGCCTGCTCGATCGCGTCGCTGACACGGCTGGCGCGCCCATGGCAGATCACGTGCTGGCACATCTGCGCCGCGTGATGAGTTGGCATGCCTCGCGCAGCGATGATTTTCGCAGTCCGATCGTGCGCGGCATGGCCCGGACCAGCCCGAGCCAGAGGCGGCGGCAACGCATCCTGACCGATGCCGAATTGCGGGCGGTGTGGCAGGCCGCAGAAGCCCCAGAGACAGCGTTTGGCTACCTCGTGCAGTTCTTAATCCTGACCGCTGCGCGGCGCAATGAGGCGGCTTCTATGCAACGCAGCGAGGTCTCCGGCGACGAATGGACCATCCCGCAAGAGCGCTACAAGACGGGGCTCGAATTGGTAGTTCCACTGTCGTCAGCCGCTCAAGCCATCCTTACCGCCGTGCCGAAGATCGGCAAAAGCGGACTGGTGTTCACCACTGACGGCAAGCACCCACTCAGCGGCTTTTCCAAGTTCAAGCGTGCCTTCGATGACAAGGTACTTGCGAAATTACGCGAGCACGACCTCGACGCGACGCTGCCGCGCTGGACGCTGCACGATCTGCGGCGCACCGCGCGGTCGCTGATGTCGCGCGCTGGCGTACCGAGCGACCATGCCGAGCGCTGCTTAGGCCACGTGATTGGCGGCGTGCGCGGTGTATACGACCGACACCAATACTTGCCCGAAAAGCGCCGTGCGTTCGAGGCTCTCGCGGCGCTAGTCGAGCGCATCCTCAATCCGCCGGCCGACAATGTCGTGCTGCTGGCTAGGGCCGAGCCGTGACACCCCCCAGATACTCTAGGGCGGCAAAACGTGGGCGGCCCCCTCGGCGATGTACCGGCAAAAATTTCATGCCCCCCTATGACATCAGATAAACTGTGCGGTGGAGGACCAAATGAGCAGTATGTTGACCGACGATAGGATCAAAGAGATTGCGAGCGAAGCTGCGCGGGAAAACCACATCGGCTTTACCAATGTAACAACCGCACCCGCGATCGACTCCAAGGGCGGTGAGGCGATCGAAATCACCATCGAACTTACGGCCGGATCGTCAGCGGCGATCATGGGAAAGCCTTCGGCGCTCACGGTATCCGAGGTTATCCGGCGACTGGCGGACGCCGGTGAGGGCCGCTTTCCCATCGTACGTTACATCGAAGCGCGTCCCTGACGATGTCGCCTCCTGATCCTTTTGCGTTTGTTCGATCAGGCAGATGCGTTGCTAGCCACAGGCCAGCCCCTGCAAACCGACCTACGCCGCGCGATCTCCGCAGCATATTACGGATTGTACCATTTCACGCTGACGGCTGCGGCCGACATGGTTGTTCCATCGAGCAATCGGGCAACGCCACGGTATAGCTTGGTGTATCGGAGCGTTGATCACGCTCGCTTGATGACGCTTTGCGGACAGTTGAGTCGCCCCGCTGCCTCCCGTGGCACCATATGTGCCGTCGGGCGGCGTTGGTCCGGTCGCCGACTTTGCACGGATACTGTGCGAACTCCACGAGCTGAGAAATATCGCGGCTATGATCCGTCGCGTGATTTCACCATTGATGAGGCAAAAATTACGGTTCGCAATGCGCGCGAGGCTGTCGAATTTTTCATGAACGGTACTGACGCCCAACGCGAAGCATTCTTGACCTTGGTGCTTTTTAAGCCGCGCGGTTAATATCGCCAAGCGGCAGCTAGGCTAACGGGCCGAACGCGTGCCGCCGTTCCTCTTCTTTGCGGAGGCGCGATGCCTAACAAGACGCGACGGCGTAGGCCACGACAGAGCACCGCTCAGCGGCGCCGACAGGCCTCTGCGCCGAAGAGCCAACCAACCACCATCGCGTGGTTTCAACCTTTGTCGGAGCCTGTGCGTCCTCCCACACGCGAGGACGTGGACAAGATACGGCGTGACGAACGGCACAAGGCCCTAGCCGATCAAGCCGGACGTGCGCGGGCCGCGAAAGATCGAGACAAAAGACGCCTACTCGCTCTAATCCATGAGGAGGCGCGCGCTGGTGATCCGGCGAAAGTCCGGCTGGGTTGGGTGAACGATCGTCTGCGCGAGCTTGGGCGTCCAACTATATCGCTCTCGACGCTCTATCGCTGGCTCAACGAGCCAATGAAGTAAACCACCAGTAGAATTTCTCGCATTCTTGAAGAATGCGAATCTAGCCCCCTCCCCAGTATCCGCTCACCTGTTCTAGCGTTCGGCATCGTGATCAAACGTCAGAGGACGTGGTGCCATGGACATAGACGAGAAACTCATCGTCGGATACGCGCCGCTCGCGAGTTTTCTGACAGAGGCCGGATTTCAGATATCGAAAAGCACGGTCTCGAAGTACTGCTCCCCAGCCATCAATATCGGTCCGCCGGTCGAGGGTTACTGGGGAAGACTTCCGGCGTTCAAGCCGAGTCAGGCAATCGCATGGGCCAGAGCCAGACTTAAGCCGGTGGGCGCCGTGCGAACGAGGTCACGGCCGGAACAGGTTGAGGCCCGCTCATGATCGCCACCGCCGAGCGCCGCATCCCGGCGGACAAGATCATCAAGGCGCGCGGGGTGCCGATTGCGGACGAACTCGAACGCCACGGCATCGAGCTGCGCCGCGTCGGGCGTGAACTTATCGGTCCATGTCCGGTGTGCGGCGGCTGCGATCGGTTTGGCGTGAACGTCGCGAAGGGCGTCTGGAATTGCCGCCGTTGTCAGCGCGGCGGCGATGTGATCGGCCTTCTTCAACACCTCGATGGCTGCGACTTTACTGAGGCAGTGCAGCGACTTGCAGGCGACGGGGGGAGACCTGCGCCCCCGATTAGGATACGAGATGCAGTAAGACCAGATCGCGCCGACGAAGATCGCAAATGCGCGGAAAACCGAGATAGTGCCTTCGCGATCTGGTTCGAGGCGCGGCCTATCAGGGGCACGCTTGCTGCGCGCTATCTCACCGCTACTCGCTGTCTCGAATTGCCGCCACGGGTCGATGAGGTCCTACGCTTTCATCCATTGTGCCCTTTCGGCCCCGGTGTCCGACACCCGTGTTTGTTGGCCTTGTATCGGTGCGTGATCACCAATGAGCCCCGCGCAATTCATCGGACGGCCCTGACCCCTACTGGCTCCAAAATTAATCGCCTCACACTCGGGCCCACGAGTGGTGCCGCGATCAAGCTTTCGGCCGACGATGAGATTGAGCACGGGCTTTTTGTTGGCGAGGGCGTTGAAACTACTCTGAGCGCAATGACATTTGGCCTACGCCCGGCATGGGCGCTCGGCTGCGCGGGCGCTATCAAGAAATTCCCCGTCCTTACTGGCATCGAGGTACTAACAATTCTCGCCGATAACGATGCGAACAGTACCGGCCAAGACGCGGCGCGTCACTGCGCAAAAACATGGAGTGCGGCGGGCCGTGAGGTGCGGCTGATCACGCCGAACCTCGAAGACACCGACATCGCCGACATTTTGAGCGAGAGGGCGCGATGAGTAATTTCCGCAGTCAGGCGTTTTCCGATTCGGTCGCTCGCGACGCTGCGTGGAAGAAGGTCGTGGGGCACTGGCAAGCGACTGGCGAATGGAGCGAGGCCAACGGCCCACGGCCCGGCGAATCCGATTGTCGCGTGCCAGCCTATCTGTTGACGAATGGAGTGCGTGTCGCCGATGCGCACAGTATCGCCCCGGACTTCCCGCCGGGAGTAGCCACCGTGGAAACCATCGCGCCGCGATCATCAACAGACGACGCGCCCCACGAGGACAACGCCGCGCGTACCACCGAGGCAAAATCCGAAGCGCCGCGAGCACTCATGCGCGAGCCGCCGGCGGCTGATCCGTTCCCTGTCGATGCGCTTGGCCCACTTCTTGGGTCAGCGGCCCGTGCGATCAATGACCGCGTGCAGGCGCCGATCGCAATTTGCGGGCAGGCTGTGCTCGCCGCAGCCACCCTCACCGTTCAAGGTCACGCTGATGTCGAATTGCCGACGGGGCACGCAAGGCCAACGTCTGGATTCTTCATCAGCATTGCTGCCACTGGCGAGCGCAAGAGTGCTGTTGACCGCGAGGCGTTATGGCCCATTCACAAGCGTGAGGCCGCCCTGCGTGCGGCGTTTGTTGACGAAATGCTGCAATTCGAGAACGCGGAGGCCGCATGGAAGAAGGCCCGTGAAGTTGCGATGAAAAGTGCGCGCGGCGACCGCGCGCGCATCAAAACGGCGCTGGATGCGCTTGGCGCCGCACCCATCCGGCCGTTGACGCCGGTGCTCACCTGCAACGAGCCCACATTCGAGGGTCTCTGCAAGCTGCTGGCCGTGGGGCAGCCGAGCGTTGGAATTTTCGCAGCCGAAGGCGGTCAATTTATCGGCGGGCACGGGATGAGCGACGATGCCAAGCTGCGGACCGCCACTGGTCTATCCGCTGTATGGGATGGCGAACCACTCAAGCGCGTGCGCGCGCTAGACGGCGTGACGATATTGCCCGGAAGGCGGGTGGCTTTGCATTTGATGGCGCAGCCGGATGTCGGCAGCATCTGGCTCGGGGATCGACTGCTTCTCGAGCAAGGCCTTCTGTCGCGAGTCCTGCTAACCGCGCCTGAACCAGCGAGCGGCACCCGCATCTGGCGCGAGGCATCGGCAAAAAGTGACAGCTCAATGTTGGCATATGGGCGAGCGCTCCTCGACATCTTGGAGTCGCCGATGGCAATGGCTGACGGAAGGCAAAACGAGTTGACCCCCCGCAGTGTGCCGCTGTCAATGACCGCGCGGCGTTTATGGATTGCCTTCCATGATCACATAGAAGCGCGATTGGGAATTGGCGGCGAACTCGAGCCGATACGCGGGCTTGCTAACAAATTGCCCGAACACGCTGCGCGAATCGCCGCTGTACTGACGTTGTTCGGCAACATTGACGCAAGTGAGGTCGGCTCGACCGAGATGGAGGCTGGAATAGCGCTCGCGCAACACTACGCGGCCGAGGCAATCCGGCTCTTTGGTGCAAGTCGCGCGAGTAGCGATCTGCATGAGGCGCAGGCCCTTCTGACTTGGCTCCGCACGGTCTGGCTAAAGCAAAGCACGCTCGTGTCCCTGCCTGACATCTACCAGCGCGGCCCGAACTCCATCCGCGATAAGGCCCATGCTCGCCGTGCAGTTAACCTGCTCATCGGCCATGGCTGGCTTGTCGCCGCTCCAGCCGGAGAGGTTGCAGGCTCCTTCCGTCGGGAGGTTTGGGAAATCGTGGGGGGCTGACGGCCATGACTTTCGCCTTCACCAAGTTTGATCCCCACGCCTTTCTTGAAAATGCGATTCAAGAGGCGGGCCCATCTAAACCCGCTAAACCTGCTAAAGCGCTGGAACGGCAACCCGAAACTTTAGCAACTCTAGCTGGTTTTAGCGGGTGGGCACCCTTACGCGCGCATTTTTGCTGCGCTCTGCGAACGCTGCCCCGACTACATCGAAGCCGATCGTTGGCAGCAAGCCGTCCACGACAGCCGCTGTTTTCTGGCCAAGTGGGGTGACAAAGCCGCCGCGCTCGGCTGGACGCCGCAGGACCTATTCGGCCTGCACACCCCGCCAGAGCAACCGCATCCATCTTATGACCGGCTGGGCCGTTACGACCAAATTGGCCTTGTCTGGTTGCTAAACGGCCGGTTGGTAGTCGCACTCACCGAGACGAGTGCGGCCGTCCAAACCAGCGGTGGCACCAGTCTCGTCTATCGGAGGGCCAGATGAGCGCCCTCACACGCAACAGCGACGGTACGCCGCAATCAATCGATGGGCGTTGTACTCGATGAGATGTGTAAAACAACCGTTGGGGCTTATTGCCAATGACAAAGGGCCGACAAATGGCTGACAGATACTACGACGAGCCGTGCTTTTGTAACATCGTGCACGACTCGCTTGAGCGCGAACTCAAGCGCTCAGTGCCGAAATATTCTGAGGATAAAGGTCCCACGGTGATATTGGAAAGCCGTTACGGCGAGCCGGATGAACTCCAATGCATGGCCACGGTTCTCGATGCGCTTGGGATGCCGCTACGGCCCGCGGTTGAACAGATGTACTGCGATTCCCAGTGCGGGCATATCAGGGTAACCATATGTTTCGAGTGACATCCTTCTGGCCAAGATTATCGCCGGCCGACTTGGTCATATGCTGGATGCCTACACCGTCGCACACCATGGTCTGAAGCGCCATGCCGGACTGCGTGTGACTTACGGCGACAAGCATTTGGCCTGCGTGTAGGGGAAAAGTGAGCGCCTTAGTCGCTCGCCAGGTTGCAGGCAGTGCTACCTCGTGTGGACTACCCCTGTGATAGTCACGAGCACAATTGAACGGTTCGATACAATTTATCGATACAGCGGCGGTCGGCGGACACTTCGTCGAGATCATGGCAGGATCGCCCGCTGTGCGATAAAGTCGCACAATGCGAAGGCAGGCTTTCCGCCGGGGCGGAGCGCCCAAGACTCAGAGAGTCTCGTCAGAGGAAGCAACCATGAAACGGTTGATCCTAGCTCTCATATTGCTGGCCACCCCGGTACATGCATCCCAAATTACCGCGAGTAACGGCATTGTCTACCTGACTGGCAAGATCGATTCCGGAGATGAGAGAATCTTTGATGCTCGCACGGCGAACATGCCGGCAGGCACCATCGTCAAGCTCGGAAGCAACGGCGGGAACCTCTTGAGCGCCATGAAGATCGGCACCATCGTAAGCAACCGTGGGTTTGATACGTGGGCGAGCACTTGGGCACCATGTGCATCGGCCTGCACATTGATTTGGTTTTCTGGTCGGCACGCGATTGTCCAGCGCAACACGCTGCTTGTGTTCCATATGCCCTACGACTCTAGAACTGGGGTTGCTTCGCCAGAAGGCGCCGTGTTGATGAGCGCCTATTTGCAGAGCCTCGGCCTTACTCAGACACAAGCAGACTTTCTGGCTACGACGCCATCAGAGGGTTGGCCGGCAACGGAGGCGGCTGCCCGACGGCTCGGATTCCGGTGGCAGTTGATTGTGAACATCTTGGGTAACGGTCTGCACTCCTGCCAACAGAAGATTTGCCTGACCATTCCATAACGAAGTTCTAGTGGTCTGCACCAAGCAAGTGATTACCAGATTCGACCGCATGGCTTTGGTGCTTGCATAGCTGGTCAGTGGTTGCGGTCATCCGATCGAGCATCGAATTTGCGATCCTGACGCAAAGCCGCTGCTTGAAACGGAGATGAATCGGATCAATCACCAACAGGGCCTGCGGCCTCGACGGTGCATGCACGAACATGGTTGAGGATCAGCTCCTATCGCCGGCTGACCGCCCCGCTCTTGCGGTGAGACCTGTAACCAGCCGCGAGAGGGCCCCAGCCGACTTGCAGGGGGCGCGCCCGCCATTAAGATTCACAGACAGTTTTCGGGTGGTCAGGAGAGGACGGTTAGAACAGTCACTTAGGCTACATACACTTGGACATACACCCTGCGAGCGTTCAGTCGATGCGGGGTGGACTGATCTCTTGAAGACTACCCAGATGTACGCTCGCTTCCAGAATGAGGGCGGGATATCGCTCAAGGCCCATATGGTCTTCCAATATTCAGCCAGTTGCTTTGGAGTTCTCATATTTCCCCAACCGCGATGCTGGCGTCACTCAGGAGCCTGCCAACCATCCTCCCCTACTCTCGTGCGGCACATACCTTCATCTCCGTGTCGCCCGAATTGCCTCCCGCAGCAGCAAATCGCTTGATCCAAGGCGCATCGTTCTTCTTGAGATAATCATCGTCGCCTGAATTCGGCGTGTATTGCATGGCGCTTGTGATCTCAAACGCGCCGATCTTCCGTTTCAATTGTCGTTCGTTGGCGAAAGTCTGGAAGACTTTGACCATTGCAATCGGAACGTTCTCGTCAAACGCTATTTTCAAGCAGCCTTGCGCAACTCTTGCTCAAATTTCACAGCTTCGCGGACCTGTCGCTCCGGCACAGGGCCCCGTTTTTTGACCTCATAGCCGAGGGGGTGGCCACCTTTTTTTTCGGCGGTAGGTGGACCCAAGGGGAGGTACAGAAAAAATAGCAGTCTTTGCGCTGCGCTTCGATGCCCAAGCCGCTCTTGCCTTGGCGAGATCGGTTGTTACGCGATATTAGGCAGACGCCTTCTGCCGCGCCTCAACGGCTCGAAACCCCGCCCTGCACAACTGCGCAATGGCCGCCTCGATCGCCCTATCATTGGTGCGCTGATCCTCCGCGAGCACGCCGATCTTTATGAACGCGTCGAGCGCCTCGGCCCAATCCACGACCTCGATGCGCACACAGCGCGCACCAGCCTGCTTGCGCTTCCGGCACCGCTGCACCCGCTGCACGTTCTGCCGCTTCCGTTTGGCGATGCGCTCGACGAGCAGCTCGTTCGGTGTCGCATCCATCTCAGTCACCGGATCGCATCTTCCGCACCAAGCCGATCATGAGGCGCAGATATGTGGCCGGGTCCTCCTGGCAGACTTGTCGGAGCGCCCGCCGACCATGCCGCTTCCAAGCTGCGAACAAGTCGTCGACATAAGCTTCCCGCAAGAGGTCGCGCGACGGCCGACCTGGACCACCAACCCAGCCTTTGAGAAAACGACCGTAGCTATCGCGCAAGGCAACCGGCCGCTCAGACGACGGAGCCACCCGCTCGCTGGCGGCATCACTCGGTGCCGCAATACGCCGCCTGATCCGAGCCTTGCCGGCGATCTCCAGCGCTCGAGTGAGCTTCACGCTGGCCTCCATGGCCTTCCTGGTTAATGCATTAATGGAAACAGGCTGAGAACCCGGATGCAAAATCCCATCTCAGCGACAGCCACTCTAACATTTCCAAAGCCTTAGCGCTAACTGGCGTCGATTTAGGGGGCGCTGCGGGGACTCAAGCACAGGGCCCCGCTTTTTTGACCTCATAGCCGAGGGGGTGGCCACCTTTTTTTTCGGCGGTAGGTGGACCCAAGGGGAGGTACAGAAAAAATAGCAGTCTTTGCGCTGCGCTTCGATGCCCAAGCCGCTCTTGCCTTGGCGAGATCGGTTGTTACGCGATATTAGGCAGACGCCTTCTGCCGCGCCTCAACGGCTCGACTCAAGGACCAAGGTGTCTACCGGCTACGCTCGCGGGCGGCTCCCAGAGGCTCGAGAACACAAGGATGGAGCAGATGGCTGATGTGACCTACTACGTCGCTCTACCGTTCGTTTTCTCCGACGACGGCCTAGCCGCCGGTGAGGCGGCGGAATGCCTCAGCGCCAACGCCGCCGTCATGCGAGCCGAGGCGCTGTCGCGCAAACCCGGCTGCGCCGGCGCGCTGGCCTTCAGCCGAACCGGAGATCCTGCCACCGGCGACTTCGGCGACGCCAAGCTGATCCGGAAGTTCGGGGACGTGCCGGACGACCTGAGCGCGCTGTGACAGGGCAAACTAAGTTCACTCGTCGCTCGGACTGGCGGCCTCTCCCGGTTCGAGCAGACTCAGCGCGGTCTCGATCTTCGCGAGCAGTCTTTCGATTTCAGCGCGCTCGTTCGGCCCGGGATCGCTCTCAAGCTGCTCCATGAGCCGTTCCTTCCGCGCAAGCAAATTCGCGACCGTCGACATCGACTTCCCCCGGGGTTTTGAGCGGCATCTTCCAGAGACTTGGTACGCCGGTGACGATCCCGCCAGTCCTGTCGTCCCGACCGGCGGCCCATGCCGAGCGCTACTTCGCCGGCGGCCGCAGCGGGCTCTCGACCCACTTCAAGGCGGCGGGGTCGTGCAGCGGGTCCTCCTCGCAGGCGTGGCAGACGTATCGCTCGTCGCCCCGGCCCGTCGGCTCGGGCACAAGCTTCATCGCTCTCCCGCAGTGCGGACACCGCTTTCGGATCAGGCGCAGCTCGGACATCTGGATTTCCCCCTGCCGCGAACAGCTTAGTTCCGCAACGGTCGCTCGCTCAATAGGAATCGCAGAGCACACCGCAGCGAGCGGATGGCACTTGACGTCACCGGCCGATTTACTCAACTTCTCGCTTCGGTAGCGTTGGTGGGGTGACGGGTCATGGCGCTGGAGCAGGAATTCTACCGGACGATGGCGCATCGCGTGCGCGAACTCGCCGGAAGGGCCGACCCATTTACCCGAAGACGATTGCTGGCGCTGGCGGAGCGATACGACGCCAACGGCGGCAAGCCTTCACCGGTTTCCCGCTCCACCGAGCGTCCACTACCGCCGCTGCGTGTCGTCCCACCGGTCGCGGCCCTATCCGCGTCGGGCGAGGCCTGACGGAAGAGCTCACCCGTTCCGGCCCTTTGCGGTTGCGAAGCGTTGGCACGCCGTTCGTATTCGTCGGCCAGCGCATTGAGCCGCGCGATGTTCGGATCGTTGATCGAGGCCGCCAGGCGCCGGCACCTCTGGGCCTCATCGAGCAATCGAGTCCTCTCGTCTTCCATGGCAACTCAGCCCGCTTCTCGCGGCGGCGAGGAGTTCGCGCTGCTGCTGCCGAACACGGACGCGGAGGGCTGCGAGCTCGTCGGCGAGAATGTCCGCCGGGCGCTGCGCGACCTCGGCATGCTGCACGCGCTGAACCTGCCGTCCAAGATCGTCACGGTGAGTCTCGGTGGCGCGACCAACATGCCCTCGCAGGGTGCGCTGGAATGCGGCTCCCTGGTGGCGGCGGCCGACCGCGCGCTCTATGCCGCCAAGGACGGCGGCCGCGACCGTCTCGTCATGTCGGGACAAGTGGTCGCATGGCCCGGCGCCAAGAGCGCCTGAGCCCGCGTTTGGGCACCTCGAGAGCGCGATCGAAAGGATGGCGGCGAGATCAGTGACTGGACCTTGCGTTCGTTGGCCACCGCCGCGCGCGTTGCGAAACCTACCGAAGAGGAACTCATTCTCCGCGGTGCGATTGAATTCCGCGGAGGAATTCGATGGTCAAGATGCCGGAGCCGGATACCCGGCGTACGGAGCGCGGCGGGTGGAGCCTCGCGGCAGCACTGGGACTTCTTGCGGTCGCCTTCCTGTGGGATCGCCTGTCTCCGCCTGAGAACGTGGCCCGGTCCGACAAAGAAGAAGCTCTTCCCCGCAAGGAGGCGCCCGATCGCGACGCCTCGGCGATCGGTCTGGCGACCGAAGGCGCCGATCGGGGCCGGGAGGCGGAATCGCCGTCCGAGATTCCGGCGAAGGGATGGAAGGATATCCTGCTGCGGGTCTACGGCAACATCTCCGAGCACCGCGTCCTCGCGCTCGCCGCCGGCATGACCTACTACAGCCTGCTCGCGATCTTCCCGGCGCTGGCAGCCCTCGTCGCGATCTACGGCCTCTTCTCGGATCCGGGCAGCATCGCCAAGCATCTCGACCAGGTCTCCGGATTCATTCCGGGCGGCGCGATCGATGTCGCCAGAGATCAGCTCACGCGCGTCGCCTCGAAGGGCAACCAGACGCTCGGTCTCACCTTCACGATCGGCTTGGGGGTCTCGCTCTGGAGCGCGAACGCGGCGATGAAGTCGCTGTTCGACACGCTCAACATCGTCTACGGCGAGAAGGAGAAGCGCGGCTTCGTGAAGTTGAACGCGGCGTCGCTCTCCTTCACGCTCGCCGGCATCGTCTTCGTCCTGATCGCGCTCGGCGCCGTCGTCGTGCTGCCGGTGGTGCTGAACTTCGTCGGGCTTTCGGACGCCGCCGATCTCCTCATTCGCCTCGCCCGATGGCCCGCGATGTTCGTCGCGGTCGCATTGGGGCTCGCGCTCATCTATCGCTTCGGCCCCAGCCGCGAGGCGCCGCGCTGGCGCTGGATCACCTGGGGCAGCGTGGTTGCGACCGTGCTGTGGCTTGGCGCCTCCGCGTTGTTCTCATGGTATGCCGCCAGTTTCGGCAAGTTCAACGAGACCTACGGCTCGCTCGGCGCCGCGATCGGCTTCATGACCTGGCTCTGGATCTCAGCGATCGTGATCCTGCTCGGAGCCGAGCTCGACGCCGAGATGGAGCACCAGACAGTGCGCGACACGACAACTGGATCCGAGAAGCCGATGGGCGCGCGTGGTGCGAGGATGGCCGATACGGTGGGCGCGGCCCGCAGCGGCTGATCCTCCGGCCCCGTCGACAACAGCGATCCGCCGCATTCCGGGGGCCGCATGCAAAATGGCCGCAGACGAACCGCCTGCGGCCCACCGGCAAAAATATCAATAGCGATGAAAACGCCAGCCCCGGTGCTGTGGAATACATAAGGCCATCCGCCGCGCATTTTGGATTCTGTGAGTCTACGGACAGCCAGCAGGCACGATGGCCCAGCTACCCAGGCGGGTTTCGGTCCACTTTTAATACTTCTACGGGAACCCGAATGGGCCCCGCTGCGTAGAATCGCCGGTACTTCGCAAGGGGGCATCGAGTTGACCGACTCTCTCACCGTGCTGGTCGCGGAGGACGACTACCAGATCCAGGAGATGCTGGAGGAGGCATTGAGCGAAGCCGGCTTCCGGCCGCAAATCCTGTCCTCGGCCGAGGAGGCGGCGACCGTCCTGCGGAGCGGTATCTATGAGTTTCGCGCGCTTGTGACGGACGTCGGCCTGAAGGGTGCGACGACCGGCTGGGATCTCGCTCGCCTGGTCAGAGAGCGCGCCGCCGACTTCCCCGTCGTCTACGTGACCGGGACCCCCCCCGGCGACTGGGCCAGGCTCGGAGTGCCGAACAGCATCCTTCTCACCAAACCATTCGCGCCGGCGCAACTCGTCACCGCGGTCGCGCAGCTTCTCAATACTGGCGGCGCCAAAGGATAAAGGATGACGCCGTCCCGCGTCCTGATCGCGCGCGCAGATGGCGTTTCACTACAGGTTCCGTAGGACTGGTCCGCAACCTTCCGCCGATCGGTGAATTGACCTCTCAAGGCTTCGGGGCTTCGCAATGCGCGAGGCATTTCATGAATTCCTTGTCGACAGGCGACGCGATCGTCACGGTTGCCATCATGACCAGCGCCTTCCTGATCGAGGTCGCCGTCTTCGCCTTGGTCGGCATGTTCTGAGGCTATTCCACGCACAACGAAAATCGCGAACGGCTCGCGACGCGGCGAAGTGCTTCGGACCGGCGCGATCACCCTTGCTTCAGCGCGTTCTTGACCTCACGCACGGGCCAGCTTTCGCCGGCTGGTATGACGCGGACCTTTACGCCGCCGCCGACCAGCGCGTGCGAGGCCACCTCGTCGTCGGCCACGGCGACCGCTAAATCGGTTTCGGGTTTCCAGGCGAGCGTGAGATCCAGATCGCCTGGAAACACCTGCCATTTCGAGCCGTCTTCGAGCTCGACGATGTGGCTTTCAGAATGGGACCGGATCTTCATCTTTAGGCCGCGTCCAGATTCTGCTCCGGGCCGCGCTGCACGAACGGGCGACGCAGCCGGCCCGCCTCGTCACTATGGCATCTTGGACACCTGAACCGGATATCCGGCTGCGCGGATGACGTCCGCTGCAGGTTCGCGGCCATGGGCCAGGCGCCGCAGCGGGGACATTTCTCCCAAAAGCGTATCGGTTTCGATCATCTGATGGCTCCTTCCAGGCAAGTCCCATGGCTGCGAACGGCTTGAACTTGCGGAGGTTCCGTCTCGGCACCTTCCAGACCTGGACGCCGTCGACGTGGCGCCAGGCAAGGATCTGCGCCCGAACCAACGACTGCTCTTCCCGTTATGTCCGTTATGTGCTGCATCGTGACGCCGCCACCACGTGCGCCAGAGGAAATCCATGAGAACCGACTCGCCCCAGCATCTCGATCCCGGCAGCGAGGGGGACCCGAGCTATCTCGAGTCGCTGATCCGCGACGATTACGGGCAATGCCATCCGGGCGAGACCTTGGACGATCTCAAGCGGCGCGCGTCCTTTTCGAAAGAGGACAGAGGACTGCTGCGGGACTGGATGGCCGTAGCGGCCGCTCGGGCGACCATGGGGCGTCCTCGATGAAGCTGCAGATCGGAGCTTCATCCTTTACTACCAGCACACGAACGGCCTTGCCGATTTCCCTATCCCTCGCGTTGCGCCGAGGCCGCTTGAGCCCTCCAGTCCCGCTCACGCCAGGAACGACGACGCAATTGGGCAGTTCGACATGCGTTGCGAACGCTATCCCAAGTGAGCCGCCAGTGAGCGTACTTCTCGTCGAGGACGACCCCCTTATCCGTGAATTCGTTGTCGAAGCGCTGCGCGATGCGGGCTACCACGTCATCCACGCGAGCAACGGGGAAGAGGCGCTGGACTGGTGCAAGCGCCACGTCGCGGACGTGCTGGTCACCGACGTCAGGCTGCCCGGGAACATCGACGGCTGGCAGATCGCGGAGCGCTGCCGCGAAAGCGATCCGGAATTGCCGGTCATCTACGCGACGGGCTTTTCGCCCGCCACACCACGCCCCGTCCCGGGCAGCCGGATCGTCCAGAAGCCCTTCCATCCGGAGGAGATCGTCCGCATGATCAAGGAGCTCGGCGAGGAAAAGGAAGCGCCGCCGGGTTAGCTGCTCTCGCGGCCGAGCCTTGCGATCGCCGTAGCCTGGACCGCCGTCGGATCCGTCGCTTGGGTGCACCACGCCCTTCCCGCGGAATCAACCTTTTGGCAGCGTAATTTCGTCAGGCCCAAGATGCGAGTTTTGAAGTATTCGGTAGATGTTCGACCCGGGCCCGTCTCCGATGTGCTGGCGATGGTTCGTCGGCGTGCTTGCGGGCATCGAAGGCTTCGCGCTACCGGCTCGCGCGATCAACCTTGCTTCAGCGCGTGCTTGCCCTTCTGAGCTCCCGCGCGGTCGCCTTGAAATCTCCAGTATCGAAGAAGCGGCGCGCCAAGGTCTAAAGCTACCTATCGTCTTTCGCGAAAGCCTTTGCCGCATCCTTGATGGCCTGCACCGCAGCCTTAGGTCCCTTCCAGCCGATGATGTTGAGCTTCTTGTCTTCAAGTTCGTCGGTCGCCTTGAAGAACTTTTCAAGCTCCTCACGGATCGGCTTCGTTAGATCATCGATGTCCTTCAAAGCCTGCTCGGAGTGCGAGCGCCGTGGCACGGCAAAGAGACGGTCATTGCGCTCGGCTTTGCTTTTGCTCTTCTGCGCGATCTGGAGGATTCCGATGACCCGGCAGGTAACGACCAGGCCGGGGAAGGTCGCCGCATCATGGATCACCATGACGTCCAGCGGGTCGCCATCATCGGCTTTGGTCGAGGGCACGAAGCCCCAGTCGTGTGGATACGTAAGGCCGGTCAGCAGCGATTTGCTGAGCGCGAAGCATTCAAGCTTCGGGTCGTACGCGAACTTGGTGCGGCTGCCGCGCGGTGTTTCGACGACGACGTGCACGTCGCCGTCTTCTGTGAAGGGTGGCAGGTTGAAGAAATTGGGCATAGCGCACTGTTTCTCGGATAGATGAGATGCAAGCAACCAGGCGTTGGATTCCAATTGTAGAGACCGGGGCGGCCCCGCCGCCCACTCACGGCAACGGGGCCAGACGGGGATGAGCCTTTCTTCAAGCCGCTTGGGCGTGTTGATTGACCTCACTCTCGGCGAGCTTCGTCAAGGTCTCATCCGTCTTCTTTTCTTCGGCAAGGGTTGCTTCCAGCAGCTTCACGGACTGTTTCAGCCCTAGCTCGGCGGCCCAGGTCTTCAGCGTCCCATAGCGGGCGATCTCATAATGTTCGACCGCCTGCGCCGCCGCAAGGAGACCGGCATCGAGGGCGGGCGCGCCCTTGAATTCCTTCATAACCTCTTGGCCCTCCTCGATGATGCCCATGATGGCATCGCAAGTCTTGCCTCGCGGCGTTTCGCCGATTTCCTCAAACACCTGTTCGAGTCGAGCCACGTGCTCTTCGGTCTCGGTCTCATGTTTTTGGAAGGCGGCGTTGAGATCCTTGGACTGGGCCGCCTTCGCCATTTTCGGCAAGGTCGACAGGATCTTCTTTTCCGCAAAATAGATGTCTTTCAGCGTGTCATGAAACAGCTCCTTCAAATTCTTCCCGCTTGCCATGGGATCGCTCCTCTCTTGAATTGGTACGGGCGAGAAACCGGCCAGCAAAATGTTGGTTCCAAGCCCGCCGGGGGGCTTTGCTTTGCGTTGAAAAAATCATTCCCGCGGTCGGGCCGCTCGCTCGAGAGGCCTCTCCAAATACGCTTTCGAACGACATTGACCCGATCCCCATCGCCTTCCTTCCGGCCGCGCCGGCGATGAAGTTCCGCTGGCGATCAATGCGCTTGAATCGAAAGGCCGGCCGTGGCCCAATGTGCATCTCGCCGAAGGAGGCTCGGTTCCAGTTGGCCCAGTCGAATGGAATGAAGCACTGCATCGCGCGCTCGCTTTTCATTCTTGGTCTGCTTGTGGCCACCCCCGCGCTTGCGCAGGAGGACAAAAAAACCGACGAGGACAAGCCGGCCGACCCCGACACCGGCGAAAGCACGATCGAGGAAAAGACGCTCGGTTTGCTGCCTAACCCGCTGCAGAAAAATGGAGTGAAGTTCGCGGCGACCTATATCGGCGAGGTGCTCGGCAACGCCTCCGGTGGATTGAAGCAAGGGGCGGTGTACGAAGGTCGACTGAACCTCGCCGTAGATCTCGATCTGCAGAAGCTCGTCGGGATCGATAAACTCACGTTTCACGCCAACATGTTCCAGATTCACGGCGATGGACTATCGCGCATCAATCTCCAGAACTTCTTCGTCGTGAGCGGTATCGAGGCGCTGCCGTCGACCCGGCTATATGAGGCCTATTTCGAGAAGCAGTGGGGCGCGAAAAAGGTATCGCTCAAATTCGGCCAGCTCGCGGCTGATAGCGAGTTCTTCAACACGAAGTACACCGATGTCTTTACCAACTCTTCCATGGGCTGGCCCGCGATCACTTCACTCGACCTGCCCAGCGGCGGCCCCTCGCCACCTTTGGCGGCGGTGGGAGCGCGACTCCTCGTCAACATCACCGACCAATGGTCCATCCTTGGGGGAATATTCGACGGCAACCAGGCAGGGCCTGGTCCCAGCGACCCACAAGAACGCAATCGCTATGGCGTGAACTTCCGCGTCAATGATCCGCCGCTCTTGCTCGGGCAGATCCAGTATGCGTGGAACAACAAGAAGGGCGACCCCGATCTGGCCGGTCAGATCAAGTTCGGTGGCTGGCGTCACTTCGGATCTTTCGCCGATCAGCGTCTCGCATCCAATGGCGTCTCGCTCGCGTCGCCCGCCAGCAGCGGGGAACCCTTGCTGCTCTCGGGCGATATCGGCGGCTGGATGGTCTTTGAACAGCAGATCTATCGACTGCCACGCAGTGACGATCGCGGCGTCGGCGTCTTCGCCCGCGTTGCCGGGGCGCCTGCCGACCGCAATCTGATCGACCTCTATGCCGATGCGGGTCTCGAGTTCATCGGTCTCAGCGACACCCGCCCGGATGACAAGTTTGGGATCGCAGCAGGCTATGCACACGTGTCCAAGGGGGCGCAGGCGCTGGATGCGGATTATCGAGCCTTCGTCGGTCCCGACTGGCCGCTCCGGGGCTTCGAAGGTCTGCTGACCGCGGTCTATCAGTATCAGATCAGAGACGGTTGGACAGTGCAGCCCAACGTCCAGTACGTCATCCATCCAGGGGGCGGCGCGCCCCTGCCCTCCGGACCCTTTGCCGGAAAGCAGCTTAAAAATGCATCGATCTTCGGACTGAGAACGACTCTGAAATTCTAGGACGAGTTGAGGACCACGGCGACCCGCGGCCATCGAGGCCGCAACGAACAAAGAGATTAATATCATCGAGCTCTCTTCGAGTGAGAGCGGGATCTTCATCGAAAGGCGCCGTCTGCGTTCGCCTGCTGCGGGAGCGCCCGACGGTCGCGGGTAGCCGTTCACTAAGCAGGGTTTCCGTTTCGATCTCTTCGTAGCTGCGTCTCAAGTTTGGAGCAGCGAAGAGCTGGCGGACGGCTTCGAAGTGGGATCATCCGCCTCGATCGACTGTGAATAGAGCGCGGAGACGCGACAGTGCCTGCAAGACGCGCTCTGTTCCATTTCAGAACTGCAACTATATTTGTCAGGCCGCACTCGTTGAAAGGTGGTTAGCTGTAACCACTCCGGGCGGAGGACGTTTGATCCCGATCTATTTTGGCCCGGCGCTTAACTGAAGAGACCGCCTTCGGGCGGTCTTTTTCCGTCTAGTTGGAATGACGCCTGCCTATCAAAAGCGTCGCTGATTTGCGGCACTGAAGGCCACGGTGCTGCGCGCGACTGGTCCGCGGCCCACCTCAAGCGAGTTCGCGCGCTCGCGGCGTGCGGCTCGATCAAGACGGTCTGCACAAGAGCCGCAGCGTGATTGGCGCCAAGGAAGTTCTACCGTGCTCTCGGCCTGCGCTTCATCGAGCCAGAGTTGCGAGGAGCGCGATGAGATCGACCTCGGGCTGAATGGAGCTGCCAAAACTGGTCACTGATCAGGACCTCCGCGGAGACTGCACTGCCGTACCGACGCCACCTTCATCGGCATTAGCAACTCCTCCGCCGGCTGAGCGGCATTTTGGACGGGTCGAGGCGTTGCGCGGCCTTGACACGGGTGGTGGCGCGATCGCTTTGCCCAGTCTCCCGCTCCTGCGTCGATCCTTCCGCCGTTGCGACGAACTCTTGATATTCTGTGACGTCGGTCGGATACTCGATTGAGGTCCTTGGTCACCAGCAATCCGAGGAGGACGATCATGGCAATTCAGATCGTTATGGACCGTAGCGGCGACAGCCGGCATTATTTCAACGCGGATAACGCACCAGAACTGGCAAGAGCGGAACAGCGGTTCTACGAACTCACCAATAACGGCTTCACCGCGGCGGTCCGCACGGGCCAAGGTCAGGTTTCGCAGATCAGATCGTTCGACCCGACTGCGAAGGAAACTGTCTTCTTCCCCAGATTGGTCGGCGGGTAGCGGGCAATCATGTTCGGCTATCAACCTTCGCGGGGCGGCCGCTCCCGAATGAAGGCGGCGAGAGCGCTCTTCATCAGGCACGGCGCCGAGGGCACGGCGGAGGGCCGGTCGCTGCGGCTCTTGCGGGAATGGCTATCGCCGGCGCAGCGGGAGCAGTTCGTGAGGAAGGGCTATTTCGAGGTGATCGGGAGCGACAGCGGAATGCGTTACAGGATCCACGCCGGGGCCTCGGTTAACGTGTGCGAGCTCGACGAGACAGGTCGCCGACAGGTGGGATTGTGTTTCATGCCCATCGGCAGTCTGCCGATCGGTGACGTCATGCTCGCACAGAAGATCGCGCTGGAAACGTGCGAGGGTGAAGTGCTCAGTTTGGCCCGGAGGTTCGCGCCTAACGGTTTCCATTTCAGGCAAGCACGGCCGCTCGGGTGAGGACTCATGTCGCCCGTTCTGGCGCAGGCTTCTTTGCGGCCACTTGGCCGTGGAGCTTCTGGCGGTGCAGCGCACGGAGCTGGTATGCCATCGTAATAGTCGTCGACCGAGCGCGCACGGCGTTGGCGAAGCTTGCCGCGCGGATGGCTGCGCCGGCTGCCTGGACAGGTCGATGGATGGCAGATCGCGAAGCGCTGCTGAGAGCAGGATCCGGAGCTGCCGGTCATCTACGCGACGGGCTTTTCGCCCGCCCCACCACGCTTTGTCCCCGGCAGCAGCCGGATTGTGCGGAAGCCCTTCCATCCGGAGGAGATCGTCCGCATGATCAGGGAGCTCGGCGAGGAAAAGGGGCCGCCGTCGGGTTAGCTGCTCTACTCGCGGCCGAACCTTAGCCGCGATCGCCGTAGCCCGGACCGCCGTCGGATCCGTCCCTTGGGTGCACGCCTCCGCGGAATCAACCTTTCGGCAGGCCTAATTCCTCGACGGCCCGTCCGCAGATCGCAGCGGAGTCCTTGAGGCCGGTCTGACCGATCTCGATGATCTTCTTGGCAATCAGTTCGGTGAGGGGGTCGTTGCGATCCTGTACGCCAATCGTACGCAGGGCCTGTTCATAAGCCGTCGAAAGGCGCGTGATCTCTTCAGGCTCAAGAGGCGAGTTTTGAAGTATTCGGTAGATGGCCATTGTTGCCCCCAGCAGGGCGCATCGTAGCGCTGATCTGCTGAGGGAGCATTGCTTCTTAGCGGCCAATTTTAACTTTCGCAGACTGCCCCCGCTCGCGTCCTGCGAGCGTGCAGGCGGCGGGCGGCGACGAAAATCGTCGCAGACGCGGACGGGACCTCCGCGTCTTTCCTGGCGACCCGATCCGAAACTTCGCAGCGCGAAGAAGAGGAACGAAAGCGCGAGTGCCAAGTTTTCCCGAGGCCCCTGCCCCAAGGGGCGACCCCGTACTGGCCCCAGCTCATAGCCCCCTGCCCCCCGGAGCTGGGGCCTTCGTCCGCCAATCCTGGGAAGCGCCGCGAGGCGAAGGCTTCGGTGAAGCTTTCGCCTTCTCAATCCTGTGCTCCCCAAGGACTATTGATCTTCGCCCGTAGCGGCGGAATCCCGGGTACCAAGCAACTTCAGCGCGGTCTCGATCTTGGCGAGGAGCGTCTGGATTTCGGCGCGCTCGTTCGCGCCAGGATCGGCTTCGAGCCGCGCCAGCAATTGCTCCTTCCGGCTGAAGAGCTTCAGCGGACATCTCATCACCGAGAAAACGTAATCCATGTCGCAAGGGCCACTCAGAGAGCGGCCCTTTCCTTTAGTTCACCAGCTCCGGGTGCCGAAGCTGAAACCGATGCTTGGGCCACCGCCGTAATAGCCGTAGCCGCGATCGTAGTAGCCGGGCCCGCCATAGGAGCCGTAGCTCCGGCGCACCACATAGCCGTCGTCTCCGCCGTAGTACCGCTGGACGTAGCGGGGGCCGCGGGTGCGGTAGCAGCGGCCATACTCATTGCAGACCAGGCGAACCTGATCGACGTTGGCCACCTCCGCCGACCCGAGCGAGGCCGGATTGAGCGGAGCGGCCGAGGCAGCCGACGCCAACAAGGCCGTCGCGAAAGCACCGAGCACAATTGTCTTCATGTTCGTCTTCCTCCGTTTGGCGCGATCAGTCGATTTCTTCGATGACGCGACGTTCCTGCGGCTCGACGATGTAGGTGCGGCTATCCCGGTGAATGTACCGGTACTCCCGCAGACTCGGCGCCTCGCGATAGACCTCGTCGGGGAAGGCGTCGATTTCGACGCCCTCCGGCACGCGCTCGCCCCGGCGGATCTCGGTTCGGACCGTGCTGCCGGTCGTTTGTCGCTCGCGCTCGACGGGACGTGCCTTGGCGTGCTTGCGGATCACCTCGCGGTCCCTATCGGTGAACGTCGTCTTGCGCTGCTCGGCGGGCGCCGGAGCGGCCGCCGTGGAGCGGCCCGAGTACGGCAGGACCGCGACGATCTTGTAGCTGGAGGGCTCCACGATCACGATCTCGTCCTTCACCAGCACGAAGTTGTAGCCCCGGTACTGCGGCACGATCTCGACGACCTCCGCAGGCAGCGGCTGTAGACGCACATCGCGCGGCACGGCCGTGCCGACCGACAACGAGAAATTCACGTTGTTGAGCGGCTGCACGTTCAGGTGCGAAATCGACGTGCTGATCCGCGTCCGCTGCTGATCGTTGATATTTACAGACGCATCCACGTTCGTGTTCGAGCGATCGGCCGTGTTCGCCGGCTGCTGGGCCGTGGTGGTCGAATTGCTACCCGTCGGGGACTGCGCCTGAGTGGTGCCCGAAGCCGGTGGGTTCGCGCTCTGCGTCTGATTGTTCGCAGGCGGATTGGTCTGCGCCTGGTTCGAAGGCGGATTGGTCTGGCTGGAGGGCTGGCTGGTCTGCGCCTGGTTGGTAGAGTTGTTCGACGTGGGCGCCTGCGTGGTGTTGGTGCCCGTACCGGAGGTTTGGCCTGCAGCGCTCTGGCCGGTCGATGACGGAGGCTGCGTCTGGGCCGAATTCGAAGGATTGGTCTGCGCGGATCCCGAAGAGGAGTTGGACAACGGTGTCGACGTCGAAGAGGACGGCGGCGGCGCCGATGTTGAATCCTGCTGACGCTGCGTAGCTGACGGAATGGAGCTCGACGTGCTCGGAGAAGATTGCGCGAGAGCCGAAGTTGCGAGCGCGACTGCGGCGGTCGTGGCCAAGAATAAACGCTTGTTCATCTGAATCCTCCTAATTGGTCGCCGAACAACACCGGACAAAGCGCCGGGTTCCTGATCGGGAAGTTTCGGTAAATCGTCTGAAACGGCGCAGCCGAAAATTCTTCCGGTCGGCAGAGGAATCATTCTCGCATTGGGGCGGCGCGCCGCATCGGGAACAAACGGAACTTCGCGCGAGCCCTCTCGTTGGCAGTAACTACTTAGAAGCCATTGGAGGAGACACCATGACGAAGCTGATCGTATGCGGCGCTCTCGCCGCCTTCGCCCTCGGCACCCAGGCCGCCAGCGCCGCCGAGTTCTACATCGTGCGCGACGCGACTACCAAGAAGTGCACCGTCGTTGACACCAAGCCGACGACGACCACCACGACGGTCGTGGGCGACGGCGTCTACAAGACCAAGACGGAAGCCGAGTCCGCCGTGAAGACCACCAAGGTCTGCACCGAACAGTAAACGGCTATCGCGGGGCCGAGCCGACCTCGCGAAAACGGCAATTGGAGGAGAAGATGCCTGTCCTGATTTTATGGGCCGTTCCCGCCGTGCTCGTTGTTGGCGGCGTCGGCTATTGGATAGTTCACATGCACTAAGCGATTGCCCGCGCGCGTGAACGGCCTGCCCGGTAATTCGGGCGGGCCGTTTTTTTCGTGCAGGATCGCTTCGCCGGGCCCCTGAGGACAGAAAAAGGGCCCCGCGGTGGGGGCCCTAATCTCCAAGAACGCTCGTCCTGTTAGTTGTAGTCCGAGTATTTGAACTGCGGGAGCGCCTTCAATTGCTCCTTGTTGCCACTCATGACGGCGTGGTCGGGTACCCAATCGTTTGCGTTGCGGTTCGTGGTCGTCGTCGACGCGGCGCCGGTGGTGGTGTCGCGCGAGGTGGTCGAGGTGCTGCTCGAGCTGGTCCGGACAGGCTCTTCCGCAAATTTCAGCTTGTCGATCGAGACGGCGATGTCGTGCTCGCCCATTCCCAGGAAGCCGCCGATGCCGATCACCACCGCGTTGATCTTGCCGCTCTTGTCGACGAGCAGCTCGTTGATGTCGCCGAGCTTCTCGTTGGCTTCGTTGTAGACGTTCAGCCCCATGAGCTTCGAGGCGCGCCAGTTGCCCTTCAGCGCCATCTTCGCATCGGCTGGGTGGGCGGTGGCCGCCGGGGCGCCGCGATCGGCTGGCTGAGTGGATTGGGCGAACGCGGCGCCGCCGATCACGGCAGTGCCAAGCAGAGCAACGGCGAGAAAGCTTTTCATCGATTATCTCCTCCAACGTGAACCAGCACCCTTTCAGATGCCCGGCCCAACGCCCGCGATTGCCACTCGTTCCTGGTCACTCTTCAGCTCGGAATGGTGGTCTGAAAGGATTCGATCAAGACTTCGCGGCGTCCGGACCAGTCCACTACCGATGTTCGATGGTCACAAGCCGCACGGCAATCCCCTAGCCTTCGGGGCGGAGGCAAGCCTGCGAAAAATGCGGCCAAACCTGCTTCGAACAGTCTTCCGTTTGTTTCGCAGGGTCGTCGTTCTGCTGGACCTTCGGCTGCGGAGGAGGTACTTCGTCCGCAAGTGCCGCCGTCGCGAAAACAACAAAAGCCGCCGTCGCGGAAAGAATGGTTTTCATGCGAGCCTCCCGATCGGCAACTCAACGAAGAGACTCAGAAGCTGTTCCGACTGCGGAAAGAGATATGGCTGCCCCCTTCTCGAATCCTTCGCGTCCTCCGCGACCGAGCAGCTCGCGATATCGGCGTTCGTATTCCTTCGCCATCCGGCTCGCGGCAAAGCGCTCCTCGAACCGGGCGCGGACCACTCTTCTGTCCAGCCGGCCCAGTTCGTTCACCGCCCTGATCGCCTGCTCCTCGTTATCCACGATAAAGCCGGTGGCGCCGTCTTCCACCACTTCGGGCACCGAACCCGCTCGGTAGGCAATCACGGGCGTCCCGCACGCCATCGCTTCGATCATGACGAGACCGAACGGCTCCGGCCACCCGATCGGAAACAGCAAGGCGGCGGCCCCGGCGAGGAACGGCTGCTTCCTGATTTCGTCCACTTCGCCGACAAGTTGGATCTCCCCGCCATCGATGTTCGGCTCGAGCTTCTTCTTGAAGTAGGCCGTCTCCGCGCGAGGTATTTTGGCCGCTATCCGCAGCGGCATCCGCGCGGCGCGTGCGATGCGTATGGCGGCTTCCGGTCCCTTGTCCGCCGTCAGCCGCCCAAGAAAGGCCAGATACGAACCCGGTTCGTAGGAGGGCCGTAGCAGATCCTTGGGCAGACCGTGCTGGATCGTCGCGATCCAGTTCGCGTCGGGAAGCGGTCGACGCTGGTTGTCGGAAATCGAGACGAATGGCGCGTTCGGGAAAGCCCCGATCACGTCGGACAGGCCGGGAAGATCGAGGCGGCCGTGCATCGTCGTGAGGAACGGCATGCCGGTCCGGCTCAGCACCGGAAGAGGCAGCCAGTCGACGTGGGAGTGGATTACGTCGAAGTCGCCCGCGCGCTCGGCGATGGCTTCGATCAGCAGCGCGCATGCGGCGTTCGGATCCGCACCCCTCCGCCCCAGGCGTAGCGCGCGCGGCCAGACGGGATGGAGCTTTCCCTTCGTCTTCGAATCCCCGCTCGCGAACAGGGTGACGTCGTGTCCGAGCTCGACCAGTTCGTCGACAAGCCACGCGATCACGCGCTCCGTGCCGCCATAAAGCTTCGGCGGAACGCTCTCGGCCAACGGAGCAAGCTGGGCGATCCGCATCGGCTAGGCCCCGACCACGGACCGCAGGGCAATCACGATGACCGCAGAAAGGAGGTATGAAATCGCAAGCAGCGTCCAACTGGGCCTTGTGCTCTCGCGAACCACGCGCCCGACGAACATCTTCATGCCCGTCAACATTCGTCTTCGGGAAGCTGGTACAGGTAGGCTATCCCGAAGCTGGTGAGTTCTTCGGCATCGCTCTCTCGCTCTTCCCGTCTCCTGTGCAGATAGCGCTCGAGCAGGCAGCGGCGGCTGTCCTGAACGTCGACGTCAGGGTGCGCCGCCCGGTACATGGTCCAGGCTGTCTCTGCCGCCCTTCTCACCGTGACTTCGTCGACCATCCTCACGCTCCAAACGACCGCATCCAGTCGCTGCCAACTCAGCGCGATGGCGAAAGTTTCTAGTTTTTCCCGAAGCTTCGACCTTTGGCGGAGAAGCGCTCGACAGGTCGATCAGGAAGCTTTCGCCCGCGTGCGGTCGCGGGCGGCTCGGCGGCGTTGCCGGCGTTGGGCTCGCTCAAGCCGTGCTGAGTCGTGAAGACGAGGCGCCGGCAACGGTTCAGCTATGGGTGGTTCGCTTGCCGGATCCGGCTGGCCAGGCCGGGCTTCGAACTCCAGCAGTCCGCGGCCCTTCTCGGTGATACGCCAACCGCCGTTCAGGCGCTCGACCAGTCCTTGCGAGAAGATGTCCAGATCCGGCACGCGCGCGGCCAGGCACTTGGTCCGCTCGGCCCAGTCACGTCCGCTCGTCGCCAGGATTGCCATGTCGCGCTTGAGGTCCGCCATGAGGGCGAAACCGTCGGGATAGCTCACCAGGATCTTCAGCACTGTGACCTGGAAATTCACCTCCCGCTCTCCTCCGCCTATCGCCACATCGTTGGCGCATCGTGGAGAGCCTCGCGGCCGACCTGCTTCAGCCTGTCGCGCGAAGTGTCGCTCTTGGTGGCGGCTTCCAGAATCCTGGACGCCACGTGGGTGCGGGCGCCGGTCTCATAGCGCGAGACGTCTTCGCAGACTTCGTCGAGGACGGCGCGCAGAAGCGCGGTCGTTGCCGGACCGAAACATGGGAAACCCCCAAAGGAAAAACAATCGTAGCGCAATCGCACGGGCGCCGAATTCAAGAATGTTAAGCGCCCCAATATCCTGCCGAGTCTACACGCGAAGTCCAACTCGGCAAGCTCCGAAAGTCGCCGCACCGCACGCGGATTGAACCCCCTCTTCGGTCGAAATGTTTGTGTCCAAGCTCGAAATTTTCGAGTGACTGCCGCAGCGGCGCCGTGCACCCCATTGCCCCTCGGCACTTGGGCAAAAAGCAACCATTGCCTGTTTTTCCCGTTGGCTGGCCGGGCGAGAAACGTGCAAAGGAGTGATCCGATGAAGAAGATTGCAATGGTGGCCGCGACGATCGGCGCTCTCGGTCTCGGCTCGATCGCAGCGCCGTCGCCGGCTGAAGCTCATTGGCGAGGGGGCTGGGGACCCGGCATCGCCGGGGGCCTGATCGCCGGCGCGGTGATCGGCGGGCTTGCCTCCTCGGCGTATGCCTGGGGACCGGGCTACTACGACTACGGTCCCGGCTACTACGGCGCCGGGTATTATGGCGGACCCTACGCCTACGATGCGCCCTATCGATGGGGCGGCGGCTACGCCACGACCTACTACACGGCACCGGTGTCCTATGGTTATCGGTACCGTCGCATCGTCCGGCCCGCCTACGCCTATTACGGCGGCGCCTATCCGGTCGTGCGGCACCGCTGGCATCATCACCACTGGTGAGGCGGCACCCTCGCTCTCGGCCCGTCAGGCCGCGTTCGGAACGAGCGCGGCCTTCTCGTTGCGTGAAGAGGGATATTGCAGATCACCACCATCCGCCGGTGAAGAAATCGTGCCGGTCGAACGCCAGCCGTGGTTCGGCTGGTCTTCTCGCGGATTTCGCCCACCGCTTCGCCTGCGGACGAGCTTCCGCGCGTTTGCGCTCAGGCGGCTCTTTCTTGGCGTCGGGAGGCGGTGCCGCAGGCATCGAGGCCATCGCCTCTCGCGCCGATTGCTGCGGTTCTTCCGGCATCGAATAAGCCTGCGCCATCTTCGGAACATCGGCGCGCGGCCGCGTGTCGAAGACGATCTTCTCCGGAAGGTTCTTCGCCGACCGGATCCTGATGGTCGTCCTGCCGGTATCGGTCGCGTCGGTACGCTCGACCGGCGCCGGCAGGTAGCGGTCCGCGGCGAAGAGCAGCGCCAGCAGCAGCCCGCCCACGAATACGAAGTATCGGATGATCGGCATGGACCGCACTCGCAGTTCAGGAGTCGCTTCTCGGCGGGTGCCGAACGCCGGCTTGCAGCGGGCCGCCTCCTCCCGCGACCCGCCGCGGTGGACTTAGTCCACCTCTTGGACCACGGTGCGCGTCGACGGATCGACCAGCATCACGCGTTCGCCGGAGTAGACGTAGCGGTATTTGGTGAGCGACGGACCCCAGTCGGCGGGCACCGCCTCGAGTTCGACATCGCGCGGAACGGGCTGACCTACGACGATCTTCTCGCGCGTCTCGACCGGGCGGATCTTGTGCTCGGTCACGTAGGTGCGGATCTTGGTGCGGTATTCCGGCTCGATCTGCACGGCGGCATGACCGGCGCCTGTGGTGGTGACCACCGTCGACTGAGCCATCGCGCCCGTCGAGACGAGCGCGGCGGCCGCAGACATCAGCAGCAGCTTCTTCATGAGTCTCTCCTGGCCGCTGGATGCGGCGCTGCGAGAACCCGTGAATGATGGCAATCGTTCCGGGAGAGCGGCAGGACTTCCTCTTTTTCCCGAGGGGTGGTCGGAACCAATTGCCACACGGCTACCGGAGCTGCATGCCCGGCGCCTATTCGAGAGCTTACGTCTGCGCGGTGCGAGCCGGTCATCCCGATGCGAGCGGGTGCGCTCTTGATCGACCGCTTCTGTGCGACGTTTCCTATAGGGCGAATGCTTCTGGGGCGTCACGGACGATGCCTTGGCGGAGATCCGACGGCAGCGTCGCGTGACGTGGTCGGTCACCAGCTTTTGCGGTTTAGAAAAGTCGGAAGAGCAAGCTTCCGGGGACAGATTTATTTGGCCTGACGTGACTATCAAGGGTCTCCGCCACCGGTCCTGAATCGTGCCGCCAGCGCGCCGTTTCAAATTTTTTTGGCGGCATCTTGAAACGCTTTTGCGCTTTTCTAGTTTTTTTGTTGCCGCGAGAGCGGTGTGCCGGATGCCAGCTCGGGTCCGGCGCGGGCGCCGGTCTGGAAACTTCGGACCCTTCTGGATTTCCGCCCTGCGCTCCTTCGTACCCATCTTGCTCTTTTGGAGGACTTGGTTATGAGGACCACGTTTGACTTCGCGCCCCTGTGGCGCTCCACCATCGGCTTCGACCATCTGGCCGACCTCGTCGACAGCACGCTGCGGCAGACGAACGAGGACAACTATCCCCCCTACAACATCGAACGCTCCAGCGAGGATCACTACCGGATCACGTTGGCCGTCGCAGGCTTCGGCGCGGACGACATCGCGGTGACGGCCGAGCAGAATGCGCTCACCATCGAGGGCAGGAAGCCCGAGAAGCCGGCCGGCGAATATCTCTTCCAGGGGATCGCGGCACGTCCGTTCCGGCGCGTGTTCAACCTCGCCGACTACGTCCAGGTCAAGCAAGCGTCGTTCCAGGACGGGCTGCTGATCATCGACCTCGTCCGCGAGGTGCCGGAAGCCATGAAGCCGCGCCGGATCCAGATTGGCGGCGGCGCTTCTTCCTCGGCGCAGATCGAGCAGAAAAAGGCAGCCTGACGCCAATTCGAAGTTCGTCGGGAACGCGGCGTGCGCAAGCGCGACCGCGCACCCTGCCGCACCTGATGAAGGAGAACAATCAAATGGCAATTCGTGATCTCATCCCCCGGTCGAGAAACCAGGAGCTCGCGCCGGCGCGCGGTAGCTACGATCCATTCATGACGCTGCATCGCGAGATGAACCGTCTGTTCGACGATGTCTTCCGCGGCTTCGGCGGTACGGGTCTGTCACCGCTGATGGAAGGGCAATTCGGCTGGCCCAAGATCGAGCTCAGCGAGACCGACAAGGCGCTCACCATCACGGCCGAACTGCCCGGCATGACGGAGAACGACGTCCAGATCGAGATCGCCGGCGGCGTCCTGACTCTCCGAGGCGAGAAGAAGAACGAGCGCAAGGACGAAGGCAGATACTTCACAGAGCGGACTTACGGCGCCTTCGAGCGGCGGATCCCGCTCGAAGACGTCGAGGAGGACAAGGCGGAGGCTTCGTTCAAGAACGGCGTCCTAACCGTGTCTCTGCCGAAGTCCGAGAACCCGCGGGCGGGCGTCAAGCGCATCGCCATCAACACCCAGTAGCGACAGCCGGACGGCGGCCCCGCCGCCGTCCGGCTACTAATCGAAGCAGTCCCGAAAGGAGCGCAGGGAGCCAACAGATGAGCAATGCCAACACGATCACCGGCAATCTCGATCCCCTTTTCCATCCGGCCGCGCACTATGCGTCTCCGGACGATGTCCTGAACGACGGCGAACTCTCCATCCCGGAGAAGAGGATCATCCTCTCGTCCTGGGCATCCGAGATGTTCGCGGTCGAATCCTGTCCCGCCCTGCGAGAAATCCCGGGCATGGGCTACACCCTTCGCCTGGCCGATATTCTCGCCGCGTTGCGGCGGCTGGACGGAGAGGACGACGATCCGCCCCGACCGGGCGGCGTCCCCATGCGGCTGCGGCGGCCTTGGGCCGCCGCGCAGCGGCAGTCCGCATGATGGTGGCGCTCTATCGGTCCTTCGTTGCACCCGAGCTCCGATTGCGAGAGGCAATCTTCGATCTTTTGCGGTTTCAAAACTTTTTTCGTGAACTCTTGAACCCTGCGTAACGCACCGAGGACGACGAAGTATATTGCCGACAAAAAGGCCATGCCCGATCACCTGCCGCTCTTCGAAATCAATCTGAGGCAGCGCCGCCGGACATTCAGGTGGTATCTCTGCACGTCCAATGGCCGACTGCTCATGCAGGGGTCGGAAACCAGCAGAGCCGCCGCCAGATACCGGGCAAATCGCGCACTGTTCCTGATGTTACTGGCGTCGGCGCTCTGCAAGCGCGCCGATATCCTACGGGTCGAAGCCGCTCAGCGGCCAAATAAGACCGTCGGTCAGCTCATGCAGGCAAATCCCAGTTCGGAAATCCGCAACCATCGATGCCGCTAATCGGTGACGACTATTATAGGGTGCCGGTCCCCTGGCGAGGCGGTCGGAAGCCGCGAGTCGCGCACAGGAACGAAGCCGCCGCGTCACCGTTGGTCGGAATTGGTGTGCGAGGCCCATGAGAACGGTTTTAGCGCGTCGCCGGCGAGCGCACGGACTTGCCGAGTTATCGGTTGAAAGGGTCCTGATCGCGCTTGTCGCCGGCCTTCTGCTGGTATGCGCCGCCTCGCGTAGCGCGGCGGAGAGCTGAGGGGCGGAGGCCGATGCGGATCGTCCAGATCGCTCCGTTGGCCGAAAGCGTTCCCCCGAAACTTTACGGCGGTACGGAAAGGGTTGTGGCTTGGCTGGTCGACGAGCTGGTCGAGCTCGGCCATGAGGTGACCCTGTTCGCGAGCGGCGATTCCAGGACGCGCGGAGAGCTGCATGCGGTGTGGCCGCGCGCCTTGCGTCTCGGGCGCCCGCGCGTCGACCCGAACACGGCCTGTACGCTGTTGATCGAAGCGGTCTCGCGTCGCGCCCGCGAGTTCGACGTTATTCATGCACACATCGACTGGCTGCACCTGCCGGCGCTCAGCCGGTGCGGGATCCCGTTCCTCACCACCCTGCACGGACGCCTCGACCTGCCTGGCATCGGCGAGGTGGTTCGGCAGTTTCGCGAGAAGTGCTTCGTCTCGATTTCCGACAACCAGCGCTCTCCGCTCGAGGATGCGAACTGGTCCGGGACGGTGCATCACGGCTTGCCGGCCGGTTTCGGCCGTCCTACGCTCCCGGATCGTACCTCGCCTTCCTCGGACGGCTCACGCCGGACAAGGGGCCGGAGGGCGCCATCCGGATCGCGCGGGCGGCCGGCATGCCGCTGCGGATCGCCGCGAAGGTGCCTCGCGGCGAAACCGGCTACTTCGAGAAGCACATCCAGCCGGAGATCGACGGCACTCGGGTCGAGCTCGTCGGCGAGGTGGACAACGCGGCAAGCAGCACGTTTCTGTCGGCCGCTGCGGCCTGCTGTTTCCAATCAAGTGGCCGGAGCCGTTCGGCCTGGTGATGATCGAGGCGATGGCCCGCGGGACGCCCGTGATCGCCTATCGGGCCGGATCGGTGCCGGAGGTCGTCGACGAAGGAGTGACCATCGTCGAGAACGAAGCGGAGGCGGTCCGGGCGGTGAAAAAGCTGGCCCGGATCGACCGGCGTAAAGTCCGGGTGCGGTTCGAAGAGCGCTCCACCTCGGACCGGATGGCACGGACCTACGAGACTCACTATCGACGGCTTCTCGCCGCCAGGCCCGCCCACCTCTCGGCCGGCTCCGAACACCTCGGCACGCCCGCGTCTCCGATCGTCCCGTGAGCAGCGTTGTTCAGGGCGTTTGGTTACGGTTCGATAGAAGGAGGATTGCATGCGCCATCAGCAAAGCGAGCGGCATCCGCGGCGGTTGTTCGCGTCCATCGCAAACAAGGCCTCGCAGGCGGCAGGCCGGGCATCGGCCTTTGTCTTGGCCTGCGCAGTGATCATGATCTGGGCCGTTACGGGACCTCTGTTCCGATTCTCCGATACGTGGCAGCTCGTCATCAACACAGGTACGACCATCGTGACCTTTCTGATGGTCTTCCTAATCCAGAACTCACAGAACCGGGACAGCGCAGCGATCCAGGTCAAGTTGGATGAGCTCATCCGAACCGGTAGCGTCCAGAATTCTTTCGTCGGCATCGAGCATCTCTCGGCGGACGAGTTGGAGGAGCTTCGCGCCCGCTGCGAGGAGCGCGCCAAGGCGGTCGCAGCGGAGAGAAGAGGCGCAGCCAGAGGCCGCGCACGCAGATCCCAGGACGATACTGACGGTTAGGCTCGTACTCATAAGGTCCGTTTCTGGGGACAAAGCGATCGTTACTCGGCTCGGCCGTCATCGACGGCACGGTCGGCGGTGGGGTGTCAGCGGCGGCAGTGTTGCAGCGCTCAATCTGAGGCCCGAGGAGGCCTCGAAGCTGAAGCTGCACCATGACAGTCCATATAGGTCCGGTACATTTGGGCTCGAATGCGGAGGCCTCTGTTCAAAGGAACAGTTGCGCTTTGCTCTTCGTTTGTATGCCGGAGGACAAATGCCATGAACGTGCTGGATGAGGATACCAAATCGCTTTGGATGGAGGCGTTCATTCCGGCGGCTGCGCGCTATTTGGGGCAGGCACGTGCCGACGTCGGCGTGGTCGGTGCCGGCATCGCCGGTCTGTCGGTGGCCTATGAACTGGCCGCGCGCGGGCGCTCGGTCATCGTGCTCGACCGCGGTCGTATCGGCAGCGGAATGACGGCGCGCACCACTGCGCATTTGGCAACAGCCTTGGACGACGACTACAAGGAGCTGATCAGGGTCCGCGGTGAGGATTGCGCCCGGCTGTATTACCAGAGCGTCGCCGCCGCGATCGACCGCGCGCAGGCGATCCAGTCCGCCGAGGGAATTGATTGTGATTTCCGCCGCGTCGATGGCTTTTGGGTGTTGGCGCCGGAGACCCTGCCATCGCATCTGGATGAGGAATTCGAAAGCTGTAGGAAGCTTGGAATTCCCGTCGAGCTTTGCAGCGATCCGACACCCATCCATGACGGCGGTCTTGCGCGCTCGCTTCGTTTCCCCCAACAGGCGCGCTTTCATCCGACCAAATACCTTGCCGGATTGGCGAAAGCGCTGCATCGGCGCGGCGCTAGGCTTTACGGTGACACCTGCGTCGAGACGATCGAGCGCGGTCGCGGAGAAATCGTTCTCAAGACTTCAAGCGGCGAGGTGCGGGTCACGGACGTTGTCGTCGCGACGAACTCGCCGGTCAATCTGCGGGCCGCGATCCATACCAAGCAGGCACCCTATCGCACCTATGTGATTGCGGCCAAGGTCCCGGCCGGCTCGCTGCCGGATGCGCTGTATTGGGACACGCTCGATCCCTATCACTATGTCCGCCTGCAGCCGGCTTCGGCGGATGAGGACATCGTGATCGTCGGCGGTGAAGACCACAAGTCCGGCGAGGTCGACGATGGCCAGGCGCGCTTTTCCGCACTCGAACGGTGGACGCGAACGCGGTTGCCAAATATCGGCCAGATCACCCATCGTTGGTCTGGCCAAGTGCTCGAACCCATGGACTTCACCGGCTTCGTTGGACGCAGCCCGGACGAAGAGCATGTTTTCCTCGTCAGCGGCGATTCCGGACAGGGCATAACCAATGGTCTCGTGGCAGGCCTTCTGATTGCGGATCTGATTACGGTCGGCGGCAATAGCTGGGAGGCCGTCTATTTGCCCGAGCGCAAGATCTTCAAGAACATCACCACCTTCATCAGTGAGAACATCACGCCGCTGAAGAACTTTGCGGAATATCTCGGCGCCGATGCGCTTGCCTCGGTGGAGCGGCTTCGCTTGGGAGAGGGCCGGCTGGTTCGGAACGGATTGAAGAAGATTGCCGCCAGCCGCGATCGCCAGGGCGAGTTGCGCCTGCTGTCGGCAAGCTGCACCCATCTTGGCTGTGTCGTGCATTGGAATTCGCTAGAACAATGCTGGGACTGCCCCTGCCACGGTTCTCAATTCGCGCCGGATGGTACCGCGCTCAATGGGCCTGCCGTATCTCCGCTCGCGCCGGTGGAAATTCCGCCGAGTGTCCAGGCCGCGGAATAGCGACAGATGACAGCCGCGGAGGAAGCCACATCGTCTGCTTCGGCGGCTTCCCGTTCATGCGGCATGACATCGACTCGCGTCCGACGGATCTCCGAGGGAGTTCTATCCCGCAATGGGCCGCAAGATTGGTTCCGAGCATTCGCTTGCGTTGGGCGATATCACAAGCTTTCCGGTACCGTCCGGCCGACCAAAGCGGATGTGGCCGCACGCTTCATCGCGCGCAACACTGCGCCGGCTCCGGAGATGGGAGCCCGCGCCCTGACTTGGGGCGCCGGCGAGAAGGTCCTTCTGGTTCTGGCGGCGGCTGGCTGGCTGGCGTCGCGCGGGCAGGGCGAGCCGCTGCGGCGCGCGGGCAATCATGCTCTGCTGGTCACCGTGGCGGCGTCGCTGCTGCCCATGGTTTGAAACGTCCGTTCGACCAGACCCGACCGGACCGCAGAACGGAGATCAGGCACCTCCACGGTGTCCCATTTTCCAGGATACGAGAGGACGCCTTTCCTTCCGGCCACGCGCTGCACATTGGGGCCTTGGCATCGGCGGCCGGCGCCTTGCCGGCCGGCCCGCGTCTTGCGATCCGCGCCGTCGCGGTCGGCATCTCGCTGACGCGCTTAGTCGTCCTGGCGCACTGGGCGAGCAATGTCGTCGCAAGGTTTTGCACTGGGAGCGGTTCTTGTACAGTTCGTGCGGCTGTGCACCGGTTACCCGCTCGACGCTTCGACGGAGAACGATCATGCCGACCCTTGAGGATCTAAAGGGGTATGCGGAACGCGCCACCGGTTTGCGGCGCCCCGGCAAGCGGAAAGCGATGGACTTCGCGCAAGCGCGAAAGCCGCACACCGTTCGGTTCAAGGATGACGGTCTCATCCCCAATCATCCGCGATGGCCGCTGGTCATTTATCGCCATGCAGTCAGTTTCGATGAGCGCCACGACCCGGCGGCCGAGATCGAAGACCTGTTCGAGGCGAATGGGTGGGGTGATACCTGGCGCAACGGCATCTACGACTACGTTCACTATCACTCCCAAATCCATGAGGTGCTCGGCATTGCGCGCGGAAAAGGGCGCGTTCGTTTCGGCGGCAGTAAGGGGCGGATCTTCACGTTGAAGGCCGGCGACGTCGCCGTTCTTCCCGCCGGCACGGGCCATCAGTGCCTAGGCGCAGACAATGACTTCCTCGTCATCGGCGCCTACCCGCCGACAGGGACGTACGACGAATGCACGACGGTTGAGGATCGTCCGCGCGCGCTCAAGTCCATCCCGAAGGTGTCTGTGCCACGCAAGGATCCGGTCTACGGTATCGGCGGTCCGCTCTTGAAAATGTGGAGGAAAGTGAAATGACCGAGTACGTCATCCGCTTCCTCGCCGGGGGCGCCGTCGTGTCGGCCCTCGCGATGCTGGGAGATCTATTGCGTCCCAAGAGCTTCGCCGCTGGCGAAACGATCACGACCACCGGCATTGCCGCTCACGGCGCCTCCCACCTCCCGTCAGTGGAGGTCGACAGCTTCAATATTGAGCTGAAGGATGAGGAAGGATTTCTGGGGAATCGCGCCAGCAAGACCGCCTTCCGGGACACTCTCGAAAAGTGGCGGAAGCCGCTGCGTAAGTCCGGCGAAGACCCGTTCGGCAAGGAGCTTGCCGAAGACATTCAGCAAGAAGGAACTTGACGCCATCCTGGTCGGCGACGACACCGAGGCTTGGGCGGTCGTGCAGAGCGCTATAGAGGACTTCGCACAGGAGCTTGCCCACGTGACGCGTCGCTTCCTCAAGACCAAAGCCTGGGAGAAGACCGAGCGCATTGTGGTGGGTGGCGGCTTGAGCAATAGTCGGCTCGGCGAACTCGCCATCGCGCGCGCTGAAATCATCCTGAAGGCCCAGAACTTCAAGATCGAGATGCTGCCGATTCATCAGAACCCGGACGATGCAGGCCTGATTGGCGCGCTCCATCTCGCTCCGTCCTGGATCTTCGAAGCTCATGATTTCCATTCTTGCCGTCGACATTGGAGGCACGAATATCCGCTGTGGCGTCGTGGAAACACGTCGCAAGAAGGCACCTGATCTCTCCAAGGCGTGCATGTGGAAATCCGAGCTGTGGCGTCATGCCGACGACGAACCGAGCCGAGAGGAAGCGGTTAAGTGTCTCGTCAAAATGCTCAAGGACCTGACCACGAAGGCGGAGAACGAGGGATTCAAGCTCGCGCCGTTCATTGGCATCGCGTGTCCTGGCGTCATCGAGAGCGACGGCTCGATCGTAAAGGGCGCGCAGAACCTGCCCGGCAACTGGGAGAGCAGCAAGTTCAATCTGCCGGCAACTCTGGTCGAAGCCATCCCTCAGATCGGAGAACACGACACGACCATCGTCATGCGTAACGACGGCGTGGTGCAGGGCCTGTCCGAGGTCCCGTTCATGAAGGACGTGAAACGGTGGGGCGTGCTGACGATCGGAACCGGCCTCGGTAACGCCCGCTTCACCAATCGCAACGGCAAGGGCGGACGTTGAGGCTAACCCCTTCGATGCAGGCCACCGCAGCAAGAACATTGGGGATCGAGGAACGTCGCGTCCAACCAGTTGTTTGCTCAATCATCGCGGAGCACAGGAGGTGCATCCATGCCTACGCAGAACATGGCCGCGAACGTCCACTAGCTCGACGGGCGCGGGAACGGCGAGGAGCGGTTGGTGTCTTGTCTGCCGGCGAGGTGATGGTCGCGCAGAAGATTGCGCTCGAAACTAACAAGAATGCCGCGCTCTCTGGCGAACGCGCTTCCGCTGCGGACGCCATTGATGGTCGTAGGAGAATGCTATGCTAGATTATCCGCGCCCCCCCTATCCCAGCCAAAAGCAACCGATGCCCGGCTCGACATCGGCGATGAAGCCACGTCCGGACCATGGCGAGGAAAGCTACAGGGGATCGGACCGTCTTGCAGGAAAGAAGGCCGTCATTACCGGCGGAGACAGCGGGATCGGGCGAGCGGTGGCGATTGCATATGCCCGCGAGGGGGCCGACGTGCTTATTTCTTATCTCGATGAGCATCAAGATGCCGAGGAGGTGAAGGCTCTCGTCGAGAAGGAGGGCCGCAAGGCTATCTTGTTTTCCGGAGACCTGCGAAAGCCGGATTACTGCCGTGCCGTCATTCAACGCGCCGTCGATGAGCTCGGCGGGATCGATATCCTCGTCAACAATGCGGCCCATCAGGCTATGTTCAAGGATATCGCGGATATCAGTGATGACGAATGGCAGAGCACGTTCGAGGTCAACATCCATGCAATGTTCTATCTCTCCAAGGCGGCCGTTGCGCATATGAAGTCCGGGTCCGCCATCATCAACACCGCTTCCGTGAATGCCGACATGCCAAACCCCATCCTGCTGGCGTATGCGGCCACCAAGGGGGCGATCCAGAACTTCACGGGCGGTCTTGCCCAGATGCTTGCCGAAAAGGGCATACGCGTGAACGCCGTCGCGCCGGGCCCGATCTGGACGCCGCTGATCCCGTCAACCATGCCGCCGGACACAGTAAAGAACTTCGGCAAGCAGGTGCCGATGAAACGAGCCGGGCAGCCGGCTGAGCTCGCAACTGCCTATGTCATGCTCGCCGATCCGCTCTCGAGCTATACGTCCGGTGCGACGCTCGCTGTAACAGGCGGGAAACCTTTCATCTGATCGTGAGAGCGACGAGACGGAAGCCGGTGTGGCGTAGCACCTAGCGCGCGCACGGGCGGTTCTCGTCCTGCTTGTTTACTTCTCCGGTTTGCCGGTCACGGACCGCGAACCCCGCCATTGAAACCCGCCACCTCTGCCCGGCAGCTTTTGAGCGCCGAGGCGGTCGATTGCTGGCTAACGCCAGAACAGTGCCAGCAGCAGGATTACCGGAATCGGAATGCCCAGCAGCCACAATAATGCGCCTCGGCCAAATGTCATGGCGCCTATCCTCCTGTTGTTTCCCCGAAAACCAAGTCCGGAAGCCATCCGAAGTTCCTGCAACAGGAACGGACGACTCAACCACGCGTTTCGAACCGGAGCATAGGCTGTTGGAGGATTTCGCCATGGCTACACGCACCGTTCCCAATTTGTTTTTTGGCTGGACTTGGTCAGCCGTACTGGCCGGCGTGTTCACTTCGTTGGTTGTCCAGATCCTGCTGACCATGCTGGGGTTCGGCATCGGTCTGCTCGCGATCGACATTCCCACCGCTTCATCGGCGCCTGCTGGCGCAGGCTGGGCGGCATTCGTGTGGTGGGCGGTCTCAGGCATCATCGCCGCATTTCTGGGTGGCGCCGTGGCGGCAGCCAATTCGCCGGATCAGACCGGCCTCGGTCGGGTCGGGCATGCGATGGCCGCCTGGGCGGTCGCAACCGTCGTGGTGGTCGGTGCGGCGGCGATGTTGCCGGCGTCGGCGACCAGCATCGCCAGCAACCTCGTCGGGCCGTCATATTCCGCCAGCACGCGCATCGCGTACTGGTCGAACAACACGGGACGGGAAACCGTCGGCGCGACGACGCGAATTGCAACACCCGCTCAAATTGATGCGGCCCGGAAGCACTTCGCATATGCGATGTTTGCAAGCTTCTGCGCCCTTCTTCTCGGCGCGGGAGCGGCCTACGCCGCCGGAATGGCGACCACGGGCCAGGTTGTCAAGGAAGCGGCGCGACCCGTGACATGATGGGTCCTAAATGGTGCAGAGCTCCACGCAGTTGACAACGTGACCGTGTCGTGAGGTCCATCTTGGGACGGGAGCGGCGGTTTGGGTTGGCGAAATCCCCCACCGCCCAACCGATGTATCTCGATTCTTTCCGTCCTGCTCACTACTTAGTACCAGCCATCACGCATCTGGGAGTCGACCGCAGCTACTGGAACCAATGAAGATACGCACCTACGCCCATCAGCTCTGGGAAAAGGCCGAGCGGCCTGAAGGCCGCGACAAGGAATCTTGGGAATTGGCCCAACAAGAGTTGCGGAATCAAAGCAAATCTTCTCCGGTGCGCACTCCCGATAACCTCTAGATGAGCAACACTGTCCAATCTGTGCATCTGCGGGCTTTGTGAAAACCATCCGCAGCTGGTTTGGACCCAAGACCCAATCAGTTGGTCATGGTGGTCAGCACGGAGGGCGTGATCCTGGCGTCGCCTTAGAGGCAGACGATGTAAACGCCGAGCCCAACAAGTCCTAGCGATGTGAACGCCTCTTCGTTGCGCGCCGGTTGTAGGGCGAACGGTTGATGGGTTTCAGGGAAATCCCTTCGCGTTGCGCCTTGCTGCGGATAGCCGCGACGGGACGTTGAAGTTTGACGCTCATGACTCCGGTCGGCGTGTTGCCCTTCGCGAGCTGCTTGAGCATTTTCACATCGGCGCTCGACCACAGTTCACGCGTACGACGCTTATATGACGGATTTGCCTTGCGCGGGCCCTTCTTGCCGATCGGCGAGCCGGGTCGCTTCCATGATGCTCTTGCCATTAAAGTCCTCCTGTAAGTCGTTCTTGAACGAAGGAATCAGCAATTCGGTTCCGATGAACAGGAACGGCAGGATCGGCGGGAAGTTCTTCGTTGATCAGGGTCAACGGAGGTGTCAGTGCGCGTCCGACTAGCATCGATATGTCTTGTGCTGTCCGCTGGTTTGGCGATAGCACAGCCTGCCAAGCCGGCGGACGACCTTGCCGCGCCGAGCGGGCGTTCGGCGCCCGAAGACAAGGGTCAATTGCAGCCGCAGGGCTGGACCGGGCCTACCAACACCGGTTCAGGTGGTGCGCCTCCGGAAAGTCCCCAAGGGCAAAGCCCGCCACGGATGCAGCCGGCGCCCGACGGATCGACAAAAACTACGGTCGAGCCTCCCAAGTAGCCTCATGGGGCTATTGCGCGTCAGCGTGAGTAACGCCGGCGCGGCGCGAAGGGAGGAACAAACGATTCACGTTGCCGTTTCAAAGGCCAGACAACGCAGCGCCTGCAGACCCATGACGAACCTGAGCAAGCTCCCGACGTGGGCCGACGAGAAAAACATCTACGCCGTGATCGAAAGGCCCCGTGGAAGCACCTGCAAATTAGAGTTCGATCCGGAGCTGAAGGTGTTCACGCTTGCGAAGCCCCTAAATGGCGGGGCTCACCTATCCGTATGATTGGGGCTTCATTCCCTCGACACAAGCCGAAGACGGGGACCCGTTGGACGTCCTCATCATCCACGTATCCCAGACGTATCCGGGCGTCGTGCTCCGATGCCGGCCGATCGGAATCCTCGAAATCCTCCAGAAGCGCCAGCTTGTGAGAGAAACCAATCTTCGGTTCCTACCGTGTTGCAACAAGTTCTTCTTTGCGTAAGTCAGAGGCGCCGATCGCAGGAACAAAAGGGAACATCCGGCCGTAATTAAGGTGAGCTGAGCAGAACCGAAACCGAGCCTTTGAGATATGCCGGGCCCATCCCGTCAGTGGACCTTGCCTGGAATCCACATCGCGAGCCCTCTGTTGCCTGCGGTGGTCGCGAGCAATCTCTTCATCGGCCTGGCCCTTGTGGCATTGCTCTATTTCGGGCGTGAGCTCTTTGTGCCGGTTGTCCTTGCGTTGCTGTTGAGCTTCGTGCTCGCTCCGGTTGCCCGGCTTTTTCGTCGCTTACATGCCGGCCGCGTGGGCTCAGTTCTTGCCGCGGTGGCGCTTGCATTTCTGCTGATTTTCGGGCTCGGCGCCATTATGACCCAGCAGGTCGCACAACTCGCCGAGAACCTGCCCCGCTACCAGCTGACGATCAGCGATAAGATTCATTCGGTCCAAGACGTCGCGCTCAGTCCGAGGATCTACAATCGGCTAAAGGATATGCTCGGAGATCTCCGCCAGGAAATCTCCAAGCCGCAGGAGCAAGGACGAAAGAATGCAAGCTCTCCTCAGCCCGCCCAGACTTCTGCAGGAGAACCCCAGGTTAAGCCACTGCCGGTGGAAATCCAACAGCCGCCGCCTAAACCGTTCGATGTAGTGCAAGCAATCGTCGGGCCGCTGTTGGCGCCTCTGGCGACGACGGGCATTGTTATCGTTTTCGTGATTTTTATGCTGCTTTTTCGCGAAGATCTGCGGGGCCGTTTTGTCCGACTCGCAGGCGCGCAGGACTTGGGGCGCACGTCCGAAGCAATCGACGATGCCGGTCGGCGACTGAGCCGGTATTTCCTGACGCAAACCTGCATCAACGCAACGTTCGGGATTGTCATCGGGATCAGTCTTGCGATGATCGGCATTCCCAACCCAGTGTTGTGGGGCATCTTCGCGGCTCTGATGCGCTTCGTTCCTTATATCGGCGCATTCATCGCTGCCGCAGTCCCTGCGGCGCTTGCCATCGCGGTTGATCCGGGGTGGTCCATGTTCTTATGGACGGTGGCCTTGTTCGTGATCGTAGAACCGATCCTCAGCCAAATTGTGGAACCCATGCTGTATGGCCACAACACAGGGCTCTCGCCGGTAGCTGTGGTGGTGGCTGCAGCCTTCTGGACCTGGTTATGGGGGCCAATTGGACTTCTGCTTTCGACACCCCTGACGGTGTGCCTGGTGGTATTGGGGCGTCACGTCGAACGATTGGAGTTCTTGGATGTGATCCTAGGTGATCAGCCGGCGCTCACGCCAGAACAGAATTTTTTTCAACGTATGCTGGCCGGTGATCCCGACGAGGCCGCGGACCAAGCCGAGAAGTTCATGAAGGAGAAATCCCTCTGCGCCTACTACGACGAGATTGCAATCCCTGGGTTACTGCTGGCGCGCTCTGACGCGCGACGCGGCGCTCTGGACCTGGAGCGCCTCCACCGGATTAAGGAAGCTGTCGACGGCGTTATCGACGATCTTTCCGATCACGATGACTGCGCTCCACCTGTCAAAAGCAGTAAGGACCTCCATGACTCCAACACACTTGAAATCGAAGTAGTCGACACTCCCGATCTATCGCTGCCCGTTGTACCGACTGCGCCGTTAAGGTCCGATTGGCGAGACGGAAAGCCTGTATTGTGCATCGGCGCGCGAGATCTTCTTGACGAAGCGACGGCGAACATGATCGCGCAGCTTCTCGAAAAACATGGCATCGGCGCCCGCATCGAGCCTTCGACGGCTGCCTCGGCTTCCAGCATCTTTGGGCTTGATACAGCCAATATAAGGATGGTGTGCGTGTCTTGCCTTGGAAGCGCAAGTCCGGTGCATCTACGCTTCCTTCTTCGGCGTCTGCGTCGCAAAATGCCACACGCCACGCTCCTCGTCGGCCTATGGGGATCGACCAAAGACTCAGAGGATGAAGAGAGTCTGGATGACGAGCCGATCGGCGCGGATTTCTATGCGAAGTCGCTCCGCAAGGCAGTAGAACTTTGCATCGAAGAGGCACATCGCTCGACCGCCCCACCCGAAGGAGAAGCAAAACGAACCGAAGCGCACCGATCTCGAGCACCGCGATCTGCTGGTAGGAGAAGGGGGCGCAATTATTGAGGACGCCTCTGCCTGCCAGCAGTGGGGACGATTAGATTGGGAAAATGCGCGTTTGCATGCAGCGTTCTGCCCGATTGGACCCGTCTCCCGTTCTCGAGTGTTCCTGTAGCGGCGGCAAGTTTCAAATGCCAGCCTCGATGCGATGCCAACCGGCGACTTAGAGTTCGGCGTAGGAGCGAATGGCGGCGAATTCAAACGAGGCGCTTCTTCTCGGCGACGATGTTTGCGGCTTGGATTTTTCCGTGAAACTTGACTCCACCGGCGACGGCCGCAAAAGCATGTGGATCGGCCGTCCTCGTTTTGCGCTGGCAACCGGCCGCCCTCCCACATTGTCATCAGTCCGTGAAGGCCAATTGCCGGCTGTACGCCCGGAAATCGTCCTCGGCGCATTGGCACGCTGCTTTCAAATGCAGCGCGGACAGTCTCGAGATCGGCGGCGCCGTCAGCGCCATTAGCGCAAAGTCGACACTCGGACTGACCCGCATGTCCCAGAAGGGCCAAATCGAGCATTGCGGAATGCGCATCGTTGAACAGCGACCGCTCGCTCAAAAAGACTGGGGCGCGCGTTCTGAAATGTTCTCCCAAGCTAGGAACGCCCACGTAGCGGCCGAGTTAAGCCGACAAAATCCACTTGTGAGGGAGACGAAGCCATGGCCCGCGCAACAGCCCATCCGGATCATCAATGCATCTCAAGCGAAGACATTCAAGGAACCGAGGTTTATGGAGCAGACGGGAAGAATATCGGTGAGATAGATCACCTCATCATCGACAAGGTGTCAGGTCGCGTGGCTTATGCCGTCATGAGCTTTGGCGGATTTGTCGGGTTAGGCCACAGCCATTACCCCATTCCCTGGGGCGCTCTGACATATGATACGTCGCGTAGTGGTTTTCGAACCAATATCACCGAGCAACAGCTGAGAGATGCGCCTGAGTTCAGTGATGACTCGTGGCAAGATCGAGACTGGGAAACGCGCACCCACCAGTATTACGGAACGCCTATGTACTGGGAGGCGCGACCAGGTGGTCTATAACGGTAGGCAGCTCACCTGGCATCCCGCTGCCTTAGAATATACGTGACACTTGGCGCATTGGTCGCGAGCCAAAAACTAACGTAGCGCACCAGCTGACACCTTATCGTCTCGTCAGCGGCAGCTAATAATTCCTATCCCGGAATTGGCTGTAAACAGATAGGTGCTTCAGCCGCGCCTGGCGGAATAGCGTCGGCCACGGCGACCGCTAAATCGGTTTCGGGTTTCCAGGCGAGCGTGAGATCCAGATCGCCTGGAAACACCTGCCATTTCGAGCCGTCTTCGAGCTCGACGATGTGGCTTTCAGAATGGGACCGGATCTTCATCTTTAGGCCGCGTCCAGATTCTGCTCCGGGCCGCGCTGCACGAACGGGCGACGCAGCCGGCCCGCCTCGTCACTATGGCACCTTGGACACCTGAACCGGATATCCGGCTGCGCGGATGACGTCCGCTGCAGGTTCGCGGCCATGGGCCAGGCGCCGCAGCGGGGACATTTCTCCAAAAGCGTATCGGTTTCGATCATCTGATGGCTCCTTCCAGGCAAGTCCCATGGCTGCGAACGGCCTGGACTTGCACAGGTTCCCGCCTCGGTGCCTCTCCCTCAAGAACCTCTGCGAATCCGTCCTCGACGGACAGATCCATTCGTGAACCAACAATCACTCCTGCCGTTGTGCCGGCATCCGGACCGCCCTCGACGGCGTGCATCGAAACGACAACCATGAAGACCTACTCGCACCAGTATCTCGATCCAGCCGGCGCGTGGGAGCGGACCTACCTCGAGTCGCTGATCCGCGAGGATTTCGAGCGATGCCATCCCGGTGAGACGCTGGACGATCTCAAGCGGCGAGCGTCCTTTTCGAGAGAGGACATAGGCCTGCTGCGGGACTGGATGGCGGTCGAGGGGCGCGCGCCGCGGCCGCAACGCGTGGCTAAAGAATGGCGCGTGCGAGCGACGATCCGCTGCCACCCTTACGGGCTCGATCGAAGGATCGGAAACTCTGGCGCTCGTCATGTAGACCACAGGAAAGCCAGGCGTGATTTCCCTGATCTGCCGCGCCAGCTCCCAGCCGCTGATGCCGGCACCCAGGTTGATGTCCGTCAGCAGCACCCGACATCCCTCGCGGCCATCGCAAAAAGTGGACATGGCTTCCTCCCCCGAATGGACCGAGCAGGCCTCGAAACCGACGTCGGACAAGGCGTCCTCGACGAAGCTTGCGATGAGAGCCTCATCCTCCACGACCAGAACACGAACGGCATCACTCACTTTCAAGTCTCCTCGGCGACCGGGCCGGGTCGTCTCGCGTGCGGCGGTGCGTTGGCCCGCGGTCCGGCGGAAGAGCGACCTCCGCCGTCAGGCAGCCGGGCACCAGAGTGCGCCGTGTCAAGCCACTGGCACACCGTAATAGGCGTTCACGGAGCGCGTCCTCGCCGGGTCGCTCCAATTCCAACTGCTCTCGTCGGCGTATTTGGGGGCGCCGCGGAGCTGGTCCTGGGTGATGCCGGTGACGTAGCCGCCGAGGTTGGTGTCGTATTTCAGGGCCTGCCAGGGCAGCGGATAGTGATCGTCGCCGATGCCGAGCAAGCCGCCGAAGCTGAGCACCGCGTACGACACCTTGCCGCTGACCTTGTCGATCATGACGCGCTCGATGTAACCGACCTTTTCGCCGTCGGCCCCGTACACGTTCGTGCCCTCGACCTTGTCGCTTCCGATGAGGCTAAACGTCTCGCGATCTTCCATAGTGGCCATGGTGGCCCCTCCTGGATGTTGCCTTGGAAGTCAACGGGGCCACTATGGCTCCGTTCCTGGCAGATGCCGCGGCTAAACGTTGATCTCCCGGGCATCGGATGAGGTGGCCGCGATACCGGTGCGGAAGAGATGGCAGAGGGCGCGAAGATGGAACTGACCGATCTGGAGCGCGATTTTCTGAGGAAGCTCCTCGGCGAATCCTGGGTTAGCCCGCCGACGTTCGACCACGAAATCGTGGCGCGACTCGTTGAGCTGGGTCTGGTGGAAACCGAACCGCTTCCGTCCGGAGATATCGAGTACCGCGTCACCGACGCCGGTCGGGCGGCGGCGACCGCGTAAAACACAGATCGGCCGGTCCAGCGATTTCGCAATTGAAGTTCGGGACGAGCACTGGCCGCTATTCCAAGCTGCCGTTGTTTTCGCGTTCCATGAGGTAAGGCCGTCTGCACTCTGCCCGACGGACCAGCAGAAATCGGGATAGGGGGGAGTCTCGCGGCTCCGCCCCTCCCACACCACCGTACGTACGGGTCCGTATACGGCGGTTCGGCGGATTATGCAGGCCGCTGTGCCGCGACGGAAGCCAAGCCGAGTGCGGCGAAGAAGCTGTTTGGCAGAGCAATGGTCAGCGCGGGGCTATTCGCGAGCCGCCAAGGGCCATGTGGGGCGCCGGCAGTTTTCGCTGCCAGGTCCCGGCCGACGCCGCGGCGTCGCAGCTCGGCGAAACGAGCGGGTCCATACTTCCATTGCTTCCAGACGATGGCGCGCAACCGCCGCCTGATCCACCGGTCAAGCACGCGCAACACCGAAGGAGTTTGACAGAAGCCGAAGTAGCCGCGCCACCCGATCAGGTAGGCCGACAGCTTCTTGGCAATCTGCGCGATGCTTCGGCCGCATGTGCGTCGCGTAAGCTCCCGAACCTTGGCCTTGAAGCGGGCGAGCGCCTGCGGCGCGATGCGCCGTCGCGGTGGTTCGCTTCCGCCGGTAAAGCTGAAGCCCAGGAACTTGCGGACACTCGGTTTGGCGACCGCACTCTTGGCCTTGTTGATCTTGAGCTTGAGGCGCCTTTCGAGGAACCGTTCGATGCCGGCCAACACCCGTTCGCCCGCCTCCTGACTGCGCACATAGATGTCGCAGTCGTCGGCGTAACGCACGAAGCGGTGACCGCGCTTCTCCAATTCCTTATCCAGCACGTCCAGCATCAGGTTCGACAACAGCGGCGAGAGCGGACCGCCCTGCGGCGTACCCTCTTCCGTCGGGCTGACCAGCCCCCCTTCCATCGCACCTGCGGTTAGAAAGCCGCGGATGAGCTTCAGGAGACGCTTGTCGGCAACCCGCTTGGCAACGAGCCCCATCAGGATGTCGTGGTTGACCCGGTCGAAGAACTTTTCCAGGTCGATGTCCACGACGACGGCGTGTCCGGACGCAATATACGCCTGCGCCTGCTCCACCGCCTGATGCGCCGAGTGCTTCGGTCGGAAGCCGTAGCTCGTCTCGGAGAACGTTCCGTCCCAGTCAGCTTGCAGCACCTGCATCACCGCCTGCTGGGTCAGACGGTCGAGCACCGTCGGAATGCCGAGCAGCCGCACGCCGCCCGACGCCTTCGGTATCTTCACCCGCCGCACCGGCTGCGGCCTGTAAGTGCCATCAAGCAACTGAGCCCGGATCGCAGGCCAATGCTCCTTCAGGTAGACCGGCAAGTCATCGACGCTCATGCCGTCGATGCCTGCCGCTCCCTTGTTACGCTTCACTTGCGCCAACGCTGTCTTCAGATTCTCACGCTCGACAACGTCTTCCATCGACGGCCCCGCGACCGCCGGGCGTTCGAGGCTGGTTCTCGCCGTGCAGGCTTCAGTCTCTTGGGCGGCGGCGCTTGGGGCTTCACCCCTCGTTCCGGTGCCCAAGTTCAGTTCGATCTGATTCTTCTGCCGCATGGCTTGCACGAGATCGCCGCTCTACTAACCACTTCCACCGTTCAGGCCTTCGGCGGCGCGCTGCCGCCTACTATGCCCTCGGCTGACTTCTGCGCTGCGGTCAGGCCGCCTTGCGACGACCTCGGTCCCGAGTCCGGGACACAGCGCAGACCTCCCGAGGTAAGACCGACTGCCTTCACCGCACCCCCGCCGGATTTGCCACCCCGACCTTTGATGACCGTGGACTTCGCGATCAGTTGCTCGCTCGTCCGGCCGGGTAGGCCTCGTTATCCGGTGTTTGTCCATCGGGCCGCGGCTTTGTTCCACGCTTTCTTCAGACCCCACCTCGCGATGACGCCCTTGCGCTTCGCTAATCCTTCGCCGTCATCAGGCTGGATAGAGGACTTCCACCTCCAAGCTGTCGTTCATACTCGGCACACAACAAAAAGGCCGCCCGGAGGCGGCCAGCTTTTGATCTTCCGTCTTCTGCTTATTTCTTGAGGGCGTCTGCGGCGTCCCGCGCTGCATCCTTGACATCTCCCGCAGCGTTGCGGGCGGATCCCTTGGCCTTATCGATCTTGCCCTCAGTTTCCAGGTCCTTGTCGCCAGTGAGCTTGCCGGCACCTTCTTTGATGGCGCCTTTTGCCTTGTCGGCAGCGCCCTTCACGTGTTCTCGGTCCATGATCATGTTCCTTTGCTGTCCGGACAACCATTACACAACGAAAGCCGTTGCGCAGACGTTCCTCGGAGACCATCGGCGAGATAACGCCCCCTCGAATTGACGTCCGCTCGGTGAGGCATAGCGGACTAGATCTGCTCATCTTCAGTCTTCGGACATGCGCGGGACCAAGGCCGAGGGCCTGCTTTAGACGTCTAGGCAGAGGGGCAGATGCTACGGGGTTGATCTCGGCTATTCAGGCGGCGACAATGGAGCAGGCCCCGAGGTCCGCTGGATGACTGACTTCAAGCTGCCAGAGACGCGGTATGCCCAGAGCGGCGACGTTAGCATCGCCTATCAAGTAATGGGCGACGGGCCGATCGACCTGATTTTGGTTCCCGGCTTCATCTCACACATCGAATTTCAGCACGAATTGCCAGGATATACCGCTTTTCTGCGACGGCTCGCGGGATTCGCCCGGGTCGTGACCTTCGACAAGCGCGGACAAGGGATGTCGGACCGGATATCGGGTGCGCCGTCGCTCGAAGTGCGTATGGACGATGTCCGTGCCGTCATGGATACCATCGGCTCCAGGCGCGCGGCGCTGGTCGGGTTCTCCGAAGGTGGTTGCATGAGTGTCATGTTCGGCGCGACATACCCCGAGCGCGTGTCGCACCTAGTTCTGACGGGATGTTTCAGCCGATCCGCGGACCGTCTCTCAGATGAGGCGTGGGAAGCACGCTTCGAGCAGATCCTAAGGCTGTGGGGTACCGGCGATCTGACAAAGACCATCGCTCCGAGCGAGGCCGTCGATCCAGCTGTGATCGCGCAATATGCTAAGTGGGAGCGGTTGGCGAGTAGTCCCGGCGCGCTGCGAACACTCCTACGACTCAACCGCCAGATCGACGTCACCGCGATCCTGCCGACGTTGCAGGTGCCGACGCTGGTGTTGCACAGCAAAGCCGATCTCCAAGTGCCGGTCGATCTCGGCCGAAAGCTCGCCGCCGCGATTTCGGGCGCCAGATACATCGAATATCCCATTGGGGACCACGCGGTCTGGACCGCCAACAATGAGGCCGTGCCCGGAGATATCGAGGAGTTCGTCACCGGCCGCCGCGATCATGGCACGGTTGAGTTCGAGCGAGTGCTCGCGACCGTGCTATTCACCGATATTGTTGACTCCACCCGCAGAGCGACTGCGATGGGCGACGAGCGCTGGCTTCGGGTGCTCGGCAATCACGATCAGATTGCAAGAGAAATTGTCGGTAAGCACCGCGGCAATCTGGTGAAGAGCACTGGTGATGGCGTTCTCGCGACCTTCGACGGTCCTGGACGAGCGGTGCGCTGCGCCCTCGCCTTTGGCTCGGCGGCGAAACAGATCGGGCTCTCCGTTCGCGCCGGCCTGCACACCGGGGAAATCGAGATTAGAGGCAACGACATTGGTGGCATCGCCGTGCATGGGGCCGCGCGTGTGATGTCGCATTGCGGATCCGACGAAGTTCTGGTGTCGCGCGTCGTCACGGACCTCGTCGCCGGAGCCGGGCTGAAATTCGCAGAGCGCGGTTCTTACGAACTCAAAGGACTGCCCGGGAAGTGGGATCTGTTTGCGGCGAGCGGATAGTATCGAAACCGCAAGCCGCTTTTTGGCTCCTTAGCAGGCATGGGTGCTGGGTGCTCCGGACGTCAGCTTCTCGCCCGTTTGAGTTTTCGGCGGCAACTGGGGCAGATTGGAGGAACGACAATCGTGGCCCCGCATTGACCTGCAGGGACCGTCGCCCGCCGTTGAACTACGGCGCCTGTCGCGGATAGCCAAAGGTCTCACGACCCGCTATTCAGAACTAGCGCTCGCGAGGATAGCCAAAGGCGGCGGCCTCTCCGTAACCTCGGTGTTCTCGCAGCCACGCGCCTTGGCGCGAGTCATCCCGCACCCGAGTTATCTGCCCCTCAGCGAGAGGCTGATCCGCGTTACGATGTCGTCCCACTCGCGCTCTTCGCTCGCGGGGTAGTTGATCAGGACGCAGTGAATCAATCCACTCGAGAAGTTGCACCGGTTGTACCAGACCTTATCGCCCTTATAACTGGACACCGCGAAAAGCCGAGGCGTCGTTCGCTTTGTCCTGAATGCGCGCGGGCGGATGCTTCTTTGCGAGAAATGCAGCGGGTACCTGGAGCCGAAGACGCCGCGTCGTCGCCAAGGCGGAGTGGACACAAGGCGAGGCCAATCCGCGCTTCGTCGTCACCTCGCTCAAGCCGACCGAGGCGGGCGCGCGGCAGCTCTATGAGGACATCTACTGCGCCCGCGGCGACATGGAGAACCGCATCAAGGAGTGCCAGCTCGACCTCTACGCCGACCGCACTTCCGCAGCGACCATGCGCGCCAATCAGCTCAGGCTGTGGTTCGCCTCGATGGCCTATGTGCTGATCTGTGCCCTACGGCGCGTCGGCCTGGCTGAAACTACCTTCGCGGATGCCACCTGCGGCACCATCCGCCTCAAGCTCCTGAAGATCGGGGCGCTGGTGCGCATCAGCGTCCGCCGCATCAAGATCGCCATGGCGTCCGCCTGCCCAGCCGCCGAAGAATGGGGACACGCGGCTCGCCGCCTGACCGAAGCCGCCAAGGCTCGCGCCTCGCCGGCCTGACACGCGCCGCCGCGACGCGCCCAATCGGCGGCATCACCAACAAGGCCCAACGGAGACACTCAAAACCAAATCATCGCCCGCGCTTTCGGCGCCACGGCTCCTCGTTGCCTGGGCCATATCCTCCCGTCCCCATCACAGAGCAATTGGCCGTGTGAGAAATGCGGGCTAGCTCGTATTCGAGTGTGCCAGCGCGCTTCAGAACTTCGCGGTCCGACAAGCCCACCTCTGGCGTCACGTCAACGGCAAATGGGGTTTGATATTCGATACCCGCCGCGCTGAGCTGCGCTGCAATGCTTTGAAACAACGGCTCGGACCCAGTGCCCTCGCGGCGTTCCCCCTCGTCATTCGCCAACCGAGCCGCGTAATAAGTTTCGGCCATGCGCTTTATTTGCGCATCGTTCAGCGATGGGGATGACAGGGCGGTCCTTCAGCAGCGCCTCAGCATCCGCAAGCGTCCGGTCGAAATCCGCGAGGACGTGTGTGACCGCCACGTTGGCCGCCTTTAGGTGCTTGGTGCCGAGTGACTTCTTGAGGAACACCTGTCGGTCCCGGCCGGTGTTGAGCACACGCGCAACAGCCTCTTGGAGGCGCTCAGTCACCTTCCGCTGGGCGTAGTACGTCCCGTTTTTGTCCTTAATCAGTCCCATCAACGCGCGCATCAAAGCTACGACCGAGTGCTGCCCCCTGAGCGCAGTCAAAGCCATGATTTGCGTGATGTTTTTGAAATCTCAGTGCTTCTAGAGCCGCTGGCGCGCCGGTCAGAATAAAACTACGAACTCTTATATCATTGAAATAGCTAGATAATCTTAAACTGATTTGTCGACTTTGACGGGGCCACGACAGCAACACGCGAGAACGGCTGATTTGTGCCTTGGACCTGCGCGACCTGGATGATTTCGCATACCTTGCTCGAAGCAGGCGCGGCTTGTGTTTCGCATTGCAGGACCCAGTCGTTGTAGGTTGCGGTCGTGCGTTGCGGAGCGCCGCCTTGCGGGGTCTGCGCCGGAGAAGGCGCGGGCGTTGCCGGCGCATTTGGTGCGGCTTGCGCGGGCGGTGAACGTGAAGGCACGGGCCGCGGGCTTCCTTGCTGGGCTGTCGCAGTTGCTACCGAGAAGAGCACGATAAAGATACCCAGGGGCCAACGCTTAATATGATTCACGGTTTTTCGCACGATAGATCTTCCGCTGGGTTGGGCACGCGCCGTGCTATCTTGAAGGGCCAGTCACCGCCATCGCCCCGCTTACCACACAATGCGGAATCCACCTGTACCTTTGTAGCTATGGCTGTCGCCGCTATTGGCGAGACTGGCATTGTAGGAGACCTCTCCGAAGATCGCGTAACGGCCATTCGCCCAGCTATAGGTGCCGCCGGCACCGATGCTGCCCCACAGCCGGTCATTGGCGCTCGCAAAGCTCGTGCCTGACACGTCCACCTTGGTGCCGTTCAGGAATTCATAATAGACATTTCCGATCGCGTAGACGTCGGAGCGGACGATACCGGAGTCGTTGTTCCAGGTTTTCTGGTGATTGAGCGACAAACCGGCGCGTCCGAGCAGGCTGTCGGCGTTGCCGATCGAGACCAGCGCGTTGAAGCGATCGGCGAAGCTGTCGAAGCTCACCTTCGAATAGGCAAGCTGCGCCTGCGGCGTCAGCCACCAGCCATTGCCGATCCCGAACCGCTTGCCGCTCTCCACGCTGAAGCCGTAGCCAAAACCTTGATTGCCGTGCGTCATGGTCCCGACCAGCGCCGAGAATATGTCGCTGTGATAGAACATGCTCTGCGCCTGGGCATCGACGTAAAAGCCGTTATTGCCGTACCAGGTCAGCGTGCCGCCCACGCCGCTGCCGTCGGCGCGGATGCGGCCATTGCCGAAGAACGAGGCGATGTTGGCGGTCGACTGGACGTATTGTGCGGTGATGCCGACGATCAGCCTGCCGCGCTCGTTGTCGAGCACCGCGCCATCCAGCCCGGTCTGGAATCTCATTTGATCGTACTTGTAGGTCGAGCCGGTGGTGGTGGACGGGTTCAGGTCGGCATGTTTGCCGTCGATGCGGCCCCACCACGCCGATTGCATCCATGAACCATCGGTCGGCGCGGTGCCGAGATTCGTGCTCGCCATCGCGTCCGCCCCGCCCCAGTAGCGATTGCCGACGCGCTGCTGCAGCGAGGGCATTTCGTTCATGCCGAGCAGCACCTGCGCGTAGTTCTCGTAGAGAGGCACCCCAGGCTGGTACAGCGGGCCGGCTGGAGTAGCCGGCGGCGGATTGGCCAGGGCGGACTTCAGGTACCAGTCGCCGTCGCCTGTGTTCTGCTGCAGCGTGTAGGCGTAGGCACCGCCGACGACCGCCTGCTGGCCCTGGAAAACATAGTCGCCGAGCAGATTAAACGTGCCGTTGGAAGCGCCGGCGACATCGATGATCTTGATGCCCTGGTTGGTCGGCGCTCCGGCTCCTCCGACATTGGTCACCTTCACCGCGCTTGTGCCTGATGTGCTGCCTCCAACCACGAGCTTGTCGGTTGCCGAGGCATCGTCGCCAAGCGCGGTATTGACGTTGAGCAGGCCGCCGGCGCCGACGTAGTTGCCGGTGACAGTCAGCGTCGTGCCCGGTGCGCCGTTGAGGCTGACAGTGCCCGCATTGCCGAGCGACGCGACAGTTTGGCTCTGGCCATTGAGATCGAGCGTCGCGCCACCCAACACCGTGAAGGCCGAAGCCGAACTGAGGACATTGGCCGCACCCGCGCGCAAGATCCCCGAGGCCACCACGGTCGCGCCTGCGTTGCTCGCCGCGCCATTCAGGAGCAGCGTGCCGGCACCATCCTTGACCACATCGCCGGCGCCCGAAATGGTGCCGTTGAGGGTCAAGGTGGTGCCGGCATTGGTCAGGAAGGTGCCGGTCGAGGGCACAGTGACGTTGCGGTCCGTCGCGATGTCGGCGGTGGTCTGCAGCGTGCCGGTGTCGAGCGTGATGCCGGTGCCGGCGGCGCCGAGATTGGCGTCGCTCGAGATCGAGAGCGTGCCGCCATTGACGGAAGTACCGCCGGTGTAGGTATTGACGCCGTTCAGGACCAGCGTGCCAAGATCGGTCTTCACCAGCTGGGTGTTGCCGCTCAGCACGCTGTCGATAGTCGCGACGAAGCTCGCACCGGCCGCCGTGCCATCGCCGACCCGAATGGTCGAGGTCGGCGTACCGGCAAGCGCGATCTCGCCGCCGACGATGTGATAGCCGTTGCTTGCGAACTGCATTCCCGAGGCCATGACCTGCCCGAGGCTGTTATCGACGGTCACCGTGCCCGGCGCGGCCGAGAAGATCGCGAAGGCCGCGTTCGTGAACGGCGCGTTGATGGCGCCCGTGTCATTCGTCCAGTTATCGTTGCCCGCGGAGTTCTGCCAGACGCCGTTGCCACCGTTGATGACGTTGTCGAACTTCGGACCGGCCGCGCCGTCCCAGTAATTCAGCGTCAGGCCCACCGCGTTGACCAGATTGACCTGGTGCGCGATTGAGGTCTGGACGAACGAGCCGCTCGCTGGAATTGTGCCGAGCGCCAGACCATTGTCGATCAGCGAGCCATCGTAGTTGATCACGCGATAGATGCCGGGGCCGAAGGTGCCACCGGCAGGGACGCTGACGTTCAGCGTGCCATCAAGCGTGAGACTACCGTGCACGTTGACGAGGTCGTTCAGCGCACCGCCGACTACATTGGCCTGCCCGAACCGGTAGTTCAGCACTGAGCCCGAGCTGAGGGCGAGGTCGCCATTGACTGTCAGCGTTCCCGGCGTGCCGATATTGCCTGGATTGATGGCGCCGCCGCTGGCTACTGTGAGGCTGCCGCCGAGTGTACCTGTGCCAGCGAGAATCGCGCCGTTGCTGACGGTGGTGAGCCCCGTTGCCGCGGACTGATCGCCGCTAACGATCAGCGTGCCGGCCGAGATGGTGGTGGGGCCGGCGTAGGCGTTGTTGCCGTTGAGGACGAGGGTGGCATTGCCGGTCTTGGTCAGCGAGCCCGCGCCCGAGATCAGGCTGGAGAGCGTGAGATCCGCATCGGTCTGGAACGTGCCGCCGGCGGCGCCGATGGTCACTCCGCGTGCGCTGGTGAACTCGGCCGTGTTCTGCAGCGTGCCGCCGTCGAGAGCGAGGCCACCACTCGCCGCGCCGAGATTGGCATCCTGCGAGATGCGCAAGGTACCGCCGTTGATTGCGGCGCCGTTCGTGTAGGTGTTGATCCCGTTCAGAACCAGCGTGCCGAGATCGGTCTTGACCAGCTGCGTGTTGCCGCTCAGCACGTTGTCGATGGTGGCGACGTAGCTTGCGCCGGGCGCCGTGCCGTCGCCGACGCGGATGATCGAGGACGGCGAGCCCGCCAGCGCGATCTCGCCGCCGACCAGATGATAGCCATTGGAGGCGAACTGCATGCCGGAAGCCGAGACCTGGCCGAGGCTGTTGTCGACCGTGACGGTGCCGGGCGTGGCAGCGAAGATCGCAAACGCCGCATTCGTGAACGGCGCGTTGATGTCGCCTGCGATCGTCGTCCAGTTGTCATTGCCCGCGGAATTTTGCCAGACGCCGTTGCCGCCGTTGACAGCATTGTTGAACTTCGGCCCGGCATTGCCGTCCCAGAAATTCAACGTCAGGCCTGCGGTATTGACCAGGTTGACCTGGTTGGCGACCGAGGTCTGGACGAAGTAGTTTGGCGACGGGATCGTGCCCGTTTGCAGGCCATTATCCGTCAGGCCGCCGCTGTAGCTGATGACGCGGTAGATGCCTGCGTCGAAGCTGCTGCCGGCGGTGGCCGTCACGTTGATCGTGCCGTCAAGCGTCAGGTTGCCCTTGACGATGGTGAGGTCGTTCAACGCCCCGCCCACCACGTTGGCCTGACCGAAATTGTAGTTCAGGGTCGAATTGCTGGCGAGCGACAGGTTGTTCTGGATGGTCAGGGTGCCCGGGACGTTGCCCGGGTTACCCGGATTGATCGCGCCATCCGCGACCGCGACGCTGCCGCCGATCGTGCCGATGCCGCCCAGCGTGCCGCCGCTGCCGACGAACGTCGGCCCTGTGGCCGCGCTCTGGTCGCCGTTGACGATGAGCGTCCCAGTAGAGACCGTGGTCGGGCCGGTATAGCTGTTGTTGGCGGTCAGGATGGTGGTGCCGCTGCCGATCTGGTTCACCGCGCCGGTGCCGGAAATCAGGCCGGCGAAGGTGAGGCTGTCGGAGCGGTTGAAGGCGAGCACGGCGTTGTTGAGCACATTGCCGGCAATCGAGCCGGAGGTGCCGCCATTGCCGAGTTGCAGCGTGCCGGCGGAAATGGTCGTGCCGCCGCTATAGGTGCTGTTGCCGGTCAGAACCGTGTTGCCGCTGCCGATCTGCGACACCGCGCCGGTGCCGGAGATGGCGCCGGGCAGAGTGAACGTATCGGAGCGGTTGAAGGCCAGCGCGCTGTTGTTGACGATGTCGCCGAGGACCGAGCCCGAGGTGCCGCCGTTACCGAGTTGCAGCGTGCCGGCCGAGATGGTGGTGCCGCCGGTATAGGTGCCGTCGCCGGTCAGCGTCAGTGTGGCCACACCGGTCTTGGTCAGCCCGCCGGCGCCGCCGATCGCGGTCGACACCGAAAGGTCGCCGTCGGTCTGGAAGGTGCCGCCTCCGCCGTTGAGGGTGACCGCACGTGCCGTGCTCATCGCAGCCGTGTTCCGCAGCGTGCCGCCATCAAAGGACAGCCCCGCCCCGGCCGCACCGAGATTGGCATCGTTCGAAACTTGCACGGTGCCGCCGTTCATCGCGGTGCCGCCGGTGTAGGTGTTGGCGCCGTTCAGCACCAGGGTGCCGAGGTCGGTCTTGACCAGCCGGGTGTTGCCATCAAGCACATTGTCGATGGTCGCGATGAAGCTTGCGCCCGCCGCCGTGCCGTCGCCGACCCGGATGACCGAGTCAGGGGCGCCGGCCAGCAGGATTGAACCGCCGGAGAGATGATAGCCATTGGCCGCGAACTGCATGCCTGAAGCGCTGACCTGGCCAAGGCTGTTGTCGACCGTGACGTTGCCGCCGGTCCCGGCAAACACCGCAAACGCCGCGTCGGTGAACGGTGCGTTCGGCGATCCCGAGATCGTGGTCCAGTTGTCGTTGCCCGCAGAGTTCTGCCAGACGCCGTTACCCCCGTTGATCACACCGTCGTTCTTCGGACCGGCATTGCCGTCCCAGAAGTTCAGCGTCAGGCCCGACGTGTTGACCAGGTTGACCTGGTTCGCCACCGAGGTCTGCAGGAAGAAGTTCGGCGATGGTATCGTCCCGATCGCAAGGCCGTTGTTCGTCAGGATGCCGTTGTAGCTCATGACCCGGTAGAGACCGGGGCTGAACGAGCCGCCGGGCGTCGTCGAGACGTTGAGCGTGCCGGCGAGAGTCAGGTTGCCACCGACAATGATATGGTCGTTCAAGGGTCCGCCGACCACGTTCGCCTGACCGAAATTGACGTTTGTGACCGAGCCGCTGTTCAGCGTCAGATTCTGCTTGATTGTGAGCGTTCCCGGCGCGTTGCCGACGTCGCCGGGCGCTAGCGTCGCGCCGTTCGCGATCGTGACACCGCCGCCGATGATGCCGCTGCCGCCGAGCGTTGCCCCGCTCGCGACTGTCGTGGCCCCGGTCGCCGCGGTCTGGTCGCCGTTGACGATGAGCGTGCCGGCCGCGACGGTGGTCGCGCCGGTGTAGCTGTTATTGCCGGACAGGATGGTCGTGCCGCCGCCGATCTGGTTCACCGCACCGCCGCCGGAGATCGCGCCGGTCATCGTGAGCGTGCCGGTGCGGTTGAAGACGAGTGCACCGTTGTTAAGCACGTCGCCGCTGCCGAGCGTGCCGGACGCGCCGCCATTGCCGATCTGCAGGGTGCCGGCCTGGATGGTGGTGCCCGCGGAGAAATTGTTGTTGCCGGTCAGCGTCAGCGTGCCGTTGTTCTGCTTGATTAGTATCTGGAACGAATTGATTTGCGATGCATCGAGCGTGCGCGCCGCGGCGTTGTTCACCTGCAACGTGTTGGTGCCGGCGCCGCTGTCGACGCCGGTACCGCTGAGCACCGCGGGATCATTGAGCACGACGGTGTCGTTGCCGGCGCCCATGTTGAGAGTGCCGGCGCCGGTGTCCAGCGTGCCGGTGAGATTGAGCGTATCATTGCCATCGCCGAGATTGCCGTTGGCGCGCAGGATTCCTCCCGCAGCGATATTGATCGTGCTGGCGCCGCCATCGCCGGTCAAGGCCGCCGGTGCAGCACCTGTCGCCTGCACCGTGCCGTTGACCGTCAGCGTCGAGGTGCCGGTCATGCCGATCGTAGCCGTGGTAAGGCCGCCGTTGACCTGCAGCGTGCCGGCGCTGATGCTGGTATTGCCGATGTTGTTGCTGGCGGAGGTGAGCACGGTGGTGCCGGTGCCGATCTGCGCGATCGAGCCGGGTCCGCTCAGCGTGCCGTTGAAATTGAAGGTGTCGCTGCGATTGAACGACAGCGTCGAGGTGGCGGAGTTGACGATGACGTTGCCGGCACCGGCATTGCCGCTGGTCCCGCCATTGCCGATCATCAGATTGCCGTCGTTGATGACGGTGTTGCCGGTGTAGGTGTTGTTCCCGGTCAAGACCCAGGTGCCGGTGCCGCTCTTGGACAGCGTGGTGGCGCCGCCTGGACCGTCGGTGATCGTCGCACCCATGGTGTTGAAGGAGGTATTGGTGCCGCCCAAGCCGATCGTGCGCGTGCCGCTGCCCGAATAGGTGATCGCCGCGGTGTTGGTGAAATTGATCGCTCCGGTGCCGGAGGATTCGATCGCGGAGGTGCCGGCCGCGAGCGTGAACAGGCGATCAGTGCTGTCGCCGGTGCCGGTGTAGCGCAGCACCGAATTGTTGCCGATGACGAGGTTGGAGGCGGCACTTGACGAGGCGCCGATCGAGCTGGCCTGACCGCCGTTGGCGAGATGGCTGACGCCGAGCACACCGCCGTTGATGCTGGTCACGCCGGTGTAGGTGCTGTTCGCGTTATTGAGGATCCAAGTTCCTATCCCGGCTTTGATGAGCGACGTCTTGCCGGTGCCATTGTCGGTGATCTGCGCGGCGAGGCCGTTATTGCCGGTATTTGTACCGGTCAATGTCAGCATTTGCGCGGTGTTGGCGCTGCTGAACGCGATCGGGCCGGCCCCGGTGAAGGTCACCGCTCCGGTGCCGGAAGCGTCAAGTGTGCCGCCGGACGGGCCGAGCGTGAACGACCGATCGGTCGTGCCGGCGGCTCCGCCCGCGCCCGTGTACGTCAGCGTGCCGTTATTCAGCACGAGATTGCCCGCCACTGCGCCGGAGGCGCCGAGGCCGCTGTTGCTGCCGCCATTGGCGAGACAGTCGACGCTCAGCGTCCCGCCGCCACTGATCGTGGTCGCCCCGGTATAGCTGTTGTTGCAACCGGTCAGAATCTGTGTCCCGCCGCCAGTCTTCGTCAGTCCGCCGGTGCCGCTGATCGCGCCGCTGAATGTTCCCCCGCCGCCGTTGATGGTCAACGTGCCAGAGCCCAGCGTCACGTTGCCGGCCCCGAAAAGCGCGGAAACCGTGTTGCTGAACCCGTTGAGATCAAGCGTCGCGCCGGAAGCTACCGCCATGGTTGCGGCGCCGATCGCCTGCGTGGAGCCGGCTCGCAGCGTGCCGGCGCTCACGGTCGTGTGACTGTAGGTGTTGGTGCCGGACAGCGCCAGCGTATCGGAACCTTGTTTGATCAGGCTTCCGCCGCCGACCACGTTGCCCGTGAATTCGAGGACGGAGGTCGTGGAGCTGTTGCCATCGTCTACGATGATTGCGCTAGTCCCCTGGAGCGTGATCCCGCGGTCGGTGGTCACGCTGCCGCCGGTGTACTTCAGCGTGGCAGAGTTGAGAACGAGGTTGGCGGAGGCATTGGTTGACGCGCCGATCGCGCTCGGCTGCCCGCCATTCGCCAGGCAGTCGACGCTCAGAACGGTGCTGCCGCTGATGGTGGTCGCGCCGGTATAGGTGCTATTGCAGCCGCTCAGGATCTGCGTCCCGCCACCAGTCTTCGCCAGTCCGCCGGTGCCGCTGATGGCGCCCGAGAAGCTGCCGCCATTGCTGCTGATCGTCAGCGTCGCCGCGCCCAACGTCACGTTTCCGGCGCCGCTCAGCGAAGTCAGCGTGTTGTTGAAGCCGTTGAGGTCCAGCGTGGCACCGCTCGCGACCGTCGTTCCGTTCGAGGTCGGATCGCCGAATGCCTGGGTCGAGCCGGCGCGCAGCGTGCCGCCGCTCACGTTCGTACCGCCGGTATAGGTATTGGTGCCCGACAGCACCAGCGCGCCAGCGCCCTGCTTGTTCAGACTGCCGGAGCCGAGCGCGGTACCGCTCAGAGTCAGAATGCTGGCGACGTTGCTGACGTCGATCGCTCCCACACCGCCACTGAGCGTGAAGCCGCGGTCGCTGCTCGCGGTGGTGCCGGTATATTGCAGCGTGCCGCCGGTCCCGAGGACCAGGTTGCTTGAGTTGCTGCTGGAGGCGCCGATGCCGCTGACACTTCCGCCATTGGCCAGCGTATTGACCGAGAGAACACCGCCGCTGACTGTGGTCGCGCCGACATAGTTGTTGCCGCCGTTGGCGAGCGTCAGGGTGCCGGTGTTGGTCTTGGTGAGGCCGGCGTCGTCCGGGCTGGTGACCAAACCTGTGAAGGTCAGGTTGGTCGCGCCTGCGACGTCGATCGCCCGCGAGGCGCCGCCATTGACGAGCGTGAAGCCGCGGTTGGTGGTGGCGGTCGCGCCGTTATAGCTCAGCGTGCCGCTTTCGATCACCAGGTTGGAAGACGCCGCGGAGGAGGCGCCGATGGCGCTGTTCGTTCCGCCATTGCCGATGCTGGTGACCGACAGCGTGCCGCCGCTCACGGTCGTAACGCCGGTGTAGCTGTTGTTGTTGTTCAGTGTCACCAGCCCGGTGCCGGCCTTGGTGAAGCCGACCGCGCCGCCATTGTCGGTGATGGTCGAGGAAATGGTGAAGTTGCCGGTGCCGTTCTGCAGCACGCCAAGCGTGCCGCCGCCGGCAGCGCCGGTCAGCGATCCGCCGGTGATGGTCTGGTTCGAACTGCCGACCGAGGGCGCCACGATGATGGTGCCGTCGACGCCGAGCGTGTTGCCGGCGGCGATCGTCACGGTAGAATTGGCGTTGGCTGTGTACTTCAGTCCGCCGAGCTGCACATTGCTGCTGACCGTGCCGAAATAGGGCGTGTTGGCGGCGCCGCCGGCGTCGCTGACGACGTCGCCGCCCACCCAGGTGGCGGCGTTATCTTTGTTCGCATACGCCGTGAACGCCGTGATGTTGCCGCCGACGACCTGCGCATAATCCGTGCTGTTGACCGTAGCCCAGCCGCCCAGCGTCGCATTGCTGGTGGTGATGTTGCCGCTGCCGGGCAGGATGAAGTTGACGAGACCGCCGGTGTGACTGATGGGGCCGAGATTGACGGTGACGCTGCCGCCCCCGCCTGAGGTCGCGCTGATCGTGTTGTTGCCGGCGGTAATATTGGAGCCGTTGAAGGTTTGCGTGTCCGCTTCGCCCGCCGCGCCAGTTACGTTGAGCGTGCCGCCGCTCATGTTCAGCGCCGACGAGGCCGATAGGATGTTGCTGGTGGCGCCGCCGGCCGGAGAGAAGTCGAGCTTCAGCGTGCCGCCATTGACCGTGGTGTTGCCGGTATACGTGCTCTGGCCGGCCAACGTCAGGGTGCCGGTGCCGCCTTTGACGAAGCCGCCATTGCCGGTCAGGCTGCCGGCGTAGCTGGTGCTCGTGGTGCCGTTCAGCGTGAGATTGGCGCCGTTCAGCGCCACGCTGCCGCCGGTGCCCGCGAGCGTGGTCGCGGTCAGGTTGATGCCGCTAAGGTCGAGCGTTCCGCCATTGACTGCAAGGGCCTGCGGCACCAGGCCGAGCGCCTGGGCATTGCCGAGCTGCAGCGTGCCGCCGTTCACGGTGGTGGTGCCGGTGAAGTTGTTGGTGGCGGTCAGGAGCCAGGTATTCCCAGCAGCGCCGTTCATGGCGAGGTTGGTGGTGCCGGTGAGCGCGCCGGACAGGGTGCTCACGCCTGCAAAAGTCCCACCCAGCGTCAGGGTATTGCCTGTCCCCGTGAAGGTCATCGCGCCACTGAGGGTGAGACCGCCAGTGCCGCTATCGCCAAGGCCGACGCTGCCCGCAAGCGTCATCGCGCGGTTGCTGCTGCCGCCGGTGCCGACATACGTCAGGCTGCCGTTGGTGATGGTGATCCCGCCGCTGGTTCCGGTGCCAAGCGAGCTTACAGTCCCGGTATCAGCGAGAGAATTGGCCTTGACCGTGACGTTCTGGATTGTGGTGGCGCCGGCATAGGTATTGTTGCCGCCGAGCGTGATGCTGCGCGCCGCGCTCGAGCCGTTGAACAGCACGGTTTGCGTGCTGCTGCTGCTGATGATGCCGAGCAGCCCGATATCCGCGGTCTGTGCGTTGAATTGGATCGAAACGATGCCGCTGGCGGCGATATTGCCGGTGATCGTCAGCGTACCTGTGCCGGAGTTCGTCAGGACGGCCTGACCCTGGCCGTCGGAGGTCATTTGCCAGTTGCGGTTGGACGTGTTTCCGCTCCCGGTATAGACGGCCAGCCCGTTGCCGCCTGCGAAGGCGCTGACGCCAACCGTGCCATTCGCGACCGTGGTCGGCGCGCCGAGCGAGCTCGCAACGCCGAGATCGCCGATCGAGGTGAAGGAAACCGTGCCGCCATTCGACGTCGTGGTCTGGCCGGTATAGTCATTGTTATTGTTATTGAGTGTCACGCCACCTTGAACGGCAAGCCCTCCCGCGCCAGTATATCGCACCGAGCCGACCCCGGCACCGGACACCGTGACCGTGCCACCGCTGAGCGTAACGAGCCGGCCGGCGTTCAATGCGCCGGTGCTGGAGAGGGTCGTTCCGCCGGCCATCGTCAGGCCGTTGGCAGCATTGCCAAGCGCCGCGTCGCCATTGACGACGAGTGTGCCCCCGGTGACGTTGATGCCGCCGCTGAACGTGTTGGCGCCGTTCAGGGTCAGCGTACTGTTGGCATTGCCCCCCGCCACGGTTAGGCCACCGGTACCGGCGAGCATGGAGTTGATGGTCGCGGTCACGTTGGAGTTGACGGTGATCGTCGGTGTCGCGCCGGACAGCGTCAGCGTGTTGTTGTTGAGCGTGTAGCCGGCCGTTTCAAAGACGAGGCTGTTTGCGGTGATGGCCGTGTTGAGGGTAACGATGCCGCCCGCGGCGCCACCAAGGAAGGCGCGGTCGACTGACGCATTGTTCCATGTCGTGTAGGGGCCGCTGACGCCGTCGCCGTTCGGACTCCAGAATAACGACGTCGTATCCCACGCTCCGGCGCCGCCGCGCCCTGCGGTCGTGCCGCTCGGATCCCAAAAGCGATCCGCGGCGCCGGCCGGTCCGGCGGCCAGACCGACCAGCAGCAGTCCGCCGCATACGGCGATACGGCCAATTCCGATCGCGCCAAGTCCTTGCCGGTCGCGTTTCAGGCCCAGTGTGCGGTGCGCTTGTCGCAAAACCCTCATCAAGCGCCGGCGAAGCTGATATCCGCAGTGCGCGCTGCCAATGATCCAATGTTCGGCAAAGGAGCAAGACCGCCTGGCCGCAAGACGCAGGGTGCCGCTCACGGCGTCACCGGGCACGTCGTCTCAGTTCTGGACTGGAGAGGAAAGGTTCCCGTTTGTATGGCGCGCCTGGAGTTCAGTCGCACGCATTCCGCATTCCCCTTGCCCGGCGTGAGCCAAGGCAAAGCTCCGGCGCATTCGCGCATAGGGAGCCCCCATTCCTATTCATCACCCGGACGTCGGCGCGCTCAACTAGATCGCTGATCGGCTGGTCAGAAACCCGGGACACAGGCAGCAACGCTAGGTGACTCATCCGGAAACGGTCAATGAGTTATGCAGTTTCAAGTTGTGGAACCGGTGTCGCTGTGCTGTACGCGCAACACGTCGCTAAAAGTGTCGATGAATTTTAACCGGCCTTTTTTGCACAGATGCGATTGAGGTTCCCCTCCATCCGTTGACCGCTGAGGATTTGATCAGACTGGAGCGTGCCCAGTGTCGTCACGGCCGGGCCTCTAAGCGAGAGAAGGTCTACAGCATCGTCTTCGCTGCGCCCTGAGCCGAAGCCGCGTGAGCCCGGCCCAGTCCCCGGTTATCCTAATTTGCACCCGAGGCCATGGAAGCCGGGTGAGAGCGGCAATCCCAACGGTGGGCGGCGGCGACGGTTGACCGAAGCCTTCATTTCGGATTTCCATACCATCTGGGAAACCGAAGGAATCGCCGCGATCCAGCGTGTCGCGCGCAATGATCCCTCCACGTTTATCCGCGTCGCCGCGAGCCTGATGCCCAAAGATATTAACGTCAATGCCACGCTCGATGTTGATGCCACGACTTTTGTCGCGAACTTCAGGCAGGCTGTCGAGCTGTTGGGCAACGAGTTGCCGCCATCTAGCCGCCGACGCATGAAAGCGATCGATGTCGATGATACCGATCATCACTGATGCTGAGCAGCACGATCAGCGTGATGGTTATGATCTTTCTGGGATCATGACGCTCGCAGAGTTGATCGGATATCTGGTCGCGGTGTCGCGCGAGCGGAGTTGGGATGAGGTCGCGGTCGTTGAACGGTTCGTCATGGAAGCGAAGCCTCACCGCGAGTGGGTTGAGGAAGCAGAGCCGTTGCTGCGGGCGCTCGGCTATGTCGCCGTGGCCGATCACTTGCGGAAGCTGCGGCGCGGCCTGAAGGCGAAACCGCCCAGCCGGTCGCAACGCAAATGAACAGGAAGCAGAAAGCGCTCCAGAGGCGGCTAGAGAGGCTACCTGATATTCCGCACATCTCTGATAAGGACATGCAGCGCCTCGCGCACCACCGGATGATTGTTCGCGACTGTCAGCGTCGTCATCGCCAGCGTCAGCGGAATGGCGCTCGCTGTTTGCGCATTGTGATCTCGCACGCCGATCAGACGCTCGACGCTTTTGTGAAAATCGGCGTGCTCGCGGAGGATCAGCGCAACGACTACCGGGCCATCGAAGCTGCGGTTTCGGTCCTCTGCCAGCGGGGTTATCGCGCCATCAAAGCCGAACGAGAGACCGGATCGAAATGAGAATCGTCCTGCGTCCTCGCGGAAGATCAGCAACGACGACGCGGCGATCGAGGCGGCCATTGCGCGGATCTGCCTTGAAGCCCTTAACGCCAAACTGAAATCGCATTCGGTGTGCTCTTCCGGCTACAGTCTACGGAATTCCGCCGGGGCTGTCGCGGTTTGCCGCAATTGCGGCTGGCGCATTTGCTAGATTAGGTCGCATCGAGAAATGTCTATGAATGCCACGGTGGTGACCCCTCGGTCCCCATCGGGAAGAGTGCAGCCCCTCAGGCAATGCGGTAAACGCGCTCTAGCTGCTGATCGCAGCACTCGATCACTGTGCCGCGCGGCCAGACGGCAAGCCGAACCGCATTTTAATGCGACGTTTGGAGGCACATCATGACACCCATCACCCTGACGACCTTCCTCGCCCGATTGACCGTTGGCACACTGCTCGCGGCGTCACCGCTTTTGGCCATCGCTTACCCGGAGCCGAATCACGGGTTTCTCTTTAATTGGGTGGGTTGGCTGCTGATCTTTTTCGTCTACCTCCCGCTGTTCGTTACCTTTGTGGTTGTCGGCGCAGTCGCTGCTGCCGTAGCTCATCCCTTGGGTCTAGTTGTTGTGGGACTTTTTGGATTTGGCTACTGGCGCTTTGTGCGAACGCTGCGCGGCGACCGCGAGCGCCCGATGGACTTGCCCGCCGCCGAGACCGCTCCTGAGCGGGGTGCGCCACGCCTCATCACCTACCGACCGCGAGACTGATCCACCGCGCTGCCACATAGGAATGGGGAAAGGGAGGGTTGGCGCGACCTGCATGACATCGGGGACGATGGCCGCCGCCGCAGGGGCTGCCGCTGCCGCCCCGTGTCCAATTGGCGGCTGGCCCTTTAGCGACCAGCTAATCTTCCTGACAAAGCGGATCAACCACAGCGAAGCCTATTCAGACAGCGAGGACCTGCACCAACCAAGCGGAGTCTTTTTCTCTCGCCTGCGCCGTGCCGAGATCGGCATCCATCACCACGTTGCCGGTCCCTATCTAGCGGCCTACGCGAGCGAAATGGCTTGGCGGGAAAACAACCGCCGTATTAGCAACGGCGAGCAGTATCTGATGACCTGCGACGCTGCTTTGCAGCACCCGGTTTCGCGCGAGTGGAAGGGCTACCGGCAGCGATCGGCAAAGATTTGATGGGCCCTAAAACGAAAAGGCCCTGCCGGGGCTTGTTATCGCCTAGGCAGGGTTGCCCTTTCGGGTCTTGAGGCTCAACGTGCTTGGGAGTCGAACCCAATGCCACTAAGTATAGCCATAGGCAGCGCCTGCGCTCGCGAGCAATCGAATCTAATGTTGGTATTTGCTGGTTAATGTCAAGTTACATGCCAATGGCCTTGAGCACGCAAGCACGCACACGCGCAATGTCTTCGGCAACCATTTTTGGGTGAAGATACTTACGCATACCGCCCTGATCGCGGCTGGTATGAAACAGATCGAGTCTCTCAAAAGAGACCGTAGCTATCATGTCACACTTGGCCCAAAACACTTTGTAAGGGAACGGGTGTGGGAGGGGTTCGGAAAATTCGACCCGAGCAACATAGGGTAATTCTCGCTCTGGCTCGTCTTGAGAGAGAGCGATCACGGTGCATAGACCATCGCGATAAGGAAGGCGCGGGGAAATGACCACAGCTGGTCGCTTCTTGATCATCTCCGGAGGCTGGAAGCCCCCACGGCTATAGTCGCAAAGCAATATCGTTCCAACGCCGACCGGAAACTTGATTCCCATACAAGGTAGTTAGCGCTTCGACGCGCAGGTAGAAACCAGAAGTTCCCACTACTCAACCTAATTGAAGGCCTTTAGGGCCAACCCACCGCTCGCTCAAAGTCTGCATGCCACAGTAATTCGGGGGCAACTCGATGATCCGGCATAGAAGCCAAGATGACTTGCAGTCCCCTGATGCGACAATTCTTCATGGCCGGCACACAATCCGTGTCTCCGGTCACGAGGATGATTCTATCGACAGTGCGGTCGGCCGCGAAATTCGCCATGTCCAAGCCGATCCGCATATCCACGCCCTTCTGCTCGAAGTCGGGGCTAAAATCCTCGTCCTTAAGTTCGGCAGCGGCTACAGGGATTTTCTTCGGCTTGAAGCCTCGAAATTTCAGAACGCCTTTTCTAATGGCAAAAAGGTCCTTAGCTGCGAGGTCGTTGAGCCATTTGTCAGACCCGGAAAATGCGGTCATTTTGCCAGATACTGGGAGTTTCACTTCGCCATTGAACGGCGGGCAGTCATAATACAGGACGCGAAGCAAAGTTTCCTGCTCATGGACGCAAGCATGAGCAACTTTCTCAATGAAATCAGGTATATACTTATGGCCGCCCCTTCGGGCTTGGACACGCAGGTGCCCGCCGTCGATCAGCACAGCCACTTTCAAAATAAAAACCCCCACGGCTAGGCCGCAGGGGTTTGATACGTAGCCCGCCTACGGGCGTAGCGGATAAGCAGGCACCATAAGTGGCGACCCGCGAGGCATTGTCAATCGGAATTATTAAGGAAGGTTCCCGTTTGCAGGCCGCTATCGAGCAATTTCCCAAAGCATGTACTGCCCCGGCCCCTGTTCGCACCGGACAACGCCGTTTTCGCGCTGGGTTCGGAGCGCCACGCCAACCCGCTTAGACATGATCCGCAAAAGCCGCTGATCGTGCTTGTCCAAGGCTCGCTCCACCAGAAGCTCCAAGGCGATATCGCGACTGGTAAGCGGCTCTGCGGCTTGGCGGAGGATGCTGAGAACGATCCGGGACATCTGGCCCCCGGTTGCTCCAATCCTTGGGTGGCCGGAAAGCCTTTGGCTTGATGGTCTCGACCTGAAAATCTGGATCGAATTGGACGATGGTGGCATCCAGAGCCTCTAGGTCCAAAGACCATCTTCCGCAACCCTTCGTGCATCCGCTCTATATATCCCCGGCCAATTCAGCGCGACGCCTTACCAATCCGCTAACCACCAATTTCAGTCATTTTCGCTCTCCGTGCAGGTGCCTGCACGGATGGTAGCGAGGCAGGCAGCGTCATCGCCAGCCGTGGCTTGGTGAGTTTGCTACCTAATGCCGTTGCTGTCCTTAAAAAACATGGTCGGCAGGCGATCAGGCAATTGTGCGAAGAGAATCCGGCAGCATATCTGCGGCTCGTAGCTAGCCTCGCGCGTCGGGTGAGTAATAGAGACGGCACCATCAACTGCCGGCGATCACGAGGCCGGCGTTTTATCGGCGGGGGCGGAAGGGCGGAGTTAGACAAATGACCCGATCGATACCCAAGCTGGCGCCTGACGACGTCATTGAATGGCGTGATGGCGAGCGCGCACGCGTCAATTGGGTCTCGGAAGACGGCAGCAGATTCCGCGTCCATGGCCTGCCGACGCTATCGCGCGCGACGGACGCCTTCGCGGTGGTCAGCAAGCGAGTGGACGTTCCGGATTGAGTTTCGCCCGCGCGGATTTTGTGACTGCTGCTGACCCGGCGCTGACCCGAGGCGCAAATGACCCGAAATCAACGGCACCCAAAATTAGCGAATTCTGTTGTTATTTCAAGGTGGTGCCGCAAGAGGGATTCGAACCCCCGACCCCGTCATTACGAATGACGTGCTCTACCAGCTGAGCTATTGCGGCGAACCCTGGGGGGCCCGGGCGATGCCGGCCCCGATACGCGCGCTCGTGATATCGGGCATGGCCCGAATTGGCAAGGACAAGCGGCAGGCGAAATGCGGCTCACGCGCCCCAGCGGGACCAGAATCCGCGCCAACCGCCGGCCTGGGCCTTTGCCTGGGCCTTGGGCGTACCGATTTGTTCCGTAAATTCATCGCTCGGGCCGTCATCATCGATACCGGGATCATCCGGCGCGCGAATGATCGGGATAACGGTCTGGATCGGCGCCTGCGTGGGCTTGCCGAGGTCGGCACGGGTCCGGAACACCGGCGTTGCCGCCACCGGCGATGATTCGGCGGCCTCAGAGGCCGGCTTGACCGGCTCGGCGGGCGTCACCGCCGGTTCTTCCTTGGCCGCCGGGGGCGCGTTGTCCTGCGCGGCCGGAGGAGCAGGGGCCGGGGTCGGGACCGGCGCGATCACGGCCGGTTCCGCCGGCGCCTCGCTGGCCGCCGTCACCCGCTTCGGCGGCGGGGCGGCAAGCATGGCTTCCTCGAAGGCCGAGGACTCGATCGTCGTGCCCTTGTCTGAAGGCAGGCTCGCTACCGGCGTCTGCCACTGGAAGGCGTCGAGCCGGCCGGTAACGGGGGAGACTGGACGCCAGCGGTCGCTGACATAGCCGTCCGCGGTCCAGGCCGGGTCGTGGCGGGCGCGCACCGCACGCAAGGTCCAGGCACGGGCACGGCCGCCGTCGCCGTGCTCAGTGCGTTCGAGCTCGGCCATCAACAGCGCCACGCGTTGGGTCGGATCGTTGACATAGGGCGCCAGCACTTCGCGCGCACGGGCGAACTCGGAGGCATCGATCGCGGCGCGCGCGATCGCAAGCTGTCCCTCGACATGGCCGGCCTTGTCCGCCGGCGTTTTCGCCGCGAGCGTCTCGACCCGCTGCAGGCGCTGGCGCGCGGCATCGCCGAGTTTGACATGCGCATAGGCGTCGGCGAGATCGGGATGCGGATTGGCGAGCCAGGCGGCCTCGACCAGCTTCATGGCGCGACGCACCTGATGCGCTTCACTCTCGAATTTCGCGGCGAGCACCGCCGCCGGCACCAGGGTCGGCGCGAGCTTGACGGCTTCCATCACGCTCTCGCGCGCGACATCGCGGTCCATCGTCTCCAATTCCAGCGCGCGCGCCGTCAGCAGCACGCCGCGCTGCCGGCGGTAGCCCTGCTTGTCGATCAGGCCCGCAGACAGGTTCGAATCCAGGATCGCGAGCGCGCCGCTCCAGTCGCCGCGCGCACAGCGGAAGCCGAGCACCGCATGCGAGGCCCAGGTCGAGGATGGCGACAGCTTGATCGCTTCCTCCGCGATCATCACGGCGCCAACCGCATCGTCGGCGCGCTGCGCCTCGATGAACAGGCCGCGCAGGCCGAGCAGCCGCGTATCCTCGCGCTCGGCCATGGCGCGGAAAGCGCGCTGCGCCTCGTCGCGATTGCCGTCGAGCTGGGCCGATTGCGCGTGCAGGAGAAGCGCGAGCGGATCGTTCGGCGCGTGCCGCCGCGCCGCTTCGGCGTGACGGCGGGCAAGCGCAGTGTCGCCATGGCCGATCGCGAGCAGGCCGTGGGTGATGGCGTGACGGCCACGGGCATGACGCTTGTCATGGCGGCGGCGGCGCATCCGTCCGGGCATACGCCAGATCACGGTCAGGGTGCTCCAGAGCAAGACGATCAGGACGGCGAATATGCCGAGGCAGAGCACGAACACCGGAATGCTCGGTGAGGCCCTAAAACCGCCCCAGGTCAGCACGACATCGCCGGGCTGATCGGCAACCCAGGCCGCGCCGGCGCCTGCGAGCGCAATCAGAACAAGGAAGAGGACGATGCGAAGCATGACTATCCCTATACGCGCGGATTGTTGCGCGAATCTTATTGAGCAGGCTTATTGAACAGGCTTGGCGAGACCAGCCAGAGCGTCGTCGGCGAATTTGCGGGAGGCCGCGAGCGCGGCATCGCGCGCATCGGCCTTGTCGAGCCAGGCTTGCGCGGGCGCACGATCGGCCTCGGGCAGCGTCTTCAGCTCGCGGCGCGCCTCGACGAAATCGTTGCGCAGCGCTGCGGCCGTGACCCGCGTAACAATGGCGCCGCGGTCGTTGCCGACGCCGTCGGTGCGTTCGATGCGGACAAGCTTTGACGCGCCGGCCTGAAGGCGCTCGACGATGCCGGCACCGTTGCTCGGCGCCTCCGGCGGCGGCGACAATTTCGGCACGATGTTGAGGAGCTCGCGGCTCAGCGCGACCGGCGTCGGAATGCCTGACGCAGCGAATGTATCGAGCGGTTTCAGCACCTCGGGCTTGGCGGCAAGCGACCGCGCCGCGGTGAGCTGCGCCTCAAAGGGATCGTTATGGCGAACAGCGACGTCGAGCAGGGTGGCGGCGACCACGTAGCGCAACGGCTTGTCGTCCATCACCTTGGCATCGGCGATCTTTTCGCCCTGCTGCGCGAGCTCGGCGCGCGCGGTGGTGCTGGCGCGCTCGAGCCGGGAGATGCGGTCGTCGAGGGCGGCGAGGCCGGACGAGGCCGCCGCATCGCGCGGCGCGGATTTCGCATCGTTCAATGCGCTCGCGGTCTTGTCGGATTGCGCGCGCAAACCGGCGATGTCGCCGCGCAAGGTGCCGACGGACTTCTCCAGCGCATCGAGCCGTGCGACGATGGCCGGATCGGCGGCGGGCTTGCCCACTTTGGCTTCGATTGCGGCGACACGCCCGCTCAGCGCGTCGACCGTGGCACTCGTCACTTGCGGCGCGGCCGGCGGCGCCTGCACTGCGGGCCAGCCCAGCACCCAGCCAACCGCGATCACGACCGCAGCTGCAACGGCGCCGGAAAATGGCGCGATGACCCAGGGAGAAATGGCGCCCGATGCAACAGCGCCCTGCGCTTCGTTACGCTCCGGCTCGGGCTTGGCGGTTTCAACCTTGGCTGTCTCGACCTTGGCCGCCTCGACCTTGGCGTCTTCGGCACCAGCCTGGTCGGCGTTTGCCTGCTCGGCCAAAGGCTGCGCCTCCGGCTCACCCGCCACGTCCTGCGGCTGGGTGGAGACTTCGGTCGCCTCGAGGTCGATGGTGGGCGGGGTGCGCTTGGCACGGCCGGACTCGGGGGCCAATCCTGCGTCTTCAGGCTTGTCGTCGGCCATCGTGACGGTTCCTCACACTTTCATACCAGAGACGAGCCCGATTGCCTCGGATTCGGCCCGTCCTCTTACGCCAAACGGGTCCGCAAAGCACGCTCCAAGGCGTCAAACAGGGCATTTTCGTCCGGGGTCGCGGCCACCAGGACCTGCGATGCCCCGGCATCACGCAGCACGCTGGCGACCATCTCGGACAGGCAGCATTGCGGGATCGCCAGCGCCGAGATTTCGACGCCTTCGTCCCGGGCCGCGTCCAGGAAGGCCCGCGCGCTGCGCCGGGAGTAGTGCAACACCGCCTCGATGCCATGCGCGGCAAAGCCGTCGCAGACGTCGCGCGGCAGAAGCTTGACCGGGGCCATGCGGTAGGTCGTCTGAGTGACCACGCTAAACCCTTCCGTGCCCAGCTCGCCGCCGAGATCCCGCGACAGGTCGGCGCCCGCGAGATAAAGTAGCGTGCTCTTTTTCTTCAGCACCTTGTCGCGCGCACTCTGCATCACCTTGTCGCGCAGGGAAGCGGCATCGCCGCCGGCGACGATCACTTCCGCGAAGCCGAATTCGCGCGCCACGGAAGCCGTGTGCTCGCCGACCGCGAACAGCGGCAGCTCCGAGAGGCCGAGGTCCCGCAATTGCGGCGCGACGGCGCGGATTGCATTGGCCGATGTCACGATGATGGCGCTATAGCCCGCCTCACTCTCGTCATGGAAAGCGACCGGCTCGAACTTGAGCACTGGCGCAAGCAGCACCGCATGTCCCCGCGCGCGCAGATTTTCCGCCGTCGCCTCATTGTCGGGATGCGGCCGTGTGACAAGAATGGACATCGCGTGTGTTCCCGGACCACGTGGCGGTGACGCATTGACGAATGCTGCCGGACGTACCAGAACTCTGCTTTACGGATGAGCGCAAGGGCGCAAATTGGATAACAATTCGCCAATGCTGGTACTGGGCATCGAGACTACCTGCGACGAGACCGCGGCGGCCGTGATCGAGCGCGCGCCTGACGGGAGCGGCAGGATCTTGTCCAATATCGTGCGGTCGCAGGTCGAGGAGCATGCCCGCTTCGGCGGCGTCGTGCCGGAGATCGCGGCGCGCGCCCATGTCGACCTGCTCGACGGCATCATCGACCGTGCCATGCACGAAGCTGGCATCGGCTTTGCCCAGCTCGACGGTGTCGCAGCCGCTGCGGGACCGGGATTGATCGGCGGCGTCATTGTCGGGCTCACCACCGCGAAGGCGATCGCGATGGTGCATGACACGCCGCTGGTCGCAGTCAACCATCTCGAGGCGCATGCACTGACGCCGCGCCTGACCGACGGCATCGAATTTCCTTATTGCCTGTTCCTCGCCTCCGGCGGCCACACCCAGATCGTCGCGGTCACCGGGGTCGGCCAATATGTGCGGCTTGGCACCACCGTCGATGACGCGATCGGCGAGGCCTTCGACAAGGTCGCGAAGATGCTGGGCCTGCCCTATCCGGGCGGCCCGCAGGTCGAACGCGCGGCCGCGAACGGCGATGCGACGCGCTTCGCCTTCCCGCGGCCGATGCAGGGACGTCCCGATGCCAATTTCTCGCTGTCGGGATTGAAGACGGCAGTCCGCACCGAAGCGAGCCGGCTAACTGAGATCACGCCACAGGACGTCAACGATCTCTGCGCGAGTTTTCAGGCCGCGGTGCTGGACTCGACGGCCAACCGGCTGAGCGTTGGCCTGAAGCTTTTCCGCGAACAGTTCGGCGCGCCGCGCGCGCTGGTCGCGGCCGGTGGCGTCGCCGCCAATCAGGCGATCCGCGGCGCACTGTTTGACGTTGCCAGGGAAGCGCAGACGCAGCTGATCATGCCGCCGCCAGAGCTCTGCACCGACAACGGCGCGATGATCGCCTGGGCCGGCGCCGAACGCCTCGCGCTCGGCATCACCGATACGATGGAGGCGCAGCCGCGCGCGCGCTGGCTGCTCGACGCCAACGCGACCGCGCCGGTAGGCTACGGCAAGACGCGGGCGGGATACTAGCAATGGCCGCGTTCCAGTCCGTCGCGGTGATCGGCGCGGGTGCCTGGGGTACGGCGCTGGCGACAGTGGCCGCACGCGCTGGACGGAACGTGACGCTATGGGCGCGCAACGCCGAACATGCAGCGCGGATCGCGTCAAGTCGTGGCAATCCGCGGCTGCCGGGCGTGCGGCTCGCGCCGGAGATCGTGGTGACAAGCGAGCTGTCGCTCGCCGCACGCGCCGATATGCTGCTGATCGCGACACCGGCGCAGCATCTGCGCGGCGCGGTCAACACGCTGGCCTCGCACCTCACGAAACCCGTGCCGGTTATCGCCTGCGCCAAGGGCATCGAGCACGGCACCCACAAATTCATGACCGACGTGATCGCGGAAGCCGCGCCCCATACGCAGCCCGCGATCTTGTCGGGCCCGAGCTTTGCCGACGATGTCGCGCGTGGCCTGCCGACAGCGGTGACGCTGGCGGCAAAGGACGAGGCCTTGGCGAGCGCACTGGTCCAGGCACTGGGCTCGGCGACCTTCCGGCCCTATCACACCACGGATATCCGCGGCGTCGAGATCGGCGGCGCGGCCAAGAACGTACTCGCGATCGCGGTCGGTATTGCGGTCGGACGTAAGCTCGGTGCCTCTGCCCAAGCCGCACTCACGACCCGCGGCTTTGCCGAACTGACACGTTTGGGTCGCGCGCTTGGCGCGCGCGGTGAGACGCTCACGGGCTTGTCCGGCCTTGGCGATTTAATCCTGACCTGTTCGAGCCCGCAATCGCGCAACTACGCGTTGGGGTTGGCGCTCGGACGCGGCGAACAGCCGCCCATGGGCAAACTGGCCGAAGGCGAATTCACGGCGCCGGTGTTGATCGAACTCGCAGCTTCGCAGAACATCGAGATGCCGGTATCAGAAGCGGTCGCTTCGATCCTGAGCGGCCGAAGCACGATCGATGGTGCGATTTCAGGACTTTTGACGCGCCCCTTCAAGGCAGAGGAATAAACATGGCGTACTGGCTGGTGAAATCCGAACCATCGGTGTGGTCCTGGGACCAGCAGGTCGCGAAGGGCGCCAGGGGCGAGGCCTGGACCGGCGTGCGCAATTACACCGCACGCATCAATCTCGTGAACATGAAGAAGGGCGACAAGGCGTTCTTCTATCATTCCAACGAGGGCAAGGAAATCGTCGGCATCGCGGAAGTTATCAAGGAGGCCTATCCGGATCCGACCGACAAGACCGAAAAGTTCGTCTGCGTCGACATCAAGGCCGACAAGCCGCTGAAGACACCGGTGACGATGGCGGCGATCAAGGCCGAGAAGAAACTCGCCGACATGGCGCTGGTGAAATATTCGCGCCTGTCGGTGCAGCCGGTGACGGCGGAGGAGTGGAAGCTCGTCTGCAAGATGGGCAGGCTGTAAGAGCGCCAAGGCCGATGTGACAGCTTTGTGATAGCGCGTCAGCCTTGTCACAACCATTGATATCGGCCGACAGAATTCCTAAATTCGGGCGAGGAATGGACGTTCAACAGGTCTTCTCGCGTCATGGCGATGCAGGAAAGGGACGGCGGCGAGCAATCACCAGGGTCCACAGATGGCCCCACAGGGGCCTTTCCATTCCGTCCCCGAAAAGATGTTTCATCGATGCTGGCGATGCTGCTGGCCGGCGCGGCGATGATCGGGGCCATCATGGGATGGTTCTTGACCACGCGCGCGGAGCCTGACGCACCCGTCATCGCGCTGGTGCCGCAGGAGCAGGTGGCCGATGCCATCCCGACCCTGACACCGGATGGCCAGCGGGTCGCGCAATCCGACACTCGGCAATGCCGTTATCCCATCGCATTCATCACGGTGTCGACGCCGGGCAATCCTGCCGGCGGGACCGTCACGTTTCGCACCAGCAAATACCGCTCGCCTTCGTTCCGCGTCACCGACCAGCCGCAAAGAATTGCCCTGCCAAACCCGCTGCCTGACAGCGGCGGGCTCGACCCGCTGACCGCGGACGGCGACGCCAAGGGTTTGCTCGTATCCCTTTATCCGACGGCACGGATGGACCCGGTCAGCGGCTCGACCACCGTCACGGTGCGATGGCCTGCGCGCCCGCCGTGCGGGTGAGATTTACAAGTGAGACTTGAATGCAGAATTTTCTGAACGCGCGCTTCATCCTCGCCTTCATCCTGATCGGCGTGGCGACGGCAGGGGTCAGCGCGCTGCTGTTCAATCCGCAGGTCGGCTTTTTCGGCTGGATCGGCTCGCTCTTCTCCGAGATGACCGCGCTACGCTTCGTCGGCGTCGCGCTGGCGATCGTCTCTGCGACCGGCGTCGGCTACATCGCTTCCCGCCTCGGAGCCGATCCCACGGCATCAGGCTTCGTCCCGATCGGAAGCGGCTACACCTACGGCCGCAGGCTGGCGACCGATTCCGCGACCGGCGAGACCCGGATGGTGACACGCACCGCGGACGATGCACTTGACGACCTCGACATGATGGTCGGGCTCGCCTCGGTCAAGGCCGAGATCAACAAGCTGCTCGCGAGCCTGGAGGTCGAGCGCCGGCGGCGCGAACAGGGCCTGCCGGTGTTCGCCACGAGCCGGCACATGGTATTCACCGGACCTCCCGGCGTCGGCAAGACCGTGGTGGCGCGCGCCATCGGCGACGTCTATCGCTCGCTCGGCGTGCTGCGCAAAGGCCACCTGATCGAAGCCGACCGCAGCCAGCTCGTCGCGAGCTATGTCGGCCAAACCGCGCCGAAAACGCTCGACGTCTGTCGCTCCGCGCTCGACGGCGTCCTGTTCATCGACGAGGCCTACAGCCTGAGTGCGGCGGAATGGAAGGGTGATTTCGGCCGCGAGGCCATCGAGGCGCTGCTGAAATACATGGAAGATCACCGGGATCGCCTGGTCGTGATCGTTGCCGGCTATCCCGCCGAGATGCACCGGTTCATCGCCAGCAACCCCGGACTTGCCAGCCGCTTCACCAAGACGATCGACTTCCCGCCCTACGACGCGATCGAGCTCTGCGAGATATTTCGTGCCATGGCAGCCGAGCAGCAATATCTGCTGCCGATCGGCTTCGAGGCGGCGCTCGCACCATGGATCGACTCGCAACGCGACGATCCGCAATGGGGCAACGCGCGCTCGATTCGAACGCTGCTCGAAAAGACTCGCGAGGCGCATGCCCTGCGCACGTCGCGAGATCCCAATGCGAGCGTCGCCGAGTTCGAGCTCAGTGACATTCGATCAGCAGTCCGGGACAGCTGACCATGAAGACGACCGCCCGCATCGTCGCATTGCACGGCGCATTGTGGAGCATCGATCCCTGGTATCGATGGTCGTGGTACGCATGGCCCTCCGCAATGGCCGTGCTGATCACAGGCTGGATCCTCGTCAGCAAGCCGGTCAATACCGGCGCCTGGGGCAACGCCGGAACCTGGGCCAAGCCGATCGCGCAGAAGGCTACGACAACGACCCCCGCAACGCCCGTCAAGACGACGACCATCAATCCGGTCGACCTCGAGGTGATGAGTTGCTTTGCCAATCGCGGCACATCCTCGGAAACCGCCTGCACCAGTTTGATCAATGGCGGCAAGATATCCGGCGCGAAGCTGGCGTCGGTCTATACCCAGCGGGGCTTCATGCAGCGCGACAGAGAGCCGGACAGCGCGATGTCCGACTTCAGTGCCGCGCTGAAGATTCAGCCCGATTACGCCGCGGCCCTCAACGACCGCGCCTGGATCTACATGACTCGCGGAGATTACGACGCAGCGCTTCAGGACCTGAACAAAACGGCCAGCCCGACGACGCCGTGGCTGACAGCAGCCGTTGCTTACTACTATCGGGGCTTTGCTTACCTGCAGCTGAAAGATTATGCGAAGGCGGTCGCGGATCTGAACGAAGCGATCCGGCGGCAGGCCAACAACGCCGACTACTATCTGGCGCGCGGCGAGGCCCAGCAGGCTCAGGAGAGCTATGACGCCGCCTTGCGCGATTTCGACGAGTTCGGCAAGCGCGCTCCGAAAGATCCGCGCGGCCTGCTGGCGCGTGCCGTGATCTTCGAAACCAAGGGCAAGCCGCGCGATGCCCTGGCGGCACTGGAAAGCGCGGTCACGCTGGCGCCCGACAACGATTTCGCCAAGTCGGAACGCAACCGGCTGCGCGGGCAGGTGAAAGACAATGATCCTGCGAAGAGCAATCCCGGCGAGCTGCCGCCGACCTGATTTCCAGACCGCCGCGGTTGCGACGACCTGCTGCAAAAGCTGCTCCGTCCCGGCTACGATGTCCGTCCCTGCGTCTCCGGTAGCGCAAGCACCTCGCAGGGCGAGGCAATGCCACGCAGCTTGTGCAGTCCGAGCGCGATCAGAGGCATGTCCGTTTCGGCGGCAAGCGCGCCCGACACCAGCACAGTCCGGCCGAGCGGCTTGCACAAGCCTTCGAGCCGGCTGGCGAGATTGACGGCTGGGCCGATCGCCGTGAAATCGAGCCGGTTGGCGGCGCCGATATTGCCCCAGAGCATCTCACCGAGATGAAGCGCGGCACCGAATGCGAGCAGCGGTAGTCCCCGAGCGGCGCGCTCCGCGTTGAGATACGCCATCCCGGCTTCGGCTGCGCCTGCGGCACGCAGAGCAGCATCGCACGCGCGGCGCGGCGATGCTTCGACGACCGGAAAAATCGCGAGCACGCCGTCGCCGATGAATTTCAGCACCTCGCCGCCGAAGGCGTGAACCGCACCGGCGATGCGATCGAACCAGGCGTCGAGCGCGGCGATGACATCGGCCGGCGGACTGGTCTCCGACAAGGTGGTGAAGCCGCGCAAATCCGCATAAAGCAGCGCAGCCTGAATGGTCTCGCCGAGGTCGCGCCGCAGCGGCGCCGCCAGCACCCGTTCGGCGCTGCGCTTGCCGAGATAGGCGTCCAATGTCGCGCGCAACGTGGCGCGCGCAGCGAGCAGGGCAAGGGGCGTTGCGGCAAATCGCGCCGCCTGGCGCAATTGCTCGATCTCGTCTGCGGTGAACCGGCGCGGCCCGATCCAGCCGAGGAGCGGCCCATCGGGCCTTCCGACGCTGTCTTCGTGCACCTCACCACCCGCGATGTCGCGTAGCCAGCGGCGCCCGGCATCGGTTGGCAGATCCGGTGCGAGTCCGCCCGGCGCGAAGCCAAGCGCTTCGATCACCCGGCCGCCCTCTGCGCGCCACAGCCAGGTCCGCTTCGCGATCAGTGGGTGCGGCACCTCCAGGGTCAGGCTGCCTGCCGTAAGCGGCACCCCGTCGGCGAGCAGGTGCGCGCCGAGTTCCGCGAGCAGGCGATCGGCGCCGGGACTATCGGAGGCGGCATCGACAAGCCAGGCGAGGGTCCGGGAGAGTTGCATGATCCGATGATGGCGAATGAGGGCGGTCTTTGTCACGGGCAATCCTTGACGGGCTGCTTTGGCGCCGCCATGTGCGAGTATCAGCACAGGGATCATCGCCGATGACCGAGCCATTCGTATTGCGACGCGAGACCCAAATCGCAGCCCCGCGGGCCACCGTCTTCGCCTATTTGACGGACCCTGAGAAAATCCTGAGCTGGATGGGCTCGGATACGACCACCGAGCCGCATCCTGGCGGGCTCTATCTGGTCAAGGGCATCGGCCCACGTGGCGGTGTCGCCCGCGGCGCCTTCCGCGAGGTCGTGCCGGTGCATCGTCTGGCGTACACGTTCGGCTGGGACGGCGGCCAGGAAGTGCCGCCCGGCTCGAGCTTGATCGAGATCGACCTGATCGAGCGCGACGGCGGCACGTTGCTGCGCATGACCCATAGCGGGCTGCCCACCGAGGAACAGGTGGCCGCGCACGCGAAAGGGTGGGCGCACTATTTGGGGCGGCTCACGAGTGCCGCCGCGGGCCGCGATCCCGGCCCCGACAAGGGACCTTCGGACAATATGTAGTGATGCGAGCTGGTTACACCGCCGCGGTCGCGACGACCTGCAGCAAAAGCTGCTCGCGCCTCGCCTGCGAACGCTGCCCCTTCATGGTCGCGGCAAAACGCTCGAGGATACCGTCCTCGAAGGCGGTGACGATGGTGTCGTGGACATAGCTCTTGCGGCAGATCGCCGGCGTGTTGGAGAGCTTGTCGGCCGCGGCGCGGATCGCGTCCAGCACCTGCTTCTTGCGACCGCGCTGGCTGGTCGCCGGCGTGATCCGCGACAGCGATTCCACCACGACGGCCGAGGCCATCAGCGTGCGAAAATCCTTCAGCGAAATCTTGATGCCGGCGATTTCGCGCAGAAATGCGTTCACCTGTGTGGTGCTGACCGCGCGCACGATGCCGTAGGCATCGCGATACTGGAACATGCGCTTGCCGGGAACGCCGTTGAGGATGCCGATGGCGCGCACCAGCTTGGCGGCATCGCACTCCTTGCGCACGGCCTTCCCGCCCTTCGCCTTGAAGGTCAGCACGAAGCAGTCGTCCTCGAGCGTGACGTTCGACTTCAGCATCGTGGTGGCGCCGCGGGTGCCGTTGAGGCGGGCGTAGGATTCATTGCCGGGGCGAATCGCGGTGCGCGCGATCAGCTCGATCACCGCCGACAGCGCGAATTCGCGCGTCGGCTCGTCGCCCGACAGGAACGCCGAGACCTTGCGCCGGATTTTGGGCAGCGCGCCGACGAGCTTTTCCAGGCGGTGCGCCTTGCGGTGCTCGCGGACCTTTTCCCAATCGGCGTGATAGCGATATTGCAGCCGGCCCGCGGCATCGCGTCCCACCGCCTGGAGATGCGTGCTCGGATCGGCCGAGTAGCGCACCTCGCGATAGGCCGGCGGCACCGCCATGGCGTGCAGCCGGCGGATGGTGCGGGCGTCGCGGATATGCGCACCGTTGGGGCGGACGAAGGAATAGCCCTTGCCGCGGCGGACGCGGCGGATGGTCAGCTCGTTCTGGTCGCCGAGCCGCAGGCCCAGCTCCCTGGCCAGCGCCTCAACCGTCGCCGCGGGCGCCGAATCGAATATTTTTTTCGGGCTAAGACGGGTGGAGCCGGCCGGTTTCGGCCATTGTCCGAGAGCTTTGGCCAGCGCAATGGCAGCAGGATCGGCCGAAGCGGGCCGCATCATCCCGAGATTCTGCTGATCCATCATAGTCTTAAGCCTTAGCCCTGTCTGTTACCGGTCAATGCCGCTGTTCTGATTTTTGTTCCGAGGGGTCTCTCTGGACCCGGGTTGGCCATTTAGGGTGTTCCGAGCGGCATTGCGAGTCCCGAATCAGTGAAAAAGCGGTTTCTAAATACCGCCTGCGACGCATGGGCGCCCTGCATAGGCCTATTCCGGAGATTTGGGTAAAGGTCCGAAAGCCGCCGCCCGGCCTGTTTCAGATTTGCGACAGCCGGCCTTTGCGGCTTGATTCTCCGCATGGCCGGCTGCTCACCGAAGGTCCAGCTTGTGCACCTTGTCGGGTCCGGTTAGCCCGACGCATAATCGGTTCAACGATCAAGTCGGCTAGCGCGTTGCCAGCGTTTGGCTTGCCGTATGTGGAGGGAAGCATGTCCGAGAAGATTTACGACGTCCCCGCGGAATGGGCCAAGCGCGCCTGGGTCGACCAGGCCAAGTACAAGGACATGTACGCCCGCTCGATCGCGGACCCGAACGCCTTCTGGGCCGAGCAGGCCAAGCGCATCGACTGGATGCACGCCCCCACCAAAATCGAGAACGTCTCCTTCGCGCCCGGCAACATCTCGATCAAATGGTTCGAGGACGGAATCCTCAACGTCGCCCATAATTGCATCGACCGGCATCTCGCCAAGCGCGCCAACCAGACCGCGATCATCTGGGAAGGCGACGATCCCTCGCAGTCCAGGCACATCACCTATAAGGAGCTGCACGACGAGGTCTGCCGGATGGCCAACATCCTGCGCACCCGCAACGTCAAGAAAGGCGACCGCGTCACCATCTATCTGCCGATGATCCCGGAAGCGGCCTATGCGATGCTGGCCTGCGCGCGGATCGGCGCGGTTCACTCGGTGGTGTTCGCGGGCTTCTCGCCGGACTCACTCGCCCAGCGCATCAACGATTGCCAGTCCAAGGTCATCATCACCGCGGACGAAGGCCTGCGCGGCGGCAAGAAGGTGCCGCTGAAGGCCAATGTCGACGCGGCGCTCGCCAAGGCCGACGGCGTCGACTGGGTCGTCGTGGTCAAGCGCACCGGCGGCGCGGTCGACATGAGTCCGTCCCGCGATCTCTGGTATCACGAGGCGGCGGCGATGGTGACCACGGAATGCCCGACCGAGCACATGCACGCCGAGGACCCGCTGTTCATCCTCTACACCTCGGGCTCGACCGGTCAGCCCAAGGGCGTACTGCACACCTCGGCCGGCTATCTCGTGTTCGCCTCGATGACGCATCAATACGTCTTCGACTATCACGACGGCGACATCTACTGGTGCACCGCCGACGTCGGTTGGGTCACGGGCCACAGCTACATTCTCTACGGGCCGCTCGCCAACGGCGCGACCACGCTGATGTTCGAAGGCGTGCCGAATTACCCGGATAATTCGCGATTCTGGAACGTCATCGACAAGCACAAGGTCAACATCTTCTACACCGCACCGACCGCGATCCGCGCCCTGATGCAGTCGGGCGACGAACCCGTGAAGAAGACCTCGCGCGCCTCGCTGCGCCTGCTCGGCTCGGTCGGCGAGCCCATCAATCCGGAAGCCTGGGAGTGGTATCACCGCGTCGTCGGCGACGACCGCTGCCCGATCGTCGACACCTGGTGGCAGACCGAGACAGGCGGCATTCTGATCACGCCGCTGCCGGGCGCGACAAAACTCAAGCCGGGCTCGGCGACGCAGCCGTTCTTCGGCGTGGCGCCGGAAATTGTCGACGCGGACGGCAAGGTGCTGGAGGGTGAGACATCAGGCAATCTCTGCCTGACCCGGTCATGGCCGGGCATGATGCGCACGGTCTATGGCGATCACGCCCGCTTCGAGCAGACCTATTTCTCGACCTACAAGGGCAAATACTTCACCGGCGACGGCTGCCGGCGCGACGCCGACGGCTATTACTGGATCACCGGCCGCGTCGACGACGTGATCAACGTCTCCGGCCATCGCATGGGCACCGCGGAAGTCGAGAGCGCGCTGGTCGCGCATGAGAAGGTGTCGGAAGCCGCCGTGGTCGGTTTCCCGCACGACATCAAGGGCCAGGGCATCTACGCGTATGTCACCCTGATGGCCGGCGTCGAGCCGACCGACGATCTGCGGAAAGAGCTCGTCACCTGGGTGCGCAAGGAGATCGGCCCGATCGCCTCGCCCGACCAGATCCAGTTCGCGCCGGGTCTGCCCAAGACCCGCTCCGGCAAGATCATGCGCCGCATCCTGCGCAAGATCGCCGAGGACGAGCCGGGCAGCCTGGGCGACACCTCGACGTTGGCCGATCCCGCGGTCGTCGATGATCTCGTGAAGAACCGGCAGAACAAGAAGGGCGCGTAAGGCCAACGACCCATCGTCATTCCGGGGCGGTCCGCAGGACCGAACCCGGAATCTCGAGATTCCGGGTCGCGCTATTGCGCGCCCGGAATGACGGCCGTTCACGTCAGGGTGCTGGCGTTCACACCCGCATCTTTCCCGCCGAGTGTTGTTTTCAAGTCATTTACTTTATTTCGAACATTTCCTTTGTTCCCCCCGCTGGCTCGCCCTTGGCGGCCGTGCTTGGAAACCATCCGGTTAACAGGCGCGGTTAAGAATGTCCGGGCGAGCGGGCAATTGCCGGTTTCGCGTAAATTTGGACGATCCGTTCGGGCAGGGGAAAATTGATGTCGATGAAGATTGCATTGGCGCTGGCCGCCGCCATCGGGGCAGGGGTCGTGATGTCGACGGCGGCCGAGGCGCGGCCGGAAATGGTGGGGACGCCCGTCGCCAACTATTCGCCCGGCACCATCGTGGTCAAAACCAGCGAGCGGCGGCTCTATCTCATTCTCGATGATGGCCACGCCGTGCGCTATCCGGTCGGCGTCGGCAAATCCGGCAAACAATGGGCCGGTACCACCCGCATCGACGGCAAGTACCGCAATCCGGCCTGGTCGCCGCCCGCCGAGGTGAAGCGCGACAAGCCGCAGCTTCCCGACGTCATCCCGGGCGGTTCGCCGCGCAACCCGATGGGCGTTGCGGCGATGACACTGGCTGGCGGTGAATATGCCATCCACGGCACCAACGTGCCGGGCTCGGTCGGCGGCTTCGTCTCCTATGGCTGCATCCGCATGCTCAACGACGACATCACCGATCTCTACAGCCGCGTCTCCGTCGGCACGACGGTGGTCGTGGCGCGCTGATCGTCGCAACCAAAACAGAGATTGCAAAACAGAGATTGAAAGAGCCGCGTTTCGACGCGGCTTTTTTGCTACCAGAAGCGCCAGCCGCGCGCGCACCAGCCGTTGCGGTGGCCGCCATTGTAGCTGCGCGCGTAGCCGCCCGCGAGCATCGCCGCCGAAACGTTGGTGGTCCGCCTGGTCGCGACATCGGCGAGAACGCGTCCGTATTTCTCCGAGCCGAGATTGTAGATGGTGACGCCGCCCTGGCCGAGCAGATTGCGCAGCGCCCCGGTGGCGGCTTCCGCCTTGTCCAGCTCGTCCTGACAGGACGCCTTCATCTCCGGCGCATCGATGCCGCGCAGACGAACCCGCGCCACGAGATCGCGCCCGTCGCGTTGATGCACGCGCGCAAGAAAGGTGTCGCCGTCGATGGTGCGGATGACGTCGACCGGCTGACGGACGTCGGGATTGCCGGACTGCTGCAGGATGATCTCGGCGTCCTGCGTGCGCTCGTCGGCCGGATAGGGAACCGGCCAGTTCGTCCCGTGCCGGAAGGTGAGCACGACCGCCACGACGACTCCGACCACGAACATCCACGGTGCCAGTCCGGAGAAGCGACGGCCAAATGGCGAGCCGCCGTACGACGGCCGATACGAGCTATCTGGGTCGAATCGCGACATCCGCGCACGCTATGGCTGAGTCGGCCAGATCGGCAAGTGAGCTCGAAAAAGCTGAGCTTGAAAACCCGAGCCTCAAAAATCCGAGGCGATGCCCTTGCGCTCCCAATCGCCGTAGCGGGTGGGCTCGGGACCCTTCGGCCCCTGCAATTCCTTCGGTGCCGCCTTTGCGTCGTTCTTGGCATTGGCCGCGGCGGCCTGCCGGCGCGCCGCGGCTTCGGCCAGCGCGCGCTGGGCGGCCGGCGGCAGGGGCTTGCGATCGGGAACGCGAGGCTGGTCACTCATCGTCTGGGCTCCTAGCGCAGGATCGCCATCCGCGCGACGTCCAATTGCGCATTGCTGAAATGGCCGCGACGGGCTGAAATCGCCAGAGGCCATTCTTACATTTGGCATATTCGCATGTCACAGCTGGTGTTCTTAAGGCATGCGCCCATATTGGCGGAACTGCCGCTCGCTCAGAACCTTACGTCCGCATGCCATCTCAACGTTTTGCCCCTCCATCCGAAGTGCCCGGTCTCGCGGCGCGGCGGATCGCTGCCGACATCGTCGACGGCGTCCTGCACAAGCACCGCACGCTCGATGACCAGCTCGATGGCTCCGGTGCCCATCCCGGACTGAAGACGCTCGCTGACCGTGACCGTGCGCTGATGCGGCGGCTGGTCGCAACCATCCTTCGCCGCCTCGGCACGCTCGGCCATGTGCTGTCGCGCCTGCTCGACAAGGGCATTCCCTCCGACGCCCCGCGCGCGCAGAGCGCGCTCCTGATCGGCGCCGCCCAGATCCTCTGGATGGACGTGCCCGATCACGCCGCGGTCGATCTCTCCGTTCGCCTGGTGCAATCCGACCGGCGCGCCGCGCGCTATGCCGGCCTCGTCAACGCCGTGCTGCGCCGCTGCGCGCGCGAAGGCCAGGCGCTGGTCGAGGAGGTCGCAACGCAATCGCTGGACCTGCCGCCCTGGCTGCTGGCGCGCTGGAGCGCGCATTACGGCGAGGCGACTGCACGGAACATGGCGCTCGCGCTCGGCCACGAACCGTCGCTCGATCTCACCGTGAAGTCCGACGCCGCACAATGGGCGAGCCGGCTGCATGGCGAAGTGCTGCCGACCGGATCGGTGCGCACGGTCCTGCACGGTGCGGTGACCATGCTGCCCGGCTTCACCGAAGGACAATGGTGGGTGCAGGACGCCGCCGCCGCGCTGCCGGTCCGGCTGTTCGGCGATATCGCGGGCAAATCCATCGCGGATCTCTGTGCTGCGCCCGGCGGCAAGACCGCGCAGCTGGCGCAGGCCGGCGCGCATGTCACCGCGATCGACCGTTCGCCCGCCCGAGTGGCGCGTCTGCGCGAAAACCTGAACCGGCTGTCGCTCCAGGCCGAGAGTGTCGTCGCCGACGCCGTAGAGTGGGCGGGCCCAACGGATGGCCTCGATGGAATCCTGATCGATGCGCCATGCACCTCGACCGGGACGATCCGCCGGCACCCCGATGTTGCATGGCTGCGCCAGGACTCCGACGTCGCTGCGATGACCGTCCTCCAGCAACGGCTGCTGCGCAAATCCGTCTCGCTGCTCAAGCCCGGCGGGACTTTGGTCTACTGCACCTGTTCGCTGGAACCCGAAGAAGGCGAGCAGGCCGTCGCCACGCTGCTGGCCGCAGAGCCTGCGCTTCGCCGCGTGCCGATCGAGGCCAGCGAGGTCTCCGGGCTCAGTGAGGTCATCACCACCGAGGGCGATCTCCGGACCCTGCCGAGCCACCTGCCGCACGCCGACCCGAAGCTCGGCGGGCTCGACGGATTTTTCGCGGCCCGGCTCGTTAAATCCTGATTTTGCACCGGATTTTGCTACCGCTGGACTGATTCGGGGCCATTCAAGGTGGTGTCCGCGGTCCGATTTTGGGATTAATAAGGATTCGTCGGAATCCTCTCCCCCTTCAAGGCAAGGCGTGTCGGTCGCTCAACGCAGACGTATCTCGACGCTGGTGATGAACCGCTTCGCGCGGAACATGCTCGCGCGCGCGAGCGGCGGTTCGGTTGCGCTGTCGCGGGTCTGGCCCGGCCGTACCGATCGGCTGATCATTGCGCCGCATGATCTGCGCACCGCGGACGCGACGCGCGCCGCCGAGATCTATGCCGGGCGCTTTGTCTTCGCCGGCAAGATCGTCAACTGCCACGGCCGCTCGATCTTCGATCTCGATCCGCCCTCGGAGGATTGGGAGGTCGCGCTGCTCGGGTTCGGCTGGCTGCGGCACCTGCGCGCCGCCGACACCGCGCTGACCCGGGCGAATGCGCGCGCGCTGGTCGAGGACTGGATCAGCAACCCCGCCAACAAGCGCCGGCCCGTCGCCCGCCGCGCCGACGTGCTGGCGCGGCGCGTGATCTCGCTGCTGTCGCAGGCGCCGCTGGTGCTCAACGACACCGACAACAAGTTCTACCGCCGCTATCTGCGGGCGCTGGCGCGCGAGATCCGCTTCCTGCGCTACACCATGGTCAACATTCCCGACGGGGTGCCGAAGCTCCAGGTGCTGATCGCGCTGTGCTACACGACGCTCTGCCTCGCCAACCAGGCCCGTCACATCCGCACCGCGTCGAAAAAACTCTCCGACGAATTGCAGCGGCAGATTCTCCCCGACGGCGGCCACATTTCCCGCAATCCGGGCGCGCTGATCGAGGTCCTGATCGACCTGTTGCCGCTGCGGCAGACTTTTGCCGCGCGCAACATCGCGCCGCCGGCGGCGCTGCTCAATGCGATCGACCGCATGATGCCGATGCTGCGCTTCTTCCGGCACGGCGATGGCAATTTTGCGCTGTTCAACGGCATGAGCGCGACGCCGTCGGATCAGCTTGCAACACTGCTCGCCTATGATGACGCCCACGGCGCGCCGATGGCGAACATGCCGCACACCGGCTTCCAGCGCCTCGATGCCGGCCCGACCACGCTGATCATCGACACCGGCCCGCCGCCGCCGCCCGGCGTCAGCCACGACGCACATGCCGGCTGCCTGTCGTTCGAGCTGTCCTCCGGCATCAGCCGCATCGTGACCAATTGCGGGATGCCGACCACGGGCCGCGACAATTGGCGGCCGTTCGCGCGCGGCACCGCGGCGCATTCGACGCTGACCTATCACGAGAGGTCGTCCTGCCAGTTCGTCGAGATGTCGGCGATGAAGCGGCTGCTGCGCGGCGCGCCGATCACCAGCGGTCCCCACGAGGTCGAGAGCTATCGCGAAATCGTGCAGGACGGCACGCTGCTCACGACCTCGCATGACGGCTATCTCGCCAAGTTCGGCGCGGTCCATCGCCGCGTGCTGATGATCGCCAATGACGGCGCGCGGATCGACGGCGAGGACACGCTATCGCCGCCGCAGGGCGCGCGCCTCAAGGGCGCCGACGCCGATTTCGCGCTGCGCTTCCATCTGCATCCGGCAGTGAAGGCAAGCCGGCTGTCGGATGCCCGCGGCGTCATGCTGGTGCTGCCGAACCGCGATGTCTGGACCTTCGAAGCCCTCGACGACAAGGTCGATCTCGAGGACAGCGTGTTCCTGGCGGGCAATGACGGCCCCCGCCGCACCGCCCAGATCGTGATCCGCCAGGATGCGCGCCAGGCGTCCTCGATCCGCTGGAGTTTTGTGCGTTCCACGGCCTCGCCGGCGGTCACCAATGCGCGCCGGAATGCGCGGCGCGAGCCGGAACTTCCGCTGTAAACGGGCGCGATTCGGCCCCATCTGGTCGTTGTGAAGGGCGTCGAAAACTGCTATCGAGCACTCGTTCGCGCGACTGGCGACCTTGGATGGAGCACCATCGGGAAGCGCGAGACATATAAGCCGCGCGCCTGGGCATAGACACTCCCTTAGCAGAGGATCTTGCTCATGACTGACCATCCCCGCCGCGTCACCCGCGCGCTTCTTTCCGTCTCCGACAAAACCGGCCTGATCGAATTCGCCAAGGCGCTTGCCGCCCATGACGTCGAGCTGGTCTCGACCGGCGGTACCGCCAAGGCCATCGCCTCTGCAGGCCTCAAGGTGAAGGACGTCTCCGACCTCACCGGCTTCCCCGAGATGATGGACGGCCGTGTCAAGACACTGCATCCGAAGGTGCATGGCGGCCTGCTTGCGATCCGCGACAACAAGGAACACGCCGAGGCGATGAAGGCGCACGGCATCGCGCCGATCGATCTGCTCGTCGTCAATCTCTATCCGTTCGAAGCGACCGTCGACAAAGGCGCGGGCTTCGAGGACTGCATCGAGAACATCGACATCGGCGGTCCCGCGATGATCCGCGCCGCCGCCAAGAACCATGACGACGTCGCCGTCGTGGTCGAACCCGACGATTACAAGGCCGTGCTCGACGAGCTCGCGGCCAACAACGGGGCGACGACGCTGAAGCTGCGCCGGCGGCTTGCCGCAAAGGCCTATGCGCGCACCGCAGCTTATGACGCCGCGATCTCGAACTGGTTCAACCGCCAGCTCGAAATCGACGCACCCGATTTCCGCGCCTTCGGCGGCAGATTGATCCAGTCGCTGCGCTACGGCGAGAACCCGCACCAGACCGCGGCGTTCTATGCGACACCCGACAAGCGTCCCGGCGTCTCGACCGCACGGCAGCTGCAGGGCAAGGAGCTCTCCTACAACAACATCAACGACACCGATGCCGCCTATGAATGCATCGGAGAGTTCGACACCAAGCGCACCGCGGCCTGCGTCATCGTCAAGCATGCCAACCCCTGCGGCGTCGCCGAAGGCTCGAACCTCGTCGACGCCTATCGCAAGGCGCTCGCCTGTGACTCGACCTCGGCCTTCGGCGGCATCATCGCGATGAACCGCGCGCTCGACGCCGACACCGCGCGCGAGATCACAAAAATCTTCACCGAGGTGATCATCGCGCCCGACGCCAGCGAAGAGGCGATCGCCATCATCGGTGCGCGCAAGAATTTGCGCCTGCTGCTCGCCGGCAGCCTGCCCGATCCGCGCGCGCCGGGCCTCACGGCCAAGACGGTGGCCGGTGGCCTCCTCGTGCAGAGCCGCGACAATGCCGTGGTCGACGACATGACGTTCAAGGTCGTGACCAAGCGTGCGCCCAGCGATGCGGAGATGCGCGACCTGAAATTCGCCTTCCGCGTGGCAAAACACGTCAAATCGAACACCATCATCTACGCCAAGGATCTCGCCACTGTCGGCATCGGCGCGGGCCAGATGAGCCGCGTGGATTCAGCGCGGATCGCTGCCCGCAAGGCGCAGGATGCGGCCAATGAGCTGAAGCTCGCCGCGCCGCTGACCAAGGGTTCGGTCGTGGCCTCGGATGCGTTCTTCCCGTTCGCCGACGGCATGCTCGCCTGCATCGAAGCCGGCGCCACCGCCGTGGTGCAGCCCGGCGGCTCGATGCGCGATGACGAGGTGATCAAGGCCGCCGACGAGCACGGCATCGCCATGGTGTTCACCGGCACGCGGCATTTCAGGCACTAGGGCGATCCGCGTAGCGGCTGCAAGAGCGGCTACGATTCCATCGACTCGTCATTGCGAGTTGGGACCAGCATTGAGGGGCTGACGCGCGCTGGATGAAACTTTTCGGGGGTGGAGAGAGGCGGTAGATTGGGGCGCCGTCGGCAAAGAGGTCGATTACTCTCTGGTGCGTGAGAGCCCGGTTGCGAGTTGGACCCGGGTTGCCTGGATGACCCACACTGGCGCGGAGGGGCAACATGGCCCTGGAGCACGCTTCCTAGCATTCTTTTCTGACAGGCGCCTATGCCGCCGGCGCGAACTGTTGAGGAGAGCAGCATGGATATTCTGTACGAGCGGGTGGCTGGCCTGGATGTGCACAAGGACACGGTCGTGGCCTGTGTGCGGATCATGGTCGACGGCAAGGCGCAGCGGGAGTGCCGGACCTTTGCAGCCGCGACTGAACAGCTTGGGGAGCTGCGAAGGTGGCTGGAAGAAAGCCGGTGCACGCATGTGGCGATGGAGGCGACGGGCGTCTACTGGATGCCAGTGTTCCGAATCCTGGGCGAAGGCGCCTTTGAACTGATCGTCGCCAATGCCGCGCACATCAAGAATGTGCCGGGACGCAAGACCGACATGAACGATGCGATGTGGATCGCCGATCTGTTGGCCTGCGGGCTGATCAAGGGCAGCTTCATTCCGGAGGAGGAGGTTCAGGAGTTGCGCGCGCTGACGCGGACGCGCAAGCAGCTGGTTCGCGAGCAGACGCGGCACGTGCAGCGGATCGAGAAGACGCTGGCAGAAGCCAACATCAAGCTTGGCTCAGTGATCTCCGACATCATGGGCGCGAGCGGCCGGCGGATCATCCAGGCGATGATTGAGGGCGTGCGGCAGCCCAACAAGCTGGCCGAGCTAGCCGGCAAGCAGATCAAGGCCTCGCCGAAGGAGCTCTACGACGCGTTGCACGGGCGGCTGACGGATCACCACCGCTTTCTGCTCGCGCTTCATCTGCAGCAGCGGGATGGCCTGGATGAGACGATTCGCAAGCTTGATGTCGAAATCGCTCAGCGGATCGAGTGCATGGAAGCGGAGGTCAACGGTGGCAAGATCCCCTTTCGCCACTTGATCGGATTGTTGACCACCATTCCCGGGGTCAGCGCGGTGGCGGCGCCGGCCATTCTGTCCGAGATCGGCGCCGACATGAGCCGCTTCCAGACCGCTGGCCATCTCGTCGCCTGGACCGGACTGTGTCCCGGACAGAACGAGAGCGCCGGCAAGCGCAAGTCCTCGCGCCTGCGCAAGGGCGCGCCGTGGCTCAAGACGATGCTCATTCAATGTGCCTGGGCTGCCAAGCGCACAAAGAACAGCTACTACCGGGCGCAGTTCTTCCGCTTGCAGGCCAAGCGCGGGCCGCAAAAGGCTATCTGCGCCGTCGCTGCCTCGATCCTCACCGCAATCTACCACATCCTCAAAGACGGCACGGAGCACCGCGACCTCGGCGCTGCTTACTTCGACCGCCGGCCCACGGAGGTCCAAGCAAGCCGCCTCGTCGCGCGCCTCAAAAAGCTGGGCTTCACCGTCCAACTCCAGCCCATCGCGGAGGCCGCCTGACGCTAAACCATCAGCCGTTTCTTCCTAGCGGAGCGAAGCAATCCAGCCTGTTTCCGCGGAGAAGATCTGGATTGCTTCGTCGCTTCGCTCCTCGCAATGACGGCGGCGGGATTGCCTTGCGCAGCTACTCCCGCACCCGCATCAGCAGCGCGAACCCCGTGACGAAAAACACCACCAGCACGGCCATGCCGGCCTTCTGGCTCGCGGTTGCCGCGGTGATCACGCCGATCAGCAGCGGTCCGATGAAGGACGTCACCTTCCCGGTCAGCGCAAACAGACCAAAATACTGCGCGATGCGATCCTTCGGCGCGAGGCGGATCAGCAGCGTGCGCGAGGCGGCCTGAAGCGGACCGCCAGCCGCGCCGATCAGACAGCCCAGCACGATATAGGCCCGCTCAGCCGCGGCAGCGAACAGCGGGCCGCCCGGCTGCGGCGGCGCGACCTTGACGAACAGCACGCTGTCCTTGTCGACGAGCAGGATCGCCGCCACCGCGAACAGCAGGATAAGCATGCTGCCGGCGATGACGCGCTTCGGGCCGAGGAAGTCGTCGAGCTTGCCGCCGAGCCACGCGCCGAAAGTGCCGGCGATGGCGAGGATGATGCCGAATGTGCCGATCTGGATTGTGTGCCAGCCGAAGGTGCCTGCGGCATAGATGCCACCGAACGCGAACAGCGAGACCAGGCCGTCGGTGTAGATCATATTGGCGAGCAGAAACGCGGCGAGCGATTTCTGCTGCGGCAGATCCTTCAGCGATCGCTTCAGATCCGCCAGGCCTTCATGCAGCGCCTCACGCACCGGACGCTTTGCCGGATAATCCGGCGTGAACAAAAACATCGGCGTCACGAAGATGATGAACCACAACCCTGTCAACGGTCCCGCCGCACGATCGCCCTCATGCGTGGCGGGATCGAGCCCGAACAGCGGCGTGAAGCCGAGCAGCGTGCGACCGGTCTCTGGATTGGCGGCGAGGAAGCCAAGCACGATGATCAGGCTGACGATGCCACCGATATAACCCGTGGCCCAGCCGGTGCCGGAGAGACGGCCGATGCGCTCCGGCGGCACCAGGGTCGGCATCATCGCATTGTTGAAGACGGTGGCGAACTCCGCGCCGACGCTCGCAAGCGCGACCGCGAAGAGCAGCGGTGGAATGATGGCTTGATCGCCGGGCTTGCCGATCCACAGTGCGCAGGACGCCAGCACCAGCACCGCGCCGAACGCGGCGATCCACGGCTTGCGGCGACCCGAGGCATCCGCGATGGCACCAAGCACGGGCGACAACAGCCCGATCGCCATGCCAGCTGCTGCCATCGCAAAACCCCAGAGCGACTGGCCCGTGGCGGGATCAGGCGCGATGCTGGTGGCGAAATAAGGCGCGAACACGAAGGTCGTGATCAGCGTGAAATAGGGCTGCGCGGCCCAATCGAAGAAGATCCAGCTGACGACGGCGGCGCGCGGCGGATAGGTCCGCGGGGCAACGGCCATGAGCGCATCCGGGGCGATCGTCGTCATCACGCAGTCCTCATCACAAACAGTTTTGCCTCTCCTAGCGCAAACCGTATAGCATTACTGCGACGCGTTTGAATTGGCCTGAAGGTCTGGCGGAAATTTGATGATGGCGTCATTTTCGACACGGCGGGCTTTTTTCGCATTCATCGCCATTCTGGCGTTTGGTCTTGTATCAGCAACCGCGCAGGATGCGCGGCGGGCTTATGTCCCGCCGGCGCTCGATACCGTGCACGCGATCCCCGCCGAGCACGGCATGGTGGTGGCACAGGAGAAAATATCCGCGCAGGTCGGCGCCGACATCCTCCGACGTGGCGGCAATGCCGTCGACGCGGCCGTCGCGACCGGCTTTGCGATGGCAGTGACCTATCCGCGCGCCGGCAATATCGGCGGCGGCGGCTTCATGGTGATCCATTCCACTGATCGCAATGAAGACATCACGATCGACTATCGCGAGACCGCGCCGGCGGCGACCACGGCGCAGATATTCCTTGGAGCCGACGGCAAGCCTGATCCCGCCAAGTCGCGCGATTCCGGACTTGGCATCGGCGTGCCCGGCACGGTCGCAGGCCTGGCGCTCGCGCTCGAGAAATACGGCTCGGGCAAGTTCACGCTGGCGCAATTGCTCGAACCTGCGATCGTGCTCGCGCGTGACGGATTTGTCGTCACCGACGACATCGCCGATACCCTGCCGGGCTGGTACCCGCGGCTGGCACGCTGGCCGTCCTCGGCTAAAATCTTCGCGAAGCCCAACGGCACGCCGTTTGGCGAAGGCGACAGGCTGGTGCAGAGCGATCTCGCCGACACGCTGGCGAGCGTCGCAACGCAAGGACCCCGCGGCTTCTACGAGGGCCCCGTGGCGGAGAGGCTCGCCAAGGCCGTATCCGACGCCGGCGGCATCATGACCGCGGCTGATCTGAAGGCCTATCAGGCCGTGATCCGTTCGCCGGTGCGCGGCACCTATCGCGGCTATGACATCGTCTCGATGCCGCTGCCATCGTCCGGCGGCGTCGTGCTGGTGGAATCGCTCAATATCCTCGAAGGCTTTCAGCTCGCCGATCTGAAGCAGGGCTCACCGGCATCGCTGCATCTGCTGATCGAAGCCATGAAGCGCGCCTATGCGGATCGTGCGCGCTATCTCGGCGATCCCGCCTTCGTCAACGCGCCGATCGATACGCTTACGGCGAAAGACTATGCGGCCAAGTTGCGTGCGAACATCTCGACCAATCGCGCGACGCCGTCGAATGAGATCATTTCCGCCCCGCCGGCGCCGCGTGAAGGCAGCAACACCACGCATTTCTCTGTCGTCGACAGCAGCGGCAATGCCGTCAGCAACACCTATACGCTGAACTTCAGCTACGGCGTCGGCCTCGTCGCCGACGGCACCGGCGTGCTGCTCAACAACGAGCTTGACGATTTCACCGCCGCCGTCGGCGCCTCCAATGCCTATGGCCTCGTCGGCTACGAGCCCAATCTGCCCGGGCCCGGCAAGCGGCCGCTGTCCTCGATGTCGCCGACCATCGTGCTCCGGGGCGGCAAGCCGGTGCTGGTGACGGGCTCGCCCGGCGGCAGCCGCATCATCTCGACCGTACTGCAGGTGATCGTGAACGTTCTCGACTACAAGATGGACGTGGCGGCCGCGGTGGCCGCGCCGCGGCTGCATCATCAGTGGCTGCCGGACGAAGTGCGCGTCGAGCGCGGCTTTCCCGACGACGTGCTGTTCGAGCTGAAGGCAATGGACCATCTCATCGTCGAGCCGATGGGACAGACCTCGGCCAACTCGATTCTCGTGACGCCGAACGGCCCCCTCGGCGCGCCAGACCCGCGCTCGCGCGGCGCGGAAGCAGCAGGACAGTAACGCTGCCCCTGCATGGCGCAACCGCGCGCGGATTAGTCTTCGATCGTCATCCCGGGGCACGCGAAGCGTGAACCCGGGATCTCGAGATTCCGGATCTGGTGCTTCGCACCATCCCGGAATGACAACGAATGTGACTACCGCCCCACTTGATACGGCCCGCCTTTCTCGAGAGCTCGCGCATAGGCCGGCCGCGCGTGAATGCGCTCCAGGAACGCCATCGCCTTGGGGTGGCCTTGCTCGAGCCCGCCGCGCGCTTGCGCAGCCTCAAGCGGAAAGCTCATCTGGATATCGGCCGCGGTGAACTCGCTGCCGGCGAACCACTCACTTTTTGCGAGCTCACCTTCCCAATAATCCATGTGCTGCTTGAGCTGCGGATTGACCAGCGCGGTGAGCGCCTGGTTCGAGACCTTGCGCACCAGCGGACGAAGCAGCGCCGGCGCGCGCTTCGGCATCAGCGTGAACAGCAGTTTTAATAGCAGCGGCGACATTGCCGAGCCTTCGGCATAATGCAGCCAATAGGTGAAGCGCAGCCGCTCCGGCGTATTCGGCGGCGGGATCAGACGGCCATTGCCGTAGGTCGCGATGAGATATTCGATAATCGCGCCTGATTCGGCGATGGTGTTGCCGTTGTCGGTGATGACGGGCGACTTGCCGAGCGGATGGATCGCGCGCAGCTCTTTCGGCGCACGCATATCGGGCTGGCGCTGATAGCGCACGATCTCGTAGGGCACGCCCAACTCCTCAAGCAGCCACAGCACGCGCTGCGAGCGAGAATTGTTGAGGTGGTGAACGGTCAGCATCGCAGGGCCCCCGGAATAGGCGTGGTCGGTCGGGCGTTCGTGCCAGCCCGGCACCGCAATGTCGAGCTATCCGGACGGATAATTTCGTCCGGGTATATTGACGTCGCTAATTTACCCGGGTATTAAATCGATCAACGCGCTCAATTTGGCAACGATTCCAATGCAAAAAACTTTCACCGCCTTCCAAGGCCCGCGCCGCCTGGCGTCAGGGCAGGCCGGAGAGGTCGCGCTGGTCGTCAAGCGGGTGGCGGCACGGCCGGACGAGCCCATCATCATCTTCGAGGACGCCACGGGCCGATCGATCGACTTCGATCTGCGCGGCGGCGATCGAGAGGTGCTGGCACGTCTGACGAAGCTGATCCCGCCGCCGGTTGAGGAGACCGCTTCACCAACCGAACCGCGCGGCCGCGGACGGCCAAAACTCGGCGTGGTCGCGCGCGAGGTGACGCTGCTGCCGCGACACTGGGAGTGGCTCGGCGCACAGCCCGGCGGCGCTTCGGTCGCGCTCAGAAAACTTGTCGACGAGGCGCGGCGCGCGAGCGGCGACAAGGATCGCGAGCGGCAGGCGCGAGATGCGGCCTATCACTTCATGTCGACCATGGCCGGCAATCTGGCGCAGTTCGAGGAAGCGTCGCGGGCGCTGTTTGCAGATGACCGGCGGCGCTTCACCGGACTGATCGCCGACTGGCCGGCCGACATCCGCGACCACATCGTCAAGCTCGCCTACAGCGACCGCGCTTAAAGCGCGCCGCTCTCACACAACCCATCGACGGCCAAGCCGCACGTGCTTCGCGCGGCAACGGTTTTGCTCGCCCTGATGAAAGGCCCATCCATGTCCGCTCCAAAATCGCTCTGGAAAAGTTTTCTGCGTTTCCTTGCACCGCTCATGCTGAGCAACGCGCTGCAATCGTTGTTTGGCACCGTCAGCAATGTCTATCTCGGCCAGATGATCGGCGTGGATGCACTCGCGGCGGTCTCGACATTCTTCCCGGTGTTTTTCTTTCTGTTCGCCTTCGTGGCGCTTGCGACGCCCGCGGACATTCTCGAGCAGGCAAGCCGCTATGCCCGCATCATGCTGCTGACGATGCCGCTCGGCTTCGTCTTCCTGTTGATGACGGCGATGATCCGCGGCGTCGGCGACGCGGTGACACCGCTGCTGGCGCTGGCATTGTCGACTGCGATCGGCCTGATCCTGACGCCAATGCTGATCCGCGGCGCGTTCGGTCTACCGGCGCTCGGCATCACCAGCCCGGCCTGGGCGGCTGCGATCTCCAATGCAGTGACGCTGATCGTGCTGGCCGTCTACTTGTTGCGGAAGAAGCACGCGCTCGCGCCGGATGTTCCATTGCTGCGGCATCTGCGGCTCAATCGCGCCGTGATCGGACATATCCTTGGCGTTGGATTGCCGAGTGCGGTCGGCATGGTCGTGATGGCGATCGCCGAGCTGGTTTTGCTCGGCCTCGTCAACGGCTTCGGCTCTGACGCCACCGCGGCCTACGGCGCGGTCAATCAGGTGATGGGCTACACGCAGTTCACGGCGATGTCGATTTCGATCGCGGTCTCGATCCTCGGCGCGCAAGCCATCGGTGGCGGCGACAGGGCGCGGCTCGACGGCATCGTCCGTACTGGCCTTGCGTTCAATCTCGTGCTGACCGGCGGGTTGGTCGCACTGATTTACCTGATGCCGCGCGCCGTGCTCGGCATCTTCATCACCGACAGCGCCGTGCTCGATCTGGCGAAAGGATTACTCTTTGTCGCCTTGTGGAGCTCGGTGCCGTTCGGCCTTGCGACCACGTTTTCCGGCGCGATGCGCGCCGCCGGCGTGGCGCTGACGCCGATGCTGCTGTCCGCGGTGATCCTCAGCCGCACGATCGGCCTCGAGGGCGTATGGGCGGCCTATCCGATCGTGTTCTGCGCCATGTTCGTTTTGCAGATGGGCTATTACCTCATGGTGTGGCGCAAGCGGGCAATCCGGCGTCTGATCTGACTGAATGATCAAGGTATTATGACCATCATTAAACGGTGGACCTGTGGCGCGCCCTGCGCCACAATGGATGAAAAGCCAGATCAGAAAGCTCGGTCAGGGAGAACGAATTTGACCCGCACAGCCCCGCAATTCCTGTTCGACTTCGGCAGCCCGAACGCATACCTCAGCCACCTGGCGATTCCAGCGATCGAGCAGCGCATCGGCGTCAAATTTGAATATGTGCCGATCCTGCTGGGCGGCATCTTCAAGTTGACCAACAACAGGTCGCCGGCCGAGACGCTCGCCGGCATCAAGAACAAGCGCGAATTCCAGCAGGTCGAAACCGAGCGCTTCATCAAGCGCTTCAAGGTCCAGCCTTACGTCTTCAATCCCAACTTCCCCGTCAACACGCTGAACCTGATGCGTACCGCGATCGCGGCACAGCTCGAGGGCGTGTTCGAGAAATATGTCAACGCCGCCTTCCACCACATGTGGCGCGAGCCGAAGAAGATGGACGACCTTGAGGTTGCGGCGAAGGCGCTGGCGTCCTCCGGTCTCGATGCCCAAAAGCTGTTCACCCGCGCCCAGGAGCCCGAGGTGAAGGGCAAGCTGATCAAGAACACCGAGGAGGCGGTCGCGCGCGGCGCGTTCGGCTCGCCGACCTTCTTCGTCGACCACGAGATGTTTTTCGGCAAGGAGCAGCTGCGCGAGGTCGAAGAGATGGTAATCGAGAAGGGCGAGTAGTGAATGGCGAATAGCGAGTAGTGGAAACGTTACTCGCATTTTACCGCTTGCTGACCTATTCGCTACTCCCCATTCGCGATTCGCCCGTCCGAATAGCAACAACGGAGTTTTCCCATGCGTATCCTCGTGGTCGGCGCCGGCGCCATCGGCGGCTATTTCGGTGGCAGGCTTTTGCAGGCCGGCCGCGACGTCACCTTCCTGGTTCGGCCGCGCCGCGCCAGCGAGCTCGCGAGCGACGGCCTCGTCATCAAGAGCCCGAATGGCGATGTGACGCTGAAGAATCCGCCGACCGTGCAGGCCGACGCGCTCAAGGACAAATTCGACGTCGTGCTGCTCAGCTGCAAGGCGTTCGACCTCGACGACGCCATCAAATCGTTCGCCGCCGCCGTCGGCCCGAACACCGCGATCATCCCGATGCTCAACGGCATGAAGCATCTCGACACGCTCGATGCCAAATTCGGCAAGGAGCGCATGCTCGGCGGTCTCTGCGCCATCGCCGCTACCCTGAACGAAAAGCGCGAGGTGGTGCAGCTGCAGCCGATGCAGTCGATCAATTACGGCGAGCGCGATGGCAAATCGTCGGATCGCGTCAAGGCGATCGACGAGGCCTTCAAGAGCGGCATCGTTGGTGCCGCCGCCAGCCAGAACATCATGCAGGACATGTGGGAGAAGTGGGTGTTCCTGTCCTCGCTCGCTGCAAGCACCAGCCTGATGCGCACCTCCGTCGGCAACATCCTCGCCGCGCCCGGCGGCCGCGACTTTTTGCTCGGCATGCTGGACGAGACCAGCTCGATCGCCACAGCGTCGGGCTACACGCCGGGCGGCCCGTTCTTCGAGCGCGTGAAGGGCAACCTCACCACCGAGGGCTCGCCGCTGACGGCCTCGATGTTCCGCGACATCAAGGCGGGCCTCCCGGTCGAAGCCGATCACGTGATCGGCGACCTCATCGCACGCGCCGATGCCGCCAAGGTCCCGGTGCCGAAACTGCGCATCGCCTACACGCATCTGAAGGCGTATGAGAAGCAGCGGGGAGGCTGACTGCGAACTCCGCATTCGGCCGTCGTCCCGGCGAAGGCGGAGCTTGTAGCTACACTTCGACTACTTGAAATACGCGAGGTAGTGCGAGACGGCGATGATTTCCTCATCGCTCATGTGATAGGCGACATCGGCCATCGCGGCACCGCCGCCGCCGACGCGCTGGCTGCCCTTGTAGTCTTGCAGCGCCTTGACCAAATATTCCTCGCGCTGACCCGCGAGCCGCGCGACGGCCTTGGTGCCGGCGAAGCTATCCGTGTGACAAGAGGCGCAGCGGCGGCCGACGGCAACTTGCGCGCCTTTTTTCGACAGGTCCGGATCCTTGTCCTCGGCCGGCTTCGGCGGCGTCATGGCCGCGAAATAGGCACCGAGACTGCGGACATCCTCGTTGGTGATCTCTGCGGCAATCGGCTGCATCTGCTCATTCTTGCGCGAGCCGGCGCGGAAGTACACGAGCTGCCATTGCAGGAATTGGTCGGGCTGACCGGCCAGCGAGGGGATGTTCTCGGTCTGCGAGATACCGTTCTCGCCATGACAGCCGGAGCAGACGGCAGCCTTCTCCTGGACGGCATTATCTGCAGCGCTCGCGGAGAGGGCGCCGAGCGTGAGGAGCGCAGCCGCGCTGATTGCGTGCGAAATGAACTGCCGGCGCATGGTAGGAATTCCGATCTATCGAACCTGTCATTCCGGGGCGTGCGGAGCACGCGTCCATAACCACTGGTCGGGGTTAGGGGTTCCGGACTGGCGCTGGCGCGCAATCCGGAACGATGTTGAAAGTACAAGGCTGCAGCGGCTCTCGGCCACCGCAGCCTCTTGATCATGTCGCGCTACTTCTTGCTGTAGCTGATGCGATAGATCGCGCCGGCCCAATCGTCGGCGACGAGGATCGAACCGTCCTTGGCGAGGATGATGTCATCAGGGCGGCCGAGATAACCCTGGTCACCCTCGATCCAGCCGGAGGCGAACACCTCCTTCTTTGCGTTCTTGCCGTCGGGCCCGACGATCACGCGCGTGATATTGCCGCCCTGGTACTTGTGGCGATTCCAGGAGCCGTGCTCGGCGATAAAGATGTTGTTCTTGTACTCGGCGGGGAACTGGTCGCCGGTGTAGAACTTCATGCCGAGCGGAGCGACGTGGGCGCCGAGGTTCAGCACGGGTGCCGTGAACTCGGAGCATTTGTGGCCCATCGCGAACTTCGGATCGGGCAGGTCGCCCTGGTGGCAGTAGGGATAGCCGAAATGCTCGCCCATCTTCGAGATCATGTTCAGCTTGTCGGAGGGCAGATCGTCGCTGACCCAGTCGCGGGCATTCTCGGTGAACCAGTACTTGCCGGTGCGCGGATCGACGTCGCCACCGACCGAGTTGCGGACGCCGAGCGCCACGGTTTCGGCGTTGCCGGTCTTGGGGTCGACGCGCCGGATCTGCGACACGCTGGTCGGCGGGATGCCGACGTTGAAGGGCGGTCCGAACGGAATGTAGAACCAGCCGTCCTTGTCGGCCGCGAGGTACTTCCAGCCGTGCGCGGCGTAGGACGGCATGTCGTCATAGACGACCTTGCCCTCGCCGAGATTGTCGAGCTTGTTTTCGACGTCGTCATAGCGGATCAGCTTGTCGACCGCGATGACGTAGAGCGCACCGTCCTTGACGGCCAGACCCGTGGGCATGTTCAGCCCCTTGAGGATGGTCTTGACCTCTTTCTTTCCGTTGTTGTCCTTGATGGCATAGACGTTGCCGAGGCCGAACGAGCCGACGAACAGCGTGCCCTTGTCACCCCAGGCCATCTGTCGCGCGGCCAGCACGCCGGAGGCATAGACCTCCATCTTGAAGCCCGCTGGCAGCTTCACCTTCTTGATGATATTGGCGAGCTCGGCATCAGAGGCGCCGGTCGGCGGACCCGAGGGCGGCGCGAGGCCCTTCTGTGCCTCGGTCTCGTCGCCGAGGAACCAGTCATCCGGCGGATGGGTCCAGAATTCCTTGGTGCCGGATTCGTACTTCTTCAGCGCCCGGTCCTTGTCCTGCTGCTGCGCATTGACAACACTGGTCCCGGCAAGAAGGGCCACGGCCGCAAGCGCCAACACGGATCGACGGATCATCGATGTCATCGCGTCACTCCCCTAAGGCAGCCGTGATGGCTGCGCGTTCTTTGTTTTGCTGTTCGAGTAGGTGAAGTTCGGAGTCTGTCGAAGTGGCAGACGCAAAAAGGTTAGCACATCTGCGAGCCGTGAGAAGCGCATCGCGTGTGCTGCAGTTGCGCGCAATAAGAATTGAGACGGATGTTCTTTCGCCGCATTGGTGGCGATAGCAACACTCTCGCTGCAACGCGGAATCGCATGACGCGCCTCATTTGCGGGCAGCAGAATGGTCGACCAATCCAAAACCGCGAAAACAACCCCATGCACCGTAGAACGGTCGAGGCCGGATGGTGCGCAGTGACACCGGCCACACATCTGAAACATCGTGCGAATTGACAAAAGCAGCGACTATTTGGCGACGGGATACGGTCCATCGTCAAAGAGCGTGTCGTGATAGCCTTTCGAGCCCACCTCGCGCGCCAGCGCGCTGCGGAAATCGGAGCCGTCGCGCAGGCTGCGCAGCACATGGGCGAAATCGAATTCCGGATGCCAGCCGAGCTCGCGCCGTGCGCGGGCGTTGACATAGACGCGGTCGATCTCGGGGAATAACCGCCAGCCGCGCGCCGCATAGAGCTGCTCACAATCCGGATAGATCTCGCGCACGACACCAGTCGCGTCACGGGCAAGCGCCACGAGGTGGTGTTGCGCGAACGGACTCGTCGCCGAGACGATGTAGCGGCCAAAGCCGATCTCCGGCGCGCGGTCGACGGCGAGCAAATGGGCGCTCACCGCGTCCGCTATATCCAGCCGTCTATAAAGGAGCTCGTTGGCCTGCGCATTGTCCAGCGGGTAGGCCGACCGCATCGCAAGATCATCATCGTCCTCCGGAAAGAAGCGCGAGGTCCGCAACACCACGACCGGCAAGCCCCGCTCGCGAAAGAACAGCTCGCACAGATTTTCCGCCATCAACTTTGTGGTGCCGTAAATGTTTTTGGGCACCGGCGGCAGCTCCTCGGTGACCCACACCGCCGCCTGTCCGGCCCCGGGGCGGAGCTGCGAGCCGAACGCGCTCGTGGTGCCGGTGAAAACAAAACTCTTCACGCCGGCCGCCGTAGCCGACTCGAGCAGATTGAGCGTGCCGGTGACGTTGGTGTCGATGAAGGCCTGCTTGCTGTGGGTCGCCACATGCGGCTTGTGCAGCGTCGCGGTGTGGATGACGGCGGCGACGCCGTCCATCTGCGCCCGGACGAAGCCGGGATCGACGATCGAGCCCACGGCATCGGTGAAGGGCGACGACTTCAGATCGACCCCACGCGCAGAGGAACCGCGACGCTGGAGCGTCCGCAGGATGGCTTCCCCGAGGTGGCCTGCGCTGCCGGTAACCAGAATTGTCATGTGAGGCCCAAGCCAGCCGCCGGCGTGGAAAACCGCCGCCCGACCTGATTTGGCTGGATGCTCTGGGAAAAATTGGAGCGGGCGAAGGGGCTCGAACCCTCGACCCCGACCTTGGCAAGGTCGTGAGCAGCGTCAATTAAGCTCATGCTGCGGGCCCTTAGCATTGTTTTTTCTAAGGTTTTTCTTTTCGAGCACGCGGCCGTAGCGTACGATTGCTACAAAGGGGTCAGCAGGGACTATACTTTCTTGGGTACTGAGAGCAAATGTTCTGATTTTGTTCTTTACAAAGTCGTGAGGTTCTGGCTTCAGTATGTCGATACGTCCGATGGTCGCTGTTACCTCCAAAACTACTGCCGCGCGCGATTTCACCGGGAAGCCCATGCTCATTTACCGGCGTACAAGCCTCCTGGAGTCCACTGCCCAGACCCTGGTCAACACGGTCAACTGTGTTGGGGTCATGGGTAAGGGCATCGCAAAGGATTTCAGGGAACGCGAGCCCGAGATGTTCGCGGCCTACAAGCGCATCTGCGATCAGAAGCTTCTGTCGCCCGGGAAACTGTGGCTGTGGAAGGGCGCGACCTCTTGGGTCCTTAACTTCCCAACTAAGCAGCATTGGCGTTATCCGTCTAAGATTCAGTGGATCGACGCGGGCTTGGAAAAATTTGTCGGACACTATGAGAACTTAGGAATAACGGAGATTTCGTTCCCACGTCTTGGATGTGGGAACGGCGGCCTCAAATGGGACAACGTGCGTCCAGTGATGGAACGCCACCTCAAAGACTTACCTATTCAAGTCTTCATCCACGACTACACGGTAGATATCGGTTTGCCGGAGCATATGGAATCCGTGGCAAGCCAGCTCAAGGACGAGGCTGTCGACTCGTCGTCATTTGACTCGTTCATCGGAGCCCTTCGACGCGCCATAGAATTGGGCGACGAGAAGTTCGTCCTATTTGACAATCAGCAGCCTGTTCAGGCCTCTATCGGAGAAGACAAAGTTCTTAAGCTTCAGACCAACGATGCAGAATGGAATTTAGAGACTGAGGACTTGTGGGGTGTTTGGGTCGGGCTCCAGAAGGGATTGCTGACGCAGGATAAGGCTGCATGGACCCAAAAGGGCGCGGGCGAGCCTCTGTTGTCTGTGTTGAGCGTCCTGCCTCACGTACGTCCCGTTCAAATTCAAGGTATAAAGCGGGACGCAGAAGTCGCTCTTGAATATCGCCCAGGCGAACGCGGGAGCGACGTCGCCCCTTCGTCAAAGCCCCAACTTGAACTCGCCTATGGCGCTGACGACTGATTTCATCACAGCGCACATTCTCAAATGGGAAACGGCTCTAACAAGTCCGTTTCGTCCCTACCGTAGCAAGTGGCCCAGCCGTCTTTTTCATCACGCGCCAATAGAAAATGCAGTCAAGATTCTGCTAGACGGCAAGCTTCGTTCGCGTGATGACCCTGCTAACAAAAAAGCGAAGGACGTTGCGGCGCCGGGAGTGATCGATGGGCGAAGTCACGCTCACGGCTCAGCCCGTCTCTACTTTCGGCCACGAACCCCAACGCAGTATCACATTGAAGGCATCCGCAAGAAGGGAGAGTGTCAGTACGGCGACGACACTCACGCCCCCGTCCTCATTATGATGGTTTTCAACGCAAGCAATATTCTTGCATTGCCCAGCGTCAAATTCTGCGATCGCAATATGCAGCTGGGCAACGCGGAGCCGGGCGATTCGGAAGACTACTTTTCAAAGATTCCGTTTGAAAAGGTCTTCCACGAAGGCGGTATTGGCGGCGATAGAAGCATCATCGAACATCGCTGCGCAGAGATACTGGCCGAGTCGCCGCTGCCGCTAGCTAACAATCTTCAGTGGGTCTTTTGTCGCACGGCAGCCGAGCGTGACACGCTGCTTTACTTGCTTGGCAACAAGGCGGCCGAATGGGCGTCGCGCATTGTTATATCTGACGATTTGTTGCTCTTTGAACGTCGCTTTGTGTTCGTTGAATCGGTCTTCCTGACTTCCAACGGAATAAATTTTCAGCTTAGTCCTCGCGCCGATCTGAAAAACATTTCAGCTAGCGTATTCGCTTGGGATATCAATGGGGCGTTGATAAAGAACTTCTACAACTCAGACATTGCCGCCCGTCCTCCAGCGCCGAGCACGAACACGCGTTGGCGTGTGGAAATCAATTTGGCAAACGGCACATATCTCGTTCAAATCGATCTAGAGGGGCATCTAGCCTTCAAGAGTTATCTGACATTGGGCGAGCGCCTCGTTTAGCAAACAGCGGAGCGCTCCTTAGACCATTCGTCTGGCCCGCGCGCTACGCTGGCCGCCAACGACCTCCGCACTGGTTCGTCCGTACTGAACGAACATCACCGCTGCACCAAGGGTGTAGACATCGTTGGCAGCGGTTTTCAACTCGGCGCGAGTGTTAAGCAGCGCGGCATAAGCCGATCGACAACTTCACCGAATTGTCCTGCGCATCGTCGGCCAATCCCGCCGAAGACCGGATAGCCAAAATGTCGGGACTGGTATTCCCGCGGATTACCCCAACGAGGATCGCATATGTCGTGGCTGGATGCTCTGGGAAAAATTGGAGCGGGCGAAGGGGCTCGAACCCTCGACCCCGACCTTGGCAAGGTCGTGCTCTACCACTGAGCTACACCCGCATCCTGTGTCGGTCGCGCGACGCGCCGGCAACGGCTGTCGTATGCCAAAAGCGGGCGGCGAATGCAACAGCTACCGGCGGCATCAATTCGCTTTCGGAGCCCCAATATGAGCCCGAACCCGGTCGAATCGCCCCAAAACACCCCGGAACCGCCGAATCGATGCCGGTGGATTGAAATTCGGCCGTCCCGGCCCAATTTTAGGGCCTGAAACGAAGCATATGTGATGGCGACGTGCTAAAGACCCGCCATTCCAGACATCAGACGAGGGGATCCCGTGACGATCATCGACCAGGGTAACGGAGCGGCGGGCCCGGCTGCGGCCAACCTGATCAAGGACACCACCACCCAGACCTTCGTGAAGGACGTCATCGAGGAATCGAAGCGCCAGCCGGTGCTGATCGACTTCTGGGCGGAGTGGTGCGGCCCCTGCAAGCAGCTCACCCCCCTGCTGGAAAAGGCGGTCAGGGCGGCCAAGGGCAAGGTCAAGCTGGTCAAGATGAACATCGACCAGCATCCGGCGATTCCGGGCCAGATGGGCATCCAGTCGATCCCGGCCGTGATCGCCTTCGTCAACGGCCAGCCCGCCGACGGCTTCATGGGCGCGGTGCCGGAGAGCCAGCTCAACGCCTTCATCGAGAAGCTGACCAAGGGCGTCACCGCACCGGGCGAGCCCAACATCGCCGAGATCCTGCAGGAGGCCGAGGCCGTGCTCGCCGAGGGCGATGCCGCCGCGGCCGCGCAGATCTACGCTGAGGTTCTCCAACACGAAGCGACCAACATCGCCGCGCTTGCCGGGCTGGCAAAATGCTACGCCATCTCCGGCGCGATGGAGCAGGCCAAGCAGACGCTGGCCATGGTGCCGGAATCCAAGCGCAACGATCCCGCGGTGAAGGCCGTGCAGACCGCGATCGACCTCGCCGAACAGGCTGAATCGCTCGGGCCGGTCACTGAACTGGAACAGAAAGTCGCCGCAAATCCGCTCGATCATCAGGCCCGGTTCGACCTTGCGACCGCGCTGAACGCGCAGGGCAACCGGGCCGCCGCCACCGAGCAGCTGCTCGCGATCGTCAAGCGCGACCGCAAATGGAACGACGACGGCGCCCGCAAGCAGCTGGTGCAGTTCTTCGAGGCCTGGGGCGGGGCGGACGAAGCGACCGTCGAAGGGCGCAAGCGCTTGTCGACGATCCTGTTTTCATAAGCGCGATGATTTGTTTGAGCATGATCTAATCGGAAGACCGCTGCACACTTTTCCGGATCATGCTCTATCGACGCGGGGACCAGATGCCGATCAACATCGAATATCGCGGCCCCGCCGACCTTCCGGAGATCATCCCGGTGTTTCCGCTGCCGGGCGCGCTGCTGCTGCCGCGCGGCCAGATGCCGCTCAACATCTTCGAGCCGCGCTATCTCGCGATGGTCGACGACAGTTTTCGCGACGGCCATCGCCTGATCGGCATGATCCAGCCCGACATCGCGCATTCGCCGAAGAACTCCGACAAGCCGACGCTGTTCCGCGTCGGCTGCGTCGGCCGCATCACCCAGCTCGCCGAATCCGGTGACGGCCGCTACATCCTCGAGCTCACCGGCGTCGCGCGCTTCAAGGTGATCGAGGAGCTCGAGGTGCTGACCGCCTACAGGCAGTGCAAGGTCGACTTCTTCGCCTTCGTCGACGACTTCACCGCGCGCATGGGCGAGGAGGCGGTCGATCGCGAGGCGCTGCTGACGGTGCTCGCGGACTTTTTGAAGGCCAACAATCTCAAGGTCGACTGGGAAGGCGTCGAGAGCGCGCCCAACGAGGCGTTGGTCAATGCGCTGGCGATGATGTCGCCCTATGGTCCGGCCGAGAAGCAGGCGATGTTGGAAGCGCCTGATCTGAAGACCCGTGCCGAGATCCTGATCGCGGTCACGGAGATGGACCTCGCCAAGAAGCGCACCAGCGGCGATCCGCCGTTGCAGTGACGGCAATCGACTGAACGCTAGCTTCGCTCGCGCCGGCCAAGCCAGATATGAAACGGAAACAGCAAGGCCAGCGAGAAACCGCTGCCCAAGTGGATCCAGCTCATCCAGGGCCGAACCGCGTCCGATCCCAGATAATAGAGACCGAATGCGGTCACGATCAGTACGGCATTGAACGCCGCCATGATCGATCCCGACACCAGATTCTTGCCGCTCCGCCACGATCGCCGGAGGTGCAGCGGAATGAGGGCGCCCAACAGCAGCAGCGTCAGCATCGCGGTGCCGCCATGCACCATTAGCACGTTGGCAGCGATCTGCTGCCAGAGCGCATCGCCGGCGACGTCCTTCTGCCAGTCGGCTAGAAGCCAACCGGCGCCGGTGAGAACCAGCGCAGCGAACGCCGTGTAGAGCGAATAGCGAAACGATGTCCTAAGCCGCAAGGTGCACCGCGTGATGCCAGTCTGACGTGATCTGAACGTTGCCGTCGGCGGAGATCAACAGGGCACCCGCCTTATAGGATTCGAGCAGTTCGCCTGCATCGGTCCCGGAGATCATGACGACCTTGGTCAAGGCGTCCGCAACCATGCAGGAGCGCGCGCGAACCGTGGCGCCGTCGATCAGGCTCACCGGCCTCTGAGTTGCAGGATCAATGACCGCCGAACTGCCCGACTCGTCACCGTCGACGAGGTCGACGCGGCGCGCCGTTGAGGCCAACGCTTCATCTGTCACCTCGATACTGCAGACCGATCGGCTCGGATGGCGGGGATCGCGGATGTGAACCGTGCGCGTCTGTGCGCCAAAGGCCCGAAGGTCGCCGCCGGCGTTCACCATGCCGCAGGGAATGCCGAGGTCGCGCAGGACGGCCACCGCGCGGTCGACGGCAAAACCCTTGGCGAGGCCGCCAAGATCAATCATGACATCGGTCGAACGAAAGCGAACCTCCCGGTCCGGAAGCAGCTCAATCGCGTCGGGAGAGCGCAGAGCCGGCGCCGACTTGTCCTTCAGCGCCGGCAACAGGCCGATTGCCTGCAACGCCGGTGCGATGGTGATATCAAAACACCCGCCAGAGCGTCGATGCAGTTCGACGGCCGTCTCGAGCACCCGAAAGGTCCACGCATGAACGCTCACGGGGCGAGTGCCGGCTTCGCTGTTGAGCCGACCGACATCGCTATCCGGCTCATGAAAGCTCATCAGTCGATGTACCTGCGCGACCGCATCGAATGCAGTGTCGATGGCGCCGTCCATTTCGGATCTGGGAGCGCCGGCAATCTCGATCTCCACGAAGGTGCCGAGCAGCGGCCTCGCGCGACGGATGCTATCGGAGACGATTGCCATAAGCCGCCAAGATTCTTTTCACACCTTCGGTGACATGGGTCGACGACAGCGTCGCCCCGGCGATATTCCTGATGTCACCGTTGATCTTGAGCGCGCTGCCGGCGGTCTTGCCGACGAACTGCGCGAGCCAGCTCGGGCTCCTGATGTCGCCGCCATACGATTCCCGATATTCCAGGATCTCGACCTTGTGGACGGCCCCCGCCGGCGTCAGCGCCACCGCGTAGTCAATGAAAAGGTGCTTGCCGACGACCCGGTCGAACACGAAGAAGCCGACGACCTTGCCGCCGGCTTCGGCCTTCCAGACGCGGCTCGCCTGGACCTCGGAAAAATGTGTCGCGGAGGGAAAAGCCTCCTTCTGGGCTTCCTCGATCGACAGATACCGAACAGCATAAGCGGGAGAGGCGGCAGACAAGATCGCTGCCGCCGGCAGGGTATATCGAACCCAGTTCATAGTCACCTCGCTCCTTGGTCCTGTATCAGGTCTTGCAACGTTGTCCCAGGGACCCCCGTCGGCATTAAAAGAAGAACCCGACGCCGCCAAGGAACGAATCCGAGAGCGCGCCGGTGGCGCTCTTGTCGATCACATGCTGATAGGTCGCCTTCAGCACGATCTTCGGGGACGGGAAAACCGCAAACCCGGCCGTATGGTACTGCCGCTGGCCCTGACCGGTTGGCAGGTTCGCGTCCGTGCCGGCGAAGCCGCCTGTCTGCAGGTTCTGATAGGTGTAGCGATAGAACGGCACGGCCTCCCACTCGCTGTTGAGAATTGTACCGAGCGGCACGTGGTAGGCAATCTCGCCGGAGTAGCCGTACATCGACTTGCCGACGTTGTTGGTCGGATCGGAGTCGTTGTTCGCGCGCAGATTTTCCGGATGCCCGAACTGAGCGCGGACATATTCGCCGCGAAGCTCAAGACCTGTGTCGGGTACCCTGTAGCGGAATTCGGCGTCAAACATCGCGAGACTGGATCTGCCGAGGAAGTTACCGAGATCGTCATGAGCGCCGCGCGGCGTCGTGTTCGGCGAGTAATACGTGCTGACGCTTCCGGCGAATCCTGGCCAGAATGTCGGCGTGAAGTCGAGCCGACCGGACACGGCCGTGGCGTTGTTGAGTTGCTGGAAGTCGCCGAGCGGGGGCCTCGAGAAGCCGAGCGCATTTACGCCATCAATGCCTGCGGCGTAGGCGGTGCCGGGAAGCGGGACGGTCTTTGCCTCAGTGCGATTGTCGAAGGAGTCGCCGAAATCCTCGTTGCTGGTGCTGACCATCACCTGATATTTGAGGTCCTCGGTGATCGTCCCGTAGATGCTGGTGGATGGGACCTTCCACGTCGACGGAATCAGGCCGTTGTAGAGTTCGGGCCGGCCAACACTATAAAATTGGGTCGGCTCATGGTGCTGGTTGATATAGCCGATTGGCACGAGATCGACGCCGGGCGAGCGCCAGTTGAACTGATCGATGATCTTGAAGTCGATCCAGACTTGCTCGATCTCGGCGGTGCCGTGCAGCTTGTCGTCATTGTCGAATCCAGAGCCGGCGTGCTCGAATTCGATCTCGGCGTTGAAGATGATATTCGGGGTGATCGCGTAGGTCGGCAGGAGCACGAACCTCTGCGCATCGAACCCTTTCTGCCACTGGCCGCCGGCAGCGGGATTTTGCATCGTACCGAACTTGATCTCTCCATACGCTCCGATGCTGAGACCGGGGACCGGAGAATCGGCTACGCCGAGGATGGGTTTGTCCGACGCTGACGGGAGGGGCGGCAGGGCGATGAAGTCTTTCGATTTCGACTTGGCCGATTTCTCGGACGGTTGGGCTTCGGGCTTGGCTGGCGCGTCCTTTGGTTCAGCGGATGGCACAGCCGCGTTGGCGCTTGTCAGCGACGCCGATTTTGCTGCCCGCTTTGTGTCTGCATCGGCTGTCGGGCGATCTTGTTTCTGCTTCAACTCGGCTTCGAGCTGCTGGATGCGCAGCTCCATCTTCTCAAGCTTCTTCAGCAACAATCCATTGGCGTCGCCGTCCGCTGCCGAAGCCGCGCCAGAACTCACGATCGATATCGCGGTCGCCGCGAGCAGGACCGATCTACTGCAATGCCGACGGCGTTCGGATCGTAACGTGAATGAACCCGCGGAAACATCCGATGACATGTGAGCCCCCAAAGCGTTGCGACATCCGGCCGCAGCAAAAGCTGGCAAGTGCGCTCTTGGGAAGCAGAAACATTCAGAAACGCTTCTAGAATCGCTCCATATTAGAATTAGAATAAGTCAAAGGATCTCATATCGCCCGTGTGGCCCACGAGCAGGTGACCGAGATGGACCTCGCCAAGAAGCGAACCAGCGGCGATCCGCCACTGCAGTGACGGCCCGAATGCTCACGCCGCGCGGACGGCTGCCTTGGCAGTTCGCAGCATTTTCGCGAAGCTGGATGCAGGCATCGGCCGGCTGAAATAGTAGCCCTGGGTTTCGATGCATCCCTCGTCGCGGAGAATGTCCAGCTGCTCCCTGGTTTCGACGCCTTCGGCGGTCGTCGTCTTGCCGAGACTGACCGCGAAACGAACCACGGCTCGCGCGAGATGGCGCGCCTCTTCCCTCGCGCTGGACAACTCGTTGACGAAGCTGCGGTCGATCTTGATTTTGTCGAACGGGAACCTTTGCAGAAAGCTCAGCGACGAATAGCCGGTGCCGAAATCGTCGAGCGCGATCCGGACGCCGAGCTCGCGCAGTTGCCCCAGTGCTGCGAATACGGCTTCGCTGTCGTGCATGATGACCGTCTCGGTGACTTCGAGCTCGAGCCTGTGCGGCGCAATGCCCGAACTCGCCAGTGCGCCGATAACGACCTGGACAAGCTCCTTGCTGCGGAATTGAGCGGGAGACAGGTTGATCGCGATCCTGAGATGGGCGGGCCATTTGGCGGCTTCGCTGCATGCGGCCCTCAGGACCCATTCTCCCAAAGGCACGATCAGGCCGGTCTCCTCCGCAAGCGGGATGAAGTCACCGGGCATGACCAGACCTCGCTTCGGGTGGTGCCAGCGTAGCAAGGCCTCGAAGCCGCTCGTCTCGCCAGTCGCGGCGTCGACGAACGGCTGATAGTGGAGCTCGAATTCACCGTCCGTCAGCGCAGCACGCATGTCGCGCTCCAGATTGCGTCGCGCGTGCATGAGCTCGTCGAGTTCGGGCTCGAAGAAGCGGAATGCACCACGACCGCCACTCTTGGCGGAGTAGAGGGCGAGATCGGCGCTCTTCATGAGCACGTCGGAATCGTCGCCATCGCGCGGCGCGATGGCAATGCCGATGCTGGTGCCCACCGTGACCCGGTGATCGCCGAGATCGAAGGGTTCGCAAAGCGCCTTCCTGATGTTCTCGGCGAGGGCGGCGGCCTCCACGGCCGGGTTGGTCATGTAGTCGATCACCGCGAACTCGTCGCCGCCCAGCCGGGCGATCAACGCGGTTTCAGTGGTGCATTCGCGCAAACGCGCAGCCACGGCGCGCAACAGGGAATCGCCTGTCGGATGTCCCAGCGTGTCGTTGACGTCCTTGAAGCGATCGAGATCGAGCATGAGCACGGCCAGATCGAGGCCGCCATTGCGCGTGACCGCAATGGCATGCTCCATCCGCTCCCTGAGCAGCACACGATTTGGCAGATCGGTCAACGCATCGTGCTGCGCCATGTGAATGATCTTGGCCTCGGATCGGCGTTGCTCGGTGACGTCAAGATGGGTGGCTACCCACCCGCCGCCGGCCATTGGTTGTCGCGTCACGCAGATCAGGCGGCCGTCCGCGAACTCGTCGATTCTGCTCGAGACCGCGTTGAACGGCAATGCGGCCAATTTCGAGATGAATTGCCCGGCGGCGCCCTCGCTCGTGTCACCCTTGAGGATGCCGTTCACGACGCGATGCTTGATGATGTCGGTGTGCGGCGTCCCCGTCCTCAGCAATTCCGGCGGCAGCCGATAGAGTTGGGCGTAACGCTCGTTACAGACGACAAGTCGCTTTTCCGCGTCGAACATGCAAAGTGCCTCGACCATGTTGTTGATGGCCGTATCCAGCCTGAGTGTCTGGTCCTAGAGTTCCTTTTGCGAATCCTCCACCTGCTGCCTTGCGAGCGAAAGCTCACTGATGATTTCCTCGAATCTGCTGGTTCGGGTCGCAAGGTGCCGATCCGCCAGCACGCCGACGAGACTCATCCCGAGCACCGACAGCGCCACACCCGCAATGGCCACGGCGAGGAAGGTGGGAGAAAGCGACAATGCGTCGTTGTCCAGCGTCGGGTCTGGAACGATCTGCACGGCCCCCATGGCCGTGAAATGGTGCGACATGATTGCGAGCGTCAGCAGCAGCGCCGCAGCGAAAGCGCCCCACTTGTCCTTGCGGCTCAGGGCAGTCGCCAGTGCAGCGTAGCCCAAGACCATACCGAGGACGATCGAGATGAACACCAGCCCCGGCGACCAGGTCACGTGACCCGGCACTTCGAGGGCCCACATGCCGAGATAGTGCATGCTCGCAATACCGGCGCCGATGATGCCGCCGCCGGCAGCCGCGCGCCACCGGCCGGAATTGCTGACGGCAACGCCAAAACCCACCGACGTCAGGATCATCGCCGCGGCGAGCGACAGCCCCGTCAGAGCAATGCTGTAACCGGTCGAGACGCCGGGCTCGTAGGCGAGCATGGCGACAAAATGCGTTGCCCAGATTCCGTAGCCGATGGCGGCGCCGGCGATCGCAATCCAGATCAGCCGCGCCCAGGCGCGCGACGCGATCGCGCGATGAAAGATGCTGACAGCGACAATGCCCGCCGCGAGGCAAACGAGACCAGCGAGCATGACAAGCCGCCAATCATGCTCTGCCGTGAGGCAGGTAAAAACGCGGAACATTCGCAATCGCTCCCTCGTCAATATCTTGACGATGATTCCGATTGCACTTTCTGCACGTTAATCTTTTGCAGTTCCCGGTTGCATGCCTATCATGGGGTAAACGCCACCTCGACAATTGCGCCTCGCGCGGTAATCCGTGCTCGATTTCCGTAGAACTATGTGGCGCGCCCCGAAATTTTTCACGCCTTAGGAGTGACCGCGGATGCGCTTGCGGCCAGTGATCATCGCACGCACCAGGTTCTGGCGCTGAAGCATGCCCATCAGCACCACGCCCACGATGTGCAGCACGACCAGGACGATCACGGCATCCGATGCGTAAGCATGAGTATCCTCGATCCACCAGACGCCGAAGAAGGTGACGGTCACCGACAGCGCGCCCGTGATCGCCGAGACGGCGAGAGCCACAAGCAGCGCCACCAGCATCAGGGTGCCGGCGGGATTGAGCCCGATATAGCGGCCGGTGATGCCGCGGCGCAGATTCCAGAGATAGAAGGGCGCAGCACGAAGCCTGACGCCGATCATGCGAAAGCGCGAATAGCGGCTGCCCCAAAATCCCCAGACCAGGCGGAAGGCCAACAGCCCGATGACCGTATAGCCGACGATGCGGTGAAGGCTGTCGTAGACGGTGGGCGTGAACCACGCGGCCAGGACGCTGGCCGCGAGGGCCCAGTGCCAGAGCCGCAGCGGAAGGTCCCAGACCGCAATCGTCCGATCCGCGGGGGTCCGATCGGACACCCCGCGCGTATCTCGCATCGCTTTGTCGTTCAAACCTAGCCTTTACTTCGCAATCGTGTGCTTCAGGCTGAGATCTTCCGGGCTGTAGAACAGCTCGTAGACCTTGCCTTCCTTGACGCCGTAGACCTCATAGCACGAGCCTTCGATCTTGGAGCGGCGGACTTCATAGCCGGCCGCCTTGGCTTTGGCTTCGGCATCGCCCGCTGTCTTCCACGACGCCTTGTCGAGCTTGGTGCAGTTCTTGAAACCGTCGGCCATCGCCGTCGACCCCATGCCGATCCCAACCGTCAGTGCAATGGCAAGAACACGAATGACTCTCACGAATGTCTCCTCCTCTGTCGTGTGCGCGAAGCGCGCCCGAAGGAAGCAAAAGAGGAGGTGAAGTCAATTGCGGTCGGGATACAAGCGGTCTTAGAGATATTCTAACGGTCGCCAAAACATCAGTGCGGTCCGCATGCAGCACGCATTTCGCGGCTCGCTGCGGCCTTAAGCCTCACGGGTTCGACGGCGCGCACTTTTTCATCCGCCTTCAGTAGCCGGCGACCGCCATCGCCACGACCACGCTCAGCGCCATCCAGCCGAAATGCCGGCCACGCGTCGCCCAGGCGTTGGCGCAGGCGGAGAAGCCGAACACGCAGACCATGGTGATGACGATCCAGCGGCGCGCCGGCGCCGAATCCATCCAGGGCGTTGCGATCAGCAGCACACCGCAGCCGATCCAGGCGACGGTCGAGGCCTGCCAGACCAGGCGGATCAGGGTGCGGAGCCGTTCCGGCTCGATGGTGGCGCGGGCAAAGACCTTGGTCTCGCCGAGGATGCCATGGATGAGGGCCACCACGATGGCGAGGATTCCGGCGCACTGGAGCAAGAGATCACGCATCATCAAAGCTCCTTGTTTTGTCCATACATGTGTGTATGGTGAGATAGACGCTGGCCAGCCGCCTGTCAATACACTAGTGTATGGTTGGATTTCGGAACCCGCCATGACCGAACAGCTTTCCGCCGACGACTGGATCCGCCAGGGCGTCAAGGCGCTCACCAGGAGCGGCTTCACCGCGCTGAAGGCCGATCCATTGGCGAAGGCCATGGGCGTCTCCCGCGGCAGCTTCTACTGGCATTTTGCCGATCTCGGCGCGTTCCACGCGGCCGTGCTGAAACGCTGGCGCGAGATCGCGGCCGAGGAGATCATCGCCGGTGTCGAGGCCGACAGCGACGAGCCGCTGACGGCGCTGCTGCGCAGGACCTTTGGCGCCCGACTCGATCTGGAGCGCGCGGTGCGCAACTGGGCGGCGTTCGATCCGGCGGCGCAAGCGGCCGTCCGCGCCATCGACCGGCGCAGGCTCGACTATATCGAAGGCCTGCTGCAACGACGCGGATTCTCCGCTACAATTGCGCAGGCGCGTGCGCAGATCCTGTACTGGACGTTTCTGGGATTTGCGCTGTCAGGCACGCCGGTGCCGCCCGCGCGGCTCCAGGGCCTGCTCGACGAAATCCAGAAGATGGTGGCGCCCTAGCGGGCCGCGATGGGCGGCCGCAATTTTCTATGCTACAGGCGGCCGATCGCAGGAGACCACGATGAACGCGCCCACCGAACGCACCGAAGCCAGCGTCGATCCCAAATTGCTGGAGATTTTGGTCTGCCCGCTGACCAAAGGCCCGCTGGAATTCGATTCCACCAGGCATGAGTTGATCTCCCGCAGCGCAAAACTCGCATATCCGATCCGCGACGGCATCCCGATCATGCTGCCGGAAGAGGCGCGCAAGATCGATTGATCCTAGCGAGTAGGGAGTGGCGAATGGACACCACTCGCTATTCGCCACTCCCCATTCGCTCCTACAGCGCCTCGCCCTTCAACAGCTTCGGGATCTCACCCGTCAGACCCGCGGCCTGGCGGATGAAGAGATTCTTCAGCGGCGGGGTGCGGTCGACGATGCCGAGGCCGATGTCGCGCACCGTGCGCAGCAAGCTCGACTGGTTCGAGAACAGGAAGTTCAGCGAGTTGGTGGCGACGCCCATCGCCATGGTGTCGAAACGGCGCCAGCGCTGGTAGCGCTCGAGCACATCGGCGCCGCCGAGATCCATGCCGAGCCGCGCGGCATCGACCACGACCTCGGCCAGTGCGGCGACATCCTTCAGTCCCATGTTGAGACCCTGCCCGGCAATGGGGTGAATGACGTGGGCGGAATCGCCGACCAGCGCGAGGCGCTCGGCGACGAAGGAGCGTGCCACGAAATAGGACAGTGGGAACGCACGCGGCTTGTCGAGCGCTTTCACTTCGCCGAGATGCAAACCAAAACGCTGCTCGAGCTCGCCGTGAAATTCTTCTTCGCTCAAGCCGATGATGCGCGCGGCCTCTGCGCGGCGCTCGGTCCACACCAGTGACGATCGCTTGCCGGTCAGCGGCAGGATCGCGAACGGACCCGCGGGCAAGAAGTGCTCTTCGGCGCGGCCCTCGTGATCGCGCTCGTGGCCGACGGTGACGACGATGCCGGATTGATCGTATTCCCAGCCATGAGTGACGATGCCGGCGCGCTCGCGCAGTTTTGACCGCGCGCCATCGGCGGCGACCAACAGGCTCGCCGCGATAACGCTGCCATCGCCGAGCGTCACGTCGATTCCCTCGGCGCGCGCATCGTAAGACGACACGGCCATCGCGCGCAGATTAATGCCCTCGGCTTCGGCGCGCACCACCAGTGCATCGATCAGGCGGCGGTTCTCGACCATATGCGCAAAGGGCTCGCCCGGCGCGACATCGCCGGCGAAATTCAGAAACGCCGGACGCGTGGCGTCCTCGAGCTTGGAATCGGTGACGACCATGTCGAGGATCGGCTGCGCCTCAGCCTTGACGTCGTCCCAGGCGCCGAGCGCCTCGAACAGGCGGCGGCAGGCCGCGACGATCGCGGTCGCGCGGGGATCGCGGCTCGGCCGAATGCTAAGTGCGGGATCGGCGACGATGACGGGAATCTCGGGTCCCAGCCCCTGGCGCAGCGCCAGCGCGAGCGCCAGGCCCGCAAACGCGCCGCCGCCAATGACAATGCTACCCTGTACCGACATATCCAAATTCCCGGCCAATTCTGGGTCTTGCTAGCAGACTTGAGGTGGGCGAAACAGTGCGGTGAAGCAAGGGCGGAACGGCCTCTTTCGGTCATTCCGGGCGCGCAATGCGCGAACCCGGAATCCAGAGGTTATCAGCTCGAGATTCCGGGTTCGCACTGCGTGCGCCCCGGAATGACAAGGCACCAGGAAACACTACCATGTCCAAAAGCCTGATCGACCTGATTTCGATCCTCGATCTCGAGCAGCTCGAGGTGAACCTCTTCCGCGGCAACAGCCCGAAGACGAGCTGGCAGCGGGTATTCGGCGGGCAGGTGATCGGACAGGCCATGGTGGCGGCCTGCCGCACCGTCGAGGGCCGGCTGCCGCATTCACTGCATTGCTATTTCATCCTGCCTGGCGATCCGCAGATCCCGATCATCTACCAGGTCGAGCGCCTGCGCGACGGCAAGAGCTATTCGACCCGCCGCGTCACCGCGATCCAGCACGGCAATGCGATCTTCTCCATCATGGTGTCGTTCCATGCCGAGGAAGAGAGCGCATTCGATCACCAGGAGAAAATGCCTGAGGTGCCGCCGCCGGAAAAGCTCACGGGGGAGGAGGTGGCCAAGCAGCCGATGTTCCGCGAGATGCCGGACTTCATCCGCCGCTACTACGAGTCGGATCGCCCGATCGAGCTACGCCCGGTCGAGCTCGGCCGTTACTTCGGCCAGAAGATCGAGGACGGCCGCATCCATGTCTGGATCAAGACGGCGGCAACGCTGCCGGACGATCCGGCGCTGCACATGTGCGCGCTCGCCTATGCCTCGGACTTCTCGCTGCTCGATGCGATCATGGCGCGCTATGGCCGCACGCTGTTCGACAAGCGCATGATGCCGGCGAGCCTCGACCACGCGATGTGGTTTCACCGCCCGTTCCGCGCCGACGAATGGCTGCTCTACGCGCAGGATTCACCGAGCGCGCAAGGCGGCCGCGGCCTGACCCGCGGCTCGATCTTCAAGCCCGACGGCACCCTGGTCGCCTCCGTCGCGCAGGAAGGCTCCGTGCGCGAGCGGAGGAGCTGATCGTCCCTTACATCGAGCCGCGCGGCGCGAGCTCGGTCTGCGACGCGAACCAGTTCATGATCCAGCGATAAACCCACGGGATCGGGATGATGAAGCTGCACAGGATCGCAGCCACGATTCCGCGCCAGAGAATCCCGAGCCCGCTACCCCGGAAGATGATCTCTCGCCGCGTGCCCTGGATGTTGCGATAGGTCCAGCGCAGCTGGGCTGCGGCGACCCAGGCCCATCCGATGATGGTGATGATGGAGATCGCAAACAGCAGGTTCCAGCCGATATAGCCCAGCACCGAGCCGGTGAAGTTGAGGCCGAGCGGCTCTCCGTTGGAGGCGATGTTCGCGACCATCCATTTCAGCAGCATCCAGTAGAGAACGATTTGAACAATGTAGAGCGCGGTGCTCAAAACCTGGATGCCGGTGTAGCCGACGACAATCGCCAGAACGATGAACCCGAAGAACCAGGGCACGATCGCCATGGCGTTGCCGGTGAAGGAGAGGTTCGGCCGCCCCGGAACCTTCACGCAGGACACGATCCATTGCGTGTACCAGACGAACAGCCACGGAATCGGGATGATGAAGCACGAGCCGATCAGCATCACCAGCGTTCGCCAGGTGAAGTCGAGGATACCGAAATCGACCGACAGTGATCCGCCGGCCGCGCTACCGGCACCGGTGTAGCCACCGCTGCCCCTCATCGGCGGCCCACCGGCCGGAATGATCGGCGACGCGCCGCCGCCTGTCATCAGACCGGGAATTTCGGTGGCCTTCTGCCAGCCCGCCATGCCCTCGGACCACACCAGCGTATCGCCGCGTACAACACCCTGGGCGATCAGGTCGCGGAATTGTCCCTCCGGATAGGGCCCCTGCTGCTTGCCCTCGGATGCGTAGAACCAACTCGCCATGACGCGTCCCCCAAAATACTTATGTACCGCTCGACAGGTGCGGGTTCACCGCATCCATGCCAAAAATGCATTGTGAGGGATGAACACTTGCCCTGTACAGAGGCGGCCGTTCACATGGCCAAACGTTTTTCCGCTTCAATCTGCAAGTTTTTTGTGCCATTTGCCCGGAAAGATGCCAGATTGACGCAGCGCCGGGGACATGCGGCGCGGCGCATCCCGGGAAATAGGCCTGACCATGAAACTCGTCGTCGCGATCATCAAACCTTTCAAGCTCGATGAGGTCCGCCAGGCCCTGACGGCGATCGGCGTCCACGGCATGACCGTGACCGAGGTGAAGGGCTACGGCCGCCAGAAGGGTCACACCGAGATCTATCGCGGCGCGGAATATGTCGTGAACTTCCTGCCGAAGCTGCGGATCGAGATCGCGGTCGCCTCCGACGTCGCCGACAAGGCGGTCGCCGTGATCACCGCGACCGCCCGCACCGGGCAGATCGGCGACGGCAAGATCTTCGTCACGCCGATTGACCACGCGCTGCGGATCCGCACCGGCGAGACCGACAGCGACGCGCTCTAAACTTCTTGTCTTGACGCGTTTTCTTCACGCGAACCGGTATCCACTTCGCTCGAAAACGCTCTGATACAGCCTTCTTCGATCGCACCGGGCAACGACGCCGTAGCGTGCGACGCCAATTGATGCTGGGGGAAATGACATGGCGGGATTGTTGCGCCGCGCAGCTGCTATGGCTGCGCCGATCGGATTTGCGTTGGTCATGGCCGCGCCGGCGCGCGCCGCGACGGGCGAGATCAACACCGCCGACACCGCCTGGATGATCGTCGCCACCGCGCTGGTGCTGATGATGACGATCCCCGGGCTTGCGCTGTTCTATTCCGGCATGGTGCGCAAGAAGAACGTGCTCGCGACCATGGCGCAGAGCCTTGCCGCGGTGACGATCATCTCCATTCTCTGGGTCGCGTTCGGCTATTCGCTCTGCTTCGTCGGCGACGGCCCGTGGATCGGTTCGCTCGACCGCTGGTTCCTCGCCGGCATGACCATGGACAGCGTGAACCCGGCCGCGAAGACGATCCCGGAAGCGCTGTTCATGCTGTACCAGATGACGTTTGCGATCATCACGGTGGCGCTGGTCGCGGGGTCGGTCGCCGACCGGATGCGGTTCTCCGCTTATCTCCTGTTCTCGGTGGCCTGGTTCATCTTCGTCTACATTCCGCTGGCGCATTGGGTGTGGGGCGGCGGCTTCCTCAACAGCATGGGCGTGCTGGATTTCGCCGGCGGTCTCGTCGTGCATCTGTCGGCCGGCACTGGCGGCCTCGTCGCCGCCAAGGTGATGGGGCGCCGTCACGGCTACGGCATTGAAAATCTGTCGCCGTTCGATCTGTCGCTTGCGGTGATGGGCACCGGCCTGTTGTGGGTCGGCTGGTTCGGCTTCAACGGCGGCTCGGCGGGCGCGGCCAATTCGCGCGCAGTGATGGCGATCATCGCAACGCATCTTGCGGCCTGCTCCGGCGCGCTGACCTGGGGCGCGATCGAATGGTCGACGCGGCGCAAGCCCTCCGTTCTCGGCATGATCTCAGGCGCGGTCGCAGGCCTCGGCACCATCACGCCGGCTTCCGGCTTCGTCGCACCGTGGCACGGCATCGTCATCGGCATCGCCGCGGGCGCAATTTGCTACTGGGCCTGCACCTGGCTGAAGCACCGCTTCAATTACGACGATTCGCTCGACGTGTTCGGCGTCCACGGCATCGGCGGACTGACCGGCACGCTGCTCGCGGGCGTGTTCGCGACCAGCGCGATCGGCGGCACGGCCGGCCTGCTCGAGGGCCATCCGCAGCAATTGCTGATCCAGCTTTACGGCGTCGCCGTCACCTTCGTCTGGTCGGCGGGCGTGAGCTTTGTCCTGCTCAAGCTGGTCGGCCTGTTCGTGCCCTTGCGGGTCTCGCGCGAGCACGAGCTCGAGGGGCTCGATATCTCGCAGCACGGTGAAGCGCTTCAGTAATCGGGGCTTGCGCAATACATAAGTACGTGCTTATGTGTTGGCATGATCGAAGCCGACATCTTCAAGGCGCTGGCCGACCCGACGCGCCGAAAAGTCTTTGAGAAGCTCGCTGGCGGAAGCCTGAATGCCAGCGCCTTGCGCGACGGCTTGGAGATCAGCCAGCCGGCGATGTCGCAGCATCTTTCGGTGCTGCGCGCGGCAGGCCTCGTGCGCGAACAGCGTCAGGGCCGCTTTGTGAATTACGAGGTCGACCCGGACGGAATTGTCGCCATCGGGTCATGGCTCGCGCGCTATCGCGCCTACTGGCCGAAGCGCATGGAGGCACTCGCCGATCTTTTGAAGGATATGGATCAATGAGCGACGCAGCGAAGCCTGATCCCGCCGATGCAGAACTGGTGCTCGAATATGAATTCGATGCGCCGCCGGCAAAGGTCTGGCGCGCCGTGACCATCCCCGCGTTGCGCGAGCGCTGGCTGCCGGATTGCGACCTTGCGGGCGCCGAGCCGGAATCAACGATCGCTGGTGAAGAGGTGCGCTACCGGCTTCGCGATTCAGAGCCGCCGTTTCGCGAGAGCCATGTCATCTTCCGGATCGAGCCGAACGAGGACGGCGGCACCCGCTTTCGCATCATCCAGCAAGCCTGCGACGACCTCGCGAAACTGCCGCAGCCGGCCAACAGCAATTGCTGCCTGATGCGCGCGGCGGCCTAACACCAACAAGACTTCATCACCAGCAGACATGGAGGTCGCCGATGCGCGACATGCTTCAGCTCGTCCCTATGGTTGTCGAACAATCCGCCCGCGGCGAACGATCCTTCGACATCTATTCGCGGCTCCTGCGCGAGCGCATCATCTTCCTCAACGGCGAGGTCAATGATGCGATGTCTGGACTGGTGTGCGCACAATTGCTGTTCCTGGAGGCTGAGAATCCGAACAGGCCGATCAATCTCTACATCAACTCCTATGGCGGCGTGGTCACCAGTGGGCTCGCCATGTACGACACCATGCAGTTCATCAAGGCGCCGGTTCACACGCTGTGCATGGGCACCGCGCGCTCGATGGGCTCGTTCCTGCTGATGGCCGGTGAGCCCGGTCACCGCGCCGCGCTGCCCAATGCCAGCCTTCACGTGCATCAGCCGCTCGGCGGCTTCCAGGGCCAGGCCTCCGACATCCTGATCCACGCCAACGAAATGCAGGAGACCAAGCGGCGCATCACCCGGCTCTACGCCCAGCATTGCGGGCGCACCGAGGCGGAGGTGGAACGGACCCTCGACCGCGACCACTTCATGACTGCGCAGCAAGGGGTCGAATGGGGGTTGATCGATCGCGTCTTTGCGGTGCGCGAGGCCGCCTGATGGTTGAGGTCGGTTGCGCGTATCCCGTGAGCACGCCGCGAGCCACTTCGATATTTCGCAGCGCGGCTAGGCCATTCAGCTAGCATCCTCTGTAACGAAATACCTCCCTGCTGCCCGGCGCGTGAGCAGTAAATGTGTCGGCAGCCTGTCATGCCTGCTTTTTGGTCAGGCCTGACCACGGATTGAGCGCGACGTAATAGCGCACTGCACCGCAATACCCGTCAAACGCGAAAACCTCCGTTTTCATAGTCCGTTAGGCAAGCCGCCCGATCTGGCACGGCATTTGATTCTAAGGGTCCCGGCTGTGCCCGCGTAGTGAACTTCTCCCTCGTGGCGAACCAGTCGAGAAACGCCCGGCCACGTCCGGACCGGGCCAAGCGGGGATAGGACCCATGAAAATTGTTATGGCGATTATCAAGCCATTCAAGCTGGAAGAAGTCCGTGACGCCCTGACCGCCATTGGCGTTCACGGTCTCACGGTGACGGAAGTCAAGGGATATGGCCGTCAGAAAGGCCATACGGAAATCTACCGCGGCGCCGAATATGCCGTGAGCTTCCTGCCCAAGATCAAGATCGAAGTCGCCGTCGCCTCCGAGCAGGTCGATAAGACCATCGAAGCCATCACGTCCGCCGCCAAAACCGGACAGATCGGCGACGGCAAGATCTTCGTCATCAACCTCGACCATGCGGTTCGCATCCGCACCGGTGAGGCCGACGCCGCGGCCCTTTGATTTCGCGCTCAACCAAAATCCAATCAGGAGTAAATGAAATGACGTTTAAGCGTCCCTATGGCGCGGGATTGGCGGCTCTCGCAGTCGGCCTGTTCGCTGCGACCGCAGCCTATGCCGAGCCAACGGTCAACAAGGGAGACAACGCCTGGATGCTGACATCGACAGTGCTCGTGCTGTTGATGACGATCCCGGGTCTTGCGCTGTTCTACGGCGGCCTCGTCCGCTCCAAGAACATGCTCTCGGTCCTGATGCAGGTCTTCTACACCGTCTGCGTCGTCACCGTGATCTGGGCCGTGTACGGCTACAGCCTCGCCTTCACCGGCGGCTCCGACTTCATCGGCGGCTTCTCCAAGGCCTTCATGATGGGCGTCACCACCGACTCGAAGGCCGCGACCTTCTCGGTCGACGCCAACATCTCGGAGCTCGTCTATGTCTGCTTCCAGATGACCTTCGCGGCGATCACGCCCGCCCTTATCGTTGGCGCCTTCGCCGAGCGCATGAAGTTCTCGGCGATCGCCCTGTTCATCCCGCTCTGGGTGACGCTGATCTACTTCCCGATCGCGCACATGGTCTGGTACTGGCCCGGCCCGGACGCGATCCAGGATGCGGCCAAGGCTCTGGCTGCTGCGGCTGATGGAGCGGCGAAGACTGCGGCTCAGGCCAAGCTCGACGAGATCAACGCCGACGCCGGCTGGATCTTCAAGAAGGGCGCGATTGACTTCGCTGGCGGCACCGTGGTGCACATCAACGCCGGCATCGCAGGTCTCGTCGGCGCTCTCTTGATCGGCAAGCGCACCGGCTACGGCAAGGACCTGATGGCTCCGCACTCGCTGACCATGTCGATGATCGGCGCCTCGCTGCTCTGGGTCGGCTGGTTCGGCTTCAACGCCGGCTCCAACCTGGAGGCCAACGGCGGCGCAGCCCTCGCCATGACCAACTCCTTCGTCGCCACCGCAGCCGCCGCGCTGTCGTGGATGTTCGCGGAGTGGATCGTGAAGGGTCATCCGTCGGTGCTCGGCGTCATCTCCGGCGCTGTCGCGGGCCTCGTGGCCGTCACGCCTGCCGCCGGCTTCTCCGGCGTGATGGGTGCGATCGTCCTCGGCCTCGTGGTCGGCGTGGTCTGCCTGTTCTTCTGCACCGTCGTGAAGAACGCGCTCGGCTACGATGACTCGCTCGACGTGTTCGGCGTGCACTGCATCGGCGGCATCGTTGGCGCCCTCGGCACCGGCATCCTGGTCAATCCGGCTCTCGGTGGTGCGGGCATCATCGACTACACCGCGATCCCGCCCAAGGTTGCCGATTACGACTTCGCCGCGCAGATGATCTCTCAGGTCGAAGCCGTCTGCACCACGCTGGTGTGGTCGGGCGTCGGTTCGGCGATCCTCTACAAGGTCGTCGATGTGATCGTTGGCCTCCGCGCCAATGTCGAGAGCGAGCGTGAAGGTCTCGACATCACCGACCACACCGAGCGCGCCTACAACATGTAACCTCTCCTCCCGGGCGCGATCTCTCCTCGGGGATCACGTCCACAACTACGGTTTGGGCACATACCCGGCAATGCCCCGACCGTTGAGGGGCTCCAGCGCAAGTTGGAGCCCCTTTCTTTTTGGCGGGATTTCTTTTGGCTGTGCAAAGAAGAAAAGGATTGCCATTCCAGATTGCCGGCGCAGAAATAACGACCACAACGAATAACAAAACGGGAGGTCGTCATGCGTTTGGAAGGCGGATGCTATTGCGGCGAAGTGCGCTATGTGGCCGAGGGCGATCCGATAATGCAGGCCCAATGTCACTGCCGCGAGTGCCAGTACATCTCGGGCGGCGCGCCCAACACCTTCATCGCGATGCCGGCGGCGGGCTTCACCTACATCACCGGGCAACCCAAGCAGTTCACCCGCAAGGACCTCGCCCGCGCCGTCACGCGGGAGTTCTGCGCCGAATGCGGCACCCATCTGGTGACCAAGGTTCCGGGACTGCCGGCTGCCGTCCTGAAGGTCGGCACGCTGGACGAACCGGCCCAGTTCCATCCGCAGATGGCGATCTTTACCTGCGACAAGCAGGAGTTCCACGCGATTCCCGAGGGTATCGCGACGTTCGAGAAGCTACCGGCGCACTGAACGGCACCGGCCATCAGCGGATCAGCACGCGGCAGCGATCGCGTCATCGACGCGATCGCGCCGCAACGACGCAAATAAGCCATGCATCCCATTGTTATCCGGCCTCATTATTCCTGCTCTGGACGGGTCGGCCTGCCGATGGTTAATCGCGTCTTAACCTCGCCCTATCTATGGTGAACTGAACCGCTTTCCCGCCGGCGTATCCATGCGCCGGCCGTTCCAAGAGTGCTGGCGCCCAGAATGGCTATGACCGCTTCATCCCGTGCGCCGCTAGCCGGTGGAAGCTCCGACAACGAACGCTCGCCCTTCGTCCGGCTGAACGAGCTGTTGGCGCCGCATCAAACCGGCAAGCCTTTGATTTCGCTCGCGGTCGGCGAGCCGCAGCATCCGGTGCCGGACTTCGTCGGTCCGGTGCTCGCCAAGCACATCGCTGATTTCGGCCGCTACCCGATGAACCAGGGCACCGAGCCATTCCGCCAGGCAGCGAGCGCCTGGTTGTCGTCGCGCTTCAAGCTGCCGCGATCGCTCGACCCCAAGACCGAGATTCTCGTCCTCAATGGCAGCCGGGAGGGGCTATTCCTCGCCGCGATCGCAGCAGCGCGCTATGTCGGCCCGCGTTCCGGCAAGCCCGCCATCCTGATGCCGAACCCGTTCTATCCGGTCTATGGCGCCGGGGCCGGCGCTGCAGCCTGCGAGCCGGTCTATCTGCCGACCACCGTCGAAAACGGCTTCCTGCCCGATCTCGACGCCATCGACGAAGCGACGCTGGCACGTACGGTGGCGTTCTATCTGGCGTCACCCGCCAATCCGCAGGGCTCGGTCGCCTCGCGCGATTATTTCACGCGCCTGAAGAGCCTCGCCGATCGCTACAACTTCGTGATCCTGAGCGACGAGTGCTACTCCGAGATCTACACCCGCGAAGCGCCGGGCAGCGCGCTCGAATGTGCAGGCCCCGATTTCACCCGCGTGGTTGCGTTCCAGTCGCTGTCGAAGCGCTCCAACCTGCCGGGCCTGCGCGTCGGCTTCGCCGCCGGCGATAAGAAGCTCATCGGCATGTTCCTGGAGCTGCGCAACATCGCAGCGCCGCAGGTGCCGGTGCCGCTCCAGCATGTCGCGACCGTTGCCTATGGCGACGAGGCGCACGTCGAGGAGAACCGCAGGCTTTACCGGATCAAGTTCGATCTCGCCGATCAGATCATCGGCAATCGTTACGGCTATCGCCGGCCCGACGCCGGCTTCTGCGTCTGGCTCAATACGTCCGAGATCGGCGACGATGTCTCCGTGACCCTCAAGCTTTTCAAGGAAGCCGGCGTGCGCGTGGTGCCCGGTTCCTATCTGGCGCGGCGTCAGCCCGACGGCTTCAATCCCGGTGCCGGCTATATTCGCCTGGCGCTGGTACAGGATAGTGAGACCACGGCGCAGGCGCTGCACCGGCTGGTCGAAACTCTGGGTTAGGCGGGCCCATGAGCATGTCGGCAATCGAACGTGTGATTCCTCTGGTCGGCCATCTGCCGCCCTCGATCCGCGAGGCGCTGAGCCGCCGCGTGCGCGAGCTCACCGGTCTCGGCCTGATTACGCTGTCCGGCGTCGCGTCCGCCGCGCTGATGACCTGGTCGGTGCAGGACCCGAGCCTCAGCCACGCGACATCGCGTCCGATCCGCAACATTCTCGGCTATGCCGGCGCCATCGGCGCCGACCTCGCGATGCAGATCCTCGGGCTCGGCGCGATCATGCTGATCCTGACGGTCGCGGTGTGGGGCTGGCGCATGATGACCCATCGCCCGTTCGATCGCGAGGCGCTGCGGCTCGGCTCGTGGATTCTCTGCACCGTGATCGCGGCGGGCTTTGTCAGCTGCTGGCCGCATGGCGGCGCCTGGCCGCTGCCGACCGGGCTCGGCGGCGTAGTCGGCGATGCGCTGGTGCGTGCGCCCGCGGTGATTTTCGGGCCGCCCGGCGTGATCTATCGCATGGTGCTCGGCATCATCCTGTTCGTCGCGCTGGCTGCGACCTTCCTGATCGCTTGCGGGCTTGGCGCACGCGAGCATGACGAAGAGCTCGCGGAGATCGAGGACGACGACAAGCCGCTCGACGAAGACGAGGAGAGCGATCGTGGCTCGGTGTCGCTGGGCTGGCTGTTCCACGCGCTGATGAGCACCAAGGCGCGGCTGATCTGGCTGTTCGGCGCGGCCTACCGCTCGCTGGTCTCGAGCGGATCGAAGACCAAGGCAGTTTCCTTCAGCCGGCAGGAACCCAATCTCGGCGGCCGTGCCGCGCCCTCGATCTCACCGCAGTCCGAGGACGAGGACTACGAAGACGAGCACGGGGCAGAAGAGGACGACGAGGAGGAGGAAGAGGAAGAGCCTGCCGCGCGCGCACCGCGCAAGAAGGCTGCACCGAAGACTCCGTCCAAGAAATCCTCCGACAAGTTCGAGCTTCCCTCCGTGTCCGTGCTGGCCGCACCCAAGGCCGGCGATCGCCAGCCGCTCAGCAAGGCTGAGCTGGAAGCCAATTCGCGCTCGCTCGAAGGCGTGCTGCAGGATTTCGGCGTGCGCGGCGAGATCGTGAAGGCCAATCCGGGTCCCGTCGTCACGCTGTACGAGCTGGAGCCGGCACCCGGCATCAAATCGTCGCGCGTGATCGGGCTTGCCGACGACATCGCGCGTTCGATGAGCGCGCTGTCGGCGCGCGTCGCCGTCGTCCCCGGCCGCAATGCCATCGGCATCGAACTGCCGAACGCGCATCGTGAAAAGGTCTATCTGCGCGAGCTGCTGGTCGCCAAGGAGACCGTCGACTCTGTCGCCAAACTGCCGCTCTGCCTCGGCAAGACCATCGGCGGCGATCCTGTCATCATCGACCTCGCCCGCACGCCGCACATGCTGATCGCCGGTACCACCGGCTCCGGCAAGTCGGTCGCCATCAACACCATGATCCTCAGCCTGGTCTATCGGCTCCGCCCGGACCAGTGCCGGCTGATCATGGTCGATCCGAAGATGCTCGAACTCTCCGTCTATGACGGCATTCCTCATCTGCTCACCCCCGTCGTGACCGATCCGAAGAAGGCGGTGGTCGCGCTGAAATGGGCCGTGCGGGAGATGGAAGAGCGCTACAAGAACATGGCCAAGCTCGGTGTCCGCAACATCGACGGCTACAACACGCGCCTCGGCGAATTGAAAGCAAAGGGCGAAGAGCCGACGCGCACCGTGCATACCGGCTTCGACAAGGAAACCGGCAAGGCGATCTACGAGGAAGAAAAGCTCTCGCTCGACCCGCTACCCTACATCGTCATCATCGTCGACGAAATGGCCGACCTGATGATGGTTGCCGGCAAGGACATCGAAGGCGCCGTTCAGCGTCTCGCGCAGATGGCGCGCGCCGCCGGCCTGCATGTGATCCTCGCGACGCAGCGTCCGTCGGTCGACGTCATCACCGGCACCATCAAGGCGAACTTCCCGACCCGCATCGCCTTCCAGGTCACCTCGAAGATCGACAGCCGCACGATTCTCGGCGAGATGGGCGCCGAGCAGCTGCTCGGCCAGGGCGACATGCTCTATATGGCCGGCGGCGGCCGCATCAGCCGCGTGCATGGTCCCTTCGCCTCGGACGATGAAGTCGAGAAGGTGGTGCGCCACCTCAAGACGCAGGGCCAGCCCGAATATCTCGAGGCCGTCACCGCCGAAGAGCCGACCGAGGACGAGGACGGCGCGGTGTTCGATGCCACCGGAATGGGCGGGGATGGCGGCGGCGACCTGTTTCAGCAGGCCGTCGCCATCGTCAAACGCGACCGCAAGGCCTCGACCAGCTACATCCAGCGCCGCCTGCAGATCGGCTATAACCGCGCCGCATCGCTGATGGAGCGCATGGAACTGGAAGGCATTGTCGGACCTGCCAACCACGCCGGCAAGCGCGAGATTCTGGTCGAGGAAGAAGACAGCCATATGTGAGGCGAGCCGCCTCAAAGTCCTATTTCACGCAAAAACGTTATCTGCTTTTGCCCGAAATCACGCTAAAACGACGCCCAGCCACACAGGACGACGCGTTGACCCAACATCCGGACATTCGATTCGCAGCCTCTTTCGCTGCGCGCGTGGCGGGCGTGCTGCTCGTCACCGCCGCGATGGTGACCGCTGCGTCATTTGCGCAGAACGTGCCCGTGCCGAAGCCTGCGCCGAAGGGCCGCGACGCTGCTCCACCTTCGGGCGGACCGTCGATCACGGGCGCAACGCAGGCGCCGCCGAATCCGATCATTCCCGATCCGCGCCGCAACGTGCCGAGCAGCATCTTCCAGACCTTCGATGCGAACCAGAAGGCGCAGGCCGCCAAGGTCAGCGCCTATCTGTCCTCGCTGTCGACGCTGGTCGGAAACTTCGTCCAGGTCGGCCCCGACGGCAGCAAAACGCAGGGCGATTTCTACATCCAGAAGCCCGGCAAGATGCGCGTCGAATATGATCCGCCGAGCCCGATCGACATCGTTGCCGACGGCTCGTCGGTCGTGGTGCGCGATCGCAAGCTCGCGACGCAGGACGTCTATCCGCTGTCACAGACGCCGCTCCGCTTCCTGCTGTCCGATCGCATCGACCTGATGAAGGACACCAACGTCGTCAGCGTCACGGCCGACGACCTCTTCATCAGCGTCACCATCGAGGAGAAGCAGGCGCTGGTCGGCACCAGTCGCCTCTTGCTGATGCTCGGCGCCAAGGACGGCCAGTTGAAGCAATGGACGGTGACCGATCCTCAGGGCTACGACACCACATTCGCAGTTTATAATCTGGACACGAGCAAGAAGCTCGATCCCAATATGTTCAAGATCGATTTCACCAATTACAGCGTGCCGTCACCGGGATAGGTCCGTAGGGTGGGTTAGCCGAAGGCGTAACCCACCACTTATTCCTCCGCGGAAAGCAAGTCGGTGGATTACGCTTCGCTAATCCACCCTACAAACTGCCACTTACGCCAATCCATGCTAAGACGCAATTCCCATGCGTCTTTCCCTGACAACCTGGAACATCAATTCGGTGCGGCTGCGCATCGATCTGGTCGCGAAGTTTCTCAAGAGCGCGCGGCCGGACGTGCTGTGTCTCCAGGAGACCAAGTGCATCGACGACGCCTTTCCGCTGAAGCGCTTCAAGCGGCTCGGCTACGAGCACGTCGCGCTGAACGGGCAGAAGGGCTATCACGGCGTCGCCATCGTCTCGAAGATTCCGTTCGAAACCATGGACATCCGTACCTTCTGCGACAAGCTGGATTCGCGTCATATCTCGGTATCGTTTGGCGAGAAGGCCAACATCGCAAAGCCGCTGGTGCTGCATAATTTCTACGTGCCCGCCGGCGGCGACATTCCCGATCCCGCGCTGAACGAGAAATTCGACCACAAGCTCCGCTTTCTCGACGAGATGAAGGCGTGCGAGCCGCTGCATCCGCGCGGCGAAGACCGCCACATCCTGGTCGGCGATCTCAACGTCGCGCCGCACGAGAACGACGTGTGGTCGCACAGGCAGCTTCTGAAAATCGTCTCGCACACGCCGATCGAAACAGAAAAGTTGCAGGCCGCGCTCAGCGCCGGCGAATGGATCGACGTCGCGCGCGACCGTATTCCGATGTCGGAGAAGGTCTACACGTGGTGGAGCTACCGCTCCGCCGACTGGACCGTCGGCGACCGCGGCCGCAGGCTCGACCATATCTGGGTCTCGCGCGCGCTGAAAGACGCGGTCCAGGATTTCAAGATTTTGCGCGATGCCCGCAGTTGGGAGCGACCGTCGGATCACGTGCCGGTGACGGTGACGCTCGACGTTTAAGCCTCCGGAGAGATGATGCGCACACAAGCGCCGTCAGACGCCACAGAACCACCCGTTCGCGCGTGGTGGAATTCCCGTTTCGTCGTGCCGGGATTGATGTTGCTGAGCACGATACCGTTCTGGTTCGTGCATACGCCGCCGCTGATCGATTTCCTGGCCCATATCGGCCGCTACCATGTGCAACTGCATCTGGCGGAGTCGCCGGCGCTGCAGCAGAACTGGGATTTTCACTGGCAGCTGGTCGGCAATCTGGGCGTTGAATTGCTCGTCGCTCCGCTGGCACCGATGCTCGGTCTCGAACGCGCCGCCTGGCTGATTGCGCTGGCGCTTTCGCTCCTCATGATCTCTGCGATCGGACGGATCAGCCGGGCGCTGCATGGTGAGCTCACGCCCTTTGCCGTCGTGGCCGCATGGTTCGCGATGTCCTATCCGTTCCAGCTTGGCTTCGTGAATTATTGGCTTGGCTGTGCGCTCGCGTTTCACGTTTTCGCATCCTGGGTCGAGACGGCAGGAAAGAAAGACTCGGTGATGATGCGGGCCGCGCTGTTCGCGGCGGCCGCCTGCCTGGTCTGGCTCGCGCACGCCTATGGCTGGGTCGTTCTGGTTGTCCTCGTCGGTGCCTTTGAGCTCTGCCGCAGCTGGAATCGCGCGCCAGCAGCGTGGCCTTCCATGGTGCTCGTCATTCTGCGACGCACGTGGCCCGTCATGATTCCCGCCGGGCTCATGATCATCTGGCGGCAAGGCAATGGCGCCGCCTCGACGGATCATTTCTTCGACATCGGCGCCAAGATCCTCGGACTGGTATGGACGCTGCGCGACCAGAGTATCTGGCTGGACACGCTGAGCCTGCTGCTCGCCATCGGCCTGCTGTATTTTGGCATCCGCAGCCGTGACGTCAGGCGCAATCCAGCACTGCTGGTCGGAGCAGCGAGCTTTCTCGTTCTGATCCTGCTGATGCCAGGCGAGATGTTCGGCGCGGTCTATGCCGATGTCCGGCTATGGCCGGTCTTCTTCATCATCGGCCTCACCGCCATCGCGCCCACCGACCGCATGCAGCGCGGCTCGGCGATCATTGCCGGCATGGCGCTGGCTGTTTTTGCGATTCGGATCGTCGCCATGGCCGTCGGGTTCGCGGCCTATGATGCCGGTTACGCGCAACATTTGCAGGCCCTGAAGGACGTCCCGCGCGGCGCAAGCATCGCCGTGCTGACACGGCCGCCAAGCTGCGAGCAATGGCGAGCACCGCGTGTCGCGCATCTGGGGTCGCTCGCCATCGTCCGGCGGGACGCCTTCGTCAATTCGCAGTGGGATGTATCGGGTGGCCAGCAACTGCTGACGCCGCTCCGTGCACGCGGCACCGCGTTCAATGCAGATGCGTCTCAGTACATCGAGATCGTCCCGGGCGACTGCGACGGCGATCTGAGCGCCACGCTCGCGCAAAGGATCGCGCAGATTCCGCGCGATCGCTTCGACTATGTCTGGCTGCTCGACGTCGATGCGCCGCATCTGGCGGTCATGCCGGGACTGCGGCGGCTTTACCAGGACGACCGCAGCGCGCTGTATGCGTTCAACAAAGGATGAGGTCTGAAGAGACCGGAACGATCTCAGGTGCTCAGCTTCGCACCGGCCATCAGGATGTCGCTCGCGATCTGGCTGGAGCGAACCGCGAATTCGTCGCGGAGGCGGACCGCGGCAGCGGGATCGCTTTCGAGCACACGCTGAAACAGGCTGCGCGCGACGCGGATGACGGAGGAATGCTCCAGCGCAACCGCGCCCGAGGGGCGCTTCATGGGCACGACCAGCGCGAGCTCGCCAATCAACGTGCCGGGACCTGCGATCATCTCGGCGCCGGCGCCGTCATCGACGCGAAAGGCGCCGCGCTGGACCACGAAGCCGGCGTCGGCATCGTCGCCGAGATTGAACAAGATGTCGCCGCGGACGAAGTCACGCTGCTCGGAGCCGATCGCCAGCATGCGCAGCGAGGCGTCTCCCAACAGGCGCAGTGTCGGGACACGCTCGAGCAGCGCTACGTCGTCGTCGATTGACATTCCGGTCCGAGGCTCGTGGAACGCGCTAATTTACGACGAATCGCGCGCTCCTGGAACGTATCACGGCACCAGCTTGTAGCCACCGGCTTCCGTCACCAGGATTTCCGGGTTGGCGGCGTCCTTCTCGATCTTCTGGCGAAGGCGGTAGATGTGGGTTTCCAGCGTGTGGGTGGTGACGCCGGAATTGTAGCCCCAGACCTCCTGGAGCAGGGTCTCGCGCGAGACCGGCATCTGACCGGCCCGGTAGAGGAAGCGCAGGATCGCGGTTTCCTTCTCGGTGAGGCGGACCTTGCGCGCATTGGCGGCGGTCAGCATCTTGGAGCCGGGACGGAAGGAATAGGGGCCGACCGAGAACACCGCGTCCTCGCTGGCCTCGTGCTGGCGGAGCTGGGCACGGATGCGGGCCAGCAGCACGGCGAAACGGAAGGGCTTGGCGACATAGTCGTTGGCGCCGGATTCCAGGCCCAAAATCGTGTCGGAATCGGTGTCATGCCCCGTCAGCATGATGATCGGCGCCTTGAAGCCGCCCTTGCGGAGAGAGCGGACCACTTCGCGACCGTCGGTGTCGGGAAGGCCGACATCCATCAGCACGAGATCGGGAGCGTTGGCCTTTGCGGCGCTCGCGCCCTTGGCGCCAGTATCGACGGCGGAGGCCTCAAATTCTTCGTGCAGCGATAATTGCTCCACCAACGTGTCGCGCAGATCGGTATCGTCATCCACGATCAGGATCTTGCGGGCATTGGCCATAGGGGATCATCCTTTTGGGGTCGACCAGGCGCGCATGCATGCCGCACCCAGCCGTGATGGGAAGTTTGAGGGGTCTCTGTTTTTATTGTTGTTCGTGTTGAAGTAGTGGGCTGTTACCGATTCACAAGCCGGAATTACTCTAACCCAGAATAGCAGGGCGATTTGATGAATGTCCTGTAATGAATTCGACACCGCGCGTTCACATGAAAAATAACGTCAATTCAAACGCTTATCCCATGAATCGACGCTTCCAGCAGCTCTCCGCGATCCGCGTTAGGCCTGCCGCCGGCAATCCGCGCCGGGGCTGGCTGACAGCCGGACAGTTGACGATTCCGGTTGCGCTGGGGCGCGGCGGCATTCTGGCCAACAAGCGCGAGGGCGACGGCGGCACCCCCAGGGGCAGCTTTCGCCCCCGACGCTTGTGGTGGCGGGGCGACCGCCACAGCCGTCCCAAGACGCTTCTGCCGGCCCGGATCATCACCGGCGCGGACGCTTGGTGCGAGGATCCCGGTGATCGCCATTACAACCAGTGGATCCGGCGCGGGGAGGGCGAAGGCGGCGACCGGCTCAAGCGCGCCGACCAGCTCTACGATTTCATCATCGAAATCGACCACAACACCAGGCCGCGCATTGCCGGCCGCGGCAGCGCGGTGTTTCTGCATCTGGCGCGCGACAATTTCGGCCCAACCGCGGGCTGCGTCTCCATGACCAAGGCCGCGATGCTACAATTGCTGCGGCTGATAGGACCAAGAACAAAAATCATCATCGGGTGACGACACATGCTCGACAAGGATCAGATCGCCGCCGCCTCGCAGGTCCTCGTTCGACATTGGCGCGACGGCAGCAAGCTTGACGTCGCATCATGTGCGACACGGCTGATGGGAAGGTGTCGATGAGGTTCGTAAACCTCGCCGTCATTGCGAGCGCATCTCTCTCCACATGTCATTGCGAGCACAGCGAAGCAATCCAGAGTCCCGCTGCGGAAAGATTCTGGATTGCTTCGCTGCGCTCGCAATGACGAACTCAAAAGCCGCTTCTGGGCGCGGCCCTCGCCGACGGCGATCACCGATGCCCGAAGATCGCGCTGCCCACGCGCACATGGGTGGCACCGAGCATGATGGCGGTCGCATAATCCGCGCTCATGCCCATCGACAGATTCTGTAATCCGTTACGCGCCGCGATCTTGGCCGTCAGCGCGAAATGCGCCGCCGGCGGCTCGTCCACTGGCGGGATGCACATCAGGCCGGAGATCGTCAGCCCGTAGGTATCGCGGCAGCTCGCGAGGAAGGCGTCGGCCTCGCCGGGCGCGACGCCGGCCTTCTGCGGCTCCTCGCCGGTGTTGATCTGGACGAAAAGTTGCGGGTGCTTGTTCTGAGATTCGATTTCTTTGGCTAACGCCTGGCAAATGCTCGGACGGTCGACCGAATGGATGGCATCGAACAGCGCCACCGCCTCTTTCGCCTTGTTGGATTGCAGCGGCCCGATCAGATGCAGCGCGATCTCTGGGTAAACAGAGGTTAACGCCGGCCACTTGCCTTTGGCTTCCTGCACGCGATTTTCGCCGAACACGCGCTGTCCGGCGCCAATAACCGGGATAATTGCGTCCGCTGCGAAAGTCTTGGACACCGCGATCAGCGTCACGGAGGCACGATCGCGCCGCGCATCCCTGCAGGCGCGTGCAATCTCCGCTTCGACCGCGGCGAGCGCGTTTGGTGAATCGCCGGTTACCGGCGCGGCATTGGCTTCTGTCATGGCGTCGATCGATTGCAGGAGTAACGGAGCTAGTTCCAATTTTACCGAGTTCAAGAAAGAGTTTTTGAACCCTTCGCTTTACCTTGCCCGTGGGGTGGGTAGCGAAGATGGCAAACGTCAGTTTCAACCGCAAACGAGCAAAACTCAAGCAGGTCCTCGGCATCAGGGCCCGGCTTGCGTTGCTCGCGGTGCTTCTGGTCGCGCCCTTGATGCTCGAGCGGATTCGCTCGCTCGAGGACACCCGCACAAAACAAATCGCGCAAGCCACGGCCGAGTTCACCACGGTCGCAAGGCACAGTGCGGACGCGCAGCGCGAGGTGATCTCGTCGGTCGAGACCATCCTGAAATCGGAAGCCTTCATCCGCGCCTCCGTCGGCGGCGTCAGCAAGAGCTGCGACGTGCTGCGTGCGAGCCTGCCGACGAGCCTTCCCTGGATCCGCACGCTCCTGATCGCCGGCCAGGACGGCCGCATCCAGTGCGCGACCAACAACATGTATGTCGGCCTCGATCTTTCCGACCGACCCTATTTCCAGCAGGCGCAGGAGACCGGCCGCTTCGTATTGTCCGACTTCATCCTGTCAAAGCCCGTGCAGTCGCCGACCGTCATGGCGGTCTATCCAGTCTCCGCGTTCAGCGGCGTTGCCGATGCCGTCGTGCTCGCGACCGTCAACCTCGACTGGATGTCGAAGGTCATGAACAATCTGGGCGGCCGCGCCGGCATCACGGCGGTGCTGGTCGACAGCGCCGGCACCGTGCTGGCTGCGCCCGCCGACCAGCACAGCGCGGTCGGACGTCCGCTCGACAACATGCCGCTGATGTCGGCAATCGCCGACAAGGCCTTGCGCTCCGACCAGGACGAAGGCTCGCTGTCGTTCCTCGCCGCCGACGGATCGCGGCGCGCGGTCAGCTTCATCCGTATCGCCGGCACCAATTCCCGCCTGATCGCCAGCATCGACGAGGACAAGGTGTCCGCGGCGGTCAGCCGCGACATCCGCACAGCCTATCTTCAGCTCGCCTTCGTCGTCGTGTTCGTGCTGCTCGGCGCGCTGATCGCCGCCGAGAAGCTCGTGATCAAGCCGATCGAAATGCTCGCGGACATGGCCAAGCGTCTCGGCGAGGGCGACCTGTCGGCCCGCGCCGCGCGCAACCGGCTGCCCTCCGAATTCGTCCCGCTGGCGCGCGCCTTCAACGCGATGGCCGCGCAGCTCAGCCAGCGCGAGCGCGAGCTGATCGCGAGCAATGACCGGCTGACGGTGATGGCGTCGATCGACATGCTGTCGGGGCTTGCGAACCGCCGCGGCTTCCAGAGCCGTCTCGATTTCGAATGGATGCGCGCGCAGCAATATGGCAGCGAGCTCGCGCTTCTGATGATCGACGTCGATCATTTCAAGCTGTTCAACGACACCTACGGCCATCTCGAAGGCGATTCCTGCCTGACCCGGCTCGGCGAATCACTGTCCGGCATCGCGGCCGACACGATGGGCTTTGCGGCGCGCTATGGCGGCGAAGAATTCTGCCTGCTGCTGCCGAACACCGACGTGCACCGCGCCGTCGAGATCGGCGAGCTGGTGCGCGCAGCCGTGCTGAAGCTGTGCCTGCCGCACATCACCTCGGCCCATATGGTGGTCACGGTGTCGATCGGCGTTGCTGCGACCCGGCCGAACGAGACTTTGCGTCCGGGCGACCTGATCGAAGCCGCCGACGCCGCGCTCTACGCTGCCAAACACCGCGGCCGCAACAAGGTCGTCGAGCACGGCGTTATGCGGATCGAGGGCAGCACCGCCGAAATCGCGATGGCGGGCTAGCGTTATTGTTTGAGTATGATCTGCCTGGCGCGGGTGCTGTTGGCGGCCAACCTCGCACCGCCCCTTCATCCGATCCCAACGCCCTCATCCGTACTTTTGCGGAACAGCATTGCAGGGTGCCGTCGGCAGCGGCAACCCATTGACCCCCCGAGGACTTCTATGGCCTAGTCCGGCCTCTTCAGCCGGCCGAAACCACGAAAACCCAACGATTCCATGACCTCCGAACGCTATAACGCCCGTGACGCCGAACCGCGCTGGCAACGCCAGTGGGACGAACAGGCGATCTTCGTCTCGAAGAACGACGATTCCCGGCCGAAATACTATGTGCTGGAGATGTTCCCCTACCCGTCCGGGCGCATCCATATCGGCCACGTCCGCAACTACACGCTCGGCGACGTGCTGGCCCGCTTCATGCGCGCCAAGGGCTTCAACGTGCTGCACCCGATGGGCTGGGACGCCTTCGGCCTCCCGGCCGAGAACGCCGCCATCGAGCGCAAGGTCGCGCCGAAAGCCTGGACCTACGACAACATCGCCGCGATGAAGAAGCAGCTCCGCTCGATCGGGCTGTCGCTGGACTGGTCGCGCGAATTCGCAACCTGCGACCCCAGCTACTACAAGCATCAGCAGAAGATGTTTTTGGACATGCTCGCCGCGGGCCTCGCCGAGCGCGAGAAGCGCAAGCTGAACTGGGATCCGGTCGACATGACCGTGCTCGCCAACGAGCAGGTGATCGACGGCCGCGGCTGGCGTTCGGGTGCCGTCGTCGAGCAGCGCGAAATGAGCCAGTGGGTCTTCAAGATCACGAAGTACTCGCAGGAATTGCTGTCCGCGTTGGACGGGCTCGACCGCTGGCCCGACAAGGTGCGGCTGATGCAGCGCAACTGGATCGGCCGCTCCGAGGGTCTGCTGATTCGCTTCGCGCTGGATCAGGCGACCACGCCGGCCGGCGAGAGCGAGCTGAAGATTTTTACGACGCGCCCGGACACGCTGTTCGGCGCGAAATTCATGGCGATCTCGTCGGATCATCCGCTGGCGCAAGCAGCTGCCGCGAAGAATCCTGAGCTTGCCAAGTTCATTGCCGACATCAAGAAGATCGGCACCGCGCAGGAGATCATCGATACCGCGGAGAAGCAGGGTTTTGACACCGGCATCTGCGCGGTCCATCCGTTCGACCCGAGCTGGAAGCTGCCGGTCTATGTCGCCAACTTCGTGCTGATGGAATACGGCACCGGCGCGATCTTCGGCTGCCCCGCACACGACCAGCGCGACCTCGACTTCGTCAACAAGTACAATCTCGGCAACACGCCGGTGGTGTGCCCCGAGGGCCAGGATCCCAAGACGTTCGTCATCACCGACACCGCCTATGACGGTGACGGTCGTATGATCAACTCGCGCTTCCTCGACGGCATGACCATCGATCAGGCCAAGGACGAAGTCGCAAAACGTCTTGAGAACGAGTTGCGCGGCAACGCACCGGTCGGCGAGCGCCAAGTCAATTTCCGCCTGCGCGACTGGGGCATTTCGCGCCAGCGCTATTGGGGCTGCCCGATTCCCGTCATCCACTGTCCGACGTGCGACGTGGTGCCAGTGCCGGATGCCGACCTGCCGGTGACGCTGCCCGACGATGCGACCTTCGACAAGCCGGGCAACGCGCTCGACCATCATCCGACCTGGAAGCACGTGACTTGCCCGAAATGCGGCGGCAAGGCCCAGCGCGAAACCGACACCATGGACACCTTCGTGGACTCGTCGTGGTATTTTGCGCGCTTCACCGATCCCTGGAACGAGAACGCCCCGACGACGCCTGCGGTCGCCAACCGGATGCTGCCGGTCGACCAGTATATCGGCGGCGTCGAGCACGCGATCCTGCATCTGCTCTACAGCCGCTTCTTCACCCGCGCCATGAAGGCGACCGGGCACATCGCGCTGGACGAGCCGTTCGCCGGCATGTTCACGCAAGGCATGGTGGTGCACGAGACCTACCAGAAGGCCGACGGCAGCTGGGTGCAGCCGGCCGAGGTGAAGGTCGAAGTCGGCGGCAACGGACGCCGCGCGACGCTGCTGGCGACCGGCGAGGACGTCCAGATCGGCGCGATCGAGAAGATGTCGAAGTCGAAGAAGAATACCGTCGACCCCGACGACATCATCGCGACCTACGGCGCCGACGTCGCCCGCTGGTTCATGCTGTCGGACTCCCCGCCCGACCGCGACGTGATCTGGAGCGATGAGCGCGTCCAGGGCGCCTCGCGCTTCGTGCAGCGGCTGTGGCGGCTGGTGAACGATGCGGAAGAACTCGGCAAGGGTGCCCCCGCGGCTCGGCCGGCCAGCTTCGGCCCGGATGCCACAACCTTGCGCAAGGCCGCCCACGGCGCGCTCGACAAGGTCACGACCGGCGTCGAGCGGCTGCACTTCAACGTCTGCCTCGCCCATATCCGTGAATTCACCAACACGTTTTCGGAGGTGCTGCAGCGCCCCGGCCAGCCGGCCGCCGATCTGGCTCCAGATTTGGCTTGGGCGATCCGGGAGGCCAGCCAGATCCTGGTCCAGCTGTTCTCCCCGATGATGCCGCACCTGGCCGAGGAGTGCTGGCAGGTTCTGGGCCAGCCCGGGCTGGTTTCCGAGGCCAACTGGCCGCAAATCGAACGCGATTTGCTGGTTGAAGACAGCGTGACCCTGGTGGTCCAGGTCAACGGCAAGAAGCGGGGTGATGTCACAGTTGCAACAGCGGCCCAGAATCCGGAAATCGAGGCTGCCGTTTTGGCCCTCGATGCGGTAAAACTGGCTCTGGATGGCAAGCCCGTCCGCAAGGTGATCATCGTTCCCAAGAGGATCGTGAATGTTGTCGGCTAGGATCCGTATCGCAGCCCGCTTGCTGGCGGTTGCCGCATTGGCGGCGCTGACGGCCGGCTGCTTCCAGCCGATGTATGCCGAGCATACCGACGGCACCCCCGGCTTGCGCGAGAAGCTGATGGGGGTCGATCTTCCGCCGATCGACAAGGCGAATGCCTCCCGCGAGGCCCGCGTCGGCGTCGAGGTCCGCAACGCGTTAGCGTTCAAGCTCTACGGCTCGGCGACAGGCATGCCGCCGACCCACCGTCTGGTGATCCGCTTCAACTCCAGCAAGACGTCCCTGATCGTCGACCCCAACACCGGCCTGCCGAACACCGAGAACTACGGCATCGACTGCCAGTACAATCTGATCGAGGTCGCGACCGGAAAATCGGTGATGACGGGCACGACGTTCTCGCGCGTGTCCTACGACATGCCCGGCTCCTACCAGCGTTTCAGCCGCAACCGCGCGGTGCGTGACGCCGAGGATCGCGCCGCCAACGAGATCGCCGAGAACATCAACACCCGGCTCGCCGCGTTCTTCACCGCAGGCACTTGACGTTCTTGGTCGCGCTGCGCGGAAAGGAGATAGACGCCTTCCTCGCCCGCCCCGACGCGGGCCGTCCGATCATCCTGCTCTATGGTCCCGATGCCGGCCTCGTGCGCGAGCGCGCCGACGCGCTGATTGCGTCCGCCGTCGACGATCCCAACGATCCCTTCTCGCTCGTCAAACTCGACGGCGACGAGCTTTCCGCCGAGCCGTCGCGCCTGGTCGACGAAGCCATGACCGTGCCGCTGTTCGGCGGCCGGCGCGCCATTCGCATCCGCGCTGGCTCGCGCAGCTTTGCCAGCGGCGTCGACACGCTGGCCGAGATGCCGGTGAAGGATTGCCGTATCGTGATCGAAGCCGGCGAGCTGCGCCCGGAATCGCCGCTGCGCAAGGCCTGCGAGAAGGCCAAGGCCGCGGTGGCGATCGGCTGCTATCCCGACACTGAGCGCGACCTGGCGAAATTGATAGAGGACGAGCTCCGCATCGCGAATCTGCGCATCGCGCAGGATGCCCGCGGCGCGCTGATGTCGTTCCTCGGCGGCGATCGCCAGGCCTCGCGCAACGAGCTGCGCAAGCTCACGCTGTACGCCCACGGCAAGGGCGAGATCACGCTGGATGACGTGATGTCCGTCGTCGCGGATGCGTCGGAGCTGAAGCTCGATCCGATCGTCGACGGCGCCTTCGCCGGCCGGCCCGATATCGTCGAGACCGAATTCGCAAAGGCCATGATCGCCGGCACCTATCCCGGCGTGATCATCTCGGCCGCGCAGCGCCAGGCCGCGTGGCTGCATAAATCCGCGCTCGCGATCGCCGACGGCACGCCGGCCTCCGCCGTGCTCGACGGCGGATTTCCGCGGCTGCATTTTTCACGAAAGTCCGCGGTCGAAACCGCGCTGCGCAATTTCAGCGTGGCAAGGCTCGCCGCAATCATCGAGCAGCTTGCGACCGCCGCGCTCGACACCCGCAAGCAATCGACGCTGGCCGCCGCCATCGCCCAGCGCACGCTGATGGCGATCGCCGCGAATGCAAAGCGGCGGGGCTGAGCGCGCCTACTCTCTTCACGTCATTCCAAGCGCAACTCCCTCCATGCGTCATTGCAAGGAGCCCTTGCGACGAAGCAATGACGGGTGGATAGAGCAATGCCTTGAACGTCCTCCCGGCTTTCGCCAGGACGACATCGGTGACCTACAGAGCGCCCTTCGCCAACCGCTTCATCACCTCGTCGAGCTGATCGAGGTTGCGGTAGTTGATCTGGACCGAGCCGCCGGGATCGCGATGATTGACGGTGACCTTGAGGCCGAGCGCGTCGCTGACACGCTTCTCAAGATCGATCGTATCAGGATCCTTTTCCTTGCCACCGGTGGCCCGCGCCTTTTGCGGCTTGCGCTCCGGCACGCCCTCCTCATGCGCGAGCGCCTCAGTCTGGCGGACGTTGAGGCCCTCCGCGACGATGCGCTTGGCGGCGGCCAGCGGATCGGGCACGCCGATCAGCGCACGGGCGTGCCCGGCGGTCAGCTCGCCGCTCGCGATGAAGGCCTGCACCTCGGCCGGGAGCTTTGTCAGCCGCATCATGTTGGCGACGTGGCTGCGGCTCTTGCCGACGACTTTTGCGATGTCGTCCTGGCTGCGTTTGAACTCGTTGGCGAGCGCGTGATAGCCCTGCGCCTCTTCCATCGGGTTGAGGTCTTCGCGCTGCACGTTCTCGACGATCGCGAATTCCAGCGCATCGCTGTCGCTGATGTCGACCGGGACGATCGGCACTTCATGCAGGCCGGCCATTTGCGAGGCACGCCAGCGGCGCTCACCAGCAATGATCTCGAAGCGGTCCTGCGCCCCCTTCACGGGGCGCACCACGATCGGCTGGATCACGCCGTGCTGCTTGATGGACTCGGAGAGCTCCTTGAGCTCGATGTCCGAAAAGGTGCGGCGCGGATTGCGCGGATTGGCCTTGATGAATTCGATCGGCACCTTGCGCTGCGCGCGCGGACGATCGACGTGCTGGGCCTCGCCGCCGACGTCACCGATCAGACTCGCAAGACCTCGGCCCAGTCGCGAACGCGCTTCGTCGGCCATCGCCAGCTCCCTTGGATTCACGCTGCAGCACTCCAGAACTGAATTTCGAATCGTAGGGTGGGTTAGCGAAGCGTAACCCACCTCTTCTGCTTCGGCGGAGATAGACAGTGGTGGGTTACGCCTTCGGCTAACCCACCCTACGGCCCTACGGCATCGTCAATGCGTGACGCGCAGCTCGCGCTCGCGCTGGATCACTTCGGTGGCGAGCCGCAGATAAGCTTCGCTGCCGACGCATTTGAGATCGTAGACCAGCACCGGCTTGCCGTAGGACGGCGCTTCCGAGATGCGCACGTTGCGCGGGATCATGGTCTTGTAGACCTTCTCGCCCATGAACTGGCGGACGTCGGCGACGACCTGGTTCGAGAGATTGTTGCGCGAGTCGAACATGGTCAGCACGATGCCGTGGATCGACAGATTCGGATTGAGCGTCGAGCGCACCTGCTCCACCGTCTGCAGCAATTGCGACAGACCTTCGAGCGCGAAGAACTCGCACTGCAGCGGCACCAGGATCGCATCCGACGCGGCCATCGCGTTGACCGTGAGCAGGTTGAGCGACGGCGGGCAGTCGATCAGCACATAGGTGTAATCGGCGTCCGGCGAGACGTTGTTGTTGAGCGCGGCGATCGCGTCGCGCAGCTTGAAGGCGCGGCCGGGCGTGGTGCCGAGCTCGAGCTCAAGGCCGGAGAGATCCATGGTCGAGGGCGCGATGTGCAGCCGCGGCACCGCAGTCGAGACCACGGCTTCACGCAGAGGGGCTTCGCCGATCAACACGTCGTAGGTCGAGCAGGAGCGGTTGCGGCGATCGATGCCGAGGCCGGTCGAGGCGTTGCCCTGCGGATCGAGATCGACGATCAAAACGCGCTCGCCAATCGCTGCGAGTGCCGTGCCTAGATTAATCGCCGTGGTTGTCTTTCCCACGCCGCCCTTCTGATTCGCCAGCGCCAGGATGCGCGGGTGGCCATGCGGGACTTCAGCCTTTTCTTGGTCGGTCTGGTCTAGCTGCGGTTCGTCAATCACGGTCATCCGAATTTCCCCACTCGACCCCTGAACGTTCACCCGCGCCGTTCAACTGAAGTTAGCTCGACGATCCACCCGTCACCCGTCCGACTTTGGTGGAGCTGCGACTGAATATTCCAATATTTAGCGGCTTCGGTCAATTCAGCCTCTACATCTTGACCCTTGAGAAACAGCGCTTTTGCGCCCTGGCGCATCAGCGGCTCTGCAAAGCCGATGAGTTGATGTAGCGGAGCCAGCGCGCGGGCGGTGACGCAATCGACGGGGCCGGTGATTCTATCCACATTATCCCCGATCTCAGCGAGATGTACGACTCCGGGAGATGTGGTGACGCGAATTGCTTCGCGCAAAAACGCGGCCTTCTTGGCGATTCGCTCGACGAGATGGACGCTGGCGCCCGGTGTCCGGGCCATGGCGCAAGCCAGCACGACCCCGGGAAAACCACCGCCGCTGCCGAGGTCGGCCCAGCGCTTTGCGGTCGGTGCGAGATCGACGAGCTGAAGCGAATCGGCAATGTGGCGGGTCCAGAGGTTTGGCAAGGTCGACGGCGCGACCAGATTGGTCTTGGCCTGCCATTCCCGGAGCAGCGCGATGTAGCGATCGAGCCGCCCCTCTGTTTCATGTGAAACGGGCGCGAGCTTCAGCGCTTGGCGCTTGTCGGCGGCGATGACGGAGTCGAGCGCCTGGTCGTTGGCGCTGGCTTTGTCGATCTTCGGCTTGGCCGGCGGCGGCTCGGATCGACGACCACCGCCCTCACCTGCTCCGGGCTGTCGGGTTAGCGGCCTGTCGCCGCCGGGTCCGCGCTGTTTCACGTGAAACGCCTATGCAATTGCCTTGGAAGTCCTGCGCGCCTCACGGCGAAGATAGGCCGCGAGGATGCCGAGTGCCGCCGGCGTCATGCCATCGATCCGGCCGGCCTGACCGACCGTGAACGGCCGCGACTTCTCCAGCTTGGCGCGGACTTCATTGGAGAGACCCGGGACCTGCTGGTAGTCGACCTCCGACAGCACCATCCCCTCGTCGCGCCGGAAGGCTTCGACGTCGGCGCTCTGGCGCTCGAGATAAACATCGTATTTGGCGTCGATCTCGAGATGGGTGGCGATGACGGGATCAATGGCGGACAGCTCCGGCCAGATCGCGCGGACCTGGCCCCAGCCGATATCCGGATAGGCCATCAACTCAAAGGCTGAGCGGCGTTGGCCGTCCCGGTTCAGGGACAGCCCGTGCTTGATCGCTTCGTTCGGAGTGATGGCTAGCGACTTCGACAGTGTCCGCGCCGCGTTCAGGGCGTCCATCTTGGCACGATGATGCTGGGTCCGGGCACTGCCGACACAGCCCAGCGCGATCCCCTTCTCGGTCAGGCGCTGATCGGCATTGTCCGCTCGCAAGGTCAGCCGGTACTCGGCTCGCGATGTGAACATCCGATAGGGCTCGCTGATCCCGCGGGTGACGAGGTCGTCGATCATCACGCCGAGATAGCCGTCGGCACGATCGAACACAGTCAGCGCGGCGCCGCTGGCAGAGAGCGCGGCATTGAGGCCGGCGACGATGCCCTGGCCGGCCGCTTCCTCGTATCCGGTGGTGCCGTTGATCTGTCCGGCCAGGAACAGACCGCGCAGACGCTTGGTCTGCAGGGTCGGATCGAGCTCACGGGGATCGATGTGGTCGTACTCGATGGCATAGCCCGGACGGACCATCTTCACCCGCTCCAGGCCGGGGATGCTGGCGAGGATTGCGAGCTGGACTTCCTCCGGAAGCGAGGTCGAGATGCCGTTGGGATAGACCGTGGTGTCGTCGAGCCCTTCCGGCTCAAGGAAGATCTGATGGCCATCGCGATCGCCGAACCGGACGATCTTGTCCTCGATCGAGGGGCAATAGCGCGGTCCCGAGCTCTTGATCTGGCCGGAATACATCGGGGAGCGATGGACATTGGCCCGGATCACCTCGTGGGTGGCGGCCGTGGTCCGGGTGATCCCGCACTGGATCCGAGGGGTCGTGATCCGTTCTGTCATCACAGAGAACGGCTCCGGCGGCTCGTCTCCGGGCTGCATCTCGACCGCGGACCAGTCAATCGTCGAGCCATCCAGACGCGGCGGCGTCCCGGTCTTCAACCGTCCCAGGGTGAAGCCGGCCCGCTCAAAGGAGCCCGAAAGACCCATCGCCGTGGCCTCGCCGACGCGGCCGGCGGGCCAGTTCTTCTCGCCGAGATGGATCAGGCCACGGAGAAAGGTGCCGGTGGTGATGACGACCGCCCCTGCCCGGAGCACCCGTCCGTCCGTCAGGCGCAGCCCGGTGACCCGGTCCTCGACCACGATCAGCTCGTCGGCCTCACCTTCGATGACGGAAAGACCTTCGGTCTCCCCGATCGCAGCCTGCATCGCAGCGGCATAGAGTTTCCGGTCGGCCTGGGCCCTGGGGCCACGGACAGCGGGGCCCTTGCGACGATTGAGCACACGAAACTGGATGCCGCCGGCATCACCGGCCCGGCCCATCAGACCATCGAGGGCATCGACTTCGCGCACCAGATGGCCCTTGCCCAGACCGCCGATGGCCGGATTGCAGGACATCGCGCCGACAGTGGAGAAACGGTGCGTCACCAGAGCGGTCGTCGCACCCATCCGAGCGGAAGCAGCCGCGGCCTCACAGCCGGCGTGGCCGCCGCCAATCACGATGACGTCGAAACTCTCTCGCTCTGTTCGCATGGACCGACTTCTAGCTCAGCGGCCGGAAAGCCGGAAGTGGAAACTCGGTGAGGCCCAGTGTTTCACGTGAAACGATGTCGTCGGGGGCCGGGGCAATTTCGCAAAAGCAACCCCATGCACAGTAGGAACAGCGTTGGGATAGTTGCTGTTTCACGTGAAACAGGGTGGAACCCGTCCACGCACAAGCAATGGAAACAAGCGCTAGTTTTACATTGAAGAACTAGCGCTACTTTCCGATGCAGAATTTTTGGAAAATGGCCCCGAGGACGTCCTCGACATCCACCCGGCCAAGCAGCCGACCCAAGGCATAAGCGGCGGCGCGCAGTTCCTCGGCGGCGAGCTCTTCGCCCTCTTCTACAAGCTCCAGACTTCGGCGCAAGCTGTCGGCGGCCCGAGCCAACAGATCTCGCTGCCGGGCCCGGGTCACCAACGCGCCCTCGGTGGTTCCGAAAAAATCAGCCGCGAATTTGACGAGGGCCTCGACCAGCTCGGGGATGCCATCGCCCCGGCTCGCCGAGATCCCGAAATCGCCGGGCGGCCGGGCCGTTGCGGCTCCGCCGAGATCGATTTTGTTTCTCACAATCCAGACCGAGCCGCTTGACCGCTGACCCTCGCCGGCGGTCCGGAGCGACCGCGTCGCGTCCGGATCAGCGGGTCGCTCTCCCTCCACCAGCCACAGCACGAGGTCGGCGTCTTCGGCCCGCGCCCGCGCCCGGCGCACGCCTTCCTGCTCGACGGGATCATCGGTCTCGCGAATGCCGGCCGTGTCGATCACCGTGACGGGATAGCCGTCGAGATCGAGCTGCACCTCGATCACGTCACGCGTGGTGCCGGCGTGCGGCGAAACGATCGCAACCTCGCGGCGGGCGAGCTGATTCATCAGCGTCGACTTGCCGACATTCGGCTCGCCAGCGATCGCGACCACCAGGCCGTCGCGCAGGCGTTCAGAATGTCCCTGTGCCGCAAGGACTTTTACAATTTCATCATGCAGCGCTTTGATCGCTTTCACGGCCGGCGCCATCAATTCCGCGGGCACGTCGCCCTCGTCGGAAAAATCGATGCCGGCCTCGATCAGCGCCGATGCCTCGATGATGCGCTCGCGCCAATCACGCGCGCGGTTGCCGAGCATGCCCTGCAACAGGCGCAGCGCCTGGCGACGTTGGCGATCCGTGTCGGCGTGGATCAGATCGTCGAGACCCTCGGCCTCGGTGAGGTCGAGCTTGCCGTTCTCAAACGCGCGCCGGGTGAACTCGCCTGGCTCGGCGGCGCGTGTATTCGGAATTAGCGAAATCTCCGCGAGGAGCGCGGCTAGCACGGCGCGTCCGCCATGAACGTGGAATTCGGCGACGTCCTCGCCGGTCGGACTCCTCGGCCCCGGAAACCAGAGCACGACCGCATCGTCGATCGGCTGGCCCGCGCCGTCCCGAAGCAACCGGCGGCTGGCTCGCCGCGGCGTGGGCAGCTTACCTGCGAGCGTCGTCAGCACCAGGCCGGCTTGCGGGCCCGAGACGCGCACCAATGCGATCGCGCTCGGCGGACGGCCTGACGACAGCGCAAAGATGGTCTGGTCTCGCGGGTGCATGGCCTATTTGTCCGGCTGGCGGGGAAAAGGCAATCGGCCCTCTCATGGGCGTACGTGACTGCTTTGCCGCGCTCCAATCCGCCAGCAAAGTCCATATTGCGATGCAACATAGAGCACAGAATTCTGCTGCAGGAACCCGTCACACTCGCCAGGATAGGCTCGACCTAGGTCTAATATTGTTTAGATATATCAACAGACTAAGCGAAGCTCGACTCTAACCGCGAAATCCACCCTGAATGCTGCACCTTCGCTGCAGCAAAGCCGCACAACGAAAAAGGGCGCCCGAAGGCGCCCTCAAAACTCTTGCTGTACCCAGGCTCAGGTGTTCATGGAGTCGAAGAACTCCGAATTGCTCTTGGTCGAGCGCAGCTTGTCGAGCAGGAAGTCGATCGCGTCCATGGTGCCCATCGGGTTCAGGATGCGGCGGAGCACGTACATCTTCTTCAGCACCTGATTGTCGGTGATGAGCTCCTCCTTGCGGGTGCCGGAGCGCGAGATGTCGATGGCCGGGAAGGTGCGCTTGTCCGAGACCTTGCGATCCAGGATCAGTTCCGAGTTACCGGTGCCCTTGAACTCTTCGAAGATGACTTCGTCCATGCGGCTGCCGGTATCGACCAGCGCGGTTGCGATGATGGTCAGCGAGCCGCCCTCCTCGATGTTGCGGGCGGCACCGAAGAAGCGCTTCGGGCGCTGCAAGGCGTTGGCGTCGACACCGCCGGTCAGCACCTTGCCGGATGACGGCACCACGGTGTTGTAGGCGCGGCCCAGACGCGTGATCGAGTCGAGCAGGATGACGACGTCGCGGCCGTGCTCGACGAGACGCTTGGCTTTCTCGATCACCATTTCGGCGACCTGGACGTGACGCACCGCCGGCTCGTCGAAGGTCGACGACACGACCTCGCCCTTCACCGAGCGCTGCATGTCCGTGACTTCTTCCGGACGCTCGTCGATCAGAAGCACGATCAGATAGCATTCGGGATGGTTGTGCGTGATCGAGTGCGCGATGTTCTGCATCAGCACGGTTTTACCGGTGCGCGGCGGCGCGACGATCAGCGCGCGCTGGCCCTTGCCGATCGGCGCGACGATGTCGATCACCCGTGCAGACAGGTCTTTTCGCGTCGGATCGTCGATTTCCATGCGGAAGCGCTGATTCGGAAACAGCGGCGTGAGGTTGTCGAAATTGACCTTGTGCTTGGCCTTTTCCGGGTCCTCGAAATTGAGCGTGTTGACCTTCAGCAGCGCAAAATAGCGCTCGCCCTCTTTCGGGCTGCGGATGTGGCCTTCGATGGTGTCGCCGGTACGCAGGCCGAAACGGCGGATCTGCGAGGGCGAGACATAGATGTCGTCCGGGCCCGGCAGATAATTCGCATCGGGCGAGCGGAGGAAGCCGAAACCGTCGGAGAGCACCTCGACGACGCCCTCGCCGACGATGTCGGTTTCCGCGAGCGCAAGCTGCTTGAGGATGGCGAACAGCAGCTCCTGCTTGCGCATGGTGCTGGCATTCTCGACCCCGTTCTCTTCCGCGAACGAGACGAGCTCGGCCGGCGTCTTCGACTTGAGGTCCTGGAGTTTAATTTCCCGCATTGGGGTGGTCCTGTGGGGTAACCTTGGGAGGGGGTGCGAGGAGGCTCTGAAATGCGGACGCGAGAAGGTAAGGTCCGCAGGTCTGGCAAGGTGAGTGCCGGTGGAGGCTTCAAACCTGATGCGGTGTCCGGCTTTTAAAAAGCTCGGACACAACCACATCCGCCTGCGTTGGGTGGGATATCGCTAATATAGAAAATCGCTTCCCACTCCGCAAGCCGAAGCGATGAGCGATCGTTCGCGTTTCCTGCCTAGAACGGCTTCACGATCACCATGATGACGATGATGATCATCAGAACGGTCGGCACCTCATTGATAATCCGGAAGAATTTCTGGCTGTGCGGGCGCTTGTCGGCGGCGAAGTCCTTGAGCCAGCGGGAAAAAAAGCCGTGGACCGCGGACATCGCCAGGACCAGTGCCAGTTTTACGTGCAGCCAGCCGAACGTGAACCAATGGCCGGCCCAGGCGAGATAGAGCCCGGCAAGCCAGGTGACGATCATGGCGGGGTTGATGATCGCCTTGAGCAGCCGGCGTTCCATGACTTTGAAGGTTTCGGACTGTTTCGAGCCGATCTCGGCCTCGCAGTGATAGACGAACAGCCGCGGCAGATAGAGCATGCCGGCCATCCAGGAGATGACCGCGATCACATGCAGCGCCTTGATCCAGAGATAGATGTCTTCAAACATGTTTTGCTTCCGGCTCCGCCCAGCTCAGCTCAGAGAACGCTGGGGATAGTAAGTACTCGTTAAGGTCTTACCTGCACACATATCCGTCCGTAGCGCTCCTCTTAAATCTAAGAATCTTAGATTCTTAAGGTTTGAGTCTATGTGACCGTGGATTGGACTCATGCAATTCCATCCGCTGGTTGAGCTGCGCTTGTTCACATCCATCAACATATCCCGGATAGCTCTGGCGGCTCGCGATAAGTCAGCCAGCTTCAAAGGCTTGCGCGTTTCTGTCGGCAGCTTATCAAGGGGGTTGTCCGCGCAATCCCGTTTTCCGCTCGGCGGGGCGCCGGACTTGTTCCGATGGGCAGTGGTGTGAAGAAAATTGGCACTTGTCCCGCCCCTGGTGTCGCGCAACCCTTTCCGAGGGGTTAAGGTCCACAGAAATCCACAAACCACACCGCCCCCATACAAAGAGTTTTTGTGCCGACCTCGAACAATTATTTCCACCTGCACCTCGTCTCCGACTCCACCGGCGAGACCCTGATCACGGTCGCGCGTGCGGTCGCAGCCCAATACGCAAACGTCACCCCGGTCGAGCATGTCTATCCGCTAGTGCGCAGCCAGAAGCAGCTCGATCGCGTGCTCGATGAGATCGAGGAAGCGCCAGGCATCGTGCTGTTCACGCTGCTGGAGAAAGATCTGGTCTCGAGGCTCGAGGACAAGTGCAAGACTATCAATGTGCCGAGCCTCTCGATCATCGGCCCGGTCATGCAGTTGTTCGAAGCCTATCTTGGCGCTGCGACGACGGGTCGCGTCGGCGCGCAACACGTGCTCAACGCGGAATATTTCAAACGCATCGACGCGCTGAACTATACGATGATCCATGACGACGGCCAGCATGTCGATGGGCTCGAGGAAGCCGACGTCGTGCTGGTCGGCGTGTCCCGCACCTCGAAAACGCCGACGTCGATCTATCTCGCCAACCGTGGCATCCGTACCGCCAACGTGCCTCTGGTGCCGGGCATCCCCGTGCCGGCGCAATTGGGGACACTGACCCGGCCGCTGGTCGTCAGCCTGCACGCGACGCCGGAGCGTCTGATCCAGATCCGCCAGAACCGCCTGCTCTCCATGGGCGCCGAAGCCGGCAGCGACACCTATACCGATAGGCAGTCGGTCACCGAGGAGGTCGCGTTTGCGCGCAAGCTGAGCGCCAAGCACGACTGGCCGCTGCTGGACGTCACGCGGCGCTCGATCGAGGAAACTGCGGCCGCGATCATGAAGCTCTACAGCGATCGCCAGCGCAACCGGCCCTCGGAATAGTTTTTGCGATGGGCCTGTGGCGCGGCACATCTCCGTTGGTCCTGGCCTCGCAGAGCGGCGCGCGCAAAGTGCTGCTGGCGAACGCCGGGCTCGAATTCGAGGCCGTTACCGCTGACATCGACGAGCGCGGTATTCAGGCTGCGTCCAAACTTTCGAACGCGCGCGAGATCGGCCTGTTGCTGGCGCGCGAGAAAGCCAAGGCGGTCTCGGCGAATCGTCCCGGAAGCTATGTGATTGGGGCCGACCAGACGCTGACGCTGGGGAATCGGCTCCTCAACAAGCCCACCGGTCGTTCGCAGGCGCTGGCGCAGTTGCGTGATCTCGCCGGGCATAGCCACGAGCTGAATTCCGCCGTCGCCGTGGTGCATGACGGCAAGGTCGTCTTCGAGGATGTGTCGGTCGCCCGCATGACCATGCGGCAGATGACCGAGGCCGAGCTTTCAGCCTATCTCGATGCCGCCGGCGATGCCGTCACCACCAGCGTCGGCGCCTATCAGCTCGAAGGTCTCGGCATCCATCTGTTCGAGCGCATCGAGGGTGACCATTTCACCATTCTCGGCCTGCCGCTGCTGCCGCTGCTTGCGTTCCTGCGGGGCGAGCGGCTCATTACGGTGTGATTGACAGGGATGGCTTGGCGCTGATGCGGATTCTCGGACTGACCGGCTCGATCGGAATGGGCAAATCCACCACCGCGAAATTGTTCGCGGAGGCCGGTGTGCCCGTCTACGACGCCGATGCTGCCGTCCATCAGCTCTATCAAGGCGAGGCCGCACCCGCGATCGAGGCCGCCTTTCCCGGCACCACCGCGAACGGAAAGGTCGATCGTTCCAAACTGTCTGCGCGCGTGGTGCACGATCCCGCCGCGATCAAGCAGCTCGAGCAGATCGTTCACCCCATGCTCGGCGCCTCCCGGCAAAAATTCTTTGCCGATGCCGAAGCCGCCAAGGCACCGGTCGTGGTCCTGGATATTCCCCTGCTGTTCGAAACCGGCGGTGAGAAGCGGGTCGACGCCGTGGTCGTGGTCTCGACCTCGCCGGAAATCCAGCGCGAACGTGTGCTGGCGCGGGGAACCATGGACGAAGCAAAACTGGACGCCATCATCGCCAAGCAGACGCCTGATGCCGAAAAGCGCAAACGGGCCGATTTCGTCGTGGATACCTCACACGGACTTGAGCCGGTGCGCGCGCAAATCACGCACATCCTGGCCGAGGTCGTTAAGATGCCGCAGCGGCGAGCCTGATTCGCCGCCTCATACGGCACCACACATCATGCGCGAAATCGTTCTCGATACCGAAACCACCGGCCTCGATCCGCTCCGCGGCGATCGCCTGGTCGAAATCGGCTGCGTCGAGATCTTCAACCGCATGCCGACGGGACAGACGTACCACGTCTATATCAATCCTGAACGGGACATGCCGGCGGAAGCCTTTGCCGTGCATGGGCTGTCGGCCGAGTTTCTCTCGACCAAGCCGCTGTTCCACGAGGTCGTCGACGAATTTCTGGCGTTCGTCGGCGATGCGCCGCTGGTGATCCACAACGCTTCGTTCGACATCAGCTTCATCAATGCCGAGCTCGACCGGATCAAGCGTGCCGCGATCCCGCGCGAGCGGCTGGTCGATACGCTGCTGCTGGCGCGGCGCAAGCATCCCGGTGTGTCGAACCGGCTCGACGATCTCTGCTCGCGCTACTCGATCGACAATTCACGCCGCACCAAGCACGGCGCGCTGCTCGATTCCGAACTGCTCGCGGAGGTCTATGTCGATCTGGTCGGGGCGCGGCAGTCGCAGCTGCTGCTGGCGTCAGACGCCCAGGAGATTCGCGTCAATGCCGCTGGCGATGCGCCGCGGCGGCAGCGGTCTGTGCCGCTCGCGCCGCGGGTTTCAGACGCCGAGCGCGAAGCCCACCGGGCTTTCATCGCAACGCTCGGCGACAAGGTGATCTGGAACGAGTTTTTGGCCGCTCCAGTTGCCGTCACTCCGGCTGGTTAGGCCTGACCGGTCTGACCACCAGCGGCCATTTGCCGCTCCATGTTCTGGCGATAGAGACCGACGAAATCGACCGGGTCCAGCATCAGCGGCGGGAACCCGCCGTCGCGCACGGCGGTCGCGATGATCTCGCGGGCGAACGGGAATAGCAGGCGCGGGCATTCGATCATGACCAGCGGATGCAGGTTCTCCTTCGGCACGTTGACGATCCGGAACACGCCGGCATAGGCGAGCTCGAACGAGAACATCACCTTGCCCGCGTTCTCGGCCTTGCCTTCGACCGACAGCGTCACCTCGAACTCGGATTCGCTGAGGTTGTTGGCGCTGACATTGATCTGGATGTTGATCTGGGGCGCCTGGCTTTGCGGCTGGAGCGAGGTCGGCGCGTTCGGATTTTCGAACGAAAGGTCCTTGGTATATTGCGCCAGCACGTTGAGCTGGGGAGCAGCCTGGGCCGCCTCGGGAGGGGTGCCGTTACCGTTGGTCATCAGAGTGTCTCCTTACCCGATTTGGGCTGAATTTCGCGGCGGTTGGCTAACATAGGGCCGCCTCATTCCACAAGGACGAACGGCTCCGGACGGTCGATCCGGGCCACGCCTACAACTGTGACGTTCCGCCCGCCCCGGACCCGAAATCGCACGTTAAACGCTTGAAGATGCGCGATTTCCGGCCAGGATCGGGTTTCCCCTTAAGCATAAAACGCGCTACACTTGATGCTGTGCCAAAAGGCGCCATTGGCCGGGCATGATTTCGTGCCTACATCCGACGGACGCGACGCGCAGGCCCAAAACCGGTCCTAAAATGGTGATGTAGCCTTGCCGTTCCGGTATGGAACGGTCTACTGGCCGGATTGATTTTCCCGGCAGCGACCCCAAAGAAGACCTGAGAAAAGACCAGAAAGCGATACGACGTGGACATCTACACCATCATCTTCCTTGCGCTGGCGGTCTTTATTTTCCTGCGGCTGCGCAGCGTGCTGGGGCAACGGACCGGCAATGAGCGGCCGCCGTTCGACCGCACGGCTCGTAATGCGCTTGGGGGTGCCCCGGACAAGAATGTCGTGACCATGCCGGGCAAGGTGATCGACCAGGCGCCGCTGGCGCCGACGGCCGAGCCCGCTCCGCCCTCCGACCGCTGGAAGGGGCTGACCGAGCCGGGCACCGCGCTCGCCCAGGGCCTCGATGCCATCGTCGACAGGGATTCCACCTTCGATCCGCGCCACTTCATCTCGGGCGCCCGCGGCGCCTATGAGATGATCGTGCTGGCCTTCGCCAATGGCGATCGCCGCGCGCTGCGCGACCTGTTGTCGTCCGAGGTCTATGAAAGCTTCGACGCCGCAATCAAGGACCGCGAGAAGAACGAGCAGAAGACCGAGACGCGCTTCGTCTCGATCGACAAGGCCGAGCTGGTCGGCGCCGAGCTGCGCGATCGCACGGCCCAGCTCACGATCCGGTTCGTCTCCCAGATGATCTCGGCCACCCGCGACAAGGCCGGCAACATCGTCGACGGCAACCCTGACACGGTCGCCGACATTACCGACATCTGGACTTTCGCCCGCGATATCACCTCTCGCGATCCGAACTGGAAGCTGGTTGGCACCGGAAGCGCGAATTAAGAGTTTCCTGAAGAACAGCGCGACGGCGCTTTGCGCAGGTGTCGTCGTGCTGGCTTCGTTTTCGCTTGGCGCCGAGGCTGCGCGGCGCCACTACCGCAGCCATTACCATCATCTTCCCGACGTGGCCGCGATTCCTCCGCGGGCGTTGCCCTATCCGCAGCTCCCTCTCCCGTTCGAAATTCCCGGCGCACAATATTTGCCGCTGGTCTGGGCGGACGTGAAGGGCTGGAGCGATGACGATCATCTCGCGGCGTACAAGACCTTTCGCGCCAGCTGCCGCTCGATCAATGCACAGACCGGCGCTCCTGAACAGAAGGCTCTCGGCGGCTCGTTGAGCGAACCCTGCCGTGCCGCCAAATCGCTCGAGCTGACCGACGACGCGAAAGCCAAGACCTTCTTCGAGGAGAATTTCTCGCCGCTGCGGATCTCGCGCCTCGGCGAGCCCGACGGTTTCGTCACCGGTTATTACGAGCCAGTGCTGGAGGGATCGCGCACCCAGACCGATGTCTACAACGTCCCGGTCTATCGGCGCCCCTCGAACCTGTTCGTGCGCGGCTACAATCAGGCCTCCGTCAGCCTGCCCAACAAGGGATCGGTCTACCGCAAGATCGGCCGCCGCAAGCTCGTGCCCTATTACGATCGCGGCGAGATCGAGGACGGCAAGATCGCCGGCCGCGGACTCGAGATCGCCTGGCTGAAGGACCCGACCGATCTGTTGTTCGCCCAGATCCAGGGCTCGGCGCGCATCAAGTTCGACGACGGCGGCACCATAAGGCTCAACTACGATTCCTATAACGGCTATCCCTACACCGCCGTGGGACGTGTGCTGATCGAGCGCGGCATCATTCCGAAGGAAGAGATGTCGATGCAGAAGATCCGGGAATGGATGGCGCAGAATCCTGACGGCGCCAAGGAGCTGCGGCGCCAGAACCGCTCCTACATCTTCTTCCGCGAGGTCAATCTGTCCGACAAGGACGAGGCGGTCGGTGCGCAAGGCATCCCATTGACCGCCGGCCGTTCGATCGCGGTCGACAAATCGCTCCATGTCTACGGCACGCCGTTCTTCATCGAGGGCGGGCTGCCGATTGAGTCCGAACGCGCCAAAACGCCGTTCCATCGCCTGATGATCGCGCAGGACACCGGCTCGGCCATCGTCGGCCCCGCGCGCGCCGATCTCTATTTTGGCGCCGGCGCTGACGCTGGCCGCGTCTCGGGCCGGCTGCGTCACCCCATGCATTTCGTTATGCTGGTGCCGAAGAGCCTCGATCCGGCCGTGCGCGCCGCGCGGCTGCCGGTACCGGATCCGCGGCCGTCGGAGAAGATCGCAAAGCTGTTTCCGCAGACCGATCCCAAGGACCCGGCGAAGGGCGAGACCGTCGCAATTGCCGGCCCGGTGCCGCTGCCGGCGCCGCGTCCCGTGATAGAACCTGTCCGCGAACCGCGCAGGCACATCAAAAGTCGTTCCCACCAGCAATGAAGCGATCGTCCCGTCCGCCCGTGCTGGATCCTCCGCGTCCCTCGTCGCGTCGTCGTGGGTTGACCGAGGAAGATCGCGAGCTGTGGGAGCTCGTCGCAAAGCAAGTCAAGCCACTGCGGAAGCATCGCGCAACGAAGGTGCACACCACGCCGCGCGCTGAGCCGTCGCTGGTAGCGCCGGCCGCAAAGCCTGCGCCGTCGCCGCGACCTTTGGCTCAAGCGCCAACCCCGCGTCCAGCCAAGCCGGCGATACCGCCGCTCGCCCCGCTCGGCAAGCGCGAGCGGACAAAACTGTCGCGCGGCCGCAGCGAGATCGAGGCGCGGCTTGATCTGCACGGCATGACCCAGATACGCGCGCACCGCGCCTTGAGCGGCTTCCTCCACCGCGCCCATCACGATGGCCTGACCTTTGTGCTCGTCATCACCGGGAAAGGCCGCAGCGGCGGCGAAAGCGGCGTGCTGCGTCGGCAGGTGCCGGAATGGCTGAGCCTGCCGGAATTCCGCGCCTTCGTTGTGGGCTTCGAGGAGGCCGCTATCAGCCATGGCGGCGAGGGCGCGCTTTATGTTCGGATCCGGCGGGCGAGGTCTTAGAACGGCCGGACGATTCCGACCCGCGGGATCAAAGTGATGATCAGGCCGAAGATGTTGGTCTTCTGGTCCTCGGCCGGAATCAATGGCGTCTCTTTATCGGCCGGCAGCATCTTTACTGCATGCAGGATAAGGAACATGCAGACCGCCCAGTTCGAGATCCAGCGCGAATAGTCGAACACCATCGCGAACATCACGAGATAGGCAAGGCTGACGCCGATCAGCGCCGTGATCACCAGCCGGCGATGCGTCTCGTTCGCGAGCCCGCCGATCAGCTTCGCAAAGTAGCGCCACAGCGGCGTGTGCAGCCAGATCAGCAGGGCGAAGAGGGGCACGCCGAGGATGTTGTGCGGCAGGCGGCCCCAGGTGTCCGAGATCTCCTTCGCCAGCGGCTGATACCAGATGTAGCTGAATTGCAGCAGATCCGTGCGCGAGGGATCGACCATCCGGGTTTTCAGATACGCAACGAAATCCGCCTCGGGGATCGGCATCGTTCCCAGGAACTGCGCGGCGAAGAACAGCATGATCACGGAAAGCAGCGTGACCAGACCGAACGCGACGTTCGTCCGGGTGATGCCGTGAGCGAGATAGTGCCTGGTCACGACGATGGTGATTATGGTCGGCACATACATCAGCAAATGGATGTGGTGGATCAGGACGAGAATGATCGCGAACAGCGCCGCCGTCGCCACGAACAGCAATGAGCCCGCCGGCATCAGCAGCAGGATGAGCGCCAGCGCGCAGCCATAGATGTCGAAATGGCCGAGCGTGTGCATGAAGTTCTTCAGGAAGAACGGCGAGCCCGCGATGAAGACGAACAGCGGCAGCGTCTTCGCGGTGAAGCCGAACGTCCTCTGAAACAGTTTTGCGTAAAGCCCCAGCGTCAGCAGCCACGTCGCCCCGCCGAGCGCGAACACCAGCCAAACCGGCACCTTGGCCGAGAACAGCGCGACGATCGCGCCGATCAGCGCACGCTTGATGAAGCCGAAATGATAGTCGACGAGGAGATGGACGTAGGGGACGTAAGGCGGCAGCTGGATCTTGTGAACGAACACGCCGACGATGACCGCCGCGTTGATCGCGAGCAGAAATCGCCAGGGGTTTTGCAGGATGCGCGCGGTCACGCCGCATCCATAGCGTGCCAGAGCCGAATTACAAAATGAACCGGCTCAGGTCGGCATTCTTGGCGAGGTCGCCGACGTGCTTCTGCACGAAATCGGCGTCGACCCGGACGGTCTCGCCGTTGCGGTCGGGGGCTGTGAAGGAGATCTCGTCCAGCACGCGCTCCATCACGGTCTGGAGCCTGCGCGCGCCGATGTTCTCGACGGTCGAATTGACGGCGACCGCGATGTCGGCGAGCGCGTCGATGGCGCTGTCGGTGATGTCGAGCGTCACGCCCTCGGTCTGCATCAAGGCAACATATTGCTTGATCAGCGAGGCCTCGGGCTCGGTCAGGATGCGGCGCATGTCGTCGCGGCTCAGCGCCTGCAATTCGACGCGGATCGGCAGGCGGCCCTGCAATTCCGGCAGCAGGTCGGACGGCTTTGCGACGTGGAAGGCGCCAGAGGCGATGAACAGGATGTGGTCGGTCTTCACCGCGCCATGCTTGGTCGAGACCGTGGTGCCCTCGATCAGCGGCAGCAGGTCGCGCTGCACGCCTTCGCGCGAGACGTCGCCGCCGACGCGGCCCTCACGCGCGCAGATCTTGTCGATCTCGTCGAGGAACACGATGCCGTTGTTCTCGACCGCGCTGATCGCCTCCAGCGTCAGCTGGTCGGTATCCAGCAGCTTGTCGGACTCTTCGTTGACCAGGATTTCGTGCGAGCCCTCGACTGTCAGCCGCCGCGTCTTGCGGCCTCCGCCAAGCTTGCCAAAGATATCGCCGATCGAGATCGCGCCCATCTGTGCGCCCGGCATGCCCGGGATCTCGAACATCGGCATGCCGCTGCCGCCGCCTTGCGTCTCGATCTCGATTTCCTTGTCGTTGAGCTCACCGGCGCGCAGCTTCTTGCGGAAGGATTCCCGCGTCGCCGCGCTGGAATTGGCGCCGACCAGCGCATCGAGCACGCGCTCCTCGGCGGCGAGCTGGGCCCGCGCCTGCACGTCCTTGCGCTTGCGCTCGCGCACCTGGGAAATCGCGACCTCGACGAGATCACGCACGATCTGCTCGACGTCGCGGCCGACATAGCCGACCTCGGTGAATTTTGTCGCTTCCACCTTCAGGAACGGCGCATTGGCGAGCTTTGCCAGTCGCCGCGCGATCTCCGTTTTGCCGACGCCGGTGGGTCCGATCATCAGGATGTTCTTCGGCAGCACCTCCTCGCGCAAGGAACCGGTGAGCTGCTGCCGGCGCCAGCGATTGCGTAGCGCGATCGAGACGGCGCGCTTGGCATCGGCCTGGCCGACGATGAAACGGTCGAGTTCGGAAACGATTTCGCGGGGAGAGAAGTCTGTCATGGGGACCTTAGCTAGGGTCAGAAACGGGCCGGGACAAGCCGCTTTTTTGGCCGTCAGATGATCTGAGGATCGGACGAGCTTCAGAACGGTGAGCGTCAGATTGTCGCGAATGTGCAGCGCCCTTGCTGTCGTGCGTGCTTGTCGGCGTCACGGCTCGCGCACCATCAACAGTGCGGCCCCATCCGGGGTATCGACCATGCCGTCGCGGACGAAGCCTGCTTTCTCATAAGCGCGCACGGCACGCGCATTGAGCGGATCTGGATCGGTGACCATGCGCGGCAGGCCCTGCCGGAAGCTCTCATCGACGAATTGGCGGATGAACGCCGATCCATGGCCGCACCCGATCATTGCACTCTCACCAATGAACTGGTCGATCCCACGCGTGCGCTCAGGTTGCAGCCCGAAGCCCGTATTCCAGGCGGTCAGGCGATAGCACTGAAGATAGCCGAAGGGCTCGCGGCCGGCCAACACGATGAACTGGTCCATCGCCGGCTCGTCGAGGTCGCCGCTGACGAGCGCAATCTGCTCGTCCGGATCGCCCCACCATTCCCGCACATGCGCCTCGCCCAGCCACCGCCGGATCAGCGGAAGATCGGCCGCCATCATCGGGCGGAAGGCGTAGGGGGGCACCATGACCTAGCCGGCCGCCAGGCTTTCGATGGTGACGTTGCGGTTGGTGTAGACGCAGATGTCGGCGGCGATGTCGAGCGAGCGGCGGACGATGGTCTCGGCGTCCTTGTCGGTGTCGATCAGGGCGCGGGCCGCGGCCAGCGCATAATTGCCGCCGGAGCCGATCGCCATGACGCCGGCCTCGGGCTCGAGCACGTCGCCGGTCCCGGTCAGGACCAGGGAGACGTCCTTGTCGGCCACGATCATCATGGCCTCCAGCCGCCGCAAATAGCGGTCGGTGCGCCAGTCCTTGGCGAGCTCCACGGCGGCCCGGGTCAACTGCCCCGGATATTGCTCGAGCTTGCTCTCCAGCCGCTCGAACAGGGTGAAAGCGTCGGCCGTGGCGCCGGCAAAGCCGCCGATGACATCGCCCTTGCCAAGTTTCCGGACCTTTTTGGCGTTGGACTTGATCACGGTCTGGCCGATCGAGACCTGGCCGTCGCCGCCGACCACCACCTTGCCGCCCTTACGGACCGTCAAAATCGTGGTGCCGTGCCAGACCGGCGAGCTGTTCTGGGAATCCTGCATCATAATCCTCGTTGTCTGCGCTGATTTAGGCGGTCAGGAGCAAAGGGACAACCGGCCCACAACGGGCCGTTCCGGCCTCAAATTCGCTCACCATAGGCAGAAGTAGAAGCCCGGCCAGCCGTTCCCGCAGTAGCGAAGGCGTCATTTGGCTGTTAATAGACTGGCGTTTTCGGCTCAAAGCTAGAATGGAAACCGATTTTCCATGCGCACCGCGACGATCAAGCGCAAGACCAAGGAAACCGACATCGAGGTCACCGTGAACCTCGATGGCACCGGCGTGGCCAATATCGCGACCGGCATCGGCTTTTTCGACCATATGCTCGATCTCCTCGCCCGCCATTCCCGCATCGACCTCACGGTCAAGGCGGTGGGCGACCTGCACATTGATCATCACCATACCACCGAAGACACCGGCATCGCGCTCGGCCAGGCGGTCAGGCAGGCGCTCGGCAACATGGCGGGCATCACCCGCTATGCCGGCGTGCACATGCCCATGGACGAGACGCTGTCGCGCGTGGTCATCGACATTTCGGGCCGCCCGTTCCTGGTGTTCAAGGCCGACTTCCCCCGCGACAAGATCGGTGAGTTCGACACCGAGCTGGTGCGCGAGTGGTTCCAGGCCTTCGCCATCAACGCCGGCGTGACTCTCCACGTCGAGACCCTATATGGCGATAACAGCCACCATATCGCCGAGTCCTGTTTCAAGGGGCTGGCGCGGGCGCTGCGCACCGCGGTTGCGATCGATCCCAAGGCGGCGGGCGAAATCCCGTCCACCAAGGGCTCGCTCGGCGGCTGACGTCTTCGTCTCGGTGGCGAACGCTGCCGGCGGTATCAATGAATTCTCGAGAACGGGGCATCGAAAATGCCTGTCTACACAGTTCATGCTCCCACCCCAGGCGGGGCCGATCTGCGCGCGACCGACAGATTCGTGTTCGTGCGCGACGGCTTCCATTTCTGGGCGATGGTATTCGGCCCGTTCTGGCTGGCCTGGAACAGGCTTTGGCTGGCCCTGATCGGCTGGATCGTCTTCCTCGCCGCGTTCGATGCCGGGCTGCACAGCCTCGGCGTCGGCCGTAGCTCGATCTTCTTCGCCAACATCATCGTCGCGCTGCTGATGGGGTTCGAGGCCTCGAGCCTGCGCCGCTGGACGTTGTCGCGCGGCAAGTGGCGCCAGCTCGACGTCGTCGTCGCTGACGACGAGGACACCGCCGAGCGGCGCTTCTTCGAGCGCTGGAGCCAGAAGCAACGCGGCATCGTCAATGATCAATGGGCCGTCGATCGCGGCGGCCCGCCGCCGACCCGCAACGTGCCGGGTCAGCAATTCTCCAACCCGCCGCCGATTCCGGCCGGCGGCATCATTGGATCGTTTCCAGAGCCGGGAGGGTCAAGATGAGCGTCGCCATCATCGATTACGGTTCCGGGAATCTGCATTCCGCCGCCAAGGCGTTTGAGCGCGCCGCGCGCAGCATGGAGAATCCACAGACAGTCTTCGTGACCAGCGATCCGGATCAGGCCTATGGCGCCGACCGTCTGGTGCTGCCGGGTGTCGGCGCCTTTGCCGATTGTCGGCGCGGGCTCGATGCCGTCAACGGCATGGTCGAGGCGATCACCGAAGCCGTTCGCGTCAAGGCGCGGCCGTTCTTCGGCATTTGTGTCGGCATGCAGTTGATGGCCAGTCGGGGCAAGGAGCATGTCATCACCGAAGGCCTGAACTGGATCGGCGGCGATGTCGAGAAGATCACGCCGCGCGACGAGAGCCTGAAGATCCCGCATATGGGCTGGAACACGCTCGATGTGTTGGGCGAGCATCCGGTGCTGAACAAGCTGCCGCTCGGCCCCAAGGGCCAGCACGCTTATTTCGTGCACTCCTACCACCTCAACGCCGCCAACGAGGCGGACGTGCTCGCGCGCGCCGATTACGGCGGGCCTGTCACCGCGATCGTCGCGAAGGACACAGCCATCGGCACGCAGTTTCACCCCGAGAAGAGCCAGCGTTTCGGCTTGGCCCTGATCTCGAACTTTTTGCGATGGAAACCGTGATTCTTTTTCCTGCCATCGACCTCAAGAACGGCCAGTGCGTGCGCCTCGAGCAAGGCGACATGGCGCGCGCGACCGTGTTCAATCTCGATCCTGCAGCCCAGGCGCAGAGCTTTGTCACGCAGGGTTTTGAATATCTCCACGTCGTCGACCTCGACGGTGCGTTCGCCGGCAAGCCGGTGAATGCGCAGGCGGTCGAGGCGATGCTGAAAACGATCAAGATCCCGGTGCAGCTCGGCGGCGGCATTCGCGATCTCGCGACCGTCGAAGCCTGGCTCGAAAAGGGCATCACCCGCGTCATCATCGGCACCGCTGCCGTGCGCGATCCGGAGCTGGTGAAGGCGGCTGCGAAAAAATTCCCCGGCCGCGTCGCGGTCGGGTTGGACGCGCGCGACGGCAAGGTCGCGGTCGAAGGCTGGGCCGAGACCTCGCAGGTCACGGTGCTGGAGATCGCGCAGCGTTTCGAGGATGCCGGCGTTGCCGCCATCATCTTCACCGACATCGCGCGCGACGGCCTGCTCAAGGGCCTCAACCTCGACGCGACCATTGCGCTTGCCGACGCGATCTCGATTCCCGTGATTGCGTCGGGCGGCCTCGCCTCGATCGAGGACGTCAAGGCCATGCTGACGCCGCGCGCGAAGAAACTCGCCGGCGCGATCGCCGGCCGCGCGCTCTATGACGGCCGGCTCGATCCCACCGCCGCCCTCACTTTGATCCGCAACGCGCCCGGGAGCTGACACATGTTCAAGGTGCGCGTGATCCCCTGCCTCGACGTCAAGGACGGCCGCGTCGTCAAGGGCGTCAACTTCGTCGATCTGCGCGATGCCGGCGATCCCGTCGAAGCCGCGATCGCCTATGACGCCGCCGGTGCCGACGAGCTCACGTTCCTCGACATCACCGCGACCCACGAGAACCGCGGCATCATGCTGGACGTGGTCCGGCGCACCGCGGAGGCCTGCTTCATGCCGCTGACCGTCGGCGGCGGCGTGCGCGAGGTCAACGACATCAAGACGCTGCTGCGCGCCGGGGCCGACAAGGTGTCGATCAACAGCGCTGCGGTGTCACGGCGCGAGTTCGTCAAGGAAGCTGCCGAGAAGTTCGGCGAGCAGTGCGTCGTGGTCGCGATCGACGCCAAGCGGGTCAAGCGCGCGGGCGGCTCCGAGCGCTGGGAGATTTTTACCCATGGCGGGCGCAACTCGACCGGCATCGACGCCATCGAATATGCCCAGGAAGTGGTCTCGCTCGGCGCTGGTGAAATCTTGCTCACCTCGATGGACCGCGACGGCACGCGGCAGGGCTTTGACATCCCGCTGACCCGAGCGATCGCCGACAGCGTTCCCGTTCCCGTGATCGCCTCGGGCGGCGTCGGCAATCTCGACCACCTCGTCGACGGTATCCGCGACGGGCGCGCCACCGCCGTGCTGGCCGCCTCGATCTTCCACTTCGGGGAATTCACCATCCGTGAAGCCAAGGAGCACATGGCCCGGCGCGGACTACCGATGCGCCTGGATGCCTGACGACTCCCGTTCATAAAAGTGCTACATCAACCGGCGAGGACTGGCTCAACCGGCCAGGCGCGCGTTTCGAGTATGCAGTATGCCGCGTTTCACGATCCACGATCTCGCCGTCACCATCGATGCCCGCGCGGCCTCCGGTGGCGAGGGCTCCTATACCCGCAAGCTGCTCGACAAGGGCGCCGAACATTGCGCCAAGAAGTTCGGTGAGGAAGCAGTCGAAACCGTAATCGCAGCAGTCGAAAACGATCGCGATCATCTGATCGCCGAGAGTGCCGACCTGCTCTATCACTTCCTTGTGCTGCTCAAGGCGCGCGGCGTAAAATTGGAAGAGGTGGAAGCGGCACTGGACAAGCGTACGAATATGTCCGGGTTGGAAGAGAAAGCGTCTCGCAAGAGCGGCAGCTAGCCGAACTCTTTACGGAGAAGGTCGCGTCATGGATATCCGCGCACCCGAGCAGCAATATAATCCATACCGCGTCTATTCGCGCGAAGAATGGGCGCGGCTGCGCGACGATACGCCGATGACGCTGGAGCCGGGCGAGTTCGACCGGCTGCGTTCGCTGCACGACCGCCTCGACCTCAAGGAGGTCGAGGACATCTATCTGCCGCTGTCGCGCCTGCTCTCGATCTATGTCGATGCGACACAGCGCCTGTATTACGCCGAACGCCAGTTCCTCAACATCCGCGACCGCAAGGTCCCATACATCATCGGCGTCGCCGGCTCGGTTGCGGTCGGTAAATCCACCACGGCCCGCGTGCTCCAGGCCTTGTTGGCGCGCTGGTCGCCGCGTCCGAAGGTCGACCTGATTACCACGGACGGATTCCTTTACCCGAAAGCGCTGCTCGAGCAGCAGGGCATTTTGCAGAAGAAGGGCTTTCCGGAGAGCTATGACCTGCCGCTGCTGCTCAACTTCCTGTCCGACATCAAGTCGGGCCGCCGCCATGTGCGCTCGCCGGTCTATTCGCATCTGACCTACGACATCGTGCCGAACGAATGGGCCGAGATCGACCAGCCCGACATCCTGATCGTCGAGGGCGTCAACGTGCTGCAGACCGGGAAGCTGCCGCGCGACGGCAAGGCGGTGCCCGTGGTCTCCGACTTTTTCGACTTCTCGGTCTATATCGATGCCGACGAGGCGGCGCTGCGGCGCTGGTACATCAAGCGCTTCCTGGCGCTGCGCGACACCGCGTTCACCGATCCAAAATCCTATTTCCACCGCTATGCGCTGCTGTCCGACGAGGAGGCCACCGCCACCGCCACCGCGATCTGGGAGCGCACCAACCTCGCCAATCTCGAGGACAACATCCTGCCGACCCGCCCGCGTGCGACGCTGATCCTGAAGAAGGGCGCGGATCACGCGGTGGAGAGCGTGGCGCTCAGGCGGCTGTGAGCCACACACTCGTCATTGCGAGTTGAGCACCGGCCAGACGGCCGACCCCGCTGGATGAAAATGGGTGATTGCTCCTGACGGAGTCTGCTGGAACTCACACACTTTCTTCTTAGCGCAGCGAAGCAATCCAGAATCCCTCCATGGAGGCAATCTGGATTGCTTCGTCGCAAGGGCTCCTCGCAATGACGACGGAGAGACTTCGCTACACCGCCAGCTGCCGCGCTGCCGTCAGGCCGGCCAGCGCCTCGTCCAGCTTCTCGCGATCGAGCGGCTTGATCAGAAATCCGTTCATGCCCGCCTCGAAGCAGGCGTAGCGATCGTCCACCAGCGTGTTTGCGGTGAGCGCGAGGATCGGCGTGTGGTGGCCGCCTGTTGTGGCCTCGTGGGCGCGGATACGCTTGGTCGCTTCGATGCCGTCGAGCTGTGGCATCTGGATGTCCATCAAGACCAGATCATAGGGCGTGCCGGCTGAGCTGGCCGCGAGCCAGGATTCCAGCGCTGCCTCGCCATGGACCGCGATGACGACGCGATGACCGAGCTTTGTGAGAAGCGATCGCATCAAGAGCGCGTTGATCTCGTTGTCTTCGGCGACGAGGATCGTAAGACCTTTCGCGGGCGTTGTGATCGCGGCCGGCTCGACGGGTTCGGGCGCGAGATCGGGCGAGGCGACTTCCGACGTCAGCGCGAGCCGGGCGGCGAGGGACGCTGCGCGCAGTGGCTTGACCAGGAAGCCGGTGAAGGCCGGCGAGAGCTTTTCATGACGCGAGGTCGGCGTCAGCAGCACGAGCCGCTGCGCCGCATGAGTGCGGGCGGCTTCGCCCAGGCGATCAGCGACGGCCGGACCGAGTGCGCGGTCGATCATCACCGCATGCCATGAGCGTTCCGGCAGCAGCGCCTCGGCTACGGCCGCATCCGCGACCAGGCAGGTCTGGCCGCCCCAGCGTTCCAGCCGCCGCGCGATCAGGGACGCTTCGATGCCGTCGGCCACCAGCAGGATCGACTTGCCGGCGAGGTCGGGACTCGGGAACGCCGTTTGTCCGGCGTCGCCTTGCGATGGCGCGAGCGGGATCGCGACCTCGAAGGTCGCACCCTGAGCCGGCGCACTCTCCAGCGTGATGCGACCGCCCATGCGCTTGACGATGCGCTCGCTGATGGCGAGGCCAAGCCCCGTGCCGCCATAGGTGCGGGCGACGCGGTCGTCGGCCTGCTCGAATTCGCGGAAGATGTGCTGCTGCGCGTCCGGCGCGATGCCAATGCCGGTATCGCGGACCAGAAAACTGATCTCGTTCGGCCAGATGCCGGGTTCGACGATCAGCGCCACGCCGCCGTGAGCTGTAAATTTGATGGCGTTGCCGGCGAGGTTGAGCAGCACCTGGCGCAGCCGTGCGGCATCGCCAACGACTTCCAGCGGAAGCCGCTCGTCGACATAGGCCGCGATCTCGAGGTCTTTCGCCTGCGCGCGCGGGGCCAGCAGCTCGGTGATCTCCTCGATCAAGATCGAGAGCGCAAAGGGACGCTGGTCGAGATCGAGCTTGCCGGCTTCGATCTTGGAATAGTCGAGCAGCTCCTCGATCAGCGCCATCAGCGCTTCGCCCGAAGTCTTCACCGCCCGGGCGTAAGTCGTCTGCTCCGGCGTCAGCGTGGTGTCGAGCAAGAGGCCGCCCATGCCGATGATGCCGTTCAGGGGGTTACGGATCTCGTGCGAGGCCATCGCGAGGAAGCGCGATTTGGCGCGGTTGGCGGCGTCGGCCTGGTCGCGGGCATCGGACAGCGCGCGTTCGGTCTCGGTGCGGTCGGTGACGTCGCGGCCGACACTCTGCAGTTCGGCGGGCTGGCCGGCATCGAGCCGCACGAACCCTTCGCGCCAGGCGATCCAGCGTGCGCCGAGCGGAGTGGAAATTCCCTGGTCGTGAATGCGCGTGCCGTTGCTTTCGCGCGCACTGTCGCCCTGCTCCAGCACGTCGAAATCAAAACGCGTGCCGACCAGCGCGCTGCGCGCCTGCCCGGCCAGCGCGCAATAGGCGTCGTTGGCGAAGGTGATGCGGCCCTGATGGTCGCGCAGCACGATCAGATCGCCCTGCGATTCGAACAGGCTGCGGGCGCGCTCTTCGGCTTCCTTCAGCTCCCAATTGCGATCGATCAGCGCCTCGTTGTGGGCGGCGAGCTTGCGCATCCGCTTGGCGACGAAACGCAGCCGCATGCTAAGCGTCGCCAAGCCAAGGCAGGCCAGCGCGAACAGGAAGCTCGCGCCGATCGCAAAGGTGTTGGGATCGTAGCCGGAATTCGGCGTGCGGCTTCCGGTGACGAAGCCATAGGCGCCGCCAAACGTCGCCGAGAAGATCATGAAGGAGCGGATCGCGAAGGCAATTCGGGGGTGCTGCCGCCTGAAGCGGCGCATGCGCACCTTGATCCGGAACATCCCACCCATTGCCACCGACCCTGAATTCTTAACCGAGACCCCGTCACCGCCGTTGCGACGATGTCTCGCCGACCTTGCGAACAGCTTGAGGCTTTGCGGCGGCCTCCAAACAGGGTTGACGAGGTGTTAACGCCTCAGAGCATGATCCGGAAAAGTGTGGAGCGGTTTTCCAGAGAGATCATGCTCAAACTTCAAAGCGAGGCGGCCTGGAGAGGCAGCGGGGGATGGCCGCCATGTGCGCCGACGATCAGCGCCGCGGCCTCGCGCTGCGAGAACGTCTTCGAGCGCACATAGATCCGGTAATCGGCCGGGCCATCAGCGGAAAGATAGACCACCGGGCCGCCATCAACCGGCTGCGCGGCGATCGTGATGAGGCGCGTCGCCGGATTGGCCTGGCAGGACTCGGTCTCGGATCCGAGGCCGTCGTCCACGACGGCGAAGTCCGCGGCATCCGCATCGTCGGTGATCTGGACCCGCACCGTGGCCCGCGACAGATCGTCGGTGAAGGCGACATGGACGCCGGCCGTCCAGAACAGGGATGTCAGCTCGACCGAGGTGTCGCCGAGGGCGATGCAGGGATGCGAGACCGATCCGATCTCGTTGCGAGCGAACACCGCGGCCGCCAACAGGGGGAACCACTGAGGCCAGGATCTTGAAACGCAACATGACACTCTACTCGCCGGGCCCGGACTGGAACTGATGGGCCTTATGGTTTGCAGAGCGTAAAGGAAACTCGTTACCGCCGGGTTGATGCGCGGAATGATCACGCCAGCTGGCGTACATCCTCCGCGAGTGCGCGGTAGGACAGCGCTTCGGCGAGATGCAGCCGGCCGATCTTGTCGGCGCCATCGAGGTCGGCGAGCGTGCGCGCCACTCGCAGCACGCGGTGATAGCCGCGCGCCGACAGCCGCATGGTTTCGGCGGCATCGCGCAGCAGCTTTTGTCCCTGCGCGTCGGGCTTGGCGACGTCTTCGAGGACCGAGGCCGGCGCCTCGGCATTGGTGCGGACCTGCGGCAGGCCGGCATCCGCATAGCGCGCGAGCTGGATGTCCCGCGCCGCCGCCACGCGCGCGGCGACCTCAGCGGAGCCTTCGGCCGGCGGCGGCAGGATCAGATCGGCCGCGGTCACGGCCGGGACCTCGATGCGCAGATCGATGCGGTCCATCAGCGGGCCGGAGATGCGTGCCTGGTAGTCGCCGCTGCAGCGGTCGATGCGTCCGCGCTTGCAGGCATAGCCGGGCTCGAACGCGTTGCCGCAGCGGCACGGGTTCATCGCCGCGATCAGCATGAAGCGCGCGGGGTAAGTCACGCGGTGATTGGCGCGGGAGACCGAGACCTCGCCGTTCTCCAGCGGCTGGCGCAGCGAATCCAGCACGCGCGGATCGAATTCCGGCAGCTCGTCGAGGAACAGCACGCCCTGATGTGCGAGCGAGATCTCGCCGGGCTTTGCCCGCGCGCCGCCGCCGGTGAGTGCGGCCATGCTGGCGGAATGATGCGGTGAGCGGAACGGCCGCTGCGATGTCAGCGCGCCACCCTCGATCTCGCCGGCGACGGAGGCGATCATCGAGACCTCGAGCAATTCGCCAGGCGACAGCGGCGGCAGGATCGAAGGCAGGCGCGCCGCCAGCATCGATTTGCCGGCACCGGGCGCGCCGATCATCAGGAGGTGATGCCCACCCGCGGCTGCGATCTCCAGCGCGCGCTTGGCGCTCTCCTGGCCTTTGATGTCGCGCAAATCGAGCGGCGAGGCGGCGGCTTCGTGGACTTTCGGCACGGGCCGCGACAACACCTGCGTGCCCTTGAAATGATTGGCGATCTGAATCAGCGAGTGTGCGGCGACGATCTGGATATCCGGGCTCGCCCATGCGGCTTCCGAGCCGCAGGCCGCCGGACAGATCAGACCTTCCTCGCGCACATTGGCGCCGATCGCGGCGGGCAAAACGCCGGCCACCGGCGCGATCGAGCCGTCGAGGCCAAGCTCGCCGAGCACGGTAAAGCCGGTCAGCGCATCCGGCGGGATTGCGCCGATCGCCGCCATTAGCCCGAGGGCGATCGGCAGGTCGTAATGGCTGCCTTCCTTGGGCAGGTCGGCCGGCGCGAGATTGACGATGATCCGTCGCGCCGGCAGCGCCAGGCCCGAGGCGATCAGCGCCGAGCGGACCCGCTCGCGCGCCTCCGACACGGCCTTGTCGGGAAGGCCGACGATGGCGAACGCCGGCAGGCCCGGCGCGACCTGCACCTGCACGTCGACCGCGCGGGCCTCGATCCCTTCAAAGGCGACTGTCGAAACCCGCTGGACCATGCTGCCCCCTCGCACAATCGAGGGTAGCAGAGGTCGATGGCCCTGACAAGAACAATGCAAGAACAAAGGCGAGGCGCCGCAATCCCTACCGACCGGTAAACGGGACGAAGACACTAAGCTTCGACTACGCCTCGAATGCGAGCGGCTACGCTCAGCACATTCCAACGAATGTCCGCTACTCCTAGGGCTGCGGGATGGGCCGTGGTCTAACGGGTGAACAATTCAAATGCTTGCAAATCGCCGCAGAAGCGAACGTCGGGTATGTACCCGGCTTGCCAAGATTCATTTTGGCGCGGGCTCGCTGCCACGGGACTGCACGATCACCGATATCTCGGATGGCGGCGTGAAGGTCGTGGCGGAGTTTCTGGAAGTGCCGCCGCAATTCACCATCATCTTCGCGCCTGATTATTCCCGCCAATGCCGCCTGCGCTGGCGCATCGGCTGCGAATTTGGTGCTGAATTCACGGACTAGACGCGCATGATCCGGAAAAGTGTGAAGCGGTTTTCCGAAAAGATCATGCGCAAACATTAAAGTCACACAGGCGCGTTTCCTTAACGGGAATTTAGCGTTAATCGGCAAAGCATCTCTGATCAGTCCGCCGGCGGTGATCAGAGTATGTCCAAGCGTTCGTCCCTCGTCTCTCCCCCGGCGAGATTGCTGTTGCCTGCACTCCTGGTGCTCGTCCTCGGCGGTTGCCAGACCACGAGCCTGGAGGATGTGACCGGCGCGCTCGGCGTCGGCGGGAAATCGGAACCTGCCGCTACGGCGGACGCCAAGCCCGACATGGACGGCTTGCGCGAGCGCTATCGCGCCAGGCCCAGCGATCCCAACATCGCCCTCGCCTACGGCAAGGCGCTGCGCGAGACCGGCCAGCGTGCCCAGGCCGTCGCGGTGATGGAGCAGGCCGTGCTCGCCCATCCCAGCAACAAGGCGCTGCTTGCCGGCTACGGCCGCGCGCTCGCCGACAACGGCAATTTCCAACAGGCCTTCGACGTGCTCAGCCGCGCGCATACGCCCGAGGATCCCGATTGGCACATCCTGTCGGCGCAGGGCGCCGCGCTCGATCAGCTCGGCCGCAACGAGGAAGCGCAGCAATATTATGCCTCGGCGCTGAAGATCGTGCCGGACGAGCCGCAGGTCTTGTCCAATCTCGGCCTGTCCTACATGCTCCAGAACAATCTGCCGCGGGCCGAGGACACCATGCGCCGCGCCTATCAGCGCAACCCGGCCGATTCCCGCGTGCGAGCCAATCTCGCGCTGGTGCTGGGGCTGGAAGGCAAGCAGGCCGAGGCCGAGACCATCGTGAAGGCCGATCTGCCGCCGGATCAGGCTGCGGCAAAGGTCACGGCGCTGCGCCAGCTGCTGTCGAAGAAGCAGCAGCAGCGGGCGGAGAAGTAATCCGCCGCCGCTGAGAGTCTTGCTCGCTCGACAACGCGCTCGCGCTTACGACGCCTTGCGATGCGGCGCCGATCCGCGTCCCGTCTTGCCCTTCAGCTTCTTCAGCAGCGGTCCGAGCAGCGAACGCTTCGGCTTCTTCACCTCGCCGCGCCCGGCGAGGCGGTTGGCCATGTTCTGGAACAGCTCGGTGGTGCGGTGGCTCTTGGAGACCTCCGCGATCATCTGGCCGTTATTGGCGGCGGTCGAGAACAGCTTTGAATCGAACGGGATCACCGCGAGCGGCTGGCTCTCCATCGTCTTGGCGAACGATTTGACGTCGATCTCGGCGCGCTTGTGCATGCCGACCTGGTTGATGCAGTAGAGCGGCGGCCGGTCGTTCGGCCGCGCCGCCTTGAGCACGCTCAGCATGTTCTTGGTGTTGCGCAAGTTCGCGAGATCCGGCTCGGCCACGATGACGATGTCGTCGGCATTGACCAGCGCGCGCTTGGTCCAGGCCGACCATTGATGCGGCACGTCGAGCACGATGCAGGGCGTGGTCATGCGCAGCGTATCGAAGATCGCGTCGAACGCCTCGGCGCCGAAATCATAGACGCGATCAAGGGTGGCCGGTGCAGCGAGGAGGCTGAGGCGCTCGGTGCATTTGGCGAGCAGGCGCTCCATCAGCGCCGTGTCCGGCCGGTCCTGCGACAGCACCGCGTTGGCAATGCCCTGCGGCGGATCCTGGTTGTAGTCGAGGCCGGCGGTGCCGAAGGCGAGGTCGAGATCGATCACCACGGAATCGAGCGCGAGGTCGCGCGCGATGGTCCAGGCCACGTTGTGCGCGACGGTGGAGGCGCCGACGCCGCCCTTGGCACCGACGACGGCGATGACGCGGCCGGTGATGATGGCCTCTGAGGCCGAGAACAGGCTGCAGATCGAGCGCACGACGTCGAGGGTTTCGACCGGCCCGACCACGTAGTCGTTGACGCCGCGACGCACCAGCTCGCGATAGGGCGCGGTGTCGTTGGGGTTGCCGATCACGACCACGCGGGTGCCGGGGTCGCAGACGCCGGCGAGGTCGTCGAGACCCTCGAGGATGTCGCGCGTGCCGTCGGATTCGATCACAATCACATTCGGCGTCGGCATCGTGTCATAGACTTCGATCGCCGCGGCGAGGCCGCCGCTCCTGGCGGTGAGATGCGCCTTGCCGAGACGGCGGTCCTCCCCGGCCGCGGTCACCGCGGCGAGCGTCTGCTCGGTCTCGCAAAAGGCCTGCACAGAGATCCGGGGAACCGGCGCAATGTGTTCTTCGGGATGCCGCGGATCGTCCGCCTCTTCGTCGTGGATGCCCGTCATTTGCCTGTATCGCTGAGTTTGGCCTTGTCAGCCTCGGGATAAGTGGTCGTGGTCGAGGTGCCCTTGCGGTAGCGCTCGAAGGCGATGTCGCGCCGTGCGGTATAGGCCGGCGTCTCCGCGCGCGGCTGCTCGAGGTCGGCGGGGTTGTCGATCATCGCGGCAAGATTGCGCTGGGTGGCGCAGCCGAGATTGAAGTAGGGCTGGTTCTCGTTGTAGCCGGGGTCGAGGATCGACGGTCCGATGTCCTCCGGCCACAGCCCGCAGGGGCCGGCGACCGCGGCGATCTTGGAATAGCTCAGCCGGATGGTCGGCAGCAGGGCGGGATCCTCAGGACTATAGGGATGCTGGACGATGGCGCGCGACGGCACGCCGCCGCTGCCGAGCACGGTGCGGATTTCCTGGTAGGTGGCAGCAGCCGCGCGCGAATTCGCGGTGTCTTTTGGCACGTCGACGACGACGGAGCCGGTGCCTTCGCGCACCCAGTCCTGGGCAATGCCCATCACGTCGGCGTGCTGCGCGGCCGAAAGCCCGCCGCGCGCCTTGCCGACGAAGATCACGATCGAGCGCTTGCCTTCCTGCACCGCGATCGGGTGGCGCATGCGGTAGTCGGTCGGCACTGTCTGGGTGGTGACGACGTCGCCGGTCGTGTTGCAGGCTCCCAGCATGACGGAGAGCCCCGTCAGCGCGAGCGCGATGCGCAAATTGCGACGTCGATCGGTTGTCTTCGTCATCGCTATCCCCTCTTGCCCGTGTCTTGCCCCGGTTCCCAAACCGTTCGCGTCAGTCGATGATGAAGCCGAAATCGCCCTGGTTGCCGTCCATCGGATCGGTGCGGCGCGCGATGCCGTAGAGGCGGTTCATGCGGCCGAGCAGCGCCGACTGCGCATCCGAGGAGGGCGCGAAGCCGTCATCGGGCCGCGACAATTCCTTCTGGGCGACCGCGCGCACCACATAAGGGGTCACGATCACCATCAGCTCGGTCTCGTTGTTGACGAAGTCCTGGCTGCGGAACAGCGCGCCGAGGATCGGTACCTGGTCGACGCCGGGCAGGCCGTTGATGGCTTGCTTGGTCTGCTGCTGGATCAGGCCGGCCATCGCCATCGAGCCGCCCGAGGGAATCTCGAGCGTGGTCTCGGCGCGGCGGGTCTGGATCGAGGGAATGGTGATGGAGTTGTTCGCGGTCGACGACACCGCCTGCGTCACCGTGATCGCCTGCTGGTTCGACAGCTCCGAGACCTCGGTCATCACGCGCAGGCTGATCCGGCCCTCGCTGAGCACGACCGGCGTGAAGTTGAGGGAGATACCGAACTTCTTGTAGGAGATCTGGGTGGTACAGACATGCGTGACCGGATCGCAGGAATAGCCTGCGGGGATAGGGAATTCGCCGCCCGCGATGAAAGTCGCGGATTCACCGGAGATCGCGGTCAGGCTCGGCTCGGCCAGTGTCCGCATCACGCCTGCGCTTTCCATTGCGCGCATGGTCGCGCTGACGGTGGCGACGCCCTTGGCGAGGCCAGCGACGCCGAGCCCGTTGCTGGAGACCAGCGGGCCGCCAGAGACCGAGAACGGGTTGGAATTGTTGAAATTCACCACCGCGGTGCCGGCATTCAGGCTGGCGCTGAGATCGACGCCCAATTGCTTGACGATGTCGCGGCGGACTTCGCCGACGACGACCTTCAGCATCACCTGGTCGCGGCCGCGCACGATGATGTTGTTGACGACCTTGTCGGCGCCGCCGACGAGTTTTGCGGCGACTTCGCCGGCCTGCTGGGCCTCGACCGGGCTCGACACCGAGCCGGTCAGCATCACGCTGTCGCCGATGCCCTCGATCTGCACGCCCGGCAGCGACTGACGCAGTGCCGTGCGCATGCCGTTGAGGTCGCGCTTGACCGCGATGTCGTAGGACGCGACCTGCTGGCCGTCGGCGGTGAAGAACACCACGTTGGTCTGGCCGACCTGGCCGCCGATGATATAGGCGCGCTGCGCCGAGCGGATCACCGCATTGGCGATCTTGGGATCGGCCACGAGCACGTCCTTGACCTCGCGCGGCAGGTCGATGACGACCGACTTGCCGATGCCGAGCGACAGCGAACGCGTTCGCGCCGGCGCGATCGTTGCAACCGGCGACACGCCGAGATCTGGCGCCTGCATCGGCGCCTGGTCTCCGACCGGCGCATCCGCAGCGCGGACGAGATCGGAGGCTGCGACCAGCCCCAATATCAGCATTGCCCCAGCCCAGAACGAGCCAGCGCGCTTCCCCCGAATGCGCAGGCCCGTCCGATTATCCCCGTAGTTCATTCATGTCCCCATCACTTCTGTGACGTCAGTTGTCGCGCCTGCACGCCGTAGCGGATCACGTTCACGCCGCTCGAACGCTGCTTGAACGTCTGGTCCTCGAGCCCACCGTCGGAGGCGCTGGCATCGGCGATGCTGCGCAATGCAAGTGTCAGCGAGCCGCCCTGGCGCGAGGCCGAGAGCGTCGCGACCTGGTCGGGCCGGAGCTCGAGCGTGACCGTCTTGCCGACCACGGCGTTCTGGCCGTCCTTCTCCTTCGGCGCCTGATCGATCGCGAGCACGCGGATGTTGGTTAGGATGACCTCCGACAGGATCAAATCATTGCCGCCGGTCGAGCCGTTATTGTTGGCCCCGTCGGGATTCTTCAGGCGTCGTGTCAGGACGATGTCGACGCGGTCGTTCGGCAGGATGAAGCCGCCGGCCGCGGTCTCGGCTGAAATCTCGGTGGACACGGCCCGCATGCCGCTCGGCAGGATCGCGGCCATGAAGCCGGAGCCGTCGGCCCTCACCAGCTTCTGCTCGCGGATCGGCTCGCCCTGCATCAACGGCACGCGTGCGATCGAGCCGGCGATCTGGGTCTGTGCGTCGGGCCTGCTGTCGCGGCGGATGAAGGCGCTGCTTGCGGTCGCTTGCGGCCAGGTCTGCCATTGCAGATCCTCGGCCTTCACGGCCTGGCCGAGCTGAATGTCGGATTTGGCGACGAGCACCTCGACCGTCGGCAGCTTCTCGGCCACCGGGAGCGCGGGCGCGGGCTTGTTGTCGTAGCCGCTCGCCAGAAACGCAGCGACGCCGCCGGCGCCCAGTGCGATGACGAGAACGACAATGCGTGCGGTGTTCATACGCTTCTACTCTTACGCGGGGCACTCGAACCGCACCTGGCGGGTTCCCCGGCATCGATGAGTAGGGAGTAAAAGTATAAGGGGTGTTGCGGGGCCGAGTGTGATGGTCCGTGACGGCGCGGGTTTTGGGCAGATGGTGAATGCCGCGTTAGCCGCTTGGCCAGGGGCTCCGTAGATTCACGCAGGCGCGCTCATGCGTTCGCACGAGGCGCGGGGCGCATAGTGAATGGTTGGTTAGTGAGGCGTAGTGCTGATGAGACCGAAGCGACGCACCACATCATCAGTGTCGTCCTGGCTTTGCACCAGGACGACGAGGTCGGAGTACGGCTACTTCGCCCGCTTCTGCTCGATCGCGTCCCAGATCCTGGCCGCAACGTCGGGGCCGCCGAGCCGCGCGATGGCGCGGATGCCGGTGGGCGAGGTCACGTTGATTTCGGTGAGGTTGCCGTTGATGACGTCGATGCCGACGAACAGCAGTCCGCGCTCGCGTAGCGCCGGGCCGACGGTGGCGCAGATCTCGCGCTCGCGCGGGGTCAGCTCGGTCTCCTTTGCCGCGCCGCCGCGCACCATGTTGGAGCGGAGGTCGTCGGTGGCCGGCACGCGGTTCACTGCGCCGGCGAACTCGCCATTGACCAGGATGATGCGCTTGTCGCCGAGCTTCACCTCGGGGATGAACTGCTGGATCACCCAGGCCTCTTTGAAGGTGACCGAGAACATGTCGAACAGCGAGCCGAAATTCATGTCCTGCGGCATCACACGGAATACCGCGGCGCCGCCATGGCCGTGCAGCGGCTTCATCACGACGGCACCGTACTTGTCGCGGAACGCATTGATCTCATCGAGGTCGCGCGAGATCAGGGTCGGCGGCATCAGCTGCGGAAAATTCATCACGAACAGCTTTTCGGGCGCGTTGCGCACCGAGGCGGGATCGTTGACGACCAGCGTCTTCGGGTGAATGCGCTCGAGCAGGTGCGTCGAGGTGATGTAGGCGAGATCGAACGGCGGATCCTGGCGCAACAGCACCACGTCAAAGCCGTTCAGCGCCTCGCGCCTGGGCTCGCCGAGGGTGAAATGATCGCCGGGCTCGTCGCGCACCGTCAGGAGCTGGACCGGCGCGACGATCTCATCGCCGACCATCGAGAGCTTGTCGGGCGTGTAATAGGACAGGCCGTGGCCGCGCTTCTGCGCCTCCAGGAGCAGCGCAAAGGTGGAATCGCCCTTGATGTTGATGCGGGCGATGGGGTCCATCTGGACGGCGACGTTCAGTTTCATGGTCTGCCTTTCAGGTCGAGGCGTCGAATGCCGCCAACACATGGCGTGGAAGTGATCGCGGCGCAATCAGCATGGCGTCGAATCGCAATTCGAATTCCGCATGCTCGGGATGCGTGGCCAGCCAGCCTTGCGCGGCGTCGATGATGCGCTGCTGCTGGCGTGGCGTCACCGCGTAGGCGGCCTCATCGAGGCTGGCGCGCGCCTTGACCTCGACGAAGGCGATCAGGTTGCGGCGGCGCGCCACGAGGTCGATCTCGCCATGCGGGGTGCGATAGCGCTTGGCCAGTATGCGATAGCCCTTCGCCATGAGATAGGCGGCGGCGCGGCTTTCGGCAGAGATGCCGGTGCGGAACGCGGCGACGCGCTGGGGTGAGGCGATCTTCGGTTCCTGTTTCGGTTCCGCCGCGTCCTCAGTCTTCGCCATCGCCGCCCCGCAAATCTTTGGCGAGCTCGAGCGCGCGGGCATAGACCTCGCGGCGCGGCCGCCCCGAAAGCGCGACCGCATGCGCCACGGCATCCTTGACGCTGTGGACAGCGAGCTGCTCGCGCAGGACCTCGTCCAGCGCGTCCGCTGTCAGCACGTCGGCATCGGCGGCAGGCGGAGCGATCACCAGCACGAATTCGCCGCGCGTCTCCAGCGAATCCGCCTCGCGCGCCAGCTCATCGAGCGTCGCGCGCGAAATCTCCTCGTGCAGTTTTGTCAGCTCGCGGCAGATCGCGGCCTCGCGTGTGCCCATGATCTCGGCGAGTTCGGCAAGCGTATCTTGCACCCGGTTGCCGGATTCGAACATCACCAGCGTTGCGTCGATGCGGGCAAGTTCGGTGAGGCGCGACCGCCGCGCGGCGGATTTCGACGGCAAAAATCCCTCGAAGAAGAAGCGGTCGGTCGGCAGGGCCGCAACCGACAGTGCCGCCAGCACCGAGGACGGGCCCGGCAGTGCATAGACCGCATGGCCGGCGGCGCAGACCTCGCGCACCAGCTTGTAACCGGGATCGGAGATCAGCGGCGTGCCGGCATCCGAGACCAGCGCGACCGAGCCGCCTGCGGCCAGCGCCTCCAGGATCCTTGGGCGGGCGGCCTCGGCATTGTGCTCGTGATATTGCTTGAGCTGCGCCGAGATGTCGTAGCGCTCGGTCAGGCGCCGCGTGATCCGGGTGTCCTCGCAGGCGATGACGTCGACCCCGGCCAGTGTCTGGAGCGCGCGTAGCGTGATGTCGCCGAGATTGCCGATCGGGGTCGCGACCAGATAGAGGCCGGCCGCCGGCTTCGGCGCCGCGAGCCGATGGGCGTCGATGGAGAAACCGCGCGGGGCGGCGTCCGTAGCTTCAGTCGTATTTGTTGGGGCCGGCTTTGCGCGCATAATGATTCGAACTTAGGCATGATCCCCGGGGCTGGGAACCGCTCCTTCGAAAAAGATCGTGCCGAGCCAACATACTGAACGGGACGAGGAAGGACTGGAATGTGATCCATCCGGCATCACATTCCCTCGGGAATGAAGCGTCAGCGCCATATTCGCGGCGGAAACCCCGCCTTGATGTTGGATGACGGACGGCGAGCAGCCAGCCAGGAATGGAAGATTGCCGCGTTAAGCGGTCATTATCCTTTTGTTTTGGTTAACTATTTGCCGACAATATGCCTGAATCCGCGGCTTGTGTCGTGGACAAGAGTGTTGTGATTGGCTGGCCAACGGCCGGTCAGAAGAGAAGCTGCCATGGTCGGCCCGCATGATCTGAAGTCTTCCGTTCAGGGGCCCCGTTTCTCGGGGGCGACCCGGCGGAGTGCGCTTGGCCTGCTGCTCGGCGCGCCCCTGCTGTCGGCCTGCGCCGGCGTGCAGCAGAGCCTCAGCCAGTTTTCCAATCCGTTCTCGAGCTCCTCGCCGCCGCCGGCCCAGCCAGCCGGGCCGCCACAGCAGGCGACGACCGCCGGCACCGGCGGGGTGAAGGTGGCCGTGATCCTGCCGCTCTCGGCCGCCGGCAATGCCGGGCTCGCCGCGCAGTCCATGCGTAACGCCGCCGAGATGGCGCTGGCCGAGTTTCAGAACCCGAACATCCAGCTCCTGATCAAGGATGACAATGGCAGCCCGCAGGGCGCGCAGGCCGGCGCGCAGCAGGCGCTCGACGAAGGCGCCGAGATCATTCTGGGGCCGCTGTTCGCACAGTCGGTCCCGGCCGTGGCGCAGGTCGCGCGCACGCGCGGCATCTCGGTGATGGCGTTCTCGACGGATTCGAGCATCGCCGGCCGCGGCGTCTATCTCTTGAGCTTCCTGCCGGAGTCCGACGTCAATCGCATCATCGAATATTCTTCCAGCATCGGAAAACGCTCCGTCGCCGTGCTCGTGCCCGACAACGCCTATGGCAATGTGGTCGAAGCCGCGGTGAAGGCCGCGGTGCCCCGGCGCGGCGGACGCATCGTCGCGTTCGAGAAATATGGCGCCGATCGCGCCACGCCGGCACGCACTGTGGCGCAGCAGCTCGGCAGCGCGGATGCGCTGTTCATTGCCGACGACGGCGATGCCGTCGTCACGGTGGCGGATGCGATGACCGCGGCGGGCGCGAATCTGCGCAACATCCAGCTGCTCGGCACCGGCCTGTGGGACAGCCCGCGTGTCTATGCCAGCCCGGCGCTGCAAGGCGGCCTCTACGCCGCGCCGGATCCGGCCGGCTTCCGCGCCTTCGCCGGCCGCTATCGCACCAAATACGGCGCCGAGCCGATCCGCACCGCGACACTCGCCTACGACGCGGTCGCGCTCGTCGCAGCGCTCGCGCGCACGCAGGGCACCACGCGCTTCTCGTCCGACGTGCTCACCAACCCCTCCGGTTTCGCTGGCATCGACGGCCTGTTCCGCTTCCGCGCCGACGGCACCAATGAGCGCGGGCTCGCGGTGATGAAGGTGACGACGGGCGGCGGTGTGGCGGTGGCCGGTTCGCCGAAGAGCTTTGGGGCGTAACGAGATCTCGTAGGGTGGGCAAAGACGCGCGCTTGCGCGCCGTTGCCCACCATCTCTCAACGAATCCGCATGAAATTGGTGGGCACGCTTCGCTTTGCCCACCCTACGAGATCTCGTTACGCCGCGAGATCCGCGACCACGGCGTCCAGCACCGGGAATCCGCTGCTCGTGACGCGCAAGCGGCCGCTGGTGTCGACGGTGATGGCGCCTTCCTCGCGCAACAGCGCGATACGCTTGGGATCGAGCGGGCGGCCGGAGAGGGCTCTGTAGCGCTCGGGGTCGATGCCTTCGGCGAGGCGCAATCCCATCAGCAAGAATTCGTCGGCGCGTTCTTCGCTGTTGAGGAGGTCGTCGGTGACGACACCATGGCCGCTGCTTTCGACGCGCATCAGCCAGGCTTCGGGACGCTTCTCGGTGGCTGTGGCGTGCCTGATACCGTCGATGTCGAGGCGGCCGTGCGCGCCGGGACCGATGCCGGCATATTCCTCGCCGCGCCAGTACACGAGATTGTGCCGGCACTCGGCGCCGCGCCGCGCGTGATTTGAAATCTCGTAAGCGGGCAGGCCGAGCTTGTCGCAGGTTTCCTGCGTCACGTCATAGAGCGCGCGTGCGACCGCTTCGTCCGGCGTCTTCAGCTTGCCGGCCTGGTGCAGGCCGAAGAACGGTGTGCCTTCTTCGATGGTCAGTTGATAGAGCGACAGATGCTCGGCCGCCTCATCGATCGCGAGGCGCAGCTCATCGGCCCACATCGCCGGCATCTGGTCGGGACGGGCGTAGATCAGATCGAACGAGTAACGATCGAACGAGCGGCGCGCGATCGCGACCGCATCGAGCGCCTCGCGCGCGCTGTGCATGCGGCCCAGCGCCTTCAGCGAGGCGTCGTCGAGCGCCTGCACGCCGAGCGAGACGCGGTTGACGCCGGCGGCGCGATAGCCGGCAAAGCGCGTGGCTTCGACGCTGGTCGGGTTCGCCTCGAGCGTCACTTCGACGTCGTTGGCAACACGCCAGTGCTTGCCGATGGAGTCGAGCACAGCGCCGACGGTTGCCGGCTGCATCAACGACGGCGTGCCGCCGCCGAGGAAGATCGAGGTGACCTCTCGGCCGGGCGAGCGCTGTGCGGTCGTTTCGATCTCGCGGGCGAAGGCGGATGCAAATCGCGCCTCGTCGATCGCGGCGTGGCGGACATGGCTGTTGAAGTCGCAATAGGGGCACTTCGACAGGCAGAACGGCCAGTGCACGTAGACGCCAAAGGCTTCCTTAGCGCGGCTCAAGGCAGATCTCCGCCAGTTTTACGAAGGCGCGGGCGCGGTGCGACAGGCCGAGTCCGAGCGGCGGCAGGCCGTGCTTCTCGATGCTTTCCATCTCGCCGAAGCTGCGGTCGTAACCATCAGGCAAAAACATCGGATCGTAGCCGAAACCGGAAGCGCCGCGCGGCGGCCAGACCAGCGTGCCGTCGACGCGCGCATCGACCTCTTCGAGATGACCGTCAGGCCAGGCGACGCAGAGCGCGGAGACGAAATGCGCTTTGCGCCTGTCCGGCGTGGTGGCGCCACGCTCCTGCAACAGCCGCTCGATCTGCGCCATCGCCGCGGCGAAATCCTTGGACGGTCCGGCCCAGCGCGCGCTGTAGATGCCGGGCGCGCCGTCAAGCGCGTCGACCACGATGCCGGAATCATCGGCGAAAGCGGGCAACTTCGTCGCCTGCGCCGCCGCGATCGCCTTGATCGCGGCATTGCTGCGGAAATCGTTGCCGGTTTCTTCGGGCTCGGGCAAATCGAGCTCACCGGCCGACACCACCTCGATGCCGTGAGGCGCGAGCAGCTCCTTCATCTCGGCGAGCTTGCCGGGATTGTGGGTCGCGATGACGAGCTTTCCGGTGATTCGGCGGTGCATGGGCCTATTGACTACGCGACAGCGAGTTTCTGCAAGTCCACGAGACGCGCGATGCCTTTTTGCGCCAAGGCGATCAGCGCCAGGAACTCGTCCTGCGTGAACGGCTCGCGTTCCGCGGTGCCCTGCACTTCGATGATACGGCCATCGCCGGTCATGACGAAATTGGCGTCGGTCTCGGCTTCCGAATCCTCGGCATAGTCGAGGTCCAGCACCGGTGCGCCCTTGTAGATGCCACAGGAGATCGCGGCGACGTTGTCGCGCATCACGTTGGCCTTGATCATGTTGCGCGTCTTCATCCAGTTGATGCAGTCGGCGAGCGCGACCCAGGCGCCAGTGATCGAGGCAGTGCGGGTGCCGCCGTCGGCCTGGAGCACGTCGCAATCGACCGTGATCTGGCGCTCACCGAGTGCTTCGAGATCGACGATGGTGCGCAACGAACGCCCGATCAGGCGCTGAATCTCGACGGTGCGGCCGCTCTGCTTGCCGGCGGCGGCTTCGCGGCGGGTGCGTTCGGAGGTCGCGCGCGGCAGCATGCCGTATTCGGCAGTGACCCAGCCGCGGCCCTGGCCCTTCAGCCAAGGCGGCAGGCGGTCTTCCAGCGTGGCGGTGACCAGCACATGGGTGTCGCCGAATTTCACGAGGCAGGACCCTTCCGCATATTTGACCACGCCACGCTCAAGCGTCACGGGGCGCAATTCGTCGGGCGCACGGCGGCTCGGCCGCATGGGAAATCCTCCAAAACTCACGGAAAAGGGCTATTCGCGGTGCTTGTAGGTGGGGTGAGGGTGGGCGGCAAGGGGGAAGATCAGGCCTTATTCACCCCTCGATTTCATCTCCGCAAAAGCCACGCTTGTCAGAACGGTCCGGGATGGACAAATTATGAGTATCTGAGAGGAGTTATCCTGTGGCCCATCACGATCCGATCCATCTGATCGCGCCGCGCGCAGGCCTCGCCCAGCTCAACGAGCGTTCCCGCGACATCTTTCGTCAAATTGTCGAAAGCTACCTCGCGACCGGCGAGCCGGTGGGCTCGCGCAATATTTCGCGGCTGATCGCGATGCCGCTGTCGCCGGCCTCGGTCCGCAATGTCATGGCCGATCTGGAACAGCTTGGCCTGATCTATGCTCCGCACACGTCCGCCGGCCGGCTGCCGACGGAACTCGGCCTGCGCTTCTTCGTCGACGCCCTGATGCAGGTCGGCGATCTCACCGAGGCCGAACGGCAGTCGATCCAGAGCCAGCTCGCCAGCGTCGGTCACGCCCAATCGGTGGAGGCGGCGCTGGATCAGGCGTTGACCCGGCTCTCCGGCCTGACGCGCGCTGCTGCGGTGGTGTTGACGCCGAAGTCCAATGCGCGGCTGAAGCACATCGAATTCGTCCGGCTAGAACCCGAGAAGGCGCTGGTGATCCTGGTCGGCGAGGACGGTCAGGTCGAAAATCGCGTGCTGACGCTGCCGCCGGGAGTTCCCTCCTCGGCCATCATCGAAGCCGGCAATTTCCTCAATGCGCGGATTCGCGGCCGGACGCTCGCCGAGGCGCGGCTCGAGCTGGAAACCGCGCTCGGAGAAGCCCGTGCCGAGCTCGATCAATTGGCCCAAAAGGTGATCTCGGCCGGGATCGCGAGCTGGTCGGGCGGCGAGAACGAGGACCGCCAGCTCATCGTCCGCGGCCACGCCAATCTGCTGGAGGATCTGCACGCGCTGGAGGATCTCGAGCGTGTTCGCTTGTTGTTCGACGATCTCGAGACCAAGCGCGGCGTGATCGACCTGCTGGGGCGCGCCGAAACTGCCGAAGGGGTGCGGATCTTCATTGGCAGCGAGAACAAGCTGTTCTCGCTGTCGGGCTCCTCCACCATCATCTCGCCCTATCAGGATGCGGCCGGCCGTATCGTCGGCGTTTTGGGCGTGATCGGACCGACGCGGCTGAATTATGCCCGCGTCATCCCGACTGTGGACTACGCCGCCCGCATCGTCAGCCGCCTGCTGGGGGGCTGACCGGCATTTCAGCCGATCACGGGCGCTTGATTTTCAGCGCCCGAAGCACGATATCCGGGCCAGCAAAATCCCGTAAGACCAGTTCGAAAAGAGAGCCGATGACCGATCGAGACCGGCAACCCGAAGACACGAGTGCTGAGACCGGCGAGCCCGTGGTGTCGAAACCCTACATCATGCCCGACGATCCCGAGCCCGATTCTGTGGAATTGCTGCAGAAGGAAGCCGCCGAGGCGCGCGACCGCATGCTGCGGACGCTGGCCGAGATGGAAAATCTGCGCAAGCGCACCGCCAAGGAGGTCGCGGACTCCAAGCTCTACGGCGTCACCGGCTTTGCCCGCGACGTGCTCGACATCGCCGACAATCTTCAGCGCGCGCTCGACGCCGTTCCGGCCGAAGCGCGTGCCGCGGCCGATCCCGGCCTGATCGCGCTGATCGAGGGCGTCGAGCTGACCGAGCGCTCGCTGCTCAACGCGCTGGAAAAGCACGGCGTGAAGAAGTTTGATCCGCAGGGCCAGAAGTTCGATCCGAACTTCCAGCAGGCGATGTACGAGGTGCCGGACGCGTCGGTGCCCGCAGGCACCGTCGTGCAGGTCATGCAGGCCGGTTACACCATCGGCGACCGCGTGCTGCGTCCGGCGCTGGTTGGCGTCGCCAAGGGTGGCGCGAAGCCCGCGCCCGCGGCGAACAGCAACGAAGCGAACTGAGCGGCGTCAGCCGCGTTCTGCAATTGAGATGTCATTCCGGGTCCGGTCCTTCGGACCGTCCCGGAATGACTGCGCGAAAACCTTACGCGCTCGCCGTGATATCCGCAGACTGGATCCGCTTCACGCCGGCCTTGGCCATGTCGGCCCAGGCCTTGGCGAGCGAGCCCTGATTGTCGATGCCGCGGCAGGCGTCTTCCACGACATAGACCTCAAAACCCGCCTTGCGCGCATCGAGTGCGGTCCAGGCGACGCAGAAATCCGTCGCGAGACCCGCAACGAAGACGCGCTTGATCTTGCGGCCCTTGAGGTAGCCGGCAAGTCCGGTCGAGGTCTTGCCGTCGGCTTCGAGGAACGCCGAATAGCTGTCGACGTCCTTGTGAAAGCCCTTGCGGATGATCAGCTCGGCCTGCGGGATCGAGAGGTCCTTCGACAGCGAGGCGCCGTCAGTGCCTTGCACGCAATGGTCGGGCCACAGCACCTGCTTGCCATAGGGCAGGTCGATGGTCTCGAACGGCTTCTTGCCGGAATGCACTGACGCGAACGAGACGTGGCCGGGCGTGTGCCAGTCCTGCGTCATCACCACGTTCGAAAACGCTTTCGCGATTCTGTTGATGACAGGCACGACCTGCTCGCCTTCCTTCACCGCGAGGCTGCCGCCCGGCAGGAAGCAGTTCTGCACGTCGATCACGAGCAGCGCGGAGGTGTCATCCGGCTTGATCGTGGCCGCTGCGAAAAGTGCGGTTGGAGCGAGGCTCGCGAGCGCCGTGGTCCCCAGCGCCGCCAAGATTTGTCGTCGATCAAGCATTGTCCGCCTCCCTCCAGGATGATCTCAAAGTTGATCCAATGGAGGGGAGCCTAATTCCGTTCGTGTACGAACAGAAGCCCGAAAATGCAGCCGGTTTTGATGAGCGCTTGGGCTACTGACCGACATCGTCGTCCCGGCGAAGGCCGGGACCCATACGCCGCAGCAATAGTTTTACGAAGACTCCGGGTTACCAGCTCGCGCCAAACCGCTCCCTGTGGTTATGGCTCCCGGCCTTCGCCGGGACGACACCGGGTGTGTCGGAAGGCTGGCGCCTAACCCTTCGGCTGGATGCCGTCGCGCACGGCGCGGAAGCGGGTGAAGGCGTCCGACCATTGATCGCGCGGCGCGCTGGCGATGATGCGGAGCGAAGCGCCGCCGGGCGCGAAGCGGATCCACTGCACCACGGTCACCGGGGTCTTGTCCTTGCCGCTGATGCCGTCGATCCGGGTCTCGAAGCCCGGCTGGCCGTTGATGCGGATCGGCTCGGACATGGTGACGCGGGACTCGCGCACGCCGGGGATCTGGAGCGCGGCTTCCTGGGCGAAGCGGGCGCGGTCGTCGGCCTGCTGCGGGGTGGCGCCGATCAGGCCGAGGATGATGAACGGCTTCGATTCATAGCCTGAGCTCTCGCTGCCGTCGGCCAGGATGAGGCTCGAGCCCGGCACCAGCGTACGGATGTCCTTGAAGCCGGCGAGATCGGTGATCTTGAACGGCATCAGCCCGATCTGCTCGTCAGCCGACACCTCCTTGCGGGTCACGGCGGTCGCAAACATCTGCCGCACCGCGTCGTCGGTGTAGATCTTCGACGCGTTCTCGGGCACCTGCACCGCCACGTAGCCGGAAAAGCCGGTGCCCGGCACGATCATCGAATAGCGCTTCACCAGGGTCGTGCCGGCCTTGCCACTCTCGGTGGTGAAATAGGCAAGGCCCGCTTGTGTCTCGATCTTGTCCGGCTTGACGCCGTTGTTGCCGGCCGGATTGGCATTGAGGGCGCCCACGACCTCGCCATAAGCCGCCGGCGGCAGCTCGGTGATCAGCACCTTGACGCTGCCGTCCTCGCTCTCGAAGCCCGGAAAGGTCTTGGCCGTGTTCAGCCCGACCAGCGGCACCATGCCGAGACGTAAGCCGGGCGGGTAGACGGCATCGGCAGCAAGCGCCGGAGTTGCCGAGGCAACGAGGAGGGCGAGCGCGGCGAGGGGGCGGGTCAGCTTCATGGGCACTCTGATTGGTTCACATTGAGGCCGTTCGATGGTCGGCCACCGGGCCGCTTTGTCGCGCGAAGCAGCCTTGCGGCGGCGATCCGGCCGCCCGCCTTTTAGCGGGTTTGGCGCGCCGGTAACAGGGCGGGGTCAATCACGGTGGCGGGCCCGGCTGAAGCCTGAACCTGTTAATAATTCCTCACCCGCAAGGGCGGCGAAGCCCGGATATGATCTTCCAAAACCCAATGTTTTCACGGCCGAAACTTGCGTTCGGTCCTTGCGGCCCCCTCCCCCCCTCCTATATGAGCCTCAATCATCGCAATATCGCGGATGTTTGATCTTAGGGGGTTCGGTTCGGGTGCCTTCTGGGCCTAGCCAACCTGCCGCAAAAACAAGGATATCAGGACCATGGGAAAGGTCATTGGGATCGACCTCGGCACCACGAATTCGTGCGTCGCCGTGATGGATGGAAAGAACGCCAAAGTTATCGAGAATTCCGAAGGCATGCGCACGACGCCTTCGATCGTCGCCGTGACGGACGACGGTGAGCGCCTCGTCGGCCAGCCTGCCAAGCGCCAGGCCGTGACCAATCCAGAGCGTACGTTCTTCGCAGTGAAGCGCCTCATCGGCCGCCGCTACGACGACCCGATGGTCGAGAAGGACAAGAAGCTCGTTCCGTACAAGATCGTGAAGGCTTCCAACGGCGACGCCTGGGTCGAGGCCGACGGCCAGACCTACTCGCCCTCGCAGGTCTCGGCGTTCATCTTGCAGAAGATGAAGGAGACCGCGGAAGCCCATCTCGGCCAGAAGGTCGACCAGGCGGTCATCACCGTTCCCGCTTACTTCAACGACGCCCAGCGCCAGGCCACCAAGGATGCCGGCAAGATCGCTGGCCTTGAAGTGCTGCGCATCATCAACGAGCCGACCGCGGCGGCGCTCGCCTATGGTCTGGACAAGACCAAGGCCGGCACGATCGCCGTGTACGATCTCGGCGGCGGCACGTTCGATATTTCCATTCTTGAAATCGGCGACGGCGTGTTCGAGGTGAAGTCGACCAACGGCGACACCTTCCTCGGCGGCGAAGACTTCGACATGCGCCTCGTGGGCTATCTGGCCGACGAGTTCCAGAAGGAGCAGGGCATCAACCTGCGCAACGACAAGCTCGCGTTGCAGCGCCTGAAGGAAGCCGCTGAAAAGGCCAAGATCGAGCTGTCGTCGACGACGCAGACAGAGATCAACCTGCCCTTCATCACCGCGGACCAGACCGGCCCGAAGCATCTGACGATGAAGCTCACCCGCGCCAAGTTCGAAGCGCTGGTCGACGACCTCGTCCAGAAGACCGTCGAGCCCTGCCGCAAGGCGCTGAAGGATGCCGGCGTCACCGCCGGTGAGATCGGCGAAGTCGTGCTGGTCGGCGGCATGTCCCGCATGCCGAAGGTCCAGGAAGTCGTAAAGCAGCTGTTCGGCAAGGAGCCGCACAAGGGCGTCAACCCGGACGAAGTCGTGGCGATCGGTGCCGCGATCCAGGCCGGCGTGCTCCAGGGCGACGTCAAGGACGTGCTGCTGCTCGACGTGACCCCGCTGTCGCTGGGCATCGAGACGCTGGGCGGCGTGTTCACCCGCATCATCGACCGCAACACCACGATCCCGACCAAGAAGAGCCAGGTATTCTCGACCGCCGAGGACAACCAGAACGCAGTCACCATCCGCGTCTTCCAGGGCGAACGTGAAATGGCGGCCGACAACAAGATGCTCGGACAGTTCGACCTGATGGGCATTCCGCCGGCCCCGCGCGGCATGCCGCAGATCGAGGTGACCTTCGACATCGACGCCAACGGCATCGTCAACGTCTCGGCCAAGGACAAGGCGACTGCGAAGGAACAGCAGATCCGCATCCAGGCCTCCGGCGGTCTGTCGGAAGCCGACATCGACAAGATGGTCAAGGACGCCGAGGCCAATGCCGCGGCCGACAAGCAGCGCCGCGAGGCGGTCGACGCCAAGAACCACGCCGATGCGCTGGTGCATTCCACCGAGAAGGCGCTGGCCGAGCATGGTTCGAAGGTCGGCGAGACCGAGCGCCGCGCCATCGAGGATGCCGTCAGCGACCTCAAGGAAGCGCTGAAGGGCAGCGATGCCGAGGCGATCAAGGCCAAGACCAACACGCTGGCCCAGGCTTCGATGAAGCTCGGCGAAGCCATGTACACGCAGCAGGCCGAGGCCGACGCCAAAAGGGATGCGGCCAAGGACGACGTCGTCGATGCGGAATTCACCGAAGTCGACGACGACAAGAACAACAAGAAGTCTGCATAAGCCCGAGAGGGTCATGATGCGGACGGCTTGGACCCCACACGCTCTCAAGGCCTCCCCCTTCAAGGGGGAGGCTTTCGTGTCGGGCTCGACGGGCGGTTTGCCCGTTACGATCGATCAATTCCCTATAGCTATGCTCAACGCTGCCATGCAGCCCTCTGCCGTAACGCGGAAGGCTGCCTATATCGTCGCGTGGCGACGTTGTTTCGCTCCGACTTGAAATCGCGATTGGATAGACCGAGTCCGACATGTCCACGTCCACCAAGCGCTGCTATTACGAAACCCTCGAAGTTGGACGAGACGCTGACGAGTCCGTCCTGAAGTCGTCGTTCCGCAAGCTGGCGATGAAGTTTCACCCCGACCGCAATCCGGGGGACGACACCAGCGAGGTCAAGTTCAAGGAAATCAACGAGGCCTACGAGGTCCTGAAAGACAAGGACAAGCGCGCGGCCTATGACCGCTTCGGCCATGCGGCTTTCGAGCAGGGCGGTCCTGGCGGCGGCGCCGGTTTCGGCGCGGGCTTCGCCTCCTCTTTCTCCGATATCTTCGAGGATTTGTTCGGCATGGCCGGACAGCGCGGCCGTGGCGGCCGCGAGCGTGGCGCCGATTTGCGCTACAACATGGAAATCACTCTCGAGGAAGCCTTTGGCGGCAAGACCGCGCAGATCGAGATTCCGGTCTCGGTCACCTGCGAGGCCTGCTCGGGCATCGGCGCCAAGGCCGGCACCAAGCCCAAGACCTGCTCGACCTGCGGAGGCGCCGGCCGCGTGCGGCAGTCGCAGGGCTTCTTCACCCTCGAGCGCACCTGCCCCGGCTGCCAGGGCCGCGGCCAGATGATCGAGGACGCCTGCCCGTCCTGCTCGGGCCAGGGCCGCGTCACCCGCGAGCGGAATCTGTCGGTCAACATTCCCCAAGGCGTCGAGGACGGCACCAGGATCAGGCTCGCCGGCGAAGGCGAGGCCGGGGTCCGTGGCGGCCCACCCGGCGACCTCTACATCTTCCTGTCGCTGGCCCAGCACCAGCTGTTCCAGCGCGACGGCGCCGATCTGCATTGCCGGGTGCCGATCTCGATGGTGACGGCCGCCCTTGGCGGCGAATTCGAGGTACCCACCATCGACAAGGGCAAGACCAAGGTGAAGGTCCCCGCTGGGACCCAGTCGGGCCGCCGATTCCGCATTGCATCAAAAGGCATGCCGGTGCTGCGCTCACGCCAGATGGGCGACATGTACGTCCAGGTCGCGGTCGAAACCCCGCAAAACCTCACCAAAAAGCAGCAGGAATTGCTTGCCGAGTTCGAAAAGCTCTCCTCGGGCAATACCCAGCCGGAATCCGTTGGCTTCTTCGCCAAGGTCAAGGATCTATTCAGTAATCGGGCGAACTGACTCGTCTTGACCGTACCGCTTCCGGCCTATACCTCTTTATGACTATTTTCTGACACACCGCGTTCCTGCGGTCCCGTCCGGTCCAGACATGCCATTGCCGTCGTCCGCGCGTGCGTTGAAGAAGCCCCGTCTTGATGACGAGGTGCGCTTTCTCAGATCGTGGATCGAAAAGCCACTCCACATGGGCGCGGTGATGCCGTCGGGCAAGCTGCTCGCCCGAACCATGGCTCATTACGTCGACGTCGATTCGGATGCTCCGGTGGTCGAGCTTGGGCCCGGCACCGGCGCCATCACCTCGGCGCTGGTGGAGCGTGGCGTCGACCAGAAGCGCCTCGTCCTCGTTGAGTACAATCCCGGCTTCTGCGCGCTTTTGCGCGACCGCTATCCGCACGCCAAGGTGGTGCAGGGCGATGCCTATCGCCTGCGCGACACGCTCTGGAACGTCCTGAGCGCGCCCGCCTCCGCCGTCGTGTCCGGCCTTCCGCTGGTCACAAAACCGATGCTGACGCGCCTTCGGCTCATTCGTGACGCCTTCACGGCGCTCGCGCCCGGTGCGCCCTTCGTCCAATTCACCTATGCGGTGGTGCCGCCGATCCCGAAATCGCTGCCCGGCGTGTCCACAGAGGCCTCGGAACGGATCTGGATGAACCTTCCGCCGGCCCGCGTCTGGGTGTATCGCAAGGACTAATTCCGCCGGCTTCCTCTCATGCGCGGCGGGCTCGTTTCGCCGAACGTATTGGATTGGATGTCAGCCCCGAAAATCCTGGTCATTCCCGGCTCGCTGCGCACCGGCTCGCACAACGCGAAGCTGGCCGCGGTCGCCGCCTATGAATTCGCCCAGGCCGGCGTCGACGTCACCCGCATCTCGCTCGCCGATTTTCCGCTGCCGATCTATGACGGCGATCTCCAGGCCAAGTCCGGCGTGCCCAAGCACGCGATCAATCTCAAGCGCATGATCGGCGCGCATCATGGCGTGCTGATCGTCTCGCCCGAATACAACGCCTCGGTGCCACCGCTGCTGAAGAACGCGATCGACTGGGTCAGCCGCGTGCATGAGCTGCACGAGGCGCGGGGCGACGTCTTCCGCAACCGCGCCTTCGCACTCGCCGGTGCTTCGCAGAGCCGGCTCGGCGCCGCCCGCGCGCTGCAGGCGTTGCGGCTGATCCTGACCTCCTGCCACGCCAATGTGATTGCCAGCCAGCTGTCCCTCGCCTTTGCCGACCAGGCCTATGACGATATGGACAGGCTCAGGAACCAGGGCGATATCGACGCCATCAAGGAGATGGTGCAGCACTTGATCGACATTTCCCAACGCATGATGTGAGGTGACATGACGCCAGCCGAAATCGCCCCGAAGGACCGCCTGATCGTTGCGCTCGATTTGCCCAGCGTCGATGCCGCGGAGGCGATGATCGCAAGGCTTGGCGACAGCGTCAGCTTCTACAAGATCGGCTACCGCCTCGCTTATGCCGGCGGATTGCCGCTGGTCGCCAGGCTTGCCGACAAGGGCAAGAAGGTCTTTCTCGATCTCAAGCTGCACGACATCGGCAACACCGTCACGCAGGGCGTCGAGAGCATCACCAAGTTGGGTGCGACCTTTCTGACCGTGCACGCCTATCCGCAGACCATGAAGGGCGCCGTCGAAGGCCGCGGCAGCTCGAAGCTGAAGATCCTCGCCGTCACGGTGCTGACCTCGTACAACGAGGACGATCTGCATGCGGCCGGCTACCGGCTTGGCGTCTCCGAGCTCGTCGAAGCGCGCGCGCAGCAGGCGCAGGTGCTTGGCATCGACGGACTGGTGTCCTCGCCTGAGGAAGTCGGAGCCTTGCGCAAGGTCGTCGGTCACCAGATGCATCTCGTCACGCCCGGCATTCGCCCGGCGGGTTCGGCAACCGGCGACCAGAAGCGCATCATGACGCCCGGTCGCGCGATTGCCGCAGGCGCGGACTATCTCGTCGTCGGGCGGCCAGTGGTGGAAGCCACTGACCCCAAGGCGATCGCTGAAGCCATCCAGGCCGAGATCGCGCGGGCGCTCGGCTGATCAAGCTAATCAAAAAGGGAGAAGAACAATGGCAAAAGGCTACTGGATCGGGCGCGTCGACGTAAGCAATGACGAGGGCTACAAGCCCTACGCCGTCGCCAACGGTCCCATCTTCAAGAAATGGGGCGGCCGCTTCGTCGTCCGCGCCGGCAAGTTCACCACTGTCGAGGGCGCCAGCCGCACCCGCAACGTCGTGATCGAATTCCCGAACTACGAGGCCGCAATCGCCTGCTACAACTCGCCGGAATACCAGGCCAACATCAAGGTGCGCCAGCCGCACTCCATCGCCGACCTCATCATCATCGAGGGCTATGACGGCCCGCAGCCGTCGGACGGTTGAGGCGCATCGTCATTCCGGGATGGTCCGAAGGACCAGACCCGGAATCTCGAGATTCCGGGTTCGCCCTCCGGGCGCCCCGGAATGACGATGGTGCGCATTCTCCCTCGGTTGCTGGAACTGCATCCCGCCGCTACAACGGCGCTGAGAGGATCACATCATGTCAGACATGCGCTTGATTGTTGCTGGAGCCGGCGGCCGGATGGGCCGTGCCCTGACGCGGGCGATTGCCGACAGCAAGGGCGCGGTGCTGGCGGGCGCCCTGGAGGCGCCGGGCTCGGAGCTGCTCGGCAAGGATGCCGGCGTGCTCGCAGGCCTCCCGGCCAATGGCATCAAGGTGTCCGCTGACCTCTGGGCGATGTCGAAAGAGGCCGATGGCATCCTCGATTTCACCGTGCCGGCCGCGACCATCGCCAACGTCGCGATCGCGGCCGAGCGTGGCATCGTGCACGTCGTCGGCACCACTGGCCTGTCGGCCTCCGATAACGCCGTGATCAAGAGCGTCACCAATCGCGCCGTCGTCGTGCAATCAGGCAATATGAGCCTGGGCGTCAATCTGCTTGCCGCGGTGGTCAAGCGCGTCGCCAAGGCGCTTGACGAGAATTTCGACATCGAGATCGTCGAAACCCATCACCGCATGAAGGTCGATGCGCCCTCCGGTACCGCGCTGATGCTGGGCCAGGCTGCCGCGGCCGGTCGTGGAATCTCGCTCGAGGGCAATGCGGAACGTGGCCGCGACGGCATCACCGGCGCGCGCAAGCCGGGCGCGATCGGCTTTGCGTCCTTGCGCGGCGGCACCGTTGCCGGGGAGCACAGCGTGACCTTCCTCGGCCCGTTCGAGCGCCTGACGCTGTCACATCTCGCCGAGGACCGCATGCTGTTCGCGCACGGCGCGCTGAAGGCGGCGCTGTGGGCACACGGCAGGAAGCCGGGGCATTACTCCATGGCCGACGTGCTCGGCCTCACTGACATCTGAACCAAGCAAGCAACGGAATTAGTCAATGAGCGAACGTCTTCTCGTGCTGGTGCGGCACGGCCAGAGCGACTGGAATCTGAAGAACCTGTTCACGGGCTGGAAGGATCCTGATCTCACCGAGCTCGGCGTGAAGGAAGCCTCGGAAGCCGGCCACAAGCTGAAGGCACAGGGCCTCGTGTTCGACGTCGCCTACACCTCGGTGCTCACGCGCGCGCAGCACACGCTCGACATCATTCTTGGCGAGCTCGGCCAGAAGGGCCTGCCGACATCGAAGGACCTCGCCCTGAACGAGCGCGACTATGGCGATCTCTCCGGCCTCAACAAGGACGACGCGCGCAAGAAATGGGGCGAGGACCAGGTGCTGATCTGGCGCCGCTCCTACGACGTGCCGCCGCCCGGCGGCGAAAGCCTGAAGGACACGCTGGCGCGGGCGCTGCCGTATTACGTTCAGGAGATTCTGCCTGGCGTGCTCAACGGCAAACGCACGCTTGTCGCCGCTCACGGCAACTCGCTGCGCGCGCTGATCATGGTGCTGGAAAAGCTGTCGCCCGAAGGCATTTTGAAGCGCGAGCTCGCCACCGGCGTGCCGATCATCTATCGGCTCAACGCGGATTCGACCGTGGCGTCGAAGCTGGATCTGGCGGGCTAGGTTTTCGCCGCAAGGGCGGAGCTGTAGGTGGGCAAGGCGAAGCGTGCCCACCAAGCGTCAGCGGTTTAGAAAGATGGTGGGCACGGCGCTTTACGCCTTTGCCCACCCTACTGCAGAGGTCCTTACTGCACCCCCAGCTGCCCGGCTTCCCAGCCCAGCATCGCCTGCTTGCGGGTGATGCCCCAGTGATAGCCGGTGAGCGTGCCGCTCTTGCCGAGTGCGCGGTGGCAGGGCACGACGAAGGAGACCGGGTTCTTGCCGACGGCTGCGCCGACCGCGCGCGAGGCCTTCGGATTGTTGATGTTGCAGGCGATGTCGGAATAGGACACCGCGCGTCCCATCGGGATCTTCAACAGCGTCTCCCACACCCGCACCTCGAAATCGGTGCCGATCATCACCACCCGCAACGGCTGGTCCGGCCGCCACAGCTTTGTGTCGAAGATGCGCTGCGCCAGCGGCGCGGTGCCTTCGTGATCCTCGACGTACGTGGCCTTCGGCCAGCGCCGCGTCATGTCGGCCAGCGCGGCCTTCTCTTCGCCGGGATCGGCGAAGGCAAGCCCCGAGAGACCGCGATCGGTCGCGATCACGATCGCGGTGCCGAACGGCGAGGGATGGAAGCCGTAGCGCAAGGTCAAGCCCGCGCCGCCGTTCTTCCACTCGCCCGGTGACATCGCTTCATGGGTGACGAAGAGATCGTGCAGCCGGCCCGGGCCCGAGAGGCCGGAGTCGAGCGCCGCGTCGAGGATGCTGGCGGAGTCCCGCAGCAGACCCTTGGCGTGGTCAAGCGTCAGTGCCTGCATAAAGGCCTTCGGCGTGATCGAGGCCCAGCGGCGGAACAGGTGGTGCAGCTCATCCGGCGTGACGCCGGCCGCATCCGCCATCGCCTCGATGGTCGGCTGCGCGCGCCACTTTTCCGAGATGAAAGCGATTGCCCGGCGCACGGAATCATAATCGCGCAGCGCGGCGTTCTGGTGGCCCGGCCTGGCCAGGCGCTGGTCATGTATGGCGAGTGTCATCATGATCGGAAATGTAGGCGCGGCAGGGGTGTGAAACCACCCGATTTCTGACTGGGCTCAGGTCACCGGATTGTAGGTCGGGCCGCGCTTGGCGGCGTTTAGGGCCTCAACCAACCCTTTGTGAAAGCTAGACTTTTCCTCCGGTCCGAGGAACCTTGCGATCTGGATCTGATGGCCGCGCGAAATTAAATAGAGATGATCGATGCCAAAATCCTCGTCGACTTCCATGTCGAGGCGGACCCAGAGCGGATTGAAGGTCCATTCGGCGACCTGGCCGCGATGGCTGACGCGCCGCACGCGCAACTCGGACGTCGTGACCGTGATCTCCTCGCGCGCCCGCGCGGTGCGGAAATTGGCCTTGAAAGCCCACCAGACGACGAGAACGTCGAGGCCAAAAAAGCCGAGCACCGGCCAGGCGCCCTTCATCAGGAAGACAATTCCGGTGACGAAACTGACGACGCTCAGGAACAGCATCACGGCAAGGAAGCCGGTGCGGTTCAGCGAGCGGTGCGGCGTCAGCAGCGCGGAGAAGATCTGCTGCTCTGCATGACCTTCGCAATCTTGGCGCTCAATTTCATTGCCTGTGCTCATCGTCCCTCAGTATATCCCGATCATGGCGAAAATCACCCGCAAGCCGGCCCCGCGCAAAGCGGCGATGCCGAAGAAAAAGGCAAAGGCGGCCACGGCAAAGCCTTCCGCTAAGAAATCGGCGCCGGCCAAGAAATCACCCAAGACCATAAAACCTTGGACCCCCGCTGAGATCCACGAAGTCTTCAGCCGTTTCCGCAAAGCCAATCCCCAGCCGAAGGGCGAGCTCGAACACCTCAATCCCTTCACGCTGCTGGTCGCCGTGGTGCTGTCGGCACAGGCAACCGATGCCGGCGTCAACAAGGCGACGCGCGCATTGTTCGAGATCGCCGATACGCCGCAGAAGATGCTCGACCTCGGCGAAGAACGCTTGCGCGAGTACATCAAGACCATCGGTCTCTACCGCGCCAAGGCCAAGAACGTGATCGCGCTGTCGGCCAAAGTGCTCAGCGATTTCGGCGGCGAGGTGCCGCGCACGCGTGCCGAGATCGAGTCGCTGCCGGGCGCGGGACGCAAGACCGCCAACGTCGTGCTCAACATGGCTTTCGGGGAGCACACCATGGCGGTCGACACGCACGTGTTCCGCGTCGGCAATCGCACCGGGCTCGCACCCGGCAAGACGCCGCTCGAAGTGGAGCTTGGTCTCGAAAAGGTGATCCCGGCCGAATTCATGCTGCACGCCCATCATTGGCTGATCTTGCACGGCCGCTATACTTGCCTCGCGCGCAAGCCGCGCTGCGAGGTTTGCCTGATCAACGATCTCTGCCGATGGCCGGAGAAGACGGTGTGATGGCAATGTCCGTCATTCCGGGGCGCCTCGAAGAGGCGAACTATGGTGCGCAGTTGCGCACCTGAGAATCTCGAGGTTCCGGGTCTGGTCCTTCGGACCATCCCGGAACGACAGGGGTGAGAGCGGAGCGTTTTGGGGGCCTATCGTGAGTCAGCAGGAACAAATTTCGTCGCCACCGCCCGCAGCCACACCGGCCCCGCCGCCCAAGCCGACGCAGCGGCCGGCGAGCTCGCTCTGGAGCCGGCTCGCGATCCCGCTGTTTGCCGTGATCGTCGCGCTCGCCTTCGTCGCGCTGGCCACGCTCCGTTTTGATGAATGGGTCGGCAATGCCGTGGTCCAGACCACCAACGACGCCTATGTCCGTGCCGAGCTGACACGGCTTGCGAGCCGCGTCTCCGGCGAGGTGCTGACTGTCGCGGTGACCGACTTCCAGCGCGTCAAGGCCGGCGATCTCCTGATCCAGATCGATCCCGCCGATTACGAGGCTCAGGTCGCGCAGTCCGAGGCGGCGGTCGCCGCCGCGCAAGCCGTGCTCGATAATCTGGCCAACCAGATCGAGCTGCAATATGCGACCATCGCGCAGGCCGAGGCCTCGCGGCTGTCGGCCGAAGCACTGGAGGTCGAGGCCAAGCAGGAGCAGGAGCGCCAGCAATCGCTGACGCAGACCGAAGCCGGCACGCGGCAGCGACTCGAGCAGGCGGTCGCGGGCCTTGCCAAGGCGCAGGCCGACGTGCGCGCGAGCCGCGCCGTGATCGCTGCCCAGCAGCATCAGCTCGAGGTCCTGCAGGGCACCAAGAAGCAGCGCGCCGCCGATCTCGACGCCACCAAGGCGACGCTGGCGAGCGCCAAGCTCAAGCTCGGCTACACCCAAATCACGGCGCCGTTCGACGGCGTCGTCGGCGAGCGCCAGGTGCAGCCCGGCGATTACGTCAATATCGGCACCAACCTCATCAACGTGGTGCCGCTGCCGAAGGTCTATGTGATCGCGAACTACAAGGAGACCCAGCTCACGCACGTCGCGCCGGGTCAGCCGGTCGAGATCACCGTCGACAGTTTTCCGCGCGAAAGGCTGCGCGGCAGGGTCGAGCGCATCGCGCCCGCGACCGGCGCGCAGGTCGCGCTGCTGCCGCCTGACAATGCGACCGGCAATTTCACCAAGGTCGTGCAGCGCATTCCCGTGCGCATCCAGCTCGACGACAACCAGCCGCTGTTGGCGCGGCTCGTGCCGGGCATGTCGGTCGTCACCAGGATCGACACAAAGGGCGCAGATGGCGGAAAATGACGATGCCGGCCACGGACCCGTCTCGCGCGGTGGCGTCGCGGCGCAGCCGCTGTTTGCGGTCGCCGCCGTGCTGCTCGGCTCATTCCTCGCCAATTTCGACAGCCGGCTGACCACGGTCGGCCTGCCCGATCTACGGGGTGCGTTCGGACTCAGCTTCGATGAAGGCGCCTGGCTCTCCACCGCCGGCATCGGCTCGCAGATTTTTATCGCGCCGGCCGTGGCGTGGCTTGCGACCGTGTTCGGCTTGCGCCGCGTGCTCGGCATTCCGAGCCTCGTCTATGCAATCGTCTCGCTGATCGTTCCCTTCGTGCGCGACTATCCGACGCTGATCGCGCTCAGCGTCGTGCATGGCCTGCTGCTCGGCACCTTCGTGCCGGCCACGCTGATGATCGTGTTCCGCAATCTGCCGATCCGCTGGTGGCTGCCGGCGATCGCGCTCTATTCGATCCGCGTCGGCTTTGCATTGGACAGCTCGACCTCACTGGTCGGCTTCTACGTCGATCATCTCGGCTGGCAATGGCTGTATTGGCAGAGCGTCGTGATCGCGCCGCTGATGGGCCTGATGGTCTATCTGGGAACGCCGAGCGAGCCGGTCAATCGCGCGCTGCTGCGCGAGGCCGATTGGGGCGGCATGCTGCTGCTCGGCGCGGGAGTCGGCATGATTTATGCCGGCCTCGACCAGGGCAATCGTCTGGACTGGCTCGGCTCCGGCACCGTGATGGCGCTGCTGGCCGGCGGCGGTGTGCTGTTTGTCGCATTCCTGATCAACGAGTCGCTGGTGCCGCAGCCCTGGGCGCATGTGAACGTGCTGTTCTCGCGCAACATCGGGCTGTCGCTGGTGGCAATCCTGCTCTACACGCTGACCTCGCTCTCCAACTCGTCGCTGGTGCCGAACTTCCTCGGTAACGTCGTTCTGCTGAGGCCGGAGCAGAGCGGGCTGCTGCTGCTCACCTATGGCGCGCTGCCGATGTTCGTGCTGGTGCCTGTTTCGATCCGGCTACTCCGCTATTTCGATGCGCGCGCGGTGACGGTGGTGGGATTTGCCTGCTTCGCGGCCGCCAATCTCTGGGGCACCCAGCTCACCCATGACTGGGCGCGCGAGGATTTTGTCGGCATCGTCCTGCTGCAGGCGGTCGGCCAGTCGACCACGCTGTTGCCGCTCATCATCATCGCGCTGTCCAATTCCGATCCGAGCCGCGCGACGTCGTTTGCCGCCTATATCCAGATCATGCGGCTTGGCGGCGCCGAGATCGGCGTGGCGCTGATGGGAACGTGGCTGCGCGTCCGCGAGCAGGTCCATTCCTTCTATCTCGGCCAGAACCTCGAAGTCGGCGACGCCAATGTGGTGCGCGCGCTGAAACAGCTCGCCGATCACTTCGCCGCTCATGGCGCCGGCTCGGCGCAGGCGCGGGCGGTCGGCACGCTTGCGAGTTTCGTGCGGCGCGAGGCCAACGTGCTCGCTTATATCGATGGCTTCTGGCTCTGTTTCTGGTTGGCGATGGCCGCGCTCGGCTTCATCGCCCTGATCACCCGCGCGCCACCGGGACCGTTCACCCCGGCGCCGTTCGGCTTCGCCAAGATGCTGCTGAGAAAATGCGGGGTGCGGGTGACTTAGGAAACGTCACCGCATCTGCCGCGCCGGCTCGATCAACTCGGGCCGCGATCCCGATAGCCGCTTGTGCATGTGAACCATGAAGGCCATGCCGAAGATCGGCGTCGCCAAATTGACGATCGGGATCGAGACGAAGGCCGCAATGAACAGGCCCGCGGTGAAGATCGTCGCGGCATTGTCGCGCCGCATTGCCTTGGCGTCCTCCGGCGAGCGGAAGCGCATCGCGGCGAGCTCGAAATATTCGCGGCCCAATAGCCAGGCGGCGGCGAGGAAGAAGATCAGGAAACCGGCGCCGGCCAGAAACACCAGCGGCAACGCGACGAGATAGACCAATATGGTCAGCAGCGCGGTTTTGATGCCCTCGAAGATCGCTTGGCTGAACGGCAGTGCCGTGCCCGGCCGCTCCGCCGGATAATATTCGCGTTCGACGACGTCGGCGACGTCGTCGACGAAGAAGCTCGCTACCAGCGAGGTGATTGCGGGCATCAGGAACACGCTGCCGAACACGACGCCGAGGCCGGCCGCAATCGAGATGATCCAGGCCAGCACCTCCAGGGACGAGTGCCAGCTCGGCCCGAGCAGGCCCTCCAGCCAGACCTCGCCATAGGTCGCGAACCAGCTCAGCAGCCGCTGCAACCCGATCGCCAGCACGACGATCAGCACCAGCGCAAGCCCGATCGATCGCCACAGGATCGAGCGCATCGGCGGCGACATCATTTGCGACAGCGCCTTCACGGCGGCATCCAGCATGGGAACCCTCTCACGAAACCACCCGCGAGAGGTAGACACACCAGGCGGCTTCGGCAAGGGAGGCTGACCCGCTGGCGGCCGCGGCTTTATGCTTTGGGCATGATCTTGTCGGAAAACCGCGTCACATTTTTCTTTCCAGATCATGCCCTAACGCTCGGCCACAATGCTCGCCCAGCAGGTGATGGCGCTGCAGACCGTGCTCCAGCGGCCGAACCCCTTGTAGATCTGGGCAGCGACCTGTTCCTGCTGCTTCAGCGTGCCCTCGGCCTTGATCTGGGGTCGGAGACGTTGCGGATCGCAAGCCAGCGCGGCGCCTTGACACCCATCTGCTGGGCGACGAGGCCGAGAATGGCATCGCCCATCTCTGAGACGTCGCCGAGCCCCTGAAGCTTGAAATGATTGTCCGAGGTGTCGAAGCCAAAGAAATCGGTGGTCACCACGGAGGATGACAGGCCGCTCGGCGCGACGACGAAGATTTTGGGAGCCTTGTGTTTGTCTTCGGCAGTTGCCCGGCATTGGCCCTGAACAGCATCTTGGCCTGCGCGAACTTCTTCTTCACCGCCGGCTTGCTGGAGAAATGCGCCTGCCCAAAGGGCTGTCTCTTGAACTTCGAGATGCAGTCGAAGCGCACGATCGGGCTGACGATGACGTCGCCGACCTCGACCTGCTTGCCGATGCCACCGGCGGTGCCCGTCGTGATTACGAGCGCGGACCTCGGTGATGATCTGGCGCCAGACGTCGATGTTCGGCAGCTGCGGGCCGTCCTGCGACATGTGCGAATCGGATTTGAACACCACGACCTTCTTCTTGCCGATCGTCGTGGTCCAGAAGGCGCCGAGCCGCTTGAGCTCCTTGGCTGGGCAGCCGTTGCGCATCTTCTTCGAGACGGTCGCGTAGTTGTGGGTGTAGGGCACGTAGTCGTTGTGCGAGTCCTTGCCCGGCGTCAGCACGCGGCTGAGCGCGTGGCCCTCGTCAACGGTCCAGGTCACGACCAGCACATCGGCGCGCGGCAGCGGGCCCTTGCCGTTGCCTGCGGGCTTCGGTCCGGTTTGCGGCGCAAGCCCCTTGGGCCAGGAAATGTCGGTGAAGCGCGACAGCCCGGTCGCGGTCGAGAAGGCCATGAACGCGCGGCCTTCGGTCGATTCGGAATCGAAATCGATGATCTCGCGCTGAAAGTCTTCTGGCACGACCTTCGCGGTCTTCTTCACGGCGGCATCCGCGATGCGCTTGACCACGAAGGTCTGGCGCGGCGGCGGCGTGGTGATTGGATCGAATCCGAGATTTTTCTCAACCCATTTGCGGTCAGCAGGCATCACGCGATCTCCGCCAATTGCTTTTGACAAGCATCTGTTGTCGGCAAACGTCCTTCACTGGTCGGCCAAGCCAGACGACGGTTGCAATCTTAGATCGAAAATGTAGGCATCGAATGGTCCGGACTATTGACCGATTTCGTGCCGATTTGGAGCAGCGAAGCTTTACTCTGCGAAACAAGACTTCTTTTGAAAAAATCGATCAATTGCCTGCACCAATCCGCCGCTGAGATTACACCTATAGTTGAGAAGCGACAATCCGCCTTCCAATCACAAACGGAGGAAGTCATGGCAAGCTCGACCAAGAAAGTCGCGTTGGTGAACAGCGCCCGGAAATTGCCGAAGGGAGCCAAGCTCGTCGGCGCGGCCGATCCCAAGCAGGAAATCGAGATCAGCGTTCGCCTGCGCGCCAAGCGCGCCGACGATGAGCAGGTGATGGCGCTCGGCGCGCAACCGCCGCGCGAGCGGGAATAGCTTTCCCGCACCGAATTCGCGGAGCAGATGGGCGCGGATACGGCCGACGTCGCCAAGATCGATGAATTCGCGCATCACCACGAGCTCAACGTCAAGAGCGTGCACCTGGCCTCCCGCACGGTGAAGCTCACCGGCACGGTGAAGGCGATGTCCGCGGCCTTCGGCGTCAAGCTCAACAAGGTCAAGCACGACGGCGCGACCTATCGCATGCGCAAGGGCAACGTGCAAATCCCGGCCGAGCTCGAGGGCATCGTGGTCGGCGTGCATGGCCTGGACAACCGGCCGGTGGCGCAGCCGCATTTCCGGCGCAAGCTGGCCAAGAAAGGGTCGACCAAGGGCGCGACCGCGCGCGCAGGCCAGGGTGGCAGTTTCTCGGTCAAGCAGATCGCAAAGCTCTACGATTTCCCGGGCGGCGAGACCGGCGCCGGGCAGTGCATCGCCATCATCGAGCTCAACGACATCGACCAGAAGGGTCATCCCACGGGCGCCGGCTACAAGACCTCGGATTTGAAAACCTTCTTCAAGAAGGCGGGCATCCCGATGCCGCAGATCGCACCGGCGAGCGTCGATGGCGGCGCCAACAAGCCTGGCCATTCCGAAGCCGACGGCGAGGTCGTGCTCGACATCGAGGTCGCCGGCGCGATCGCGCCCGGTGCCAGGATCGTGGTCTATTTCGCGCCCAACACCACCAATGGCTTCATCGACGCGGTGAAGGCCGCCGTCCACGACACCGCGCGAAAACCCTCGGTGATCTCGATCAGCTGGGGCGGACCGGAAGATCCCGCGGGCTCACAGCAATTCGTCGATGGCCTCAACGAGGCCATCCGTGATGCCGCCGCGATGGGCGTTACCGTCTGTGTGGCGTCCGGCGACAACGGCTCCGCTGACATGGCCGACGGATGGGACGGCAAGCCGCACGCCGATTTCCCGGCCTCGAGCCCGTTTGCACTGGCCTGTGGCGGGACCAATCTGAAGGCCTCGAATGGCACGATCACCGAGAGCGTCTGGAACGGTGGTGCGCAGGATGGCGCGGGTGGCGGCGGCGTCAGCATCGTATTCCCCAGGCCGCAATACCAGGCCAACGCGCATGTGCCGAAATCACCGTCGCATTCGGTCGGACGCGGCGTGCCCGACGTTTCCGGCGATGCGGATCCCGCGACCGGCTACCAGATCTTCCTCAATGGTGTCATGACCACGATCGGCGGCACCAGCGCAGTTGCGCCGCTGATGGCCGGACTGATCGCCCGCATCAACGAGGCCACGACCAAGAAATTCGGCAAGACGGTCGGCTTCATCAATCCGCTGATCTACGCCTCGCATGCGCATGGCGTGTTCCGGGACATCACGGTCGGCAACAACGATATCACCGGCGATCTTCACGGCATGTACAAGGCCGGTCCCGGCTGGGATGCCTGCTCCGGCCTCGGCGTCCCCAACGGCGCGGCGTTGAAGGATTTTCTCGCGGCGTAGGCGCAGACGCTCCGTCTTCTTCCCGCCGTTGCGGGGGAGAGGCTTTCTCCTCCGTCATTGCGAGGAGCTCTTGCGACGAAGCAATCCAGACTGACTCCGCGGTGGGATTCTGGATTGCTTCGCTTCGCTCGCAATGACGAGGAGGGGCCTGGGTCACACCGTATCCAGCGCCTTGCCGCGCACGTTCGGGCCGAACAGCGCCATCGCGATCACCACGATCAGCATTGCCACGGTGATCAGGCCGAACACGCCGGTGACGCCGGCCTCCCTCAGCATGTAGGCGACGATGAATCCGGAGAACGTCGCGCTCAGCCGGCTCATGGAATAAACAAGGCCGGACGCCTGCGCGCGGATCTGGGTCGGGAACACCTCGGTCTGGTAGGCGTGATAGGCGTAGGACATCGTCGTGTTGCAGGCCGTCAGCAGCACGCCGCAGACGATCAGCAGGGGAGGCTCGGTCAATTGCGCGAACGCCATGCCGAACACGATGATGGCGATGCAGGCGCCGGCGATGATCCAGCGGCGCTCGAATTTGTCGGCGAAGCTTGCGGCCAGCAGCGGCGCGATCGGATAGGCGAAGGCGACGATGAAGGAATATTGCAGGCTCTTGGTGACGGTGATGCCCTTCTCCACCAGCAGCGTCGGTACCCAATTGGCAAAGCCGTAGAAGCCGAAGGCCTGGCAGAGATTGAACACCATGAACAGGACGACCAGCGAGAGATAGGGCGGGCGGAACAGATCGGCGAAGTTGATGCGGGCGGCTGTTTGCGCTGCTGGCCGCGCCAGCGAAGCTGAGGGGCCCGGCGCTGCACCTCCGCCTCGGGCTTCCAGCGTTGCAAGGATGCGGAACGCCTCTTCGGTGCGGCCATGACGTGCCAGCCAGAGCGGGCTTTCGGGCAGGAACAGCCTGAGCACCCAGATGATCATGCTGGCGGCGGCGCCGATCAGCACCACCCAGCGCCAGCCCTCGACGCCGTAAGGCGCGAGCGGCACTAGCCACCAAGCGAGGAAGGCGACGATCGGCACGGCGATGAACATGATCGACTGGTTCACCGCAAAGGCGCGTCCACGCATCCGGCTCGGCACGAGCTCGGTGATGTAGGCATCGATGGTGATGACCTCGACGCCGATGCCGATCCCGGCGAGGAAGCGCCAGAGCAACAGGCCTTCCGAAGAGGTCTGGCAGGCCATGATCACCGACGCCGCCGTGTAGCCGAGCAGGGCATAGGTGAAGATCGCGCGGCGGCCAAAACGGTCTGCGAGGAAGCCGAGAAAGAAGGTGCCGACGAACAGGCCGGCAAAGGTCGCGGCGACGAAGGCGCCGATGCCGGAGAAGCCGAAGAAGGCCGTTGTCGTCGTGGAGAGCAATCCGCTGCGGCTGAGACCCGGCGCGATGTAGCCGGTCAGGAACAGATCGTAGATCTCGAAACAGCCGCCGAGCGAGAGCAGGACGACGAGGCGCCAGACATAGCCCGTCGCCGGCATTGCCTCGAGCCGCCGCGAGATCTCGTCCGGTCCGGATGGTGCAGCGCCGAGCTCAAAGCCCGTGTCGATGCCGACAACGCTCATGATGGCCTCCCCGTGGCGCGCCGATCGCGCGCGGTTCCCGGCGGCTCATCTCGGTTGTTTGTCGCAAGCTCTGCCGGACCGCGCCATGTTGGCCGGTCGAAGCCAGAAATCCAGACGAACATATCGATCGGAGCGTTCGAGATTTTCGAACGAAGCTATCCGCGCGTGAGCTCACTCCACCAGCTCCGCCTGCCAGGCCCCAGCGCGCACCTGTTCCGCGATCAGCGCCAGCATCAACCGGCGCATCTCTTCCATCGCGTAAGTCATCGGGCGATTGCGCAGGCGGCAGAGATAGAGCGTGCGAGTGAGCTTCGGGGCGATCACTTCGCGCGCGACCAGGCGACCGGCGGCGAGCTCCTCCCGCGCGAACAGCTTTGTCGCGATGGTGCAGCCGAGCCCCTCCACCAGCGCACCGGTCATGCCCGTAATCGAATTGGCGTGCAGGATCGCGCTGCCTTCCAGCCGCTTGAGCAGGACCGGATCGTCCAGCAGCGCGCGCGAGGACAGGCCAAGGCCGTAACGCAGCAGGATCAGCGGCAGCCGGCTCAGCTCCTCGAAGCGGATCGGGGTTTTGCTCTTGCCGACCAGCTTTGGAATGCCGACCAGGAACATCTCCTCTTCCAGCACGGCTTCCGTGATCAGCTCCTTCTCCGACGGCGGATTGTAGACCAGCGCCAGATCGACATTGGAGATCATCAAATGCATCAGCGTCGCGCCGGACAGGCTCTCGGTCAGTGACAGCTTCAGCTTGGGATATTTGGTCAGCACCGTGCGCATCAGCTCCACGCCGATCGCCTTGACGCCGGAATGGGCCATGCCGATCGAGATCTCGCCGGCAATGACGCGGGCGCCTTCGCGCACCTCGGTCTCGGCTTCCGCCATCGCGCGCAGGATGATGCGGGCGTGCTCGTAGAGCCGCTCGCCGGCCGCGGTCGGGTCCATGCCACGCGACTTGCGCTCGAACAGCGGCGTTGCGAATTCGGCCTCCAGATTCGAGATATGATGGCTGAGCGCGGATTGGGCGACATTCACCTGGTCAGCCGCGCGCGACAGGTTCCGCTGCTCGTAGACGGCGATGAAATAGCGGAGCTGGCGTGAATCCATGGCGGTGAAGCGTTCTATAAGCGCGAAGGCAATCTTCGACAGATTATATTTTTAAGAAGGCTTGTGAAGGCCTAGTCTTCGAGCCGAACGGACAGGGAGTGACGGATGGCTGAGACCGGATTGCCGCTCGAAGGCGTGCGGGTCGTCGAGATGACCCACATGGTCATGGGCCCGACCTGCGGCATGATCCTCGCGCAACTCGGCGCCGAGGTGATCAAGGTCGAGCCGCCCGCCGGCGACAAGACGCGGAGCCTTGGCGGTATGGGCACGGCGTTTTTCCCGCTGTTCAACCGCGGCAAGCGCAGTGTCGTGCTGGACTTCGAGAAGGTCGAGGACCGCGACACCATGCACCGGCTGCTGGAAACGGCCGATGTGTTCCTCGAAAACTTTCGCGACGGCCAGCTCGAGAAGCAGGGGCTAGGTGCCGACGAATTGCGGCGTCTTCATCCGCATCTGATTATCGCCGGCCACAAGGGCTTTCTGTCCGGCCCCTATGAGCATCGTCCCGCACTTGACGAGGTCGTGCAGATGATGTCGGGGCTGGCCACCATGACCGGCACCAAGGAGAAGCCGCAGCGCGTCGGCTCCTCCGCCAACGACATCATGGGCGGCATGTTCGGCGTGATCGCGATCCTCGCTGCGCTCTATCAGAAGCGCGGGGGCAAGCGCGACGGCGCCGACATTCGTATCGGCCTGTTCGAGAACTGCCTGTTCCTGGTCGCGCAGCACATGGTCGAATACGAGATGACCGGCAACAAGCCGCGCTCGATGCCGGAGCGCGAGCATGCCTGGCCGATCTACGATATTTTCGATGCCGCCGGCGACGGCCGCATCTTCATCGGCGTGGTGACCGAAGGCCACTGGCAGGCGTTCTGCCGCGAGTTCGGCCTGGCCGAGTTTCTCGACGACCCGAGTTTGCGCACCACGACCGATCGCATCCTGGCGCGGCCGCGGATCCTGCCGCGTGTGGCCGAGATCATCCGGCAACGGAACGTCGTGGACCTGTCGCAAAAGCTCGACGCGCTCAACATCTGCTTTTCGCCGATCAACCGGCCTGAGGATCTCCTGACCGACCCGCACGTGCTGCGGCCGGGCGGGCTCGTGACCAACACCGCCGCCGACGGCAAACCGTTTCATGTGCCGACGCTGCCGCTCGAATGGAACGGCAGCCACTTTGGTGAAGGCCTGAAGGTCGCGCCGCTCGGCGCCGATACGCAGGCCCTCCGCGCCGAGATCGATAACAACGACGTCACGTCAAAAGCCGCTGGGAGGCGCGCATGAGCCGGATCGAGACCATCTACCCCGCTGACCGCGTCAGCCTGCGCGAGGTCGGCTTGCGCGACGGGCTGCAGCTCGTGGAGAAGTTTCCATCAACCGAGGCCAAGCAGCACTGGGTGCGCGAGGAATATGCCGCCGGCGTCAGGCATTTCGAGGTCGGCTCGTTCCTGCCGGCAAAGACCTTTCCGCAATTCGTCGATGTCCGCGATGTCATCGCAGCGGTGGCGAGCCTGCGTGGGGCCCATGGCATCGCGCTTGCGCTCAACGAGCGCGGGGTGAACGATGCGCTGGAATCCGGCGTCGGTGAGATCGCCTCGGTGGTTTCGGCCACGGAGGAGCACAGCCAGGCCAATGCACATCGCTCGCGCGACTCCGCGATTGCCAATGTGAAACGCCTCTGCGAGATGCGCGATGCCAGCGCGCACAAGCCGCTGGTGAACGCCGCGATCTCGATGGCGCTGGGCTGCTCGATCACCGGCGCGGTCGATCCAAAGGAGGTGCTGCGGCTCGTCGACAAATGCCTGGAGGCCGGCGTCGATTTCGTCGCGATCGCCGACACTGTTGGTTACGCCGGGCCGAAGCAGGTCGGTGAACTGTTGCGCGCCGCGGTGAAGCTCGCTGGGCAAAAGCCGATCTGCATCCATCTCCACGACACCCGCGGCATGGGCATCGCCAACGCCGCCACCGCGCTCGACGAAGGCGTCCGCATCCTCGACGGCTCGCTCGGTGGCCTCGGCGGCTGCCCCTTCGCGCCCGGCGCGACCGGCAATGTCGTGTTTGAGGACCTCGTGTTCCTGTGCGAGAGCAAAGGTTTTGCGACGGGCATCGATCTCGACAGGCTGATCGCGGTGCGCAAGATTTTGCGCGAGGAAATGCCGAACGAGCAGCTCTACGGCGGTTTGGCGCGGGCGGGATCGCCGGGCGGGAGCGCTGCGAAGGCGGCGTAGGTGCTGCTGTCCCTTCTCCCCTTGCGGGAGAAGGTGGCGCGAAGCGCCGGATGAGGGGTTCTATCCGCGAGCTCCAAGAGGAGTAGTCGCGGAGACAGACCCCTCACCTGTCTCGCCGCTGCGCGGCGATCCACCCTCTCCCGCAAGGGGACCCGCAAGGGGAGAGGGCTTTGCACCGTCTATGTGGCAAAGCTACTCCTGCCGATGCCCGTGCTTCCGCACCTTGGCCGGCTTCCCTTCCCCCGTCGGGATCATCACCACACGCCCATAGCGCACGCCACGCTCTGCGATGATGTGATCTGCAAATTGCCTGACCTCGGCGGCATCGCCGCGCAGCGCTGTCATCTCCATACAATTGTTGTCGTCGAGATGGACATGCAGGGTCGCGAGCGCGAGGTCGTGATGGCCGTGGAATTCCTGCACCAGGCGCTTTGAAAGATCGCGCGCGGCGTGGTCGTAGACATAGACGAGGCCGGCGACGCAAGCGCCGGTTTGCGCGCCGTCCTCGGTGCTCTGTTGCAGGCCGGCCCGCGCGAGATCGCGGATGATCTCGCTGCGGTTCTGGTAGCCGCGCGCTTCGGCCGCGGCATCGATCTCCGCCAAAAGATCGTCCTCGATCGTGATGGTAATCCGCTGCATCAGGTCCTCTCCGCGACACCGCCGAATGGACCTGTTCTACACCGATTCCGTCACCATCACAGCCGAGCCGCCCGCAGCCGCAGCGCGTTGCCGACCACGCTCACCGACGACAGCGCCATCGCCGCCGCGGCGATGATCGGCGACAGCAGCAGGCCGAAGGCCGGATAGAGGATGCCGGCGGCGATCGGAATGCCGGCGGCGTTATAGATGAAGGCGAAGAACAGGTTTTGGCGGATGTTGCTCATCGTCGCCTGCGACAGTTTTCGTGCACGCACGATGCCGGTGAGATCGCCCTTGAGCAGGGTGATGCCCGCGCTTTCCATCGCCACATCCGTCCCGGTGCCCATGGCGATGCCGACCTCGGCCGCCGCCAGCGCCGGCGCGTCGTTGACGCCGTCGCCGGCCATCGCGACGCTGCGGCCGGCCTTTTGCAGCTTTGTCACCACCGCGCTCTTCTGGTCCGGCAGCACCTCGGCTTCGACGTCGGCGATGCCGAGCCGGCGCGCGACTGCTTCGGCCGTGGTGCGGTTGTCGCCGGTCAGCATGATGACCTTGATGCCTTCGGCGGCGAGCGCCTTCAGCGCCTCGGGCGTCGAAGCCTTGACCGGATCGGCGATGGCGAACAGCCCGGCGAGCTTGCCGTCGATCGCCATGTTGATCACGGTCGCGCCGTCGCCACGCAGGCGCTCAGCCTCGGCGTCAAGCGCGTTGGTGTCGATTCCGATCGATGCGAGATACTTTGCGTTGCCGAGAACGATGGTCTTGCCATCGACCTTGCCGGTCGCGCCCTTCCCTGTCGGCGAATCGAATTGCTCGACCTGGCCGAGCGTCAGCTGTTTCTCCTTCGCCGCGCGCATGATGGCGTCGGCGAGCGGATGCTCGCTGGCGCGTTCGACGCTGGCCGCGAGCCGAAGGATGTCATCCTCGGCAAAGCCGGACGCCACCACGATCGCGACCACTTTTGGCTTGCCCTCGGTCAGCGTGCCGGTCTTGTCGACCACCAGCGTGTCGATCTTCTCCATCCGCTCCAGCGCCTCGGCGTTCTTGATCAGGACGCCGGCGTGCGCGCCACGGCCGACGCCGACCATGATCGACATCGGCGTCGCCAGGCCCAGCGCGCAGGGGCAGGCGATGATCAGCACGCTGACGGCGGCGACAAGGCCGAAGGCCAGCCGCGGCTCCGGGCCGAACCAGGCCCACGCAGCGAAGGCTGCGATGGCGACGGCGATGACGGTCGGCACGAACCAGCCCGCGACCTGATCAGCCAGCCGCTGGATTGGCGCGCGCGAGCGCTGCGCGTCCGCGACCATCTGCACGATCTGCGACAGCAGCGTCTCGCGGCCGACCTTGTCGGCGCGCATGATGAAGCTGCCGGACTGGTTCAGTGTGCCGGCAATCACCTTGGCGTCAACCTCCTTGGTGACAGGCATGGATTCGCCGGTCACAAGCGATTCATCGAGCGAGGAGCGGCCTTCGAGAATGACGCCGTCGACCGGCACTTTTTCGCCGGGGCGGACGCGCAAGGAATCGCCGGCGTGCAGCGAGTCGATCTCGACCTCATGCTCATTGCCATCAGGCTCGACGCGGCGCGCGGTCTTTGGCGCGAGCTGGAGCAGTGCCTTGATCGCGCCCGACGTGGCATCGCGGGCGCGCAGCTCCAGCACCTGGCCGAGCAAAACCAAGACGGTGATGACGGCAGCCGCTTCGAAATAGACGGCGACCGCGCCTTCATGGCCGCGGAACGTGTCGGGGAAAATCTGCGGCGCGATGGTGCCGATCAGGCTGTAGACATAGGCTACTCCCGTGCCCATCGCGATCAGCGTGAACATGTTGAGGTTCCGCGTCAGCAGCGACCGCCAGCCGCGGACGAAGAACGGCCAGCCGGCCCAGATCACCACGGGCGTGGCGAAGACGAGCTGGATCCAGTTCGACAGCGTCGGGTCGACCCAGTTGTGGGACCCTGCGAGATGGCCGCCCATCTCCAGCACCACAGGCGGCAGCGCCAGCGCGCCGCCGATCCAGAACCGCCGCGTCATGTCGGCGAGTTCCGGGTTGGGCCCGGTCTCGAGGCTCGCGAGCTCCGGCTCCAGCGCCATGCCGCAGATCGGGCAGCTGCCGGGTCCGACCTGGCGGATCTCCGGATGCATCGGGCAAGTGTAGATCGTGCCCGCCGGCATCTCCGGCTCGGGCGCCTTGTCCCTGGCGAGATATTTTGTGGGATCGGCGGCGAATTTGGTGCGGCAGCCGGTCGAGCAGAAATGGAAGGTCTCGCCGTGATGCTCAAAGCGGTGCTTCGAGGTCGCGGGATCAATCGTCATGCCACAGACGGGATCGAGGACCTTTGTCGCGGCTGCGCCGAGGTCATGAGCATGATGATGCGCGTGACCGGCATGATCGCCATGGCCGCCGCAGCAGGACGAGGCCTCGGACTTGGGAGCGGGCGGCGCGGTCTTCGCGGAGCAGCCACATCCGGAATTCGTGTCCCCGTCGTGATGATGCTTGTGGTTCGCGTCGTTCATTCCAGCACTCCGGCCTTGTAACCTATACCCGGTAGGGGTATATAGGCTTCATGCGGAAGGACATCAAGGCATCCGTCGGAAAACGTCTCGGCCGGATCGAGGGCCAGGTTCGCGGCCTGTCGAAAATGGTCGAGGAGGACCGCTACTGCATCGACATCGTCACGCAGATCTCGGCGGTGCGCGCCGCGCTGCGTCGGGTCGAGGAAGAGGTCTTGAAGGACCACGTCGCCCATTGCGTCGAGCATGCCATTGCGAGCGGCGACAAGTCGGATCAACGCGAGAAGATTGCTGAGTTGATGGCGGTGATTGGACGGGCAGAGCGGTAGGCTCTTCCCGTCGTTGCGAGCGCAGCGAAGCAATCCAGAATCCCACCGCGGTGGCAGTCTGGATTGCTTCGTCGCTTCGCTCCTCGCACTGACGGTGGAGGGAGCGATGCATTACGCCGCCATCTCCCGCGCGTGCCCTTGCGCGCGATACCTCGCGAGCTCTTTCAGCATCACAAAGTGCTCGGAGAAGGTAGCACCCATCTCGGCGGACTGCGCGCTCACTTGCTCAGCCGAAACCTCACCCGGCGCCTCTTCGTCAATCGCTTCAGGAACGATCGGCGGCGCACTGATCGTTTCTGGAAACACACCGAATGAGCCCGCTACCTCCTCGAGCGGCTTTTGCTTGTCGGCCCAGTGCAAGGCTGTGTAGTCGAAGCCGTGCACGATGGTGGGTTTGACCACTTCGAAATAGGGCGAGATATCGAAGTCGCGGGGCATGTAGAGCGAGGAATCGCGGATGTGCAGGATCTCGCGGCGGGCGGCGCGGCTGCCGGCCTTGGTGATTTTCGGCAGGATCGGATAGCGCACGGCGTCGAAGGCCTGCGCGATCAGCGCCGAGCAGATGATCTTGGTCGGATCGCCCGACCCGATCGCAATCATGCGCCGCCGCCATCGCTGCGGTATCGGCAGCGGAAACAGGAAGCGCATCAGATCGATGATGTTCTTGGTGTCGTATCCGAAGCCGATCCGGTTGATCGCATAGCGGCAGACCGTGGTGCGGTCTTCATGGGACAGCCCGACCGGACGGCAGAGGCGGGTGTGGTAGGGGAAATATTTCGACAGCGGCGCGGATGTGACGCCCTCGCCGATATTCGCCTCGATCAGCACATGCGGCTCGCCGTTAGGCTCTGTCGCGCCCTCGATGGGACCGACATAGAGCGCGGCATGCGACCAGGTCGACTGCGTCAGATATTTGATGATGCCGGAGATGCGGTTGTTGCCTTCGACCAGCATCACGTCGCCGGGCTGGATGACGCCGCGCAGGTGCTCGGGGTCGCTCGGCGTGAAGGGCTCGTAGCCCGGCACCTCCTTCGAGAGGTACGCGGCAATCACCTTGCCAACTGAATCTAGGACCGTCCCCATGAACTCTCCCCGGGCCTTTCTGGCCGTCTTTTTTCCATCTGTATCATGGTCCAAACCTGTTGCAATTCGGTTCATGGCTTTGTGAGCTCAAGCACGATTGATTCACCATGATGGTTGCTGCGCAACATCAGATGCGGCAAAGTTCGCCTGGTGTTCCCGTTCGCCGCAAGTTTCCGGAAACCATGACATGACAATCACGCGCCGCAGCTTCCTATCGGCGTCGGCAGCCTTTGCCGCGATGCCGGTCCTGGGCGCCACCGGCGCGCCCTTGCCGCGCGAAGCTGACATTGTCGTGATCGGTGCGGGAGCGGCCGGTATCGCTGCAGCGCGGCGTGTCCTGGCGGCCAATCGCAGGGTCGTGGTGGTGGAGGCGGCGTCGCAAATCGGCGGGCGCTGCATCACCGACGGCACAACCTTCGACGTGCCGTTCGATCGTGGCGCGCGCTGGATGCACAATCCCGACACCAACCCGATGATCCGGCTTGTGCGCAGTGCCGGGCTCGATGTTTCGCCTGCACCGTCGGGCCAGAAGATGCGCATCGGCCGCCGCAACGCGCGCGCCGGCGAGACCGAGGAGTATCTCGCGGCGCTGGTGCGCGCCAATCGTTCCATCGACGAGGCCGCGCGCGGCAAGCTCGATTCCTCATGCGCGTCGGTCCTGCCAAAAGATCTCGGCGACTGGGCGGGCGCGGCCGAATTCGTGCTCGGTGCGAGTTTTGCCGGCAAGGATCTCAAAGAGCTGTCGGCGATCGACAAGGCGCGTGCGCAGGATCGCAATGCGCCGATCGCCTGCCGCCAGGGTCTGGGCACGCTGATCGCCAAGCTTGGCGAGCAGGCACCGGTCGTACTCTCGGCGCCGGCCAGCCGGATCGTCTGGAGCAATCGCGACGTCAGCGTGGAGACGCAGGGTGGGAAGATCGCCGCGCGCGCCGCCATCATCACGGTCTCGACCAATGTGCTCACGAGCGGGGCGATCAAGTTCGCGCCCGATATCCCCAAGCGCACGCTCGACGCGGCGTCAAAGCTCACGCTTGGCAGCTACGATCACATCGTGCTGCAACTGCCGGGAAATCCGCTCGGGCTTTCACGCGACGACATCCTGATCGAACAGAGCAACTCGACGCGCACCGCGCTGATGTTTGCCAATATCGGTGGCTCGTCGCTGTGCTCGATCGACGTCTGCGGCTCGTTCGGCCGCGATCTCTCGGGGCAGGGCGAGAAGGCGATGGCGGCCTTCGCGAAAGAATGGATATCGAAATTGTTCGGCAGCGAGGCGGCGGCCAATGTGCAAAAGACCGCTGCGACGCGCTGGAACGCCTCGCCTTATGTCATGGGCGCGATGTCGGCGGCCTCGCCAGGCGGGCAGCTCTCGCGAAAAGTCTTGACCGAGCCGGTCGGCAACATGTTCCTCGCCGGCGAAGCCACGCACGAGACGCTTTGGGGCACGGTCGATGGCGCCTGGGAAAGCGGCGAGCGCGCCGCGGACGCCGCGCTCCGCAAGATCGGAGCGCTTAAGGATGAGCCGGCCGAGGTGCCGACGCAATCGACTAAGAAGCGCCGCGCGCCGCGGCAGTGAGGCAACTAAGTCTTCTCGTCGTCCTGGACAAGCGCAGCGAAGCGGAGCGTAGATCCAGGACCCATTACCCCAGGAAGTAGTCTGGCGACGATTCGTGGTTGTAGCCTCGCGCTACAATAGCTGACCGGGGTAATGGGTCCTGGCTTTCGCCAGGACGACTCGGGACGGTTCAGCGTAACACTCCGTCCAGCACCGGCAGCCCCGCGATCACCGCCATCGCGATCAGCGCGTAGCAGATGCCGCGGAATATCGTTTCGCTGGCGCGGCCGAACAGCGATACGCCGAAAGCGACCCCGATCGCATAGACCGGGCCGACGATCAGCGACAGCAAGAGCGATTCGCGGGAAATCAATCCGGTGGTGGCATAGCTGACCATCGAGAAGCAGTCCGACGCGCCGAAAAACAAGACGATGTTGGCGCGCGCCACGATCGGGGCGATGGGGCGGCCAAGCCAGTAGCCGACGATCGGCGGCCCGCCGGTCTGCGCCAGACCGCTGCAGAAGCCGGAGAGGCCGCCGATGCCGACCGAGAGCCAGGCATGGTCCTTGCCGCGATAACGCCAGCCCGACAGCAGCAACAGAAGCAGCGCGGTTACGAAGCAGGAGATGATCCAGCGCGTGGTGACGGGCTCGAGCACGCTCAAAAAATAAGTGCCGACGGGCACCCCGACCAGCGCGCCCAGCACGATCACGGCGGTGGCCTTGCGGTCCGCCTTCCGCCACGCGTCAGGCAAAAGCGGCGCGGCCGCGACGAAATCGATGACGAGGAGCAGTGCCGCAACCAGCCGCGGCGCCGCGACGCTGCTCGCCAACGGCATGAAGATCAGCGCTGAGCCAAAGCCGGAAAAGCCGCGCGCGGTCCCCGAAACGAAAGCGATGGCGCAAAGCGCCATCGCAATTGTGAGACTGACGTCCTTCGGAAGGAAATCCGCGAAGGTCATGCTTGATGATTCTGGAGCATGATGCTGTCCGAAAACCGCTTCACGCTTTTCGGCATCATGCTCTCAACGTGCCGCCGGTCTTCTTCGTGACCTCCGCCACGATCTTTGCAGCGACGGCCTCGATCTCCTGATCGGTCAGCGTCTTCTCGCGCGGCTGGATCGTCACCGCGATGCCGATCGACTTCCTGCCGTCGTCGATGCCCTTGCCTTCATAGACGTCGAAGACGTTGACACCGGTGATCAGCTTCTTGTCGACGCTTACCGCCGCGCGCACGATGTCGCCGGCCTTCACGGTGCGATCGACGATGAAGGCGAAGTCGCGCGACACCGGCTGGAATGCCGACAGCTCAATGAGCGGCTTGGCACGGGTCGGCTTCTTCTTGGCCTCCGGAATCCGGTCGAGAATCACCTCGAACACAACAAGCGGGCCGTCGGCGCCGAGCGCCTCCAGCGCGCGCGGATGCATCTCGCCGAAATGGCCGAGCACGTTCTGCGGTCCGATCTGGATCGTGCCGGAGCGGCCTGGATGCAGCCAGGCGGGACCGCCGGCGACGATCTGGAGCGCCTGCATCGGCGCGCCGGCGGCGGCCAGCACCGCGAGCGCATCGGCCTTGGCGTCGAAGACATTGGCCTGCGCCGAGGCCGACCAGTGCCGTCCCAATCCGTCCGACGACGCAAGGCCGCGGCGCACGCCGCTCGCGGCCATGAACTGATCCTGCGGGCGATCGCCCCTGAACACCTGACCGACCTCGAACAGCACGACGTCGCCAAAACCGCGATCGGCGTTGGCCTGTGCGGCTGCGACCAGGCCCGGCAACAGGCTCGGCCGCATGTCGGAAAGATCAGCGGCGATCGGATTGGCGACCTCGAGCTCACGCCGGCCACCGCCGAACAATTGTGCCGCAGGTTTTGTGATGAACGACCACGTCACCGCCTCGACCATGCCGCGGCTCGCGAGCGAGCGCCGCGCGCGGCGGCTGCGAAGCTGCAGCGGCGTCAGCACGGCCTTGCGCGCGTCCTCGCCGCGCTCGAACGGCGTCATCGGCACCTTGTCGACGCCGTAGATGCGGACGACCTCCTCGACGATGTCGGCCTTGCCGTGCACGTCGGAGCGCCACGACGGCACCGCGACCTTCACCACAGGGCCGGGCCCCGCCATCATGAAGCCGAGACGGGTCAGGATGAGCTTCATCTCGACCTGCGGCACCTCGATGCCGGAGAGACGCTTGACCTCGGTGAGTGGGAAATCGATCACGCGATCGTCGCCGAACGTTTTGCCCACGACGACGTTCTCGGACGGCGTACCGCCGCACAGCTCCATCACCAGCTTGGTGGCGAGCTCCAGCCCGGGCACCATGAAGGCCGGATCGACGCCGCGTTCGAAGCGGTAGCGCGCATCCGAATTGATGCCGAGCTTGCGGCCGGTCTGGGCGATGTTGATCTCGTTCCACAGCGCCGATTCGATCAGCACGTCGGTGGTGTTCTCGTCGCAGCCCGAGGCTTCGCCGCCCATGATGCCGGCGAGCGATTCGACGCCGTGCTGGTCCGCGATCACGCAGATCGAGGGATCGAGATTGTAGGCGCGGCCGTCGAGCGCGAGTAGCGCCTCGCCGTCGCGGGCGCGGCGCACCACGAGATTGCCCACCACCTTCTTGGCGTCGAACACGTGCAGCGGACGCGCGCGGTCGTAGGTCATGAAGTTGGTGATGTCGACCAGCGCGTTGATCGGACGCAGCCCGATCGCGGTCAGCCGCTTTTGCAGCCATTCCGGCGACGGGCCGTTCTTCACGCCGCGCACGAGGCGCAGCGCAAAACCAGGACACAGCGCAGCGTCCTCGACCGTGACCTTCACGGGACACGGGAATTCGCCCTTGATCGGCTTGATCGAGGGGTCTTTGAACTTGCCCATGTCGGCGGCGGCGAGGTCGCGCGCGATGCCGTGCACGCCGGTGCAATCCTGCCGGTTCGGCGTCAGGTTGATCTCGATCACGGGATCGCCAAGCGCGGCCCATTCGGCATAACCGGCGCCAACAGGTGCGTCCCCCGGCAATTCCATGATGCCGTCATGGTCGTTGGAGATCTGAAGCTCGGCCGCCGAGCATAGCATGCCGCGGCTCTCGACGCCGCGGATGGTGCCGACACCGAGCGTGATGTCCTTGCCGGGAATGTAGGTGCCGGGCGGCGAGAACACGCTCACGAGCCCTGCGCGCGCATTCGGCGCGCCGCACACGACCTGCACCGGCGCGCCACCGTCACCGGTGTCGACCATGCAGACGCGCAGGCGATCCGCGTTCGGATGCTGCTCGGCCGAAATCACCTTCGCGATGGTGAAAGGCTTGAGCGCCTTCGCCTTGTCCTCGATGTTCTCAACCTCGAGCCCAATCATGGTGAGCTTGTCGGCAAGCTTTTCCAACGGCTCGTCGGTCTCGAGATGATCCTTCAGCCAGGAGAGGGTGAATTTCATGGCTGCTTTTTCTCCACGGAGACGGTCTGCTCCCTCTCCCGCTTGCGGGGGAGGGCTGGGGTGGGGGCTCTCTCCGCGACGGCAGTCGCGATTGTTTCGAGAACACCGCCACGATTGGTCATGACATCGCGATTGCTGAAGCGGAGCACCTTGAAGCCCTTTGCTTCGATTGCAGCAGAGCGACGCGCATCGGCGCGCTCGCCTTCGTCCGAGAAGTGTTGGCCGCCATCGAGTTCGATGACGAGCTTGGCCGCATGGCAGATGAAATCGGCGACGTAGCGCTCGATCGGCACTTGGCGGCGGAAAACCATGCCGCTCAATTGGCCTGCGCGGAGCTCCGACCAGAGGATACGCTCGGCGTCGGTTGAGTTGCGCCTCAGCGCGCGCGCATTGGCTCGTAGCTTAGCCGGCACTTTCCAGTCTGGATGCTTGGGATCGACCATCGGCAGCCCCATTGCGGAGGAACCCTCACCCCAACCCTCCCCCGCAGGCGGGGGAGGGAGTCCGACCTGTCGGGCGGCTAGAGAATAGGTGCCCATGACATCAACGCCATGCAGTCGCTCCATCCATTCCCTCCCCCGCTTGCGGGGGAGGGTCAGGGAGAGGGTTCTCTCCACGAAGGGAACAGAGAGAGCTTTCGCAAGCCCTTCATTGAGAGCGAGCATCACGAGCTCAGCCCTCCCGCGAGTGTCGGCACTTCGAGCGGCTTGAAGCCGTAATGGTTGAGCCAGCGGACGTCGCTGTCGAACAGCTGGCGCAGATCGGCGATGCCGTATTTCAGCATGGCGATGCGGTCGATGCCCATGCCCCAGGCAAAGCCCTGGTACTCGTCGGGATCGATGCCGCAGGCGCGCAGCACGTTCGGGTGCACCATGCCGCAGCCGAGAATCTCCATCCAATCCTCGCCCTCGCCGAAGCGGATCTCGTTCTTGTCGCGGCGGCACTGCAAGTCGACTTCCAGCGACGGCTCGGTGAACGGGAAGAACGAGGGACGGAAACGCATGTTGATGTGGTCGACCTCGAAGAACGCCTTGCAGAACTCGTGCAGGATCCATTTGAGGTGGCCGAGATGCGAATGCTTGTCGATGACGAGCCCTTCGACCTGGTGGAATTGCGGCGTGTGGGTCGCGTCCGAATCGATGCGGTAGGTGCGGCCCGGGCAGATCACGCGGATCGGCGGCTTCTGGCTCAGCATGGTGCGCACCTGCACCGGCGAGGTGTGGGTTCGCAGCAGCATGCGCGAGCCGTCCTCCTTCGGATGGAAGAAGAACGTGTCGTGCATCTCGCGCGCCGGATGGCCTTCCGGGAAGTTGAGCTTGGTGAAGTTGTAGTCGTCGGTCTCGATGTCGGGGCCTTCGGCGACCGAGAATCCCATGTCGGCGAAGATCGTGGTCAGCTCGTCCCACACCTGGCTCAGCGGATGGATACGGCCGGCCTCCGCCTGCGCATCGCGCAGCGGCAAGGTGACGTCGATGGTCTCGGACGCCAGCCGCGCATCGAGCGCTGCGGACTTCAGCAGATCGCGACGTGCGGCGAGCGCCTCGGCGACCTTGTCCTTGGCCTGGTTGATCGCCGCGCCTTGCGACTTGCGCTCGTCGGGCGACATCTTGCCGAGCGTGGCAAGCAGCGCCGAGATCGAGCCCTTCTTGCCGAGGGCCGCGACGCGCACCGCTTCGAGCGCGGCTTCATCGCCGGCGGCGGCGATCTGGTCGAGGATCGATGTTTCGAGCGTTGCGAGGTCGGACACAGTCAAATCCTTGCTGCCAAATTCGGCTGGGTTGTCGCCGCCCGAAGGCGGTAGCGTCAAGCAAAAAGCCGGTCATTTCGGGCATAGGACCAGCTGGGTTGAACCTCGCGCGGGGGCCGGGCACCAAGGGGGATACGAGGAGACCTTTGCGATGCTTTCGAAATGCTGCCTGGCCGTTGTCGCGGTCGTGCTGTCGGTCAGAGGCCACCCGGCGCGCGCCATGGTCTGCATGGACAAATCCATGGCGTTGAACGAGGTCGCCGACACCATCAGCGCCCAGAAGGGCTGCGAAAGCGCGATGAAGGTCTTCAGGGATTGCGAACTGACCGCGAGCGGCGATGTCGAGCTCGGTGCTGCCGTCGAAAAGAAATGCGAGGCGGACTTCAAGTCCCGCCTCAACGCCGCGCAGACGCAAGCCTACAAACGCGAGATGCGCGTATGCGATGGCAAGTACCGGAACAAGTCCGGCACCATGTATCTCTCGTTCACGGCATTCTGCCGGGCGGAGGTCGCCCAGCGTTACTCGCAACGCGCGCTGAGGGCTGCGGGCCAGAAGGCCCGCTAGCGCAAGCCTTAGGCTGCGAGCGCAGCTTTGGCCTTCTCGGCGATCGCCTGGAACGACGCGGGCTCGTGGATCGCGAGATCCGACAGCACCTTGCGGTCCACGGTAATGCCCGACTTGGCGAGACCGTCGATAAATCGGCTGTAGGTCAGGCCGAACGGACGGACGGCAGCGTTGAGACGCTGGATCCAGAGCGCGCGGAAGGTGCGCTTCTTACGCTTGCGGTCACGGAAAGCGTATTGCTGGGCCTTCTCCACGGCCGGCTTGGCGGCGCGGATGGTGTTCTTGCGGCGGCCATAGAAGCCCTTGGCGGCCTTGTAGACTTTCTTGTGCTTGGCGTGGGCGGTCACACCGCGTTTGACGCGAGACATGACAAATATCCTTCAGAGATGACTTAGGTTTAGGATTGCCGCGAACGTCGCGGCAGAGATGGCAATGATCGTGGACGCGATCAGGCGTTCGGCAAGAAGTACTTCTTGACGTTGTCGCCGTCGGTCTTGAACAGCACAGCGGTGCCGCGAAGCTGACGGATTTGCTTCTTCGTCCGCTTGATCATGCCGTGACGCTTGCTGCGATGAGCGAACATCACTTTGCCGGTGGCAGTCACCTTGAAGCGCTTTTTAGCGCCCGATTTGGTCTTCAGCTTGGGCATTTTGCTCTCCTCTGGCCACAACAGAATGCCGCCTGCGAAGGCGGCCGGCCGTCTAAAATGCTCGTTAGAGCGTTGATTGTGCTCAGGTTTTTGCAAACTAGCGCGAAACCCGCACGAAACACCGCCACGGCAGCCCTTAATCAGCCGGGCGATGAAGGTCGGCCTTATGACAGAGGACGTGCGAATTGGCAACGATGAACCGTCGGAACGTGGCCGCCGACTATTCGGTTGTTACCATGTCCGTCCAAATCGTGTCGCCGAAGCAGGACCAAAATGGCCCATTTCTCCCTATCGTCCTCCCCTTTGTCCATCATCACCCACCCATACCGTCTGGCGCTGCTGGCGGCGCTTGCCACGGCCGCGCTGCCTTCCACCGCCGATGCCCGCATCGGCGGCTATGACGGCGTCTGGAACGTCACCTTCGCCACCACCCGCGGCAATTGCAGCTCGGGCTACAGCGTTCCCTTCACTGTCACTGGCGGTCGGGTGTCGTCCGCCGGCGGTGGCCGGGTGTCGGGCAGAGTCAATCGCCGCGGAGCTGTTGCGGTCCAGGTGTCGGTCGGCGCCTCCCATGCCAGCGGCGGCGGCCGGCTCGGCAGCGCGGCGGGTGGAGGCTCCTGGAGGGGCATCATCTCCGGCGACCAGTGCAGCGGCACCTGGCAGGCGACACGGAGCTGAAAACGAAACGGCCCGCCGGACAATCCGGACGGGCCGTTGAATTCTTAAGTCCCGCAGTGACCCGGTGTCAGCGCGGCGCCAGCACCATGACGACCTGACGGCCCTCGAACCGGGCGTCCTGCTCGACCTTGGCGAGCTCGGCGACGTCGGTCTTGATCTTGTCCAGCAGCTTGGTGCCGATCTCCTGGTGCGCCATTTCGCGGCCTCGATAGCGCAGGGTGATCTTGACCTTGTCGCCCTCTTCGAAAAACCGCAACATCGCGCGCATCTTCACGTCATAGTCGTGATCGTCGATCATCGGGCGGAGCTTGATCTCCTTGATCTCGACGGTCTTCTGACGCTTGCGGGCTTCGGCGGCTTTCTTCTGGGCGGAATACTTATACTTCCCGTAGTCCATGATCTTGCAGACGGGAGGGCTGACATTTGGCGAAATCTCGACGAGATCCATGCCAGCGTCCTGCGCCATCTTGATGGCAAGCATCGTCTCGACGGTGCCTTTGTTGTCACCGGTCTGATCGATCAGCTGGATCTGCGCATTTCGAATATCATCATTGATGCGCGGCCCGTCTTTGGCGGCAGGGGCCGGGGCTCTATTGGGACGGCGAATGGGTGGTTCTCCAAAGTTGTGAAAAGAAGCGGCTATTTTGAAGGAAGATGCGAGTGCCGGCAAGCAAGTCGCTCGTGCGAGAGGCGAAAAACCCTCAAATGCGAGACATTTTGGCCACGCCCATCGCCACGGTGCTCGACATAGACACCTTGCCCCTGTTCCGCAAGCGTCCCAAAGGGACAATGCCAATATAGGGTTGCTTCACGGACCGCGCCCGAACAGGTCAAACCACACAGCCAGAGTAAACGTTCCATGACCCCAGCAATTCCCGATGCCGTGCTCGACTTTATCGATGTGGGTGAGGGCCCGTCAGCGCGCCGGATCGCGGTCCGCCGCCGCGACGGCCAAGGGCCCGGCCTGGTCTGGCTCGGTGGCTTCAAGTCGGACATGCAGGGCGGCAAGGCGGTGGCACTGGACGGCTGGGCTGGCGAGCACGGCCGTGCCGCGGTCCGGTTCGATTATTCCGGCCATGGTGAATCCGGCGGCGATTTCGCCGACGGAACCATCGGAAGCTGGCTCGAGGATAGCGTCGCGGTGTTCGAGCGATTCTGCACGGGTCCGCAAATCCTGATCGGTTCCTCGATGGGCGGCTGGATGGCGCTGCTGCTTGCGCGCGAGATCAAGAAGCGTTCGGGACAGGCATCGCTCGCGGGCCTGGTGCTGATCGCACCGGCGCCCGACTTCACGGAAGAGCTGATGTGGAAGAACTTTTCACGCGAGGTGAAGAAAGAGATCGAGACCAAAGGTTTTTGGTTGCGGCCATCCGAATATGGCGACGGCACGCCCTATCCGATCACGCGGAAGCTGATCGAGGAGGGGCGCAACCATCTCGTGCTCGGCAGCGCCATCGATCTCGGCTGTCCCGTCCGCATTCTGCAAGGCGCGCAGGATCCCGACGTGCCGTGGCAACATGCCTTTGCGCTGACGCATCGCCTGCCGGCCGACGATGTCGTGCTCACCATGATCCAGGACGGCGACCACCGCCTGTCGCGCCCGCAGGACATCGCGCGCATTCTTGCCGCGGTGGCGGAGATCGGGTGAAGGTGTAGTGCTCGCAGTCATTGCCGCCTTGTGCGCAATTGCGCACTGGGGCGGGCAATCCAGTATTCCAGAGAGAGCAGTGATAGAATCGAGAAGCCGCGGCGTACTGGATGCCCCTTCGGTTCACGATGCAAGTGCAACATCTGCTAAGGTGTTGTAGCGGTGGGCAAGGAGGCGGCTCGCCACTCCTCGCGGACGCTGTCGTCAGACTCTCTGTCCAACCCAGCGCTCTTCATCGCCTCAAATGCGTCTCGCTCCACCAACTGCCCCAAAGCCCACACCGCAGCCCCACGCACCAGCGGGCTCGCATCCTCAAGCAATCGCCGCGCCTCCTCTGCCAGCGTCACATCGCCGGAGTTGCCGATCGCAATCAGCACATTCCGCAAGAACCGGTCGCGACCGATCCGCTTCACCGGCGACTTCGTGAACAGCGCGCGGAACGCGGTGTCGTTGAGCCGTGAAAGTTCAGCAAGACCAGGCGCGCGCAATTCATCACGCGCAGCTAGCTTCGTTTCATGCCCCTCCTGCGCAAACTTGTTCCAGGGGCACGCCGCAAGGCAGTCATCACAGCCATAGATGCGGTTGCCGATGGCCTTGCGAAATTCGTGCGGGATCGGTCCCTTGTTCTCGATGGTGAGGTAGGAGATGCAGCGCCTCGCATCGAGCTTGTAGGGGGCGGGAAACGCCGCTGTCGGGCAGATGTCGAGGCAGGCCTGACACGAGCCGCAATGATCGATCTCCGCATCGTCGCGCGGCAGCTCCAACGTGGTGTAGATCGCGCCGAGAAACAGCCACGAGCCGAATTCGCGCGAGACCAGATTGGTGTGCTTGCCCTGCCAGCCGAGATGCGCAGCCTGCGCGAGCGGTTTCTCCATCACGGCCGCGGTGTCGACGAATACCTTCACTTCGCTCGGCGCTGTCGCGACCAGCCAGCGCGCCAGCGCCTTCAGCCGCTTCTTGATCAGGTCGTGATAATCATCGCCCTGCGCATAGACCGAGATCGCCGCGCGGGTGCGCTGTTGCAAGATCGCGAGCGGATCCTGGTCCGGGCCGTAATTGACGCCGAGCATGATCACCGAGCGCACGTCCTGCCACAGCCCGCGCGGATCGACGCGGCGCTCCGGCTGGTTCGCGAGCCAGTCCATGTCGCCATGGCCGCCCGAGGCGATGAATTCGAGGAAATGCTTTCCGGCGTGCTCGATCGTGCCCGGCTCGGTGATGCCGATGCAGTCGAAGCCGAGCGCCTGCGCTTCGCGCGCCAGCGCGGCTTTCAGTTCAGTCGGATCGGAGTTCAGAAATCCAGGTCCACGTAGGTCCGCGACGCCGGCACGCCCGCCAGCCATTCGCTCAGCAGCGGACGGAACGACGGGCGGGACTTTACCCGCGCGTACCACGCCTTTGCTGCGTCGTCCTCGCTCCATGGCACGTCGCCCAGATAGTCGATCGCCGAAAGATGCGCCGCGGCGGCGAGATCCGCGTAGGTGGGCCGGTCGCCGGCGAGGAAGTTACGCGTCTGCGCCAGCCAGCCGATATAGGCCAGATGATAGCGCACATTGGCCTTGGCGGCGCGCATCACGTCGGGTGAGGGCGGTCCGCCGCCATTGTCCTCGCTCATGAAGCGCTTATAGATGCGCTCGGTGACGAGCGGGTGCGAGACTTCCTCGAAGAATTTTTCGTTGAACCAGGCCATCAGCCGGCGCACCTCGACGCGCTCGGCGATCGTCTCCGGCATCAGGCGCTTGGCGCCCATCTCGGCGCCATAGGCCTCGTCGAGATACTCCGCGATGATGGCCGCGCCCGGGATCGGCGGCTGTTCGTCGTCCACCATAACAGGCGTTGTGCCGGCCGCATTGAGCAGCAGAAAAGCCTCGCGCCGTTCCCAGCTGCGCTCCTCGGCCAGCTTCAGTTCGAGCCCGTATTCGCCCGCGATCAGGCGAATGAAGCGCGAATGCGGACAGAACGGATGATGAAACAGCGTAAACATGAAGCCTTTGACTATTTGATGGTGATTAAGAATCCATCAATGTTTGTGCGGCGCCACACTAGTCCTTCAAAACCGCGAGGCAAGGCCGCGATAGCGCATTTTGCGATTGCGAGCGAGGGACGAATAGGCGAGAAGAACCCCGCTTTTCCAGCGGAAATGGACCGTAAATATGTCAGATACAATACGGGCAGTGATCCTCGGCATCATCGAGGGTGTGACCGAGTTCCTTCCCGTTTCCTCGACCGGCCACCTGCTGCTTGCTGAGCGCTTCTTCGGCCTCGGCGAGGGCGCCTTCTGGGATTCGTTTACGGTTCTGATCCAGCTCGGCGCGATCCTCGCGATCGTCGTGCTGTACTTCAGGAAGCTGTGGGACGTCGCAATCGGCATGTTCACGGGCGATGCCTATGCGCGCCGCTTCGTGATCGGCGTGCTGGTCGCGTTCCTGCCTGCTGTGGTCGTCGGCCTCGTCGCCGGCAAATACATCAAGAGCATGCTGTTCAATCCATGGGTGGTCTGCTTCTCGCTGATCGTCGGCGGCGCCATCCTGTTGTGGGTCGATCGGCTTTATCTCAAGGCGCGCGAGCATGACGCCACCAAGTTCCCGCTGCCGATGTATCTCTATATCGGCATCGCGCAGTGCGTCGCGATGATCCCGGGCGTGTCGCGCTCCGGCGCCAGCATCGTCGCCGCGATGTTTTTGGGGGCCGACAAGCGGGCCGCGGCGGAGTTCTCGTTCTTCCTCGCCATCCCCACCATGATCGGCGCGTTCGCCTACGATTTCTACAAGAACCGCTCCGAGATGACGACGGACCACATGGGCATCGTCGCGATCGGCTTCGTGGTGTCGTTCATCACCGCGATCATCGTGGTGAAGGCGTTCCTCGGATACGTCACCCGCCACGGCTTCGTGGTGTTCGCCTGGTGGCGCGTCATCGTCGGCACCCTCGGCCTGATCGCGCTGGCGCTCGGCCATTAGGCTGGAGCGTTCCGTTTCACCTCTCCCCGCGGGGGAGAGGTGGACGCTGGCGGTAACTGCAGCAAACTCGCTGACAAACCTCAACGCAATATCAGCTTTTGACCGCTAGGCAGTGTCCGGAGCGGGGTGGCCCGCAGGCGGAGCTGAACGATGACCCTCGTCAGCGGCTGGGGGCGCTTCCCGGTCGTCGATAGCGAAGTGCTGCGGCCGCGGTCGTTCGAGGCCGTGGGTGCGGCTGTCGCTGATGTGAGCGGCTCCGTGGCCCGGGGCAACGGCCGCGCCTACGGCGATGCCGCGATCGGCGCCGTCAGGACCATCGCCATGACCGGGTTCGACCGGGTCAGGTCGTTCGACCCGGCGACCGGCCGCATCCGCCTCGAAGCCGGCGTGCTGCTGTCCGACCTCATCGACACCTTTGGCCCGCGCGGCTTCCTGCCGTTTGTCGTACCCGGCACGCGGTTCGTCTCGGTCGGCGGCGCGATCGCTGCCGACGTGCACGGCAAGAACCATCATGGCGAGGGCGGTTTTGGCCGCTATGTCGACAGCATCCTGCTGCGCACCGGACAGGGCGAGACGATCGAAGTCTCCCGCGAACAAAATTCCGATGCCTTCTTCGCGACTGTCGGCGGCATGGGCCTCACCGGAATCATCCTCGAAGCCACGATGCGGCTGCGTCCCGTCGAGACCGGCTGGATCCGCGAGCGGGTGATCTCCGCATCCGATCTCGACGCCGCGATGCGCGCGCTCGAGGCGAGTGATTCCGCGACCTATTCGGTGGCGTGGATCGATTGCGTGGCGCGAGGGCGCGATCTCGGCCGCTCGCTGATCTATCTCGGTGAGCACGCAAGCGCCGACGAGCTCGCCGAAGGCGCCGATCGATTTCCAATCGGCAAGAACCCCGGGCTCGCCGTGCCCCTCGACCTGCCGTCGATGACCCTGAACCGCTACACCATCCGTGCCTTCAACGAGCTCTATTACCGCATGGGCGCGCGGCGCGCCGGCGGCGACCATGTGGTCTCGCTCTATCCGTATTTCTTCCCGCTCGACAGCCTCAGTGACTGGAATCGCATCTACGGACGGCGCGGCTTCCTGCAGCATCAATGCGTGATTCCGGAACAAGGCGCGCGCGCCGTTCTCGGCGACATCCTCGATCGTGTCTCGAAGCGCGGCGATGCGTCGTTCCTCGCGGTGCTGAAGAAGCTCGGCCATGGCGATGGCCTGCTGTCGTTTCCGCTGCCCGGCTACACGCTGGCGCTGGATTTTCCGGTGAAGGGTGACATCCTGAATTTCCTCGACGAAATCGATCGCCTCGTCGTCGCCGCCGGCGGCCGGCTTTATCTCGCGAAGGATGCGCGCCAGTCGCGCGCGACGTTCGAGGCCGGTTATCCCGCTCTGCCGCGCTTCAAGGCGATCCGCAAATCGCTCGATCCCGCGGGCAACATCCGCTCCAAACTTTCACAACGCCTGTTCGATGAGGTTTAAGCCGTGACGTCACGCAAGACCGTTCTGGTGCTCGGTGGCTCCTCCGATATCGGCCGCGCCGCGGCGCGCGCCTTTGCCAAGGCCGGATACGATGTCGGCCTCGCAGGCCGCGATGCCGCTGCGCTGGAGCCTGACGCGGTGGATCTTCATGCGCGCTACAATGTCGAAGCGAGCACGTGGACATTCGACGTGCTCGACACCGCCTCGTTCGATGGCTTTGTCGCCGGCCTTCCCGTGCTGCCTGATGTTGTCGTCTCGATTATCGGCCTGCTGGGCGTCCAGCAAAATGCCGAGAGTGATCTCGCGCATGCCACGACGATCATGCGCTCGAACTACGAGGGACCGTCGCTGATCCTCGGCCTGTTCGCCGAAAAGTTTTTGGCGCGCGGCCATGGCACGATTGTTGGCGTGTCGTCGGTCGCAGGCGATCGCGGCCGCGCCTCGAACTATGTCTACGGTTCGGCGAAAGCGGGCTTCTCCGCCTTCCTGTCGGGCCTGCGCGCCCGTGCCAGCCGCGGTGGCGTGCACGTCGTCACCGTGAAACCCGGTTTCGTCCGCACCAAGATGACGGAAGGCATGAAGCTGATCGGCCCACTGACCGTCGATGCGCCTGTCGTCAGTGATGCGATCCTCAATGCTGTCGAGAAAAAGACCGACGTCGTCTATGTCAGCGGCAAATGGCGTCTCGTGATGCTCATCATCAAGACGCTGCCGGAGGCGGTGTTCAAGAAGCTGAAGTTCTGAGCTTTGTAGGAGTGGCGCTGTCGCGGCGCTGAAGCTGTGCTCCCTCGCCCGCTTGCGGGAGAGGGTCGGGGAGAGGGTGTCTCCGCTGAAAGGCTCCCGACGAGGAGAGAGCCCTCACCCGCCGCTACGCGGCGACCTCTCCCGCAAGCGGGAGAGGTTAAGAGGGACCGCCGTCGACGCGCGACTACGCGCCGTTGCGCTGGAACTGGCCGGCCGGGCGAAAACGCCAGAGATATTGCGGGGCGATCGCTTCGAGCGAATCAGGGGTGATACCGAGTCCTTCCAGTGTCAGCCCTGCGGCCTTGGCCGCATCCGACACGACATTGTCGCGCTCGAGCAGCGTGACCTGGTCCGGCGTCAGCTTCAGCGCACCCGGCGCGAATTGCAGGAAGGCGGCCTGGAGGCGGGCGAGGCCGAACGACAGCGGCACCAGCATCGGCTTGCGATTGGCAATCTTGACGATGGCCTCGATGATCTCGCGCATGGTCAGCACTTCCGGCCCGCCGAGCTCGTAGGTCGCGCCCGCCTTGGCCTTGCCGTCGACGGCATCCGCGATCGCTGTGGCGACGTCGCCGACATAGACCGGCTGCATCCGGGTACTCCCGCCGATCAGCGGCAGCACCGGCGACAGCCGCGCCAGCGCCGCGAAGCGATTGGTGAACTGGTCCTCGGGACCGAACATCACCGAGGGACGGAAGATCGTGGCCGAAGGCACTGCTGCCATCACAGCCGCCTCGCCGGCCGCCTTGGCCCTGGCGTAGCGCGAGGGCGATTCGGCATCGGCGCCGATCGCGGAGACATGGATCATGCGCGCGCCGACGGCGGCCGCCGCCTTGGCGACGGTTTCGGCGCCCTTGGCCTGAACGGCGTCGAAGGTCTGCCCGCCGCCCTCGGCGAGGATGCCGACCAGATTGATCACGGCATCCGAATCACGCACCGCCGCCTCGACCGAGGCCGGATAGCGCAGATTGGCCTGCACGATGTGGACCTGGCCGACCTTGCCGGAGGGCTGGAGGTATCCGGCGAGTTCCGGCCGCCGCACCGCGACCCGGATCCGGTAATCGCGCTTGCACAGCGCCCGGACGACATTCCGGCCCAAAAACCCCGATCCGCCGAAAATCGTGACCAGCGTGTCCAGATTCGATGCCATGGGTCCATTCCTGCGGGTGAAGTAGCGTCTCGTCAGGCTTGTATCGGGCCGGTTTGCGATGCGCAATCGGCAAGCCGAACCATGAATTGACAACGGCGTCACTGAACCGTAGTAACCGCCTCCGTGCCCCAAACGGCATGCCCAGGTGGTGGAATTGGTAGACGCGCTGGCTTCAGGTGCCAGTGGCTTAACGGCCGTGAAGGTTCGAGTCCTTTCCTGGGCACCATCGCTCTTCTAAGAGCGTGAAATCCAAGGCAAATTAGCAAATTCAACGGCTTACCCGCTCCTCAGTGGCACAGGAGAGTGGTACAATGCCGTTAGCTATGTCGCGTCCGTGGAAGCATCCCAAAACTGGAATCTATCAGCTCCGGAAGGCCGTTCCGGAGGATTTGCGCAAGATCGTCGGCAAGCGCGAGGAGAAGGTAAGCCTTCAAACCCGCGATCCCGGCGAGGCCAAACAGCGCTTCGCGAAGGCGCTTGCTGAGCTCGAGGCCCGGTGGGCCAACTTGCGCACAGGGCCAAAACTGCTGACTGAACGTGAGGCGCATCAACTTGCCGTCGTCGCCTACGATCAGTGGCTGCAGAGATACAAGGATAATCCAAGCCAACAGACCGGTTGGGATGTCGCGGCCGGAGATCGGCTGTTTGGCCCCCCACAGACACGGGAGCAGAAACTTGCTGCGTCTCAGCGAACGTTGGATGGCGCCCCGGAGTTGCCGGAGGACAAGATCTTCCGGATGGAACAAGCGTGTTTGGAGGCCGCTGACGGCTATTTGACGGCCAACGGGATCTTTATCAATTTTGAGAACCGCCGAACCATGGCCCGCGCACTCGGCGCGGCCATGCAGCGTGCCAGCGTACTTTTGGCAAAATTGGCAAGAGGTGAAGGCGACTACTCGCCCGATTCCCAGGCAATTCCATTCCCGCGTAGGAACGCTGCGGCAGAACGAGGAAAGGCAGGCTTAGAGCCTGGCGCCTCGAACGGGTCGCTATCGGCATTGGTCGAGAATTGGTGGAAGGAAGCGAAGGCCGCCGGTCGCAAGCAGAGTACCTATGAGAGCTATCAGAAGACGATGATGAAGCTGGTGGCCTTCCTGAAGCATGACGAGGCGGGCCGCGTAACGCCGGAGGACATAGTCCGCTTCAAGGATTATCGGCTGCAGGGCGGCGCGAGTGCTAAGACCGTGAAGGATAGTGACTTAGCCGGCCTAAAGACGGTGTTTGGCTGGGCAGTCATGAACCGCCGCATGCACTCCAATCCTGCCGAAGGACTTACCATCAAGGTCGGTAAATCGCGCAAACTTAGGTCAAAGGGATTTTACGACCGAGAAGCATCCGCCATTCTCAAGCACGCCCGGAATTCTGTTGCTGGGAGGGCTGCTCCGAAGCTGGCGTTGGCCAAACGATGGGTGCCGTGGTTGTGTGCCTTCACGGGAGCGCGGGTAGGCGAGATGCTTCAGCTTCGCAAAGAGGACGTTCGCCGTGAAGGCAAAGATTGGGTCGTGCACGTGACGCCCGAGGCGGGCCCCGTGAAGACTGACGAAGCCAGAGACGTGGTGCTGCATCGGCAGATCATCGAGGAAGGTTTTCCGGAGTTCTATGCTAGGTCATCAGCCGGCTACCTCTTCATCGACCCCGTAGCTGGCGATCTTGGCGTTCGCAAAGCGGTGAAGACGGCACGGAATAAGGTCAACGCCTTCGTGCGGGAAGTTGTAAAGGACCCGAACGTTGATCCCAGCCACGGCTGGCGCCATCGGTTTAAGACTGTTGGCATTGAGCAGGAGGTGGCCATGCGAGTGCTCGATGCCATACAGGGCCACGCACCAAGGACTGCCTCGGAGGATTACGGGGACGTAACTATTACTGCGAAGGCGAAGGCCCTCGAACGGTTTCCAGATATAGATGTCGACTAAGGCCTGTTGCCGAGCTTTTTGCCGGCGCGCTTTGGCTTGCGAAGAGGAGTGCCCCAGCAGGACGCGCTTGGCGATTGCCGGGTCTGTGGACGAGAGCTCGCGTCTCAAGGAAGACCGCTTCGGTCCGGTGTCCTTGCCCGCCGCGGGAAATACGTAGAGCACGATCCGTCGCCGCGCCGTCGGACCGAGGCGGGCAAGCAGGCGGGTGAATCAGGTAAGCCGGTCGGATCTTCTAGAATACATAGTTCAAGCTCTGAGAGCTCGACGTTGATCATATCGCTGAATCTACAGTTGCCAGCTCTCCGCAACACAAGTTGAGCTGCTGGACTTTAGACGAAACAGAGGCTTAAGTGGGAAGCGGAGCCAAGCGCCCGCGCATCTGCGCGGGCGCTTGGCTGTGGATGCCTCGGACGATATTCTCTACCGGGCTCGAATCGGCGTGGGAGCTAAATGGGGACGAGCGTGCAGAAGAGCCGTCGGCAGCCTGTCTTCATCGATGCCTTTGCAGGTTGCGGCGGCCTCAGCCTGGGCCTGCTTCGGTCTGGGTGGCGGGGCATGTTTGCGATCGAGAAGGATGCGTTCGCTTTCGACACGCTGAAATCCAACTTGATCGACCCCGGCGCGCGGCTTCGCTACGACTGGCCCAAATGGCTTGAACAGCAGCCGTGGACCATCGAGTCCTTAATGCATGCGCATGGGCGGAGGCTCTCGGCGCTCCGTGGCCAAGTCGATCTCCTTGCGGGAGGGCCACCTTGCCAGGGCTTCTCCAGCGCAGGCCGCCGACGCCAAGGAGATCCCCGGAACGAGCTCGTGGAACGCTATTTGGAGTTCGTTGAACTTGTGCTCCCCAAAATGGTGCTGATCGAGAATGTGCGTGGAATTACGTATGACTTTGTTGATGACAACGACCGCGCCCCACCCCGAAATTTTGCGGCAGAACTGATTGCCCGACTCGGCCGGCGCTACCATGTCTACAAGGACACAGTTCGCTGCTCAGAATATGGGGTACCTCAGCAACGGCCCCGTTTCTTCCTAATCGGCATGCTGAAAACTGAAATGAGGGAGCTCCCAAGTCGAGACGCCCCATTCGCTCGGCTTCGGTCCGCAAAAGTTCGCTTCCTCTCGGAACGAGGACTTCGCGCAACGGTGAGTTCCAAGCAGGCGATTTCCGACCTAGAGCGCACGCATGCCGGCGTTGGTCCTTGTCCGGATTCCGAGGGATACGATGCGCTACTGACAGTTCGCCCGAGGACTGCCTACCAGCGCTTGATGCGCGATGGATTTGCTGGCGCCGTCGCCGATACCAGGCTCGCTAAGCACCGCCCTCATATCGTTGAGCGCTTTGCGAACATCATTGCAGAATGCAAGGAAGTGGGCCGGCTCAGCGTGCAGCTGAATCGCGAGATGCGGGACCGCTATGGGATAAAGAAAATGGCGACGCGTGTGCTCGACGCAGACAAGGCTGCCCCGACCATAACCAGCATGCCTGACGACCTGTTGCATTATTCGGAACCCAGGACGCTGACCGTCCGAGAGAACGCGCGGTTGCAAACGTTTCCTGACTGGTTTTCGTTCCGGGGGAAATACACGACTGGAGGCGAACGTCGAGCACGCGAGGTACCCAGATTCACCCAGGTGGCTAACGCGGTTCCCCCGCTCATAGCGGAAATGTGGGGAGAGGTGCTTCTGAAATATCTAACCACCGCAAGCTCTGACAGGTTGGCGGCATAGAATGGCTGACACCAAAAGCATAGCTGATCAATTTGGATAAGTCCGTGGAGCACGAGAGCTCGGCGTTCTATCCAGTGGGCCTCCTCGACTGGGCAGGCCACCGCGGGGGTGGCGTGCGGCGGCTGTTCGACCCGAGCAGCGGGCGTCCAGGCAAAGCCGTATTCGAGACAAATCTTCTCACCCGGCTTCGAGATTGGGCACGACGCATTGCGGTAGCAGACAAGGCAGCGCCCCGTGTGGTGCTGCTAGTCGGCGGACCGGGCAACGGAAAGACCGAGGCTGTAGAGGCAACAATCGGGGAACTCGACGAGGCTCTCGATTGCGATGGGGCTCTCATTGAGGAGTTGGCCAAATCCTATCACCCGCCCGAGGGCAAAGCTGTTCCGCGGCTTGTCGCGGTGGACGCCGGCGCCGCAAGCCGGCCGGCGCGAAATCTTCGCATCGAGGTGGTGCAAGACGCATCGGTCGGAGGGCAAGGCAGTCGCAGCCCCGCGGTCTTGCTCGTGGAGGAATTGGAAGCGGCGCTGCGGTCGCCGACGGGGGCATACATCTGCTGTGTGAATCGCGGGGTGCTCGACGACGCGTTGATTCACTCGATCGACACCGGGCTCAGCAGTTCGCAGGATCTGCTTGAGGCGGTTGTGCGCGCGGTGAGCCTCGCACCTGACGCGCCATCGTGCTGGCCTCTGGAAGAATACCCGGTAATCGCAGCATGGCCCATGGACGCGGAGTCGTTGGTCGAGCCAACCGACAGGGGCGAAGATGCGCCCGCGGCGGCGATACTAGGCCGGGCTCTCGACCCGGCACGGTGGCGAGAAGGCGGGGATTGTCAGGCTGGCAACGCCTGTCCTTTCTGCGGCAGCCGAAAGGTACTGGCCGGACGGAGGGAGACGGAGTCTTTTCTCCGTATGCTGCGTTGGTTCGAACTTGGGACCAGTAAACGTTGGGCTTTTCGGGATCTCTTTTCCCTGACTTCCTACCTGTTGGCCGGTAACGGGACTGGACACCGCGGTGCTTCCGTTGAACCGTGTGAATGGGCCGCGAGCATGGTCGAAGGCGACAAGCAGGCCCAATTGCGAGGACGGCCGAAGAGGGACACATCGGCGGCGTTGTTTTGGCTGGTGTCCGCGCAATACCAGCAAGCACTTTTCCATCGCTGGGACCGCGGCCTTGCATCCTCCTTGCTCCAGGACATCCGCGAACTCGGATTGCAGGAAGACAACACGGCAATGGGATTGCACTACTTTTTGCAGTCACGGATAACAGGCTACGTCCCGGCGACTATTGCCGCATCGCTAGACGCCTTCGTGGAACTGCTGGATCCCGCAATGTCATCGCCGGATGCCGAAGTGACACTATGGGGCGGCTCGGTTCGACTGGCTGAGTTCGACTCCAGGTTCAGCAGGTCCGTTCGCGAAGGCTTGGATTATGCGGTGGGCTGCCGGGCGTTGTCGCACAACGAGCGGATGCTGCTTGAGCGGCTTGCTGGCCTTGATGAGCTCCTCGCTATTCCGCGACTGCGGCTCAAACGGCCAGCCGCGGCCAATCGCATCCAACGCGCCGTGAGGGACTTTGCTTGCAGGATAACGCGCCGCAGCGTGGGCGCAAGAAACGCTGCAGTGCCCGATGCGGCGACTTTGGACGCCTTCAAGCGCGTTGTCGCTGACGCAGATGGACAGGGCCACGACCTCCGGGAGATCGCGAATCAGGTCGAGGATCTCCTCAACGACGACCACGACTTCAATGTCTCGCTGACGACGACGTTTGGCCAGCCCCTGCCGCCGTCTCGCCGCCGAGCGACGCTGGTGGTGTCACGCCGGCGTGTCTTCCCGCGCGACGTGGCCCACATAGGACGTCCGCGGCCGTCGATCTGCTTCCTAGACGTGGAAGTTGGGTCAACACCGCAACCGATCGCCCTGACCTATGATCTCTTCAAGGCCGTGACCGACCTCGACAATGGGCTGTCCCCAGCTTCGCTCCCGCGCAGCGTACTTGCCCTTCTGGACACGACTAGGGCTCGGATAGCTGGTTCGATCGTCCGTGATCGTGATGTGCGCGAGCGGCCGACTATCATCCTGGGGGAAACAGTCACTGTCGAACGATACAGGGGCCGGTTCGAGGTCGGGAAGCGCGGTGGACGTCGATGAGCCTTGCGGAATTCAAGGCCTCGCCATGGGCGAAGTCTCATCCGCTGTACAAGGCAGCGGCGCTTTCAGTCACTCCGGCGCCGGAATATGCCAATTCTGAAGTCCTCGTTGCGGGCCTTTATCGAACGATAGGACTGAATGGACTCAGCGAGGGAATGGTCCCTATCAAGGGAAGGGACCTCGATCGCACCATCGGCATCCGGCGCGACAGGCGGACTAAACCTGACGGCGCATCGCTGGAAGGTGATGCACTCCATGCGCTCTTGCACGATGTACTCGAGAGCCCCAAGCTTCCCAACCAATCGACGAAGCGCTTCGTGCAGGTGACGCCGCTCGTGGGAGAGACGGCGTCATTCTCCGGGTCTGCGCGCCTAGCCGGCAATCCGTGGCCGGCTGGCGCTCTTGTCCGCAGGATGGTTTGGCTTGGCTCCATCAGTGACGAGGCTGCGAAAGCACGTTGGGAGAGCCTGTTCGATGCACTAATGGTGCACGACGATGACGACGTTTTTGCCCGCTTTCTCCGGGATGAGCTTTCCGCTTGGACCGGGATCACGTGGGGCCCGGGATGCGTGCTACCCGATGCGAATGACGTGGAGTCCCTCCCGCCAGACGAATTCGAAGGGTATGCATTTCCAGCGCGGCAGTTCGTTCGGGACCTTGACGCGGTCGTTGCCGCAAAGCCTCTGATGACGCGCCGCCAGTGGACAAGCCTCCTGGAAGCCCTGGTGCGGGTCGCGGCCGTGGCGCATGTGGCGTGGCTCTGCGAAGTGCAGAAGATGACTTGGGACCGCGTGCAGCTTTCGATGGACGGCCAGACGGTCCCAGATGATTCCCGGAGGCTGTTTTACCCTCGCGTGCTGAGCTACCTCAGTTACGGCACCGGTGCGGTTTCGGAGCTTAAGGACCGTACCTCGAAGTACCTACGCTCACGCCTCGGAATGAATGCCGTGCTCTGGAGCCTTGAGGAGGCAGGCGTAGCCTACGCGGGGAAACTTTCCTCTGCTGACGACCTAGGCGCCTTTTGCCGTCACGTCGGTGAAAATCGGCCGAAGCTGCTCGAGGTCATGAGCCTGGTTGACGATCTTGCCGATAGGGAGGCTCGGGCGCTTCTATGTCGCAAGGGCGTGGGAGCGAATCTCATGGAGTTCGGGCGGCACGTTCTCTACCAGCGTCAGGCCGCGAACCCAATCTTGCGCGGTTATGACCAAGGCTATGTCTTGCGCAAACGAGGAGCGGCAAAGTCGAGTCCATGGGTATGCGCTCCCGGTCCGGTGGCTGTGCTTGCCTTGGTACACTGTTCGCTGGCGGGCCTTGCTGGCCCTCGATCCGTGCATAGGCTTGCCCAGCATATGGCCGCCTACGGGATTGCCGTGGACCATCGCGACATTGCTCAAAACGACTTGGGCCACCAGTTACGCATGTTAGGCCTCGTGCTAGATAGTCCCGACGCGGAGAGCGGAATGCTTCTGGTTCCGCCATTTGCTGTAGTTCGACAGGACCACACGGGTGGGGCGCGATGAGCAAGCTCGCTGTCTGGCTTTCCGACGAGATTCGGTCACGCGTAGTTGAAACATTCGCCGGGGGCGTCAGCGGCGGCGAGTCGAGGCTGATCTTTCACGGACCTCCGCTGGAAATCCTTAGCGAAGTTTACGACCTTCTCACGGGCCAAACCAATAGCCTCGGGTTGCCGATCCTCCTTCAAGTCGCGAAGCACGAGCCCGGCGCCGCTAATCCACCGATCGGGGCCTCCGGGCGATGCGACGAAACTCATTTACTGGATTTGCGGAATTCGCCAACCGCTTCAAGTTACCTTGCCTTAGTCCCACCTCGGCAACACGCGATCCGGTCGGTATCATCGACGACTGACGAATTCGGCGTCTCCGGGACGAGCAACGGCGCCAACGTGCCATTCGACGAGTGGTGGGCGGACACCTTTGTTCAGCGCGCGGTTACCGCGTCCCTCACGGCGGCTGGCGCCTCAGCCGAACAGTGGGACAGCGCTGCCGAGCTTGTGCAACGCGCTATGCGAGCGGTCGACGACGTTGACCAGGACAAGGATAGTCGTCAAGCCGCGTGGCGGCTTATGTCCCGTATATTCGCAGTCAGCGACTCCCTCCTGACTCCTTCGCGTGGTATCAGCCTCGCCTGCGGCGTGCCGCCAATGTCTGACAACAAGCTTTCGTCAAGCGAGCAGCACGCTAGTCTCGATGGCGTTGCTGCGGCGCTGTCCGATGGCTTCAGGTCTGGGCTCGCAACTGCGATCGACGCAGCAACGGCAGACCAAAAGCCGTTACTTGAAGCCTTCCTCCAGCACATTCGGTCGACGTGTGACGTTGCCACGGCTCTAGAGCGAGCCCCGGAAGCATTCTACGCACCAGCTGTAGGCCTGAGCCTCGTTGATCCGCCGGTCTGGTGGCTGGGCCTGACGACCGAGCTATGGGCCGAACTACTAAGCGACGAACCAGAGATTACGGGTGACATCCGGCTGGAGTGCCTCAATCCTTTGTTGCCGGCCTCGAAGGGAGTCCCATTGCTGGTGGAGGCCGAGGTCCAATTCGCCATCCGAGCAGGAGTGGATGGCGAGGAACCTATTGCGGTGACAGTCGAGCGCTCGCCCGGTAAAAACGCGGGCGGATTTCCTGGCGCCATCGACGTTCAAGGCGAGGCCGAATTCACGGACGCTGCTCCCCCCCAGCACCGGTCGCCCATACAGTACAAGGCCAGCGCTGAGAACCACAGGCCGGGTTCTGTAAAGGTGATATCGCTGGCAACTTGGCTTCCTGGCATCTTTGTGGCGTGCCGGCTCGCTAGGAAAATCGCAGCGCCAAAAGCGCCCGCTAGGCGAACGCGAGGCGCGAACTGGGAGACCAGTGTCTCGCTTCCGGGGTCTGGTCGATACGAGCTGCTGGTATTTGTTTCGCCCGGCTTAACGCTTGGCGACCGTGCGAGCGGGACAGCGGGCGGCGATGACAATGGCGGCGACGGCTCCCAAGAGCTTTCGCTAAAGGAGATCCGGCCGGGCCTCCATCAGCTCGAGGTTGAGGCCGACGGCTCGTATCAGGTCGACATCGCGTTCGATCGCACCTTGCCAAACGGGAAGGTCGCTTCTGAGACGTGCCGCGTATTCCTTTCTTGCGAAGACGTTGTCGAGGATGGCTGCAGAAGCGAGTTCGAGCGGTTGATCAAGCTGAACCGCAGACATGTCGATCAGCTGGGTTCGAAGCCGGTTGTGCAGCTGAATCGGAGCGCACGGACGAGCAGCTTGCAGGGATGGATGCTCCAGGACGAGGATGTCTCTCTATCCCACCTGCCACTTGTTCTCGCTGAAGACTACGGCGAGCAGTGGGTGCAACCGAAGTGGGGGGAGGATACCGGACGTATTTTGTCTGCTGGCCGGTTTCTCCAGGATCCGCGCCCACCGGCAAGCCACTTTGATCCGCCCAGCGCCTTCGTCGACGCGCGGCGAGCGATTGCCGCCCTAATCCGAGGGCCAGACGATCAATCTGGCCTCGTTGAAGCTGCCCCGCTGGGAGAGTGGTTGGGCCGCCACGAATCCTTTCCGGAGCTCATTGAGCAATACCTCGATGCCTACGCAGCGTGGCTGAAGGCGAGCCCCGAGGTGGCGACGTGGTCCGATGTCGTCGCGATAGCGTCGCTTGAGCCGGGCGGTCGCACATTGTCTCGCGTGCCTGACGCTATCCTTCTTTCGCCCCTGCATCCCTTGCGCTTGGCTTGGCATGCCGTGGCCCAAGGCGTGCTGGAGGCATCGGCCTCAAGTGGTCGGCCTTGCCCGGCCGTAGGCGTGCTCGATCCTGGCATGGTGCCGGATATCCTGCGAATGCCGGTTGTCTCTCCCGAGGGAATTGAGCACGTGCCGTTCGTGGCCGTCGAGTCAAACTCTGACTACTGGTCGGTGCTCTGGAACGGGATGCGCTTGCGCACTTTGCCCGAGAGATCCAAGCACGCGCCTTTCGGGCCGGCGCTTGGCCTTTCGGTTGGTGGAATTTCCACGGGCTTTAGTGCGAGCCAGGTCGAGCGCGCGCTGGACGACGTCTCGAACGTGCTCTGCGCCAAGCCAGTCATAAGCGTCGTTGTTACTAGCGCAGGCGGCGCGACCGATTCCTGCAACGAAGGCCTCGTTGCTTGGTCAGGCGCCCGCTACGCTGAAGGAGGCAAGCTGGCCCGGCGCCACGCATCTGGTCCCCGGCGCCTTGACGTATTCGACACCAGAACGGAGGCGGCGAGGCCGGACGAAGCAACGATCGCCAACCTCTCGGAGGACACCCGGAATCATGTCAGGTGGTTCTCCGGCCACCAGGGAGGGACGGGCCTGGACCTGGGCATTATCGCACAGCTCGACTCATCCGAGCCGGAAGTTTCGGAAACGCCGTCACTGTCTGCCCTGGGGGCAGGGGGGCTCATCCGTCATAGGGTGCGCCGCCAGCTTCCAGGTTTTTTCTTGAGCGAATCGCGGCAGGCGCGACCCGCAGGCACTTCGGGCGATCCACTAGCAGACAAGGTCGCCGCCTGCATTGGGGCCCTGGAGAACACGGGCGACCAGTTGGCGGGTCTTCGCTTCGCCCCAAACGTCCACGCAATCGGCGATATGCTCGAGGAGAAAAAGACCGATTTCGTAGCCGTTTCGTCGTCTGCTGTGGACCCGGCGTGCTTTCTTGGAGGCTGGCTCCCGCAATCGTACCTTTGGGACTACGACCTCCCCTCCTATTCGCACCGCGCCGGGGACACCAACGGCTATTACTTGCTCTCACGAGTAAAGGCCTCGGACCGCGACGGCCTCAGGAAGGTGCTATCTCGTCTGCCCAGTTGTGAAGCCTTGGACGATGCACGCGTGGAAGACATCCTCCTTGAAGTTGCACGCCGCGGAATCCCGACGATTCGCGGACTCGCCGGCGACGATACGGGAGCGACAGGCGATCTTGGTCTTTTCGTTGCCGCCCGTCTGCTGCAGGATCGGTTCCGACTAGGATCAAGCGCCAATAGCCTGTTGCCCGTGATCGGTGGGAGTAGCGACCAACCAACTATCTCCTTGGTGATCCCGGTCGATCCATTCCGGGGATATCTTGATGACCTATCGCGAGCGTTGAGCAAGGATCGGCCCGACGCGACTTTGGCGCGACCGGACCTACTGGTTGTTGGTATCACCTTGGGCTCCGAGAACACTCGCATCCACTTGACTCCAATCGAGGTGAAGTGCCGACTTGGCTCTGTGTTCCCGACAGCCGATGTCAAGGATGCCCTCGGGCAGGCAAGGTCATTGGCGGATCTGCTCTGCACACTGGCGAAGGAAGAGGAGGCCCTGTCGGCTTGGCGTCTCGTCTACCAGCATCTTCTGCTCTCGATCATCGGCTTCGGAATGAGGGTATACAGTGCACATCAGGATCTGGCCGGCGCCTCGGCGGACTGGGCTGGATTCCACGAGAGGATCGCCCGCGCAGTCCTCGGCGCGAACCAGAACGTTACTGTCGACGGCCGCGGTCGCCTCATAGTCGTCGATGACAACCCAATAAGCGATGCGACGGATCGCGATGGCGACGGTTTTGAGGAAACCATGGTCATTGGGGCCCGCGACGCCGGACGGATTGTCGCGGGAGACGCGCAGGCCTTTTACGATAGTGTCCGGGCAAAGGTTGCAGATTGGTCGATGGGAGCAAAGAGCGCGGGCCATGCGGACGAGGCTGCCGACACGGCCATAGGCGGTCCATCGGAACTTGTCGCCGAACCGATCATCCTTGCCGATCCCAACCCCGCCGAGGTGGGCGCTGACGCTGCTTCGCCCGACGCGACGCCTGAGCTTATCGCTGAGGAGATGCCTCCCCATCCGCAAGCCGATGTCGTCGGGAGTGGCGTGGAGCTCGCGCTCGGCATGACGGTCGACGGGTTCGAGCACCGTGACGTTTCGCTACTGCTATCCGATACGAGGCTCAATCAGCTCAACATGGGCGTGGTCGGAGATCTCGGCACAGGAAAAACCCAACTCTTAAAATCCCTGGTCTTCCAGATCACTTCTTCTGGACCGAGTAACAGGGGGATAAAGCCCCGCATTCTGATTTTCGACTACAAGCGCGACTACAGCAGCGACGACTTCGTCAAGGCCACTGGGGCGAGGGTGGTGAAGCCTTATCATCTTCCACTCAATCTTTTCGATACGACTGGGATGGAAGAGTCGATGGTGCCTTGGCTCGACCGTTTCCGGTTCTTTGCCGACGTGCTCGACAAGATCTATTCAGGGATCGGGCCGGTCCAGCGGGATAAGCTGAAGCGCGCCGTGAGAAACGCCTACGAAAATCATGCTGCGCGAGCCCCGACTATTTATGACGTCCATGCCGCATATGCTGACCTGTTGGATGGCAAATCGGATTCCCCGATGTCGATCATCGACGACTTGGTGGACATGGAGATCTTTGAGCCCGATCCGGCAAAGACGAAGCCATTCGCCGACTTCCTTGATGGCGCGGTGGTAATTTCGCTTGATGCACTAGGCCAGGACGACCGAAGCAAAAACATGCTCGTCGCCGTAATGCTGAACATGTTTTACGAGAGCATGCTCCGGACGCCGAAGCGACCGTTCGTTGGAACGAGCCCCCAACTTCGCGCCATCGACTCTTATTTGCTGGTCGACGAAGCTGATAACATCATGCGCTATGAGTTTGACGTCCTTCGCAAGTTGCTCCTGCAGGGGCGAGAATTCGGCTGTGGTGTAATTCTCGCCTCACAATACCTCCGGCATTTCAAAGTAAACGCAACCGATTACAGGGAACCGCTGTTGACTTGGTTCGTGCACAAGGTTCCCAACGTGACGGCTGCAGAACTAAGTGCGTTGGGTCTGGCGAGCTCCGCAGGCGAAATTGCAGAGCGGATCAAAGTCTTGCCCAACCATCATTGTCTCTACAAGTCTTTCGACGTCGCGGGTCAGGCGATCAAGGGCCTGCCTTTCTACGAACTGATGGCGAACAGGGCCAAGGGCTAGGATATGGCCGACTTCCTCTCGCCCGCGGAGCGCTCCGCTAGAATGGCGCGAATCCGATCTAACGACACCGCGCCGGAGGTCACTCTCCGAAGGGCGCTCCACCGTTTGGGCCTTCGCTACGTGCTTCACAAGAAGGGCCTTCCCGGCAAACCCGACTTGGTTTTTCCAAAGCATCGCACAGTCGTATTTGTTCACGGTTGCTTCTGGCATCGACACGAGGGCTGCAAGGTTGCCTCTACGCCGAAGAGCAACACGCAGTTCTGGACGGATAAGTTTGACCGAAACGTCGCGCGAGATGCACAGGTCCAAGATGCGTTGCTAGCCCAAGGATGGCACGTTTTCGTGGTATGGGAGTGCGACCTTCAGTCGAAGACGCGGGCCAACTTAAGAGCGGAAACGTTAGCAGCCGATATCAGGCGTGAGCCGGACATAGAAAAAGTTAGGTCGAAAGATTTTCGGTTTCGACAGGCTCATAGGCGGGCTTCCGTCCAGAAGCAAAAAGGCCGCCGCCATGCGCGGCGCATTCCGACTTCGGCCTCGGCCAATATTAAGTAGGACTGCTCAAGGCGATGCCCGCGGCGGAGAAGGAGGCTGGATGTACGTCAACTTTCTCGTTTCGAAGTTGAAGGCTCAGGTGGGTTGTACTCAAAGTGCTGCCGATGACCTCGCTGGTGACCATGTCGGTGAGGCCGTCGCTGCACAGGAGCAGGGTCAGTCCGCGATCATCACGATCCGCGTTTCGGCGCGGCGCTGGGCCGACGGTTCGATGTCGCGCTGGAACTCCATGAGGATCTCGCACGCTCGTTGGTAGTGCTTGCGCGAGGAGCGGCGCAAACCGTCGAGGTCTTTCGAAAAGCTGGGACGTAACGTGATGCGAGGCATGGGGCAGCTCACAGGATGGAAAGAGGAGTAACGATTGGCAATTGTTCGTCGGTTTTGGCGTCAAAGTCCGATTTGACGGATAGGTCGAATGCCAGAGCCTTTGCGGCGGCAGCCGGCAGCGGTATTCGCTCCGCAGCCTTTTCCGTGAAGGGCTCGTCGGTTCGGTAGTCGGCGCCCATTAATACCTGGAACCAGCGCTCCCGATCCATGACGACGCGAAATTGCTTTTCGTCCTGTGTACCTCCCACATACGGAAGGAACACCTCAATCGGTTTGCCGACGGTCTCGGCTATGGCGCCGATCCGATCGACACGGCCGGTCCGTTGCTCAAGGGTGCTGGGGTTCCAGCTCAAATCATGATGGATCACATGGCGGCAGCTTAGGTGGAGATCGACACCTTCGGCGAGAACGCTTGAGGCGACGAGGACTTCCGGAAAGAACGGGGTGTTGAACGCGAGCATTAGTCGTTGCCGTGTTTCCTGCTTCACGAGGCCGTTCGCGAGCCGAATGTTGGGCATCACATTGACACCCTTCATCTGGCTCAAATCATCGTCGTTCTCGCGCTGTGTCTCCCCGCGAATCCCGGGCTGCATTCGGCTTAAAGCGACGAGATAATCATGGCGCTCAAGCGGCGAGCACCGCCGAGCAATGAACTTCAAAAAGGTATCAATCTTCTCCCCGAGGGTGATGCCTGACAAGTCGCGGGTATCGAATGCCTCCTGCAACGTGGATTCGCCTGAGCGCTCGCGAATGTCGAAATAGCGGGCGACGAACAGCGGCGTCCGGACGAAGCGGCGGACGACGTCGTGTATCCGCTCCTGCTCGTCGTTGCTCAATTCGACGTAAGGCGCAAGGCGGCGGGCCAGCTCGTCGTTTAAAGGCTGACGCATACCCCCGTCCCTGTCGAAGCGCGCCCCAAAATCGGTCACGGCTTTTCGAACGCTTTCATGCTCCAGCTCAAACCTCTGTGCGGCGTCGCTCCAAAGCTGTCGCTCTAGTGCGGCGGAAAGGTGCCTTACGATCGCTCGGCCGGTCTCGCGGTAGTGGCAGAAGACCACCACCTTCTCGCGGTGCCGCCAAAGATCGAGAACCCGCGCGACTAACGGAGCGATCTTCGGATGCTGCGCATAGGCGGCCTCGTCGGGAAGCGCAGCCGCCAGCTTCGCGACGTAGCGATTCACGAGCTGATCGGATGAAGCGGCCTTTGCCTCCGCTTCTTCATCTTCGCAGGACGATCCGTTGCGGCGCGTCTCAAGGAAGGCTTCGTAACTCGACGCCAAACCTTCCGCAAACGTGGCTCGTCCGGCTTGGATCCCTTCACGCATCACCACGGCCTGGGCGCGTGCGGCAAGCAGGAAGGGGAGCAAAGCGCCATCTCCGACCGGCAGGCCACCATCGCCGTCGGCTGTTAGAGAAATAGCCCGGCCGATCCGGCGCGAACGCCGCGGTACGTTAGCGCCCGGAAGCAGCGGATCGCGCAAATGCCGGATAACCCACGTGCGCAGCGGCACCTCGGCTTCATTCATGGCTTCCCGCGCTTGCTGGAAGGATCGCATGACCATCTGAATGCGTTCAGGTCGGTCTTCGGTACTGGCGGCGGTGCGTTCCCACCAATCTTCGACGGACAGTTCTCGGCCTCTTATGTCGACGAGATCCTTCCGATGAAGCGAAGACCAACGCTTGTCGAGTTCGGCCGCGCGGTGCTGCGCACGGTCCAGTGTCTTGCCGAGCGATGCCAGTTCCGCCTCAAACTGCTCCTTGGTGCATCGGGACAACGTTTTCCAGGCGATGCCTCGAAAACGACCAATCACGTTCAGCAATTCATGGTGGCCGAGTTGAAACGGTGTGGCCGTCAAGAACATCATCCGCTCGAACGAACCATCCAACGCGCCTGTAATCGTGCCGGCGTCCTCCCGCGCGTCATCGGTAACGAACAGCGACGCCAGACGGGTCGCCGGGTTTTTCAGATGATGAGCTTCGTCGAGAATCAGAAGCGGTGAACGAAACCGGGCTTTCGCGAGAGTCGATGGCCACATCGTTCGCAGCGCATCGTTGACCGCACGGCGCGCGCGCTCCAGGCGGTCCTCGATCGAAACGGATTCCCGGGCCGGCAACTCCCGCAAGCAGTTACGCAAGGCGGCGATGTCGATATCGCTCGAGTCGAGCACTCTTTGGATAGCGTCGGGAATCGGCGTGTGGGTGAGCTGAAGTTCGGTGCGGTCCCGGTAGTGGTCGTTGATGACATGGCGCCATTCCCGGTTCGAAACGCGCAGCAGCTTGGCGAAGAGATTCGGATCATTGTAGGAGGACTTGGTGCGCAGCAAGGCTGCGGCAAAGCGAGGCAGCGCGTCTCGTCTTTCGCCCAGGTGCATGCCGCCGATTGCCCGCTTGATCAGTGCGAGTCGCACCCACTGGTCGATATTCTGCACATGGAAGGCGCCGTGCTTGAGAAAGATGATCTGAGGTCGGCTCGTCGCGCCGTTATCGATGAGTCGAAAAAAGTCCAACGCGGACGCAACAGGGACGGCGCGAAGCCCCTTCTCGCCCGAGCGTTTAATCGCGCGCTCCGCGAACACGGCAAAATCGCGGGGCCATTTTTCGTGGAGCGATGAAGGCACCATAATGACGACGGGCCGCCTTCCGCGATCAGCGAGAGCGGCGAGCATGGCGACGCCGAGAGCGACAAATGTCTTTCCCATGCCCACTTCATCGGCCAGCACGATGCCCGGCTGATTGCCGAGCCGGCGCAGAATTTCGGCGATCGTTCGCTGCTGCCGAAGCGCATCGGAATTGCTGACGCGATCGTTTCTGAGATCAAGTCGGTCGCCGAGATCGCCGATATCGATGGGCCAGGTCACGATAGCAGTTCCTCAAACACGGCTGTGACGTATGAGGCCAGACTGGGCGGCGCGGGCGCTTGACGGGCGAGGTCCTGCAATGAGCGCGTGATTTCGATAACCTCCGGATCGATGGCATCGCGACGGAGTGTCCCCAAAGAATTCCATGCGATGCTGCGTAGTGTGGCGGCGACCTCGGCGATCATGAACGCGGCCCCGTCCGGGTCTTCGGCCGAGAGCCTCTTTGCCAAGGCAACAGGCCCGATTGGTCCCCGCAAGCGCCAGCGGAGGGCGTCGAGTGAGCTTACGGGCTGCTGTAGGCGCTCACGCATGCCTTCCAGCGCCTGGGCAACGCGCCGCATGCGGCGCAGCAAGAATTGACTGGTGTCCACCTTTTTGTGCGGGTCGACCTCAAGAGTTGCTCCGGATGGCTTCTGGCTTTCTCGGCGCTGAAGAATACGAAGGACAACTTCATGAAGTGGCCGGGCGGAAGTGAGAATGTCGATCAGTTCCGAAAGCGAAAGGCTTCCGAGTTCGTCGGGGGGCGGCAAGACCGACATATCGGCAACATTGACGACCCATGGCGCGCTCCATTCGTTTTTTGCATCGTCTTGCCAGCGGACGTCGAGCGAGCTGGGAGGTCGTTTGGTGTCCCACGGAAGAACGACGCTATGGGGGCTTCCGCTGCGAACCCAGCCCTGACTGTCCAGGAATGCACCGTGCTCCTTGGAGAGAACGGAAAAGACGGGCGGCGCGTCAGCCGCGATCTCGAGTTCGAGGCGTGCGCCCCGCTCGTCCAGGCAGAAGAGGGCCAGACCGAACGCGGCCGGCAAGGGAGGCGCGTCCGCGTCATCAGCCGAGTCGGGCGATCCGCCGAGAAAGTGGACGCCCTCGATGTCGTCGAGTTCATGCTCCTGCGGCCATGACTGCGCACAGAGTTTTCCGAAGCGCGACCCTCGATCCCGGATGATGTAGGCAAGGTTCAATTCGATATTGTGCCGAGGGTGGAGGCCAAGGCCTGCGGCCGTGAAGTTGCTCGATCCAAGCATGTAGAGCGCGCGGTCGTCCTTCTCCAGCCAGACGGATTTCGCGTGAAGAGGCCGGTCCTCCTGTTTGCCTTCGATTTCGATGCTCTGTTCAACGATCGCAAACGCATGCCGTAGGGATGGATGCGACGACTCCTTGAGCGCGGCCGGTGCATCAATCTGCACGGTGCCGTCCGGCAAGGTCCGTCCGGGTCCGACAAAACTCAAAGAGCGTTTGCCGCGCGTGGTGAGAATGCCCGCAAAAGCCGCGGCGGTAGCTCCAACGCGAGCGTCCTCGTCGAAAAACGGGCTCAAGACCCATGCCCGATCCGGCCGTGGTCCAACCCATCGGGCGTTGAGTTGTTGAACCACCGTGTCGCCGCCGGGAACGAGGGGAATCAGCGCGCATTCGGCATCGTCACGGTCGGCGGGTGGCAAAGAGCGAGCCCGTCGCTCAACTGACGCGAGGAAGCTGGCCAAAGCGGCCTGCGGCCCAACATCGGCACGGTCGAACCCAGGAGCGAACCTTCGCACGCGATGGAGGAACGCGACACACTCGCTCAGCAATTCGGGTGGCGAATTTCCCTGCTCACCGAAATCGAGAGCGGCCATGACCTCCTGATTGCGGCGGTAAGCGGGCTCAGTCAGGTTGGCGGACCCGATCAGAATCCGGATGAAGTTCTCCCACACAAGTAACGTCAGCTTGGCATGCAGCACGCCGCCGCCCGGTACTCTGACCGGCAACATGTGCCAGCGCAAGCTGCGGTTGGCTGCGGCATGTGCGCTATCGACGAGAACGCAGGCAAAGCATTGTGCAAGTTTTTCCTCCCGTTCGATGAGATAGGCTTTCGCGGTTTCATTGGGATTGCTCTGAATCGACAAGAAGCGCGCGAGGCACTGTTCCTCGAAAAGTTCGGAATCGAACGTAAAGCTTGTCGTGACGCAGCCGACCGGTCGGCCAAAAGCTTCCTCGCCGGTCCACAGATCGAGCAGGCGCGCACGCGTTTGATCGGAGGTCGACGAACGACGGCCGCTCATCGGAGGACTCCGAGGTCAGATAGAAATCCGGAAAAGGTCGGAACACGATATTCGTGAACATAGCCGCCCTTACCGGAGGGCGGTTCATGCACGGTATAGCCGGCACGCAAGGCTACCCGTCCGCGCGTGCCGCGCTCGAACCAGGTGCGTTTCCCATGCGGGGGTTTCTCGCGCTGAACCTGCTCATGATGATGGAGGATTGCCTCAAAGAGGTCGGCGGCGGTTCGAACGCCATCGAACCGTTCGACCGCTTGTGCGATGCCCTTCTGGTCACGCTCCCATTCCAGCAGCGTTGGGTGGGAGCGAACACGCGCGAGGCTCGGCGCCAGCAGCGCGAGAGCGGATTTGGCGGGCTTCGTCACGGCAAAGCTCTGAGCGTCCACCGGCGCGCCGCCATTGCTAGATGCACAATAGCGCAAACCATCGAACGCATCGGTGATCGCACGCCCGAACGTTTCATAAGCGTCGATCGCGGTGAGCAATTGTCGAAGCTCGGCCGGAGCCTTTCGGCTCAGCCTGCGGAGAAAAGGCGCCTCATGGTCGCGCCCGATCACGCCGCCTCGCGCAATCAGCGCGTCCTTCATGTGCGCGATCATCTCGGCTTGGCCGGCGCGGGACAGAATGCGTTGGGCCAGGATCGTTTTTTCTCGGCGGCCGGGCGCTATCGGATCGAGTCGGCTGGCGAGCTCGCGCCAAAAGTCTCCAGACTGGTACGTGGTGTGTCCCTTCTCCATCCCTTGAGCGACCGCGCGCCGAAGCCGCTCGCGAAACGCAGGCCCGGCGCCGCCAGACCGATCAAGGAATCCGTCGAGCCCTTGATCCTTTGCCCACGCGGAAACCAATTCGTACCCCCCGTCGTCGAGCGTTCCATCGTCGGTAATGATCCCGATGCCGCGGGCGAGACGGCGAAACACGCCGGTGAAGCCAAACGCATTGGGAGTCTTGAGATAGGCGGTCGCACATACGGGGCGTTGGTTGCGTAGGGCTCGCCGAACCTTCTGAATGCCGGGTACGCCGGACGTCGCCGAGGGTGACTCCTCCGCGCGCACAAACGCCTCGACGACAAACCATTCCCACACAAGCCAGGGAGGCGTTAGGCCGTCCGCAGCAATCGCGTCGGCGTCCCAATCGTCGCAGATGCGTGCGCCGATCGCGATTGCCGTTACAAAGCGCGGATGGCCCATCCGTACGGTCACGGCCGGCAGCAAACGGTCGGCGAGGCGTTCGTAGCCGGGGAACAGTCCGAGAGGGTCGGAACTACCTTCGGCTTCCTCGGAGGGATCAAACTCGGAACTGAAAGGTGCTCTCAACATATTTTCCAACTTAAAAGCAATGACTCAGGGCCGGTGCAGCGCGACGGACTCGGCGTGGGCAAACAGATTCAGGCGGCGAAGGTCGTCGATCTTCGTCCACGCGCCTTCAAGTAGGCGGCCGCCATGAATAACGACGGCGAGACATTGCGCGCGGCTGACGGCCACGTTGAAGCGGTTGGGATTGAATAGAAATTCGGTGCCGCGCGGCGCCTCGACGCCTTTCGATGTGGTCATCGAGACGATTACAATGGCGGCCTCCTGCCCCTGAAACTTGTCGACCGTGCCGACCTGGGCACCCGGTGGCAATAGCTGCTTCATCAGGTTCACTTGCAGATTATAGGGGGCGACAATCAGAATATCCTCAAGCCTAAGCGGCGATGCCCTGCCATCCCGAACGACTTCCTGGGTCAGCAAGTCTTGAACAAGCTGCGCAATCGCTTCGGCTTCGGCACGGCTCGACTGCGTGCAACCGTCATGCGCAATTGGAACGAAAGAAAGTCCCGCCGGCCGAAGCGCGCTGTGCGCTCCATCGTGCAGCCGCAGATACCTCGCTGCCGTCGATGGGTGCGCGTCGAGGCGCCCGTCATAGATCGCCTCGGAGATGAACTTGCAAAGATCCGGATGCAGGCGGCGGCTCTCGTTCAAAAGGATGCCGCGATCCTCCGGCACGGTTGCCCGGTCCGCCAGAAGGTACTCAAGGCTTGAGAGGCCTGTTTCGCCCGGATGCACGCCCTGTACGGGCTGGGGAAGCTGCATCTGATCGCCGACCAGCACGACGTTGGCTGCGGCGGCTCCCATCGCCACAATATTGCCGAGCGATACCTGTCCTGCCTCATCGACAAACAAATAGTCATACGTTGCACGCTGATCGTCGCGGCAGAAATGAAACACCGTCCCGCCGACAAGGCGGTGCTGCCGCGTCACGTCCTCCGAATTGATGACCGTGACGATATTGGGGCTGTCGTATTCCGTCTCGGGTTTGCCGTCATTGCCCTTCTTGGCGCCGCTGAAACGGAAGTGTGCCTCGGCGGCGCGCGCGTCAACCTCCGCAAGCAGCTTATTGATCGCCTTATGTGAATTCGACGAAACGCCGACGCGCTTGCCAGCCCGGAGCAACGCGACGATCGTCTGCGCGGCCGTATAGGTCTTGCCCGTTCCGGGCGGCCCTTGGATGAAGAGATAGCTATGGTCGAGGTCGGTAACGGCACGGATCACGGCCTCGGTCATAGGCTCGTCCGCGGCGCGGATCGGCAATCCGGCCGTCCGGCCCCTTAGACGCGGCGCGCGGCGCATCAGCATATCGAGTAACGCCTGATCGATCTGGTTTGCCCCGCTGGAGAAGCGACCGGCAAACGCCTGCACGGCATCCGGGACGCCCTGCAGATTGATCGGCGCGGGAACGAGGCTGAAACGCTCCGGCATGGCCGGAGCTTTGGCGCCACGGCGAAGCACGACGCGGCCATCCTCCGCGGAAATGTCAACGATGGTGCCGGCGTTGCCGAGAGTTTCGGCAACACGTGGCGTGTCGCCAACCTTGAGCTTGGTGTCCTGCGGCGGAAAGACGAACGCCGTGTCGAATGACCGCTTGACCGGCACCGGCGCCGCCGAGGTGTCACGTTGAAGCCCGCCGAGGCTTTCAGCGTCGTCGACGAGTTCGTCCTCGGACCAGGCCTGCCGTTCGAACAGCGCCCACCAGCCGGGCTTCTGCGACCGCTGGTGGAACCACAACAGCTCGGCAATAAGGTCGCGCACGCCCGCATCGCCGTGCGGAGAGGCCCGAACGGCGGCTGCGAGAGCTTGCTTGCGGGCTTCAAGCTGGGCGCGCTCCGCCGACTGCTCGCGCTTCTCGCCGGCCGTATCGTCGACAATCTCAAGATTGACGCCGGCCGGGCGCAGCTTCTCAAGCCAGGCATGCAGCTGCGCCGTCGAAACGCAATCGTCCTTGTTGTAGGCGGCAATTGAATCGAGGATGGCGTTGTCCTTCGTGAGGCACCAGCGCTCATATTGGACTATGCTATCGGACGCAGTGCGGACCTCGCCGCTGCGCTCGCGCCAATAAAGGGCCTCCAGGTCTTTGATCGAGTAGCTCTCGGTCGATGCGCGTAACGCCTGCACCACGACCCGATAGAGATCGACGAAACGGCGTTCGCGCAGGAGCTGATCAAGCTCTGCCTCCATCGTTGCGTAACGCATGGCGAGCCGCTTGAGGGCGGTCGTCTCGTAGGCGGCGTAGTGATAGATGTGCGAGTTGGGATGGTGCCGCATTTGTTCGAGCAAGAGGCGCATCAGATTTTCAAACGCCAGCTTCTCCTCGGCGGGATTATGCGCCCAGATCGGCCGGAAAGTCGGCTCGCGTTCGCCGTTCAAACGGCCGTAGACGCCGAAGAGATATTCAAGCCCTTCGCCTGCGAGAGGATCGCCCTCCATGTCAAAATAGAGATCGCCGTCGTCGGGAGCCGGGAGCATCGCGAAGCCGCGCCCCCGGGCGTAGGGCAAGAGTTCGAAATTGTGTTGGCCGCTCGTCCGGGCAGCGCCTTGAAGTCGGGCCTGCGCCGACAATTTCGTCAGCGTTTCCGCGCTCATGCCATCAACTTTGGCGCTCGTGGGCAACGCCGCCAATTGCGCGAGCGTGGTAACGCCGGCCGCCCCGAGCTTGGCGACCTGAGCCCCGCTGACGCCTGCCACGAAGAACGGGCTGTCGGCCTCGCGCCACTCGGACTCGCAGCGCGCCTTGTAGTCACATTGCGCGCAGGCAGCGCACGGTTGCGGTTTAGTGGCGCGTTTCTCGTCGGCGGCGAAGCGTTCGAAGCTGCGCATCAGCCGCCGGAGAATAAATCGCGTGCGCCGCAGATCGAAAGGCTCCGGTTCGCCGGCCGCGACGTGGATCACGCCACCTTGCACGGGGATGCCGAAAAGCTCTTCCAGCAATTCGGCATAGATTCCGAGTTGCAGCACGTATTCGCCTTTGGCCGACCGCGAAAGCTTCGCGTCCTCGGGCTCGAAGGTGGTCGCGCCGGGGTCACCGTTGCGCACCAGAAAATCGGGATAGCCGAGCCACGCATCCTTGGTCAGTGCGGCCTGATAGATCAGTTTCGCGCCGCGCGCGATGGCTTCCCGCGTCAGGCGGGTCCGGTCGGCGAGACTGCCGCGCGAAGGGATGCGCTCGGCGGGACCAAAAAGCCCTTCAAGCCGCGCCAGCACGGCGGCCTCATGTTCGAATCCTTTGTCGCGAATGAGTTGCAGGGTCGCATCTGCGTCCTCGGCTGGCTTGATGCCGGCAAGCCAGAGGGCGGCCTGATGCGGACAGCCGAGATAATCATTGAGGCGTGAGGCGGAAAGCGGATGCATAATGCCAAACAATAGGAATGGGGTACGACAAAATTGGACGTAGGCCTTCGGCTAGGATGCTTTTTTCGAGTCAAGGACGTAGGTGAAACGCAAAGGTTCTTCGTGATGCGCCAGCGCGGCGCGCAATTCGGTGGTGATCTGCTGGCGTAACGAGACCGGCTCGACGATCTCGATCTTGTTGCCCCAGGTGAAGAGATGCCACGCCAACTCTAGCATGCCGCTCGCGCGGAAACGCACGATGACGCCGCCTTCGGGATGCGCTTCGACGGTCTGGCTCGCATGAAAGCGGTGGTTCTTGAAATCTTCCATGCCGCCGGGGAGGACGTGCAAGACGACGTCTTCCTGCTCGCCCTCGAAATAGGCGAAGGACGTGTTGCCGAACGCCGCAAGGTCGAATTCCGCCGGAGGCGTCGCAGCCTCGTCGAGGCATTCGAGCCGTTCGATCCGGTCGAGCCGCCAGTGCTTCGGCTTGGTCGCGCCGGCATCCGCGCCGATCAGGTAATTCATGCGGCCAAAAATGATGCCGTAAGGCACGACGTCGCGCGAAGCTCCCGGCTTTGAGCCACCGTGATAGATGAAGCGCAACCGTTTCATCTCCAGGAGCGCACGGCGAAGTATCATAAGGACGGCCGGGTTCTCCGTCGGCCGTGGTCCCGCCTGTACCGCGATGCGTTCGGCGCGCAGCAAAGCCTCAACGTCGGTCTCTGTGGCGCGGCGGCGCCCGTGCCGCATCGCCGCACGGATTTTCTTCTCAAGCCCGGCGAGCGACGTAGCGCGCGCGGTCGCGCCGGATTCGCTTAGCTCGGCTACAACGACGCCAAGGTCGCTCAACTCTTCCGTCGTCGGGTCCTGAAAGAAGCCATCGAGCCCCTTCGGGATATGGAAACGCTTCGTCGGGTGATCCGGGATTTCTTCCATTTGCGGGAACACCGTGCGGATGGTGTCCCGCATGCGCTCAACGGTGCGGCGCTCGCATCCCGTCACCTGGCACATCTCGTCCAGCGTCAGGCCCTCGGCGCTGCTCGCCAGGGCGCGCGCCAATTCCAGGATGTTCCGTGTCCCGTCGTAGCGCATCGCGTGTGCGTCCAAATCTGACGCAGCACGGTAGCAAAGTACATGCTCGCGGTCATCTCGACCAAAAACAACGTTAAAACAAATAGATACGGAGAATACAATGAGCCACGAAAACGATCCCCATTCGCACGGCGAAGGTGAAGAGCCGAATCGCCACCCTCACGAGGGGAGCCATGGCGATCATTACCATGGCGAGCACGAGCATCATCATCCGCATCACGAGGTGTGGAAGCTCAATGTTCAAGGCGTCATCATCGAGCCGCGGAAGCCCGAGATTGTCGTCCGGGAAGCGATCCAGCGAGCCGGCTTCAATCCTGATACGCCGTGGATTATCGTGCTCAAGGTGGCGGGCGAGCCGAAGCGGGAGGTGGATCTCTCCTTTGTTATCGACCTGCGCCACAAGGGCATCGAGAAACTCCGCCTTACCCCGCGGCAGATCAACAACGGCGAGATGTGTGGTCAGCGTCGCGTTGCTTTCGCGATGGTGCCGCAGGATGAGGCGCTCCTCGATCGCCTCGGCTTCGAGTGGGAAACCCTGGTCGATGCCGGCCGCCGCTGGCTGATCATCCGCAACTATCCGCTTCCGCCGGGGTATCAGGTTGCGACGGCCACCATCGGCATCGAGGTGCCGGTCAGCTACCCTGGCGCCCAGCTCGACATGTTTTACTGCCATCCGCCGCTCGCGCTTTCCTCGGGCGCGGCGATCCCGCAGACCCAGCAGATCGAGACGGTCATCGGCTTGACGTTTCAGCGTTGGTCGCGCCACCGCCAGTGGGACCCGGCGCGCGACACGCTGGCGACGCACCTCACTCTCGTCGATGAATCTTTGCACCGTGAGGTTGGGCAATGAAGCGGAGTCACACCTTGGTGCTGCCTGCGAAGCAGGCGGACGAACTTCGGGCGCATCTCTTTCCCGGCGACGGTCTCGAAGCCGCCGCGCTCTTGCTCTGCGCGGCGACGGGCCAACGTCGCCAAAAATGGCTCGGACGCGAAGTAATTTGCGTTCCTCACGAGCACTGCACGCGCCGGCCCGACTTCATCACTTGGCCCGGCGAATATGTGGAGACCGCGATCGACCGGGCGTCGGTATGCGGCGACGCCGTGATCGCCGTCCATGCACATCCGGGTGGGCTCTTTACCTTCTCGAATGCCGACGACGAAAGCGACCGCGTTCTTATGAGCTCCATCCGGCACGGCACCGATCAGGCGGCGGGCTCAGCGATCATGATCGCGAGCGGGGCGATGCGGGCGCGTGTCTATGAGGACAACCACGCCACGCCGGTCGACCTCGTGATGAAAGCTGGAGTGGACATCGAAACCTGGTGGAGCGACGGAGCGACGGCCTCAGGCCCGATGAAACCTCCGATGGCATTCACCGGCGACATGCGGGCGTCGCTCGGCCGTCTTAGCGTTTGTATAATTGGCGTGTCGGGGACCGGATCGATCGTTGCGGAACAGCTAGCCCGCCTCGGAGTCGGCGAAATCATTCTCATCGATTTCGACAAGATCGAGGAGCGCAACCTCAACCGCATCCTGAACGCGACGCTCGCCGACGTCGGATCTCTGAAGGTCGAGATGTTCGCCGACGCCATCCGGCGCTATCGGTCCGATGGCGAGATAATCAGCGTGCCGCGTTCCGTCGCTACGCGCGAGGCGGTTCTGGCGGCATGCGAGGCCGACATCCTCTTCTCCTGCGTCGACTCAGCGGAAGGCCGCCATATCGCCGACCGGCTAGCCGCCTATTTCGCGATGCCATTGTTCGACGTCGGCGTTGCGATCCCGACCGAACCTATGCCGGACGGCAGACGCCGCGTTGCCGAGGTCTACGGTCGGGTGGATTACGTCTATCCGGGCGGCTCAAGCCTAATGGATCGCGGCGTTTACGACGCGGCGCTTCTCGAAGCGGAGTATCTCGCGCGGATGGCGCCCCATGCGCTCGCCAGGAAGATCGCCGACGGCTATTTGCGCGGGATGGCGGAGGAGGCGCCGGGGGTCATCACACTCAACATGCGCGCGGCCTCGGCCTGTGTCGTCGAATTGATCGCGCGGCTGTTTCCCTTTGGCGGGTTCGCGAACGAAACGCGGGCTCGCACCATCTTCATGCTCGCCGAGGGCGACGAGGACGTTTTTTCCGAAAGCCAGTTCCAAAATCGGCACTGCTTTCCGGTGTCCGAAGGCGCGGCCGAGCCACTCCTCGGAGTGCCAGCGCTGGCGTTGCAGCGGAGGGTCGCATGACAACGAAGCCGCTTTGGTGGCGTCGGCTCGTCGCCGCCCTTACGCCCCGCCGGAAGCTCAAGATCGTCGATGGCGACATGCTGCCGGAAAAGCTGCCACTTTTGGCTCTTGTCGTGGCTCGCGATGACGGCGACGACTGGTCAGTCGGCATGCGGTGCCCCTGCGGCTGCGGCAAGCGTTTAGAAATGATGTTGCTGAGAGAGGTGAAGCCGCGGTGGGACGTTTCTGTCGATTCTCGTGGCCACGTATCGTTGCATCCCTCCGTCTGGCTGCGCGAAGGATGTAAGTCGCATTTTTGGGTGCAATCAGGCAAGATCACTTGGTGCGACTGACGCTATTCAGCGCCGAGCTGCATCTGGCAGGAATAATCGACTGATGACCGCTGTGGAAAACGCTCTGACCGGATGGGCGTCTACCCTTTTGCTTACCCGCCAGCGGACGCCGTCGATCAGCGACGGTTCGAGAGTTTGGACGTGATGTAACGACATGGATGATTTGGAACAATTACCGGAAGAGTTGGCGGCCCAGCTAGTGGTCTTTCCCGCGCCGTCGACCGCAGCCGACACGATAGACGCCCTGACGCGCTCGCTACTGGAACATGCGCTCGACGCGCACCATCGTAAGCTCAAGACATACGAGAGCCTGAAGAGCCTTAACGACGTGATCGGCGCCCAGTATGGTGACCGTGTTCTCTTCGAGCTTCTACAGAATGCACATGACGCGCACCGCCCCGACGAAGAGGGCGAGATTGCAATTCGTCTTGTCATCGATGGTCCCGACCGCGGCGAGCTTCTCGTCGCGAACAAGGGTCGTCCGTTCACGGCCTCGAACTTGGAGGCGATTCGCAACATCGGTACGAGCGACAAAGAGATTGGCGAAGGTATTGGCAATAAGGGGCTGGGCTTCCGCAGCGTTGAGGCGCTGACAGATGATGTCCACATCTTCTCGGTCGGTCGGCGCGCAGCCGACCACGAGTTCGACGGCTACTGCTTCCGCTTTGCCACGACCAACGAAATAGAGGACCGGCTGGTTCACCTTGGGGCATCCACAGAAATAGCGGCTAAGGTTGCGTCAAATGTGTCGCGCTATCTCGTCCCCGTTACGGTTCGAGAGCAGTCTACCGAAGTGCGCCGGCTTTGTAAGGAAGGATATGCCACGGTGGTTGCCCTTCCGCTCGCCACGGCCCGGGCGGTCGAGCTGGCCCGCAAGCAGGTGGCGGCGGTCCTCGACGCCCCGGCGCCCGTCCTACTTTTCCTCGACCGGTTGTCGTCGCTGGAAGCCACCGTCCTAGTATCTGGGCAGCCGCCCAGGCACACACAACTGACGCGCAAGGTTGCACCGATCGAGGCCAAGCTTCCCCAGGGCTTCCAGATGGAGCGCGTGACACTGGACCGGACGAACGCTTTCCTCGTCGTCCGGCAAGTTCTACCAAAGCCGGCAGTCCTTGATGCGGTTAGCGCCAGCATCTCTGTCGCGCCGCCGTTGAAGCGTTGGCTTTCCTGGAAGGGGGACGCCGTGGTGTCGGTTGCGGTCCCGCTCGGCTCCCCGATGCTCGTGGCGCCACGGCTATTCAATTTCCTGCCAATGGACGATCGCGCCGTGTCGCCGATGACGGGGCATATCGACGCACCGTTCTTCGCAGACATCGACCGCCGTTCGATTAAGCCGGACCTACCGCTCAACAATTATCTGTTGGAGGCGGCGGCGAGGACCGCCGCGCAAGCTGTACTATCGATCGTCGATGGTGACCTGAGATTACCACAGAGCGCCGTGGTCGACCTTGCCACGTGGTCAGCCCCCCATACGTCGAAGATTATAGAGGCCTTTGCTGCTCTCGAGCGCCCCTTGGCGGATGCCGGGATCTGGCCCGTGGTACCGGGTGGCCCTGCGCGCTGGGTCAGCTTCAATGAACTGTATGCATGGCCCGACGTCCGCGCGCATCAGCTAACGCCGGCGAAGCTTGCCAGTGTCGCCAATGCCGCGATTTTGTCCCTCACGATCGGCGAGGGGCGCATCGTGCGCGTCCGCGCGCTCGCCGCCGCCATGTCGCTGCCACTTGCACCGAACGAGGACATACTCTCGCAGTGGAGTGAAGCGATCGCCGCGCATCTCGCCGCCAAAGCTCGGCAATCTCCTCGCAGATGGCGCGACTTTTATGAAGACATCGTCGCGGTCTACACGGCCACCTCTCTCCGGCTCTCGACTCTTGAGGGCAAGAAGTTGTTCCCGGACAACAACGACAAGTTACTCGGCGCCACCGCCGGGGGCCTCGATGGAGTCCCACCGGTGTTCCATCGCATTGGCAAAGAGCGCGGGAGGCGCAACGAGGGACCGCCCAGCCCGCCTTCCTCACTTTTCCGGAAGTTCCGTTTCTTAAAGCAATCGATCGAGATTTCTGAGGCCAGTTTGCGTGCCTTCGAGAAGGCGGGTTTGCTGAGGCGTTACGATCCGCTGGAGGTACTCAACGGCCTTGAGGGCAGCCTTGGTCGCTCGCCGACCGAAAACCAACGGCGCGAAGTTTTGATTTGGGCGTATCGGGTTTGGCGAAGTACAGGCGGGAAGGCGGTCGAAGACAGTCTTCGCACCGCAGGCTTGTTCGTTCCTTGTCTCGGAGGCTGGTTCGCCGCGTCCGACACGTCCTTATCGGCATCGTGGAGCACGCTTGGCCGAATCCTCGAACAGTATCTGCACGAAGCGGCGCCACAGTCTACGGACGCCAACGACCAGAAGGGCAAGCTAGTCATCAGTTTTGCTAATTGGCCGCGCACCGGATCCGACGACCGGCGTGAGGACTGGTTGCGCTTTCTTGGTTTGCTAGGTGTCCGTGATGGGTTGCAGCCGATCACTGGCGAGATTCGCCGAGTCGGAACGCCCTCGAATTTTTGGAACGGCCTCTTATTCTCGGGCCTGCCGAAGCTGGGCCTCGATGCTCATTGGACCGCGCATGCCAGGAAAGTGAGCCTCTCTTATCCATATACCGAATATCAGCTCCAGGGTGAGGTCTGGCGCTTGCCCGGACAGCTTGAGCACTCGTCGCTGTCCCTCGCCGCACGGGAGGCGCTTTCCGACTTAATCATCGCCTATCTTCGCGAGAATGGCGCAGCGCATTTCACTTTCAGAATCAGTCATTGGCGTGGGTATCAGAGCATCGAGTTGCCAACGCCGCTCCAGGTTTTCCTTCGGGAAGGTCGCTGGCCAGCGGGCCTGCGCCGCGATGAGGCCAGCTTCGAGGCGCCTAGTCAGAGTTGGTCGACGACGGTCATGCGCCAGATGCCGCCCCGGTTTGTCCCGCGATTTTCCGCGGAACCCGGCAGCCGTAACGCGCTTCCCGCAATCCTCTTCGATGAAAGAATCGGGCTTCGCGACTGGGCTGCGGCTGAGTCCGCCCCTGGTCGCCTGGTGTCCCTCGCGACTGCGCTCTCCGATTTGTCAGCAGCGGAGCGGCGTGAGATGCGCGAGCAACTTCGGCGCGCATGGAATGATGTTGCGGAGCAGCGGCCGACGCTCGGGACGTCACTGGTGATCGTCGTCGAGCGCTCGGGTGGGCTCGAACTGCTTTCGCCAGATCCTGAAACGCCGCCTATTGTTCATGTGACCACCGAACGCCAGGGTTTCGCTGCGCGGGCGCTTGCCGACCGCGGTGAAGCCATCCTCGACGTGGGCGAGACAGACGGCGCGATCCTCCGGGACCTGCTGGTCGCCACCGGCGGCTTTGCGCCAAGGCTCGCCGATTCGGGAGACGTCCAGCTGCAAGTCGACGGACAGACGTTCCAACCTAACCCGACCGATCCCCACTTCGCTGCTGGGAGCCTCGCGTGGCTGAGCGACGTTGCAATCCTTGCCCACGAATATCTCGGCGATGCACTAGAGTTCCGCACCTTGCGGACCGACGAGCTCGACCACCGCCTACGACAAATACGGCTGAGGCGATGCGAGCGCTTCGCGCTTCTGATCGACGACCAGGAAATCACAGCTCATGGCGACGATCGCGTCCAGGCGGTCCCGCACGCCCGATTTCCCACGTTGTTGGTCACCGGCGACGAGCCGATCAGCGTCGATCTCTTACTTGAGGCTGCACCAGCGATTACCAAGCTCGTGGGCTCGCGCAGAAACACTTTGGAGCCTATGTTAGGACGCCTGGTGCGGGAGGGTTACTCGGATGCTTCTGTCGCGCCGAGCGAGGATATGCTCGCGCGAGCCATACGTCGTGACGTCAGTGTTGTCCGGGACCACTTCGCCGCAACTCGCGGTGGCGTGGAGCGACTGGTGCGCGCAGTGTTGCCGATCGTCTGCTTTATACGAGGGAGGAGCACAGCCGATAGCCTAGTGCAACGGCAGGACAGGCTTGGCCCAGCGCTGAAGTTGCGCGACTGGTTGATCACCGAACTAGGAGCGGACACGGCAAGCGAAGCGCTTGCAGCGATCGACACCACAGATGACCAAGTCCTGATACGCCGGCGAATGGGTTTCGACTTCCAGGCCTACGGCCGGACGCTTGCCGAGTTAGGCTATCCACCCCTCAACAGCGAGGCGGACTTTCGTCGCCTGTTCGGCGTGTTCATGGCGGAGCTTACGCCCTCGCTGGTTGATCGCGTACGCCGGCGGTTTGCCGGCAACTGGCGCGAGGGTAGGGACCTCGGCGATTATGTTGCGCTCCGCAAGCTTGAGTTTGTCGCGTTCGACCCAGCGTGGCCGATCGAGTACGAAACGATTGACCGAGATTTTGTCGCGGGAATCGCCGCTACTGCAGCTCAGGCCAACCTCGGTGCCGACGACCCATCGATCACGTTGCCCGATTTCGAAACCGTCGTCGCAGCTAACCGAAAGCTAATCGCGTCGAATCACGCGCGGCTCGCGAGCCTCATACGCGTCTGGTGTCGAAAGAAGGGCATTGGCCGCCCCCCGCTGATGGACACGGCGGACCCCCAGCTGGTAGTGCGCGCCCTCTACGACAAGGGGTTTATCGACTTTGAAGCGGCCAGACGGGAATCTCTTCCCGCTTTGCTGTCAAGGGTCGAGGCGTGGCCACTTGACATGCCGCAAACCGATGCGATTGAGGATCTTGAGCTGACCGAGACCGATCTCCAGCACGAAGAGCGCGAGACACACGAGGCGCGTCGCAAGGCGGACGTCGAGAAGCGCACGGTCAAGTTTGGCGACCAGCCGCTCGATACCGGTGGAGACGGCTTCGTCGCGCTGTTCGAGCAGCTCGCCGAAGCTACGCTCGCCCAAGGTTCCGATTGGTTCAATCGAAGCCGGCCACCGCGTCTTGCTGTCCAGGAGCAATCAGGTGGAGAGCGCCGGCACCCGGGGCCAGGCGGTGGGAGAGGCCAAGCTTGGCGCAACCAACCTCCAGATTCCGTTCGCCAGGCGATGGGTATCGCCAGCGAATGGCTTGCTCGTGAATATCTGCGCCGGCGTCACCCCAAGGAAATGACCGACGATTGTTGGGTATCCTCGAACCGAGCATCCTTTTGTACCGGCAGCGAGGGAGACGACAGCCTTGGCTATGACTTCCGCATCGAAACCGCCAGACACGAGTATCTCTATGAGGTGAAGTCGGCGCTTGACGAAGGTGGCGAATTCGAATTGAGCGCCCGGGAGCTCGAGATCGCAGGTAGTGCCAGCCTTGAACGCAAGCGACGATTCAGGATCTTGTATGTGCCGTTCGTATTCGATCCCTCCCGCTGGCGTGTTCTGCCATTGAGCAACCCGGTTAGCGCCGATACGAGGAATAGGTTCCGGCTCGTACGAAGCGGCTCGGTACGGTATCGGTTCGAGAGGCGGTGATAGTGACGCGCAACCGTGTTCGTCTTCTCACCGCTACTTGCGTCACGCGACGGTGAGCTCACGCCAGCGAGCTATTCAGTTGCAACCGAGTTCAACCTTCCGCCGAACGTTTTCGCCCACACTCGGGCCCATACTTGTGTGAAGATTGCACGCGAATTGCGATGGACGAGCCTGATGTCCGGCGCACTGGTCACGCCTGCGGTGCAGGGCGTTTGTTGTACCTCGGCGAACCAGCGCGCATGAGGGCGTATACACCATTTTGGACAGTCTCTTCGCCATACAGGTCGAAAAGTCTCTATTTTTTAGAGCCTCCTGAAATTGGCTGTTCTACAGCCCATATCTCGGACCACACTTTCGGCAAGCTGAGCGCCTTCCCATTCGATCCCGTCGCGTGAGTTATCCGGCGACGCCTTTTACGTACCGCGAGTGAACCCAACCGTGGTGGCACGGTCCGGTGTAGGGTTGTTGTGTTGACCAGCTCGTGCTGACACCGCACTCGCGACCAATGCCTCTATCCGCGGTGTAGACCACCGAATACCAGGCGCCGCTTTGGCCACAGATGTAGATCTGATTGCCGTTGAACAAACGATCTATCTCTCTGTATGGGCGCCCCCCTGGGCCACTGCGCACGGACAAGAATCCGTCACCCTTCGGATCCAGTCCAACAATCTCGCCATTTGCACAAGCATCTCCACCACCGGGCGTGATCATGACCGGCACGTCGATTCTCGATGACTGACTTGTCGCTGTAGTCGGGAACAGAGCCATAATCATTGCTCCGCCTCTACCTAAAGCAGCATATTTATCGAACGTCATTCCGTCATCCTTTCAGCGAGCGCTATTCAGCATCGAGGTCTGCCTCGGCTTTTCATTGGAAGTACTCAAGCACGGTAAGACAAAGGATCGCAGTCCGTCTGTGCGTTTGCAGTATGCCCTTCATTTGTCCTGAAGAAAGCTGCATGAGGCGCGTATCTCCCCGACCGGCCTTTGACCGTTCAGCATGGTCTCCGTGTAAGCGAACAAGTTCGGGCGGCCGGTTTGAAGCAGGTCGGCTCTCACGCTCCACGCCCGGCCATCTGCCGGAACGAACCGCGGACTTGTTCCGAGCCAGGAAACTTTATTGGCCGTCAAACCACCCTGGAATTTTACGGTGTTGAAAAGCTCAGTTGGCTTTGACTGCCTGCCGTCGTTGTAATTGTGGACGATGGTTGCAGGGACGTTCAGTCCGCCACCGTTGTTGAACGATGCGCAGATCGTTATGGACCTGATTTCCCTGAAAGTGATGGTTCGGAAATCGCTGGGGTCAGCGGCAAAGGTGTTCTTGTCGATCTTGCACGTCAGATTCCAGTCTTCGAATGCGTCATGCGCGCAAGCTTCTTTGTAAACGATAACTTCTGCTCGGCTGTTTGTGCAGTTGATTGCGATACAGATCGCTGCAACGCAGCAAGTTTTGAAAGAGTGCTCCAACCCCATAAAACGGTTCCTTTCGCTACAATTCAGGCGTCCAAACAGCGTGCGATCAGCAAGGAGACGTTGTCTCGTGCTCCGGCGCCAAATGCCTTTGCAGCGAGACGCTTCGCGGCCTGAAGCGGGTCCTGGGCGGTTCCTAATGCGTCACTGATAGCTTGGTCGCTGACCATGTCGGTAAGGCCGTCGCTGCAAAGGAGCAGGGTTTCGCCTGGCGCAAGCGGCGCGTCGATGGAGATGTGAGGTTCGACGGCAAGGTGAAATGTGGAGCCGCCCAGAGCCTGAGTGAGAGCATGGGACCGGCGGGGCCCGAAGGGACTGCTCGCGCCTTCGAGTACATCGTCGTAGCTGAGCTTCACCAATTGGCCCGAGCTGAACAGGTAGCCGCGGCTGTCGCCAATGTTGAATGTGAGTAGGTTACCGGCCGTCAGAACGGCTCCAACGAGTGTCGAACCCATGCCGAGCGCTTCCTCGTGCTCCCGCATGAGTTCATAGAGATGCCCATTGGCTTCCTCGACTACCTCGGCACAGGACGCGGGACTTGAAAGCCGATCGACCGTAGCAACCAGATAATCGAGCACGGCTCGGCTGGCCATCGCGCCGTGCGCGTGGCCACCCATGCCATCCGCGATCATCAGGAGGCAGGAACCGTTCGGTGACGTCATGACTATAGGCGCGTCCATGTCACCGGTGAGGACACGATTGTCGATCGCGATAGCATCCTCGTTGTTCGGGCGCACTCGACCGCGATGGGTAAAGGCAGCAATGGTCCATCTCGTCATGTGGTCGCTCAAGCCTCGATGAGGGGCGCCGTCATTATCGTGACGAAGCGCCACCTAACAGCCTCGCCTTCACGCCGTCGAATTCGATCTGGGAAATCGCTCCCCGGACGAGAAGATCATGAAGGCGCTCCAGTTCCTGCACAGGAGACGTGGCGGGCAGAGGCGTAGGATCGACGACCTGAATCTTTTTCATGTCGTTGACGAAGAGGTTGAGGCCTGACTCCCCGCCGCTGCTCACAGCGCCTATTCGGTGAGCCGCCCGCATCGCCCACACCATCGCAATCCCCCACCCGATGATCGTGCCGCCGAAGGCGACATTGGTCACCATGATGATCCAGCGGTTCGGTGGTTGCGCCTGAAGGCAACAAAAGTGGGGGCGATGTAGATTGCGCCGATAATCAAGAAAAACACGCCGATGAAGACGAGATCGTCGAAATGGTCCATGTCAGACTTCCGCGGGATGTTGCTGGAACGTCGAAATCTAGTGGGGGGTCGACAGGAGAATGCTGATGATGAAGGACGCCACCCAGGCGTAGCCATAGGCAGGCGTTTGGCGCAGGCGCTTCGCTCTCAGGAACAAGTAGACGGGCGCCAGAAGAATACCGAAGAGCGTGAGCCATCTATCGGCGTAACCCGCGCGTTTCAGTTGCTGCTCGTCTACGAGGCACAGTGTGGCGTTGAGCAGTAAAGGAAGACCCAGAGCGACGAACTGTGCGAAGGAGTGATCTCCGAGGGGATCCTCCATAATTTGCATGTCGCGCCATCCCGCGAGGAAAGCATAGCCGATCGGTGCGATGGCGAGAGTCCAGACAAGGCTGTTGTTCACAAAGTTGGACGCGACTGGGGGAGGTGTATCCCGAAGATGCCCAGCCAACTCCGTATTTCGGAGCGGCTGCCAGTCGGCAAGACCCTTGCGCCAAACGGGCGTGTCGCCGCTGATTTTCTCTGCTTCCAACAGCTCCAATAGGTCGGTCGCGGTTATCGGGCCTTTGCGCTGGCCGTTCTCGGTGAAGTACCAATTGCTGGCGCTTGCGCCACCCGCCTCAATTGTATCGCTCATTACCGCCCCAGCTTCCTCGTTCTCTTAGGCATCCCAAGGATGTCGCCGGAGGGGTTCATCCAAAGGCCGCCTATGTTTCGCTTCAGCCCGAAGCGAATGTTGAAATAGGAGCAGTATAATCCGTGTTTTAAAGGACCGCAAAGCCGTCTCTTCTGCCTATGAAGGCGAAGGCTTTGGTGGCTTGGAATCTTAGGCGGCTTCGCGTGAGGCGCGGGTTGTCTCAGGAGGCATTGGCGGTGGACGCCGGTGTTGACCGCTCCTACGTCGGGCGGATTGAGCGCGGGGTCGAAAACCCGACGGTCGAAACTCTGGACCGGCTCGCGGCTGCTTTGGAGGTTGCGGTAAGTGAATTGCTGCTAGTGCCCAAGCACGGTGAAAAGCCTCCGGCGACCCTTAGAAAGGGACGCAAGAAGAAGTGAGGTTTTTCGTGGGCACCATCGGCGGAGTTAGAAAAAGAGCCCCCGGTTGGGGGCTCTTTGAGCTTCGCACCTTGCAAGTCATCAGGCTACGTCACGCTTCCGAGTCCCTTACGTGCCGGTACCCCTCGTCGCTGCTCTGGGAAGATTCGCACGAAGCATCGCAGTTGATTCGTTTCGTAGGTCAGAATGTTTCGGCATTCGTCGGACTCGTCTAGGTGTTGTAAAAGCAATGGCACAAGGGCGACGCAATCGTTGCGGGTTAATCCGATGAAGATCCGTTAGCTTTGAAGGCCGATCCTATGCGGCCAATTCTATTTTGGAGGCGCCGTCTTGAGGAGGCGCGGACGAAGGACTGGGAGCGGATCGCGCAGTCGCCTTCGATACTGGTAAGGCGCCTAATCAGAGAGGCGGCGTTCTCAAAGGGCCCAATCGGACACACCCGTTGCAGATCCTCATCCGAGGATGCACGACGGATGGGTCGCCGGCCGGGTCACGTCGAGCCCAGTGAACGGGTCGTAAGCCACGCGACCGAGGCTGAGCGCCCGGGATGAAGCTTGGCATAGCGCGAAAATCCGGTGATGTGGAATCAGCAAGCCGACTTCGGGGCTGTGCAATGGGGGCGGGTCGTCTGGTGGTACTCACCTCTCTCCTTTACCCTTTGCGCTGAAGTGCAAAGGGAAGGGGAGGGTAGGGGTGGGGAGGTGGGTGGGCGGATCGGCGGGGCAAAAATATAGTGGGATGAGCAGCGCCTGCCGGCTGATTTTTTTGCGCCATAGGCGGAGCGATGGCCAACCAGCGCTATTTAGACAAATAAGCGGCTCGTGCGAGAGGCGTCAGGACATTGTCCGGCGAGGGCCCAGACGTTGCGGCGAAGGCGAGATTGATGACCATAATCACTCAATGCCTCGGGCGAGCAGCCCAGGTTGCTCCTCGCGGACCGCTGCTCCTTCGGGCCGGTCCTTCTGTCATTACGGGGACTACGCGGCGAGTTTGTCCGGCCGCATGCGAACGAACCTCGGATGGCGAAACATGCCATCCGGGGTGAGCATCATGCAACTCACCTCGATCATCTGCCCGACCAGCGTTCCGGCCTCAGCCTCAGCCCAGAGGGCCACTCGTTCCTCCTCGGAGAAGCCGCTGCCCACGTCGCCCTGCGTGGTGGTGACGAACCCCAACCGTCCGACGTGCTTGCCCCCGCCCTCGCAGAATCCGGTGATCACTACGTCGTGCGTCTCCTCCGGCTTGACCTTGATCCAGCGGTCTTTCTGCCGAAGGACGACGCCCTCGTAACCCAATGATTGGGCGCGGCTGAGCTGGTCGAGGATGTCGTTCACGCTAGGATCGGTCAGCCTGCCCTGGTTGAGCCGAGCGTCGAGCGGATCGAGCCCATAGAGGTGCTCGCGCAGGATCGGTGGGGTGCCGGGCTTGAGATGTTTCGTGCGGGTCGCCCTGATGGTGTCGCGAAAGGTGCCAACGTACACCTCGCAGTCGCGCGGGCCACCCTTCCACGGCGGGATGTTGTAGAGCTGCTTGTCCGCCCGGCTCAGCCAGCCGTGCTCGTCGTGCCAGATGGCGCGGACGCCATCGATCTTCAGCGTTAACAGCCAATCGCCGTTCAGCGCCTTGCCGTTCCATGAACTTGGCTTGTTGATCTCGCGGTCTCTCATCCGCTCTCCACCGGTGTTGTCATCGATCCGGTCTCACCTACTGCGGTGCGCCCGGTCTATGCTGCCAGTCGCGGGATGGTGGGGCAGATGAAGGGAGACGTTCCGCACGCCCATCACATCGTCGGCTGCGGGCCTTGGAATTCCTGCTTGCATCGTCAGTGCCCGAGATAGTCGCAGGCGCAAGGAGCTATTTTTTGAGAGCGACTCGGGCTTGTATCAACTCGACAGTTCGGACATTCGTCGTCGCAGCCGCAGGACCAGATGTCCTCCCAGACTGCCCCGCAGCCACCGCATTCGTAGTGATTGACGAAGGCGGGTTGGCAGCGGGGCTCGTGCTCCCATTGATGAGGGCATTGTTTCCTTTTACTAGGCAACGATGCGGCCCCTGGCTCGGGCTTCCGCGGCGTATGCGGAAATCGGCTTGTCCGCGATGAAATGAAGATCTCGCTCCACCGGAAGACCGAGAGGTCCCCTGACCTTCATGATTTCCGCGAGGCTGACCCAACCGAGCTCTGGATAGCCAAGGCCAAGGTCGCACAAGCCGAATAGTCGGTCTGGTTCGTCCGGATCTGATTCAGTGAGCAACCAGGTCGCGCCTGCATCGGGAGAGAATATTTTGACCGCTGGCATTGGATTTCGATCGTCGGCCAAAGCGTTGACCAAGAGTCGAACCCGATCTTCGACGGTGAGCAGATCTATCTCAACCATGAGAGACCTCCGCAGGGTCGGAGACAGCGGCCTGGCCGTCCGGTTGAGTGCGTCTGGTGCGGGAGCCCGCTTTGCGAGGCCGCGTCTTCCTCTTGGCGTCGGCCGCGGGTGTAGCCATCGCAGAATTCGGTGGCTCGCTGCACGGTGCCTTTGGAGCGACGACGGCGAGCGCGGCATCATAGACGCGCTGGAAGTCGCAGTAGCGTTTCCAAAGCTGGTCCGCCGTCTCCTGGTCGCCTGCCACGTCGATGGCGTCGATCAATGTCTCCAGGGTGAAATGACGGAAATGGACCCTGGTGGGATCATCATCCGCGACCGGGAGCAGCTCGTTGGCGTAGACGCGGAAGGCGGCATTGGCGCGCCGATTAAGGCGAGGTCCGATGCCGATGAACATCGCTCGCGGTGTGATGCCGTGGTCGACCGAGAGCTGAGCGAGCATATGTTCGCGCATCAATTGTTCAATCGGTGGCGATCGGAGGATGGTACTGTCGGGATTCTTGTAGAGATGAACCTCTTTCAACGCCTGATCATAGCGCTCTCTCCATCGGGCTACTGGTCCGGCCATCTCCTCAGAATACTTGACCTCGGCGTAGACGATGCCGGCTTCACCCTCGGGCGTCGTGATATGAACGGCGACGTCGAACGCTGAGCGGTCCGCAAGGAAGCGGTGGTCGCGGCGGCCGGGACTATGCTCGAAGGCGATTCGTTCGACGGAGTGGACGAATTCGGGCAACATTTGGCGGAAGACAGCTGTCGCCAGCTTCGTGTCCAGCGCTAGTGGACCGAACGCATTGAAAACGAGCGGCATAGAACTCAACGCATTGCCGATGAGGCGATCCTCATCGATTGCCGCGTCCTCCTCACGAAGCAGAAGTTCACGGAGGGCAAGTAAGTGAATCTGGGGGGAGATGAAGTTCCGCCCGGATTCGGCCGCGTCGGCTCGAAGGTAGGAGCCAAGGTGGCCGCCGCGCTCTTCCACCGCAGCGTTCGGAATGCCTTGATCGCGCATCCACAAAATCTGGAGGAGGCGTGCCGCCCGCCGGAAGCGCGAGTCGATCTCGCACATGCCTCCCAACTGCTGGAGCAGCCGTTCCGGCACCCATGGTGTGCGCGCGAGCTGTCGATATTTGGATAGTCGCCCTCGGATACCTGATGAAGTGTAGGCCGGCGTCGTTGCTTCTGTGTTGGTCAAGGTGTCTCTCTCTTTGCTGTGGCCGTTGTGGCGAGAGAGATTCGGCGAGAAGACGACGATGTTGACGACTAGGAGATTGTGCTGCGATTAAGCTGGCCACAGATACGAGGGCTCGTTTGGCGCCGGATCATACACCTGAGTTTACGGTTCCTTGAGGACCTCGACACCGTCATCTCGCTCGATTGCTTTGCTGATGTCGAAAGCTTCGGGCTTCTCCTCTTCGGTCCAGTCGACGTTGTCCAGACCGGCGAGTATTCTCCAAAGCCGGTCCAATTCCAAGCCTTGATCGGGTGACGAATGCAAAGGAGTTGCGCAAGTCGATTTCCGGCGGCGCGGCTTGGTAATCGCGGTTGTTCCTCTCTCGAAATTGGTGAGGATCGTGAAAAGCCAGCTCGCCTGATCGTCGCTGACGAAAGCTCGATCCCGATAGAGTTCGATTTTACGAAGTATGTTCTGCAGGAATCCCGCCTCTTTCGCACTGAGTCGTCCGTCGTATAGGGCAGTAGTGACGCGTTGTTCCAGCCTCTTAAAGCCGTTCCCGATAATCATGCGGTGCGCTCCATTTGGTTCGATTAGACGTGATTTGCGATATAGAAACTTGGAGCCGCGTCGCTGATGTTCCAATCACCGTGGGCGGGACGGTAATTGACCGAGGGGTGTACGGTTCTGAGATTTCAGATACGCGTCCCTGCGGCTTCTCGAAACCTGGTGGACGTCGGAGGGAGGTTTCTGTGCCCGGAGGGCACAGCTTCGCCTGCGAGGGCGAAGCTGCTGTCGATGGGGTGTCCGAAACCCGGAGCCACGCCGTCGGTCAGTCTTCGGATAAGCGCACCCTGTTACGGGGAGGCCGGGGTCAGCCGGTCGGCCTTTACGCGCCGCTTCATCTGGCGGGGCTGTTACGCAACATGTCCGTCAATTGCGCAACTGCTGTGGGTCGGGAGTCACCGGAGCCCACTCCTGCATTCAACTTGCGTTGATTGCTTGTGTCGATGCCTTTCGACGTTTCACCGCTTGATCCCCGCGGCCTCGATAGCCGGAAGAGCGGGGCCCACTGGGGGCTGCTATGTTCGCCGTCTAAGCGCGGCGCTTGCGCGGTTTCGGCAGAATCTGAATCCCACGTGCGCGGTGCCGGAGGCAGCGGTTGTGGCGCCGAGGTCTTGTCGAGCGAATGACATCGATGATTTTCAAGTTTGATCAGCCGTCAATGTGACAAATGAAAATGTGAGGCCGTTTGGGTCGGCCCCCGCCTTGTCGGCGGGGGCCATTGGATGCATCAATGAAGGGCGGCGAGAGCGGAGGTCTCGACGTAATCAGCGCACGCGGATTTCACGATAAGAAGATGTTTGCTGATCGCGATCTCGGCGTCCGGGGTTCGGATGCTGAGCAACACTCGGTGCAGGTCGGCGAGATTGACGTTAAGCTCAAGTTTCGAGCCGGGCGCGAGGCTGCACTGGCGCAAGGTCCCCCGTAAGGCGACATCATATCGGGCTGCCGGCGAGATCGACAGAAGCGAGAGCGCGTGATCGGAGTCGGTTGTTTCAAGGACAATCCGACCTCGGTCGGAGGCGATCCTGGCGATGGTTGCGCTGTCCAGCGCCTCGGCGACGGCCACGTCGAACGTTGCCGTCATGGCAGTGTCGAAGATGCCATCGATTGCGCGGCACCGGCCGGTCTTGCTCCAAGATAATTCGGTGCTGCCGGATTTAATGAAGATCGCATCGTCGGTCTCGGCAACGACCACCGCGCCCTGCATCTTGCCGATCGCCGCGCGCGCGTTGGTAACGTTCCGCTTAGGCAAGACGAAACTCACCGCGTCGGGCAGGGCGGTGGACCGGTACAGCGAGACGCCGCCCAAATAGCCACTCCTCGCGCCGCCGCCGCTGATCTGGAGGCCGTCAAACGCCTGGGTGCCGGCCGTGCGCTTCTCGATCAGCAGCGCGGCATAGCCGATCGCATCGTAGAGGGTCCGGGCGTCGATCCCTGCGAGATGTCGAGGCTCTTCCGCGCTGGTCTTAGCGTCAACGAATCGAACGGGCGCCCTCATATGAAACGAGCGTCCCGATCCTCGCCACGCCAGTGCGTCCTGGTTCTTGTCCAGCTCGAACGACAGCTCGCAGTCATAGTGATGGCCTAATGAGGCCAGGAGCTGCTTTGGAAGCTCAAAGCCGATGGTTTCGTCGTCGGCAAGATTCGAGCGAGTGAGATCGAGAGTGGTGGCGACTGAAAGGCCGTTGTCCGAGGTCGGTTCGCTAAGCCGTAACGTGCTGACCGACAGCATCATCGTGATCGTGCCGCTCGACCGGCTGGGCAGGCTGATCGCCCGCGCAGCCGATTTCAGCTGGTCACTGTGGACTACGAATTTCCTGACGGGCGCGGGGACGAGAACTTGGTCTTGAAGCATTGTGGAAAACTCCGGGAAGGGTGGCATCACGCGAGCGCGGATGCGAGGTGGAAACCCGCCTTTCTAGTTCGAGCCCCAGGTTTTCGCTGGGGCCTGAGCCGATGCGGCTCAGGCCCTCGATCGATGGCTTAATGCCTGCTGTCATCGGAGGTTGCGCACGCGGGCGTTTGGAAAATTCAAGTGACTGATCTTGCAATCAAATATCGTCCCCGGCGGTTCTCTGAAATCGTCGGGCAGGATCCCCTGGTGAGCTGGATGCGGGAGCAGATCCGCTCGGGGGCCGGGCGATCGGTGCTGGTGGCCGGACCCGTCGGCACCGGCAAGACCACGTCCGGATTGATCTACGCGAAGGCCCTGCTGTGCGGCAGGCCGCTCGACGGCGAGGCCTGCGGTGCGTGCGATGAATGCCGGGAGTTCGGCGAGAACGGGCGCTACATGCCCAGCTTTCACGCGCTGGAATGCGGCGAGCATTCAACCGTCGAGGAGGTCAAGGATCTGCTTGAGGCTGCCCGGCACGCGCCGTTCCTCGCGCCGCGCCGCGTCTTGTTGCTCGATGAAGTTCACAATCTTTCGCGGCGGGCCTCGGACGCCTTGTTGCGCATCCTGGAAGAACCGCCGCAGTGGACCAGCTTCATTCTCCTGACCTACAGATTGAACCTAATCTCGGGGGCGCTACGCAGCAGGCTTTCCAGTTTTGAACTCAGCACCTTGAACGAGGCCGAGGCGTTTCGGTTGCTCGCGGGTGTTTGCGATCGTGAGGGTCTACCGTACGACCAGGACGGATTTCGTCTCATTTTCAAGGCGGCGTCCGGCGGCCCCCGCGAAATGCTGCGCGCGGTGGAAAAGACCAGCCAGTTTGGTCCCATTGATGGCGCCCATGTGCGTCTTGCGCTCAATCTCAATTTTGAGGACCGTCTGACGGCGTTCGCGCGAGCCTTGATGGCTGGCGACCTGGAGGGCCAGTTGCGGGAGATCGAGGACTGGCCCGATACCGCCGAACGCAAGCTCGATTTTCTTCACCAGTTTTTCGTGTTCCAGTATTTTGAGGGATGCCGGCGTCTTCGCCGCGAAGATCCTCTCATGCGCAGTGTCGGCGCGGAAACTCAGGAACAGTTGGTCGCGGCGTTCGCTGCGCGCGCCGGCGCGTCAGGGTGCGAGCCAGAGGCTTATTGGGAAAGCATCATCGCTACCCTGACCTCGAACACGAAGGTCACCGAACATAGCCTTGCAATGATCGTGAGCAGAGTGAACCGGCTGATCAAGCCGGTGTCTCCGATCGGAGAAGAGGTCGGAAAACCGCGGACCATATCTGCGAAACCGGTCCTGCGCGTGCGATTGTCGGGATCAGCAGCCGAAGATCGGACGTTTCTGTCCTGGGACGAGATACGTCCTCATTGGCAGGCAGCCTCGCTCCTGCCGCAACGATACGGCGTGCTGTTCAACCTTCGGCTGACCATGAGCCGCTCGGAATTGGACCGGCCAGATTCAGACGGGAATGCTCAACTTGTGTCCAAGCTCACCCACGAGCTCGGCATGCGCGTCAAGGACTGGTGCGGCGCGGCCTCGCCGGTTCTGCATTGGATGTATCGTCATGAATGGGACGGCGAGACGGGACAGAGAACGCGAATTCTTCTGTCCGTTCCCGATGATCATGTCGCGGCTGCACTGGCGTGGCTCCGCTTGAAGTTTGTGCCAAGGGTCTCCCGGACGAGTGATCTCAAGGTTCAGATGGCTTGTCGACCCGGAATGTCGCAGGAAGACCGGGTGCGCTTTCATTGGCAGGGCGTTCGCGCGTTGAGCCGGAGCCTGGGCCCAAGGTTCACTGCCCGCGCCGATCTGGGCCCTATCTGCCCTCTGGTGGATCTCCTGAAGATTCCGCTGCGGTGGCGCGCGCAGGTTCGTCGCATCTCGAATGTGCAGGCTCGCGGGATGTCGGCCTCGCTGACAGGTGGGGCTAAGCGGAACGACGAGAGCGGCATGGCGTGGCTCTCCGCGCTGAGCGATGGTGCTTGGCGGGTGCTCGATACAGGATGGGAATTGCGAGAGTACGAGGCGCGCAAGGCGGAAAGGGAGCGTCGCGACGTCGCTCTCGCCAAGCTCGCCGCGCTGCTTCCGGGCGCGGACGATGCGCGCCGCGAAAGCATTCGGCTGGAAATGGAGATTCTGAAGTCGAGCTGGAGTTCAGACCCAAGGAATTGGCGGCGAGGCTGGTCTGGCTGGTGGCTGCCGGAGACGAGGGTCAAACCCGGCTAGTTCGGGGGTCAGGCGACTGGTCGGTTGAAAAATAATAATAAATTCAATAGGATGCGCCAGTCGCCGGAGTTTGCCGCGTCCCCCTTCCTTTCAAGCTGATGCTCTTACGAATTCAATCTGATTGCTCATCAGAATGAATGTCGTCGGGGTTGGCGTGTGTGGTGTCGAGACCGGAGGCGAACACTTGGGGTGGGCTGGTCGCGGCTTTCAACAACTCCCGAAAGCCAAAGCTGCCTGCGTCCGATTCATACAGCCGGAAGAGCCTCTTGACGTGCTCAGGCTCCACGCTGAACTCCTGCGCTACGATCTCATAGATGGCTTCCAGCGATTTGAGCGCCGGGAGCTTGCCGGCGATCCGTTGGAGGATGATCTCTCCGGTCCTGCGCACGATGTCGCGTTCCTTTTCGATGTTTTGAAAGGATCGAAACTCGCCGCGCCCGCCGTCTTCGCTAGTTGTGCCCAACACGAGGTTCGAGATGGATCGACTTGCCTGCTTCTCGCCGTCGCGGGCGAAGCCGATTAGCTTTTGCGAGATATCCAGGAAGAAGTCGCTCACCTTGTCCGGGACGGGAACCTTGTTCTCAAGGCAGATTGCGAGAACATTCCAAAGCGATAGCGCATTTCGGTTGCGATTGTAGTTCGCGATCTCGGCGTTGAGCCGGCCTGCCAGCTCTGCTGTTATTTCATAGTGACGCGGAGCGGTCGTCGCTTCCACCGGGGGATACTGGCGCTCGCGGTCCTCAGGACGCTTCGACCGTTCGAGATTTTCCCGCCACTGTAGCGTTCGCTTTGTTACATCGACCATGAGGCAAGTCCTGGCGTCAAGAAGTCCTAATCGGTGCCGATGTTGCCCTCAGCCGATCGTTTTGCAAGCCGGACATCGGAGCAATGTGTCCGGAAACTTTGCTCGCCTAGGCCTCAAGCGCTACCTTCATCGACGGCGCCGCGATCGCGAGATCATAGAAGCCCAGCGACGTCTGAAATGTCTTGAGCTTCCTTGCCATTGATGTCGGTAGCCCTGCGGCTTGGTCCTAGCGCCGGCGCGCGACCCAGGTGCCGAGTAGGAACGCGACGAAGAGCGAGGACAAGGGGGCCTGCACCGTCACCTTGCGCAGCCGCTCGGCCCAGCGCAGCGCCGCCTCGTTTGAAGGCTGGCGCAGCGACCTTTGGGGCCCGGCCGACTCGGCCTGGCCGCTCGGCTGCGGTGCGCCGATGGCGTCCTGATCATCGACCAGGCCAGAGGCTTCGGTCATCGCGGAAGCTTCTTTCATGTCCATGCAGTCCTCCTCTTCCGACCTCAGGCTGACTTCCGCTGCGGCTTGGCCGCCGGCTTCTTCGCTGCCGTCTCCTTCGGCTTCTTGCCCTCGATGGGCATCAGCATCTCTTTTTGACCACTCGATGCCTTGCGCGGTTTCTTGGCTGGCTTTGCGGCCTTCGCCGGCGCGGCCTCCCGGCCGACGCTCCGCCGCAGCGCCTCCATCAGGTCGACCACGTTGGTCGCCGCGGGCCGCTCTTTCGGCGTGATTGGCTTGCCGGCGCGCTTCCTGTTGATCAGGTCAATGAGCGCGGTCTCGTAGTGGTCCTCGAACTTCTCGGGCTCGAAACGTCCCGCCTTCTGGTTCACGATGTGCTTGGCGAGATCGAGCATGTCCTTCGTGACCTTCACGTTTTGGATCTCGTCGAAATACTCCTGCTCGCCGCGCACTTCGTAGGGGTAGCGGAGCAGCGTGCCGACAAGACCCTTGTCGAGCGGTTCGAGCGCGATGATGTGCTCGCGGTTCGTCAGCACCACGCGGCCGATCGCGACCTTGTCCATCTCGCGGATGGTCTCTCGGATCACTGCGAAGGCGTCGTGGCCGACCTTGCCGTCGGGGCGCAGGTAGTACGGGCGGATCAGGTAGCGCGGATCGATGTCGGACTTGTCGACGAACTCGTCGATCTCGATCGTGCGCGTGGACTCCAGCGCGACCTCCTCGAGTTCCTCCTTCGTGACCTCGATATACTGCCCCTTGTCCAACTCATATCCTTTGACGATGTCCTCGTTCGGCACCTCGTCGCCGGTGTCGGCGTCGACCTTCAGGTACTTGATGCGATGGCCCGTTTGCCGGTTGAGCTGGTTGAAGCTGATCTTCTCTGACTCGGAGGTGGCCGGATAGAGCGCCACAGGGCACGTCACGAGCGACAAACGCAGGAAGCCTTTCCAGTTGGCACGGGGGGCCATGTACGCAGAACTCCGGTTCGAGACGGCCTGGATTCAAGACGAACGGCAGACCATGGTTCCGACAACGGCTGCCTCGCCATAAGGCAATTTTTCGGCCGGGGACTCGACTCCTTTGTTCTTGTTATGTTCTAATTGGACATGACCGATCGACCCGCGAGCTGGCGCATGCCGACCCCCAAGCAAATGGAAAAGATGGCATCTCTCGTCCGCAGAAACGTGCCTCGGGAGCTAGGATTGGCTCCGGACGATGATCTGCCGCAGGAGTACTGGCAGGCGCTCCTGGACGACCCGCGCGCCGAGGCTCGGTCGGCCCCTTCCGGAGCGGCGCTGCGGCTGAGCCAAATTCCTCAGCATGTTTTGAGGGTGGGCTGCCGCCGCTGCGCCAGGGTCGTCGAGATCCAGAAGGCAGATGCCGCTCGTCTCTATGGTCCGGACGCGCTCTGGAAGGATGTCGGGCAGCGGCTGTTGGACAATACCTGCACCCAGCGCACCGGGCGCCATGAGGAGGACGGCTGCTGGCCTGTGTTCGAGTAGTCGCCGGCGCGGCTGGAACTGGATGCTGCAATGGCACCGAAGCATCACCCGACGCCCCTCTCTGGAGGAGATCGCAAGGCGCTCACCAAGGAGCTCGGCCGAGCACGCGCGATGACGACGATCCTCGCAGCACAGGCCGCCGAAGCCCGGACCAAAGGCGAGGCCCTCATCCGCGAGGCAGACAATTTGCTCTGCGAATCCTGGAACGAGCGCATGTGGGCGGATGGCGGGCCAATCGACCCATCGCCGACGGTTGACCAAGCTATCAACGGGGGCTTCGCCTCGCTTGAGATCGAATGCTCGCGATGCAAGACCCGACGGGACGTGGATCTGGCGGCGCTACGACATCCGCCGACCACATTTGTCCACGACTTGGCCAGCCGGCTCCGCTGCAGCAAATGTGCTAAGGCCGGGCGTCGGCCGTCCGCCACGCTGCTGCAACTGATGTCGCGCCCCCGCCTGGCTGCTCCGGAGATTTGATCGTGTGCAATCTCTACTCGATGACAAAAAACGTCGACGCGATCCGTCGCCTGTTCGGCGCGCTGAACAGCGATGTCGGCAACCTGCCATCGATGCCAGGCATTTTTCCCGACTATCCTGCACCGATCGTACGCAATGGTGCGGGGGGACGCGAGATCGTCATGGCACGCTGGGGCATGCCGAGCTCGCAGCGGGCTCTGATGGATGCGACGAAAAAGCGCGCGGAGAAGCTACAGGCCAAGGGCAAGACCGTCGATTTCAAGGAGTTGCTCCGGATGGAGCCGGACGGCGGCACGACGAACATCAGGAATGTTAGCAGCGCCCACTGGAAGCGATGGCTCGGACCGGAGCATCGCTGCCTGATGCCGTTCACGTCCTTTTCTGAGTACGACACGATCGATGGCAAGAAAGTGCCGGTCTGGTTCGCTCTGGACGAGGCGCGGCCTCTGATCGCATTTGCCGGGCTATGGACAAATTGGACCAGTGTGCGGAAGGCGAAGGAAGGCGAGATCACCACCGACGTCTTCGCCTTCCTCACCTGCGAGCCGAACGCCGAGGTCAAGCGCGTCCACCCCAAGGCGATGCCGGTGATCCTGGTGACGGCGGAGGAATACGAGGTCTGGCTCCGCGCCCCTTGGGACGAGGCGAAGTCGCTGCAGCGGCCCCTCCCGGACGGCGCGCTGCGGATCGTCGCCACGGGCGAGAAGGAAGATCCGGCACTGGCCGCGTGAGCGAGACAATTTGGCGGCAAGCTGGTGCCAGTTCGCGGCTGTGCACAGGACGGTGGAACACGTGGACAAGCGGCGGCCCCAGCGATTTCGAATCCCCGGCCTGTGCTAACCGCCGGGAACGACGTGGGCGGCGCAAGGATTCGTCCCGGCGGGAGCGCTCGCGATGCTGATGGCGAAACAGAGACGACCGGCGATCCAGACCCTGCGCGGCTGGGCAACCTCCGTGCTGCAGGAAGCCGGCGCTATCCGCGAATGCGAGGAGCACGGCTGGATGCAGGATCGCGCCGACCCGCACGCCCGCGATCGCGCCTATGATATCGCTCGTCGGGATCCGCCGGCAGGCGTTTCTCCCGACGAAGCCACAGATGCGATCACAGAGTTCTTGGATTCGGTCGGCGATACCTGCCCCGAGTGTCCGCCCAAGGACTTGGTCTAAGCTGCGACGGCTGGACGGCGAACGTCTATAATCTAGGTCCGGTCCGATTCAGAGCAAGGCGACTCGAACGCGCCCCACCGCAAGATCATCCATATCGACATGGATGCGTTCTATGCGTCAGTGGAACAGCGCGATAATCCGGACCTGCGCGGAAAGCCGGTCGCGGTCGGCGGCTCGGCAGAGCGCGGGGTCGTGGCGGCCGCGAGCTACGAAGCCCGCAAATTTGGGGTTCGCTCCGCGATGCCCTCGGTGACCGCGAAGCGACAATGTCCCGACCTGATCTTCGTCAAGCCCCGCTTCGAGGTCTACAAGGCGATCAGCCGGCAAATACGCGAGATCTTCGCCGAGCACACAACGATCATCGAACCTCTGTCGCTCGACGAGGCCTATCTCGACGTGACCGAAAATCTTCAAGGCATCCCGCTCGCCAGGGACATTGCGTTGCGCATCCGCGAGAAGATCAAGGCGGAGACCGGCCTCAACGCCTCGGCCGGCATCTCCTACAACAAATTTCTGGCGAAGCTCGCTTCCGATCACCGCAAGCCCAATGGTCAGTTCGTCATCTCGCCTGAGATGGGGCCGGCCTTCGTGGAGACGCTCCCCGTAGGCAAATTTCACGGGATAGGCCCCGCAACGAGCACTAAGATGAACGCCTTGGGCATATTCACCGGTCTCGACATGCGCAACCAGACGCTGCAGTTCATGAACGCGAACTTCGGCAAGTCGGGCGGCTACTACTATTGGATTTCGCGCGGCGTCGACGAACGGCCTGTTCGAGCCAACCGCACCCGGAAATCCGTCGGCGCGGAGAATACGTTCTCGACCGACCTTGCCGAAGCCGAGGCCATGATCGCCGAGCTTGAACCGCTGATCGACAAGGTCTGGCGACATTGCGAATCGGCCGGCACGCGTGGGCGAACGGTGACACTCAAAGTGAAGTTTGCCGACTTCGAGATCATCACGCGCAGCCGATCCGCCTCTTCGGCTGTGGCCAACCGCGATGGCCTCGCCGAAGTGGCCATCGGCCTGCTGCAGGATAACATGCCTTTTTCGAAGCCGGTTCGGCTTTTGGGGGTGTCACTGTCTTCCTTGCAGGTCGGAAATGGTGCGGAGCCGCAACTGGATTTCGGGCTTTGATCCGGAATAGATTCACGGCGGTCGCCAAACCCGCTGCGCAGGTATGCGAGGGGCAGTAAGAATCAAATGCTCGAAGCTGATTTAACTTTGGCCGCGATGGCCGAAAGGTTGGCCAAATCCGCCGACTACCGCGTCCTTCGGCGCCTGGTTCACCGCGAGACTTCCACTTGGATCACAGGTCAAAGCACCAAGACAGCCATCCTGCTCGACGTGGAGACGACCGGCCTAGACCAGCACAAGGACAAGATCATCGAGCTCGGAATGGTCAAGGTAGACTACCTACCCGACGGTCGTATCGCAGGGCTCCGGGATATCTTCTCCTCATTCAACGAGCCGTCCGAGCCGATCCCGCCGGATGTAATCGCGCTCACCGGGATCACGAACGAGATGGTCGCGGGCCATCGGATAGACGAGGCGGCGGTATCATCGTTCGCAGAAGATGCCGTGATCGTAATCGCCCACAATGCCGGATTCGACCGCAAATTCGCCGAGCGCTACTGGCCGATATTTCAGCGCAAAGCTTGGGGGTGTTCGGCGACCGACATCGAATGGCGAAAGCACGGTTTCGAGGGCTCGCGCCTCGGCTACCTGCTGAACGGGGCCGGTTTCTTTCACCAGGCTCACAGGGCGGTTGACGATTGCCACGCTCTCCTCGAGATCCTTGCTTTGGAACTGCCGACAGCCGGCGCACCGGCGCTTGGCATCCTGCTCGAGCGGGCTCGCAAAAAGAAGATGCGAGTGTGGGCCGAGCAGTCGCCGTTCGAGCTCAAAGACGCGCTCAAGCGCCGCGGCTATCGTTGGAGCGACGGCAGCGATGGCAGACCGAGGTCATGGTACGTCGACCTCGACGAAAGCAAGCTCGACGACGAAATCGCATTTCTCAAGGCCGAGATTTACCTTGGTGAAGTGGAGCCGCGCCTGCAGACCTTGACCGCCTTCGATCGATTTTCCGTCAGGGCGTAGAGCGACCGCATGGCGTCGGGCACAAACACTGGGAAGAAAATCAAAGGACCGGAAGCGTGTTCATCCCGGAGGCCAACGGCAAGCTCAGGCCGCTGGGTATCGCGCGAATATTGGTCGATGGCGGGCGATCCCGAATACTAGCTGCGGCCGTTGGCGCGTCGGCCGCCGCGTCCGTCCCGTTGACCCGCACTCGAAGATCCAGCAATCGCTTTCTTGTGGAGAGCGAGTTTCCTGTCTGGACTCGCGCTTCCGTTGCGCGCTGGCTACGTGGTTGGTTTTGCAGCGAGTCGGGGTGCCGTGAAGAAGATCTCCGAGCAGCAGAGGATCGGTCAGCAGGGCGTCCACCTTCTGGCCGCTCGGCTGCTGTCAGTCGGTCTGAGCTTCCAACCGAACGGCCCGCTGGACGCCGGCATCGACGGCTTTCTCGAATTGAGGGATCCGGAGTCGGGCGAAGTGAAAGCGCAGTGGATCACAGCGCAGCTCAAGACCCAGAAGGAAGGACGTCTCGCCGAGGAAACTGACCAAAGCTTCAGCTACACCTGCCGGCAACAGGACCTCGAATACTGGCTCGGCTCTAACGTGCCGGTCGTCCTCTTCTTCGCCAGACTGAGCGACGAACGGATCTGGTGGAAGGCCATCCACACCTGGTTCGCGGACGACGCCCGCCGACGCACGCGGAAAATCGTCTTCGACAAGACGAGGGATACGCTGAACGAAGTGTCTCTGCCGGGGTTTGCAGCGACGGTCTCCGGCTTTTCCGCCCCTGGGCGGATCGTGCCGTCGGCCCGCATCGTGGAGATGCTCAACACCAACCTTTTGAAGGTCGCCTTCCCGGCGAAAACGCACGTAGCCGAGACGATGTCGAGCTATTCCGAGGTCCGGGAGGCGCTTGTCGAACGGTACGGAAGCCCTCCCATCGACTGGATTCTCCATGGCAAGCGCATCTACAGCTTCCGCGACATCTCAATCCCGCCGTTCCGCGACGTAATCGAGGAAGGCAGCGAGGACACGATCGATACGTCGACCTGGATCGAGTCGGACGGCGAGGTAACTCGGCGCCTATTTGTGCAGTTGCTCCATCGGGCGCTCGGCGAGATGGTACACGAAAGCCTGGCCTACTGGCGAGACCGGCGCTATCTGTTCTGGAAGATCGGCAAGGGGAAGGAAACGAGGACCTACTCCTACCGCTCGTTCGAGAACAAGACGTCGCGCAAGGTCGTGAAGTCCTACAAGCGCGATGGCGAAACCACGCCATCCTATTTCCGACACGACGCCTTCCACGCCAACTTCGTCCGGATCGCCGGCGAGTGGTACCTGGCCCTCGAGCCGACCTATCACTTCACATCGGACGGCTACCACGAATTCCGCTACGCCTCGGACCGCATGAGCGGAATCAAACGGCTCGAAACCAACCAGAGCGTCCGCGGCCACATCGGCATGTGGAGTGCCTTCCTGGTCCCGTCAGCCAGACCTATTGCGCAAGGATCCGCTCGTTTTCAGCGCGTTGCCGGCGCTATCGCTGCCGTACGGTGTACTGGACGATCTGTGGCGGGAGAACGAGGACGACGAGGAAAAAACGCGAATGGAGAAGGCACAGCTTGAGCTCCTTTGACCTTTCGCATCTTCCCGAGCCGCTGCTCGAATTCGCGGCCAACGGTCGCCACATCGACGTGCGCTTCGGCCTGATGGACTATGGCCCCGTCGATTTTTCGACCGAAAGGACCAAGGAGATCCGCCTGGGTGTAGTCGGCTCGTCCCAGACGGTCGGAAAGCTCGGCGATTGGCTGCGCCGCTGCGAAGGAGGCATCCCCGCAAAGAACAGCCGCCAGCCGAACCTTTTCCCGGCGTTCCCCGGGAGCACGATCCTGGGGCCGTTCCGCTGCAGCTTCGACGTCGGGACCCGCCACGTCCGGATCCTATCGCAGTCCGTGATCTCGCGCATTGTGTCCGAGAGGGACGACGACACAGCGGTCTCGCTCGCCGTTGAGGCATTCACGAACGAGGTCAAAGATCTCGCTGAACAGGATCAGCCGCCCCAGGTCGTCATCTGCGCCCTTCCGGTGGAGATCATCGAGCGGGTGAGCAACATGAGGAGCCAGCCGTCCGACGACGATCAGGAGGAACTTCCTGCCGACGAGAGCGAGCCCGAGGACGTGCCCGTGGTCGACAGGGAGATAGAGAACTTCCGGGGCGCGCTGAAGGCCGCCACGCTCGCGCTGCGAGTCCCGATTCAGATCGTGTGGCCGACAACCTATGACAATGATGCCGTCGTGAAGCGCAAGCTCGCCGAATTCTCCACGCGCAAGGTACAGGACGAGGCGACGCGCGCCTGGAACTTTTTCTGCGCGCTGTACTACAAATCCGGCGGCACGCCGTGGCGCATGGTGCGCGACCAGCGGGAATACTCGGCCACGTTCATGGGCGTGAGCTTCTTCGAAGGCCTCGATGGGACGTCGCTCCAGACGAGTTCGGCTCAACTATTCGACGAGCGCGGTGAGGGCTTGATTCTGAAGGGCGGACCGGGCCTGAAGGACAAGACCGATCGGCAGCCGTACCTGTCGGCGCTCGATGCCTTCAACCTGACGCGGACGGCGCTGCAGAGCTACAAGAAGGAGCACGGTAACTATCCCGCCCGCCTGGTCGTCCACAAGACGTCGCGTTTCCATCCAGAGGAGCGGGAGGGCTTTCAAAGGGCCATTGAGCAGTCCGAGATCGAGATTGCCGACTTCATCTGGATGCCCCGCCGGTCTCCGGTCCGGCTCTTCCGGAACAGCGTCTATCCACCGCTTCGTGGGACCGCGATGCGTCTCGACGACGCTCAAACCATTCTCTACACGCGCGGAAGCGTCGATTTCTTCCGAACCTATCCCGGTCTCTACGTGCCCAATCCGCTGGTGCTGCACGCGCAGCGCCGCGACACGCCGGATTGGAATCTGTTGCTGAAGGAGACGCTGGCCCTGACCAAGATGAACTGGAATGGGACGCAGTTCGACGGAGCGCTTCCGATCACCTTGAAGGCTGCGCGACAGGTCGGCGACATCCTCAAATACGTTCCGGACGGTACCACGCCGGACCCGCGTTATCGCTTCTATATGTGACGGAGAGCCCATGCAGCGCAAGCGAGCCTGCCTAGGATCAACGCGGCTCGTGATCTCATCCATCGATCGGCCTGAACGGGCTATCGGTTCTGCGCTAGTGCCGCTCCGGCTCTATAGTGTGGACTGTTTCGAACGGCGGCGCGGCTGGCACAACCTAGGGCCATTCGAGTTTTGTCTTGAACCAAAGCGGGCCTTCATTGGTCTGACAGACCTCAAACAGAAAGCCGTCTTCAACCGTCTTAGTTTGCCGGCCAATGAATCGTAATTTTTCCTGTTCGATATATCGATAGATCATCTCGACCGCCTCACCGTGTGTGCGGACTTTGGTAAATTGTATCGCAGTTTCCTGGCATTTCCCGTCGCCAAGATGTGACAGCCCCTTCTTGCTAAAGACAGTCGACGGTCGCTCTCCATCGCGACTCGCTATTTCAACAAAGTTATCAAGTTTGATTAGCTGACGTGAGCCTTCCAGTTCGTATCCATTCGCGAGCGTCAGGCACTTTATGGCGCATGCATTTGCAAGTTCAATTTGCGCTTGGAATGCTGATGGCGGTTGGCTGAGAACACCTTCGCCAAGCTTTCCAGACGAAACCAACGAATTGCTTCCATAGTTCGGATGAACATAATCGCATAGCGTTGCGTAAACGACGTTTTGGTCCGGGTAATCGTTCTCCAGCACCTTTCTAAAATCGTTCACATGGAACGGCTTCGGGTGGCCACTTCCGCCGTGTATGTCTTGCCCGTAGTACATCCTTTCTAGGGTTGAATGATGTTTGTGCATGGTACCAATCAGTTTTCCGAGGTCACTTTGGCGCGAAAGATTATTAGAAATCTTGCTGAGTTCGTCGACCTGAAAAGAAAAAGCCGAAAGGTGCTCGAATAGAGCTCTTGTCAAAGAGATGTGGATGGTGGGATTCCCGGCTTGAGACGCCCAAAGTATCCCACGAGAAATTTCGGCCAGCTTAAGGCTTTGAACTCGCATCATAAAGAAATGCCTCTTGCACAAGTCATAGAGGCGCCACGCCAACTGAGCCGTTGGAGAGTCCAATTCCCGAGCGGGCAATCGTTGCTCACGTCCCCGCATGGCCTCGTCGAAATTGTTTATAAACGTCAGGTTGCCCTGCTGTTCCAAGTATTGCTCGATTACTGGAACGATCAATTCGCTAGAGTTCTTCATCAAGCTCTCGCTTTACCCCCGACCTTCGGGCTTACCCAGAGGAGAGATGGACGCTAAACCACGCATTCTCGGCATGGATCGGATCAACATGAACGCCAAGCGATTTCTACCGCCACCCACAGCGACGATCTTAGTACGCTGTGAGCTCGCCCTCGCTGAACTTCTCAGAAATCGACAGACAGCAGAAGCTCTACGCCATCGTCGGCGACGATGGCCACCTCGTCACTGCGGCTCATAAGAGCTCGCGGTTTCTTCGCTGATTTGCTCGCCTCGGAGAACGATGACACATGGATATGGCTCTCGCAACGACCTCAACCCTTCCTCCGCATGGCCGCATCGCGTGCCGACGCTGCTTCAGCGGCGCTGAATCGACGCAGACAATCGGCAAGTGGCAGATGGTCAACGATCCAGCGGCTTGGGGATCGGCGACGCCGCGCATACTGATACTTGGATTCTCAAAGGGCTTTACCCAGGCGAACGCATTTCGGTCCGGCCGTTTCGAGGATATCCCCTTCAAGGACATGCGCACCCGTCTAACTGAAGAGCTGCGTTTGCTCGGCGTGATCGGAAGCTCGGAAGCCGTTGACCAGAAGATGGTAGCTTCGGAGACTGAGATCGGCTTCGGATCGTTGGTGCGTTGTAGCCTGTCGCGCATCAACAAGAAGGGGGTGTTAGCTTGCACCGGTGAAGTCATGCCGAAGGCATTCACCGAAGAAATTGCCAAAAACCTGCGGATTTGCGCAGAAACCTTTCTTGCCGACCTTCCGTCCTCTGTTCGGTTGGTTCTGCTGCTCGGCACGACCGACAGCTATATAAAGGGCTGTCGCGGAGTGGTCCGCTCCCTCTATGGGTCGCACTTCTCGGACATCAACGAGGTCAGTTATCGTACTGGTGAAGTGGTTTGGGTTCACGTCAGTCATCCATCTGGGCTGAATGGCCACCATCCTGTCTGGATGACAGGCAATCCTTCGACGAAGCCCGGGCGCAAGCGCGGGCTTGCGATACAAGCAATCCATCTAAGCGGAGCGATTCGGGAGAGCTGAAATGGGATATCCTGTCGGGCCACTCTTGGCGGCACTAGCTGACCGAATCTTGCATAACCTCGATCTGATCGAGTCGTTGGCGCCGAAATGGGGCAGTCCTGATCAAAACCAACCGCCCTTTTCAGACACGCAACTGCTTATGTCGCTCCTTGGCGTGCTGGTGTTTCCACACGAGAAGGCGCCGGGTGCCCTGGGCGAGATCATGAGGGGATATAAGCCAATGGACCGTGTTCTGAACGTCATCTATTCGCGACACGGTGGCGGTCGGATCGAGATGACCGGCGCGGAGGGCGAAGCGGTGATGGTGGACCCCACCCGACTGACCAATCTACCGAAATTGCTTCGCAACAGTTTGGCTCATTTCAACGTCCTTCCAATCAACAAGGAGGGGCGCTTCGGCGGTATTCGTATCTGGAACCGTGATTGGGACGAGCAGATCACATTCGTCGCGGACGTCGACTTCGACGAAATGCGGTCATTGGCACGCCATGTGCTGAGTGTGCTTCGGGAGCAGCAATCTGACCTTAACCTGCAGGATCCTGAAGACCCTATGGCCGAGATCGAGGCCAAGCGCGGGAAAATAAGGGGGCATTCGCGCAAGGTGCCGCGTCTCAATCGCGACATTTGGGAGCGCCTCCTCGATGCCCATGGTGGAGACGCCGACAAAGCAAAAACGGCACTGGATCGTCTGTTGAAGCGGGAAGCCGACAGGTTGCTTGCGACTGCCAAATGATGCGAGCCGCAGCGCGGCAGATCATGCAAATGGTCGCCGCCCATTGCGGGCTCGAAAGCAGTTCGGACCGTCCATTTCTCCACGCGCCCGACCAACATCACCGCTTTCGATCGGCGCCTCTTGCTTAGTGGGGGAGGCGACCTCCTGGCTGGCGGGAAGGATCTGGAGACGCGGTGCTCCGTTCGGACCTCGATCCGTTCAGGTTGGCCCTATTCCTGCGGGCCCAGTGCGACTTCCGGATCTTCGTCTTCCTCGAACTTCGTGCCTAGGCTGTAGCTATGCAGACGAGCGCTCCGGTAGCGGAATTTCGATCCTCGCATGACGACAAATTTCAGGCGCCCGGCGATCAGCATCTGGAGAATTGGCGTGAGCGCGTCCGACGGGATGCTTAGGGTCGCATCCAATCGTTCCGGATAGGCCTCGATCGTTCCGAGGGCAATCGGTTTTAGGTCCTTCCGACGCTCCTCCTCGAGGCTGATTGACGGAATCAGCGACACCTCGATGCGGTCGCTCTCGAGCCGGGTCGGCCGCAGCAGCCGGCCCCTGATCTCCACGAGCCGGTGCTCGTGATAGGGATCGAGCGCGCTGCGAAGGGAGTTGAGCGCCAGCCAGTAGGTGAAATCCCAGTTTTCGATCTCGACGATATAGTCAATGATCTCCTCCGTCGGCCTACTCCGGCGTTTAGTTTTTCTGGACGCTTTGTGCTTCGGCTCGGTGACCATCGCGGTTTGTCGCATCGCGGAAGACGAAGCGAGACTACGCGTTTTCAGTTGATGACCAGATTATTTACGTTGGTGAGGCTTCTGGATCCATCTGGATTGCGGGACCGGATTTGCCGGAAACACGTTTCCGACGATGAAAGCCACGCTTTGCAGAAGGAATTCCAGAGCCGGTTTCCAGATCGGCTACAACGCAGGGCATTCAGACGATATCGGTTCAGTGGGTCGAGATTCCCGACCTTCCAACGATCAATTCGCATTGCAATTTTAACGAGAACAGCATAAGGTAGTAAAATAAATTACTGCGATCTGAAGCCTTCTTACAATAAAGAGCGCCTGAAGGCGCCGCGATCATACGCGCCCAATTATGGGAGGATTTTGTATGGCAAGAGATAAGAAGGAAAAGGAAGAATCGGAGAAAGCATCCGATTCATCTTCTGAACGTCAAAATCCGAACGCCACCGATAGATCGACCGCGGCTCCATCGGGCTGGCGGCCGCCCAGAACGAACCGTCAGGAAGGAGCAGCTGAGGTCGACTGGTCGCGGACCTATCATGTTGACACACCCCAGGCGTTCATAAGCGGATTGTTCGGATTGTACTCCGACGTGTTTTCCGCCTTCCTCGAAGACGCGGGCGGGGCCGCTGGCATCGGCGACACCGTACTCTACCAAGTCAGACAGCCGCCGCATCTGCGCTTTGAAATCAAGAAAATCGGTCCCAACGAATTCGAGGTCAGGGGTGCGCATTTCGCTGCGCCTGGTGGCAGCAACATTTGTTTGGGTATGAATCCGCTGGACGGTTTTTCACCAGGAGTAGGGCAGATGTACTTCTACAATCCCTTTACGACCACAGGAACGCCGACGACAACAACTGGCTGGCCGACGACGACAACTGGATGGCCGACGACGACAACCGGTTGGCCGACGACGACCACAGGAACGCCGACGACAACAACTGGCTGGCCGACGACGACAACTGGATGGCCGACGACGACAACCGGTTGGCCGACGACGACCACAGGAACCCCGACGACAACAACTGGATGGCCGACGACGACAACTGGATGGCCGACGACGACAACCGGTTGGCCGACGACGACCACAGGAACGCCGACGACAACAACTGGCTGGCCGACCACGACCACAGGAACGCCGACGACCACAACTGGTTGGCCGACGACGACCACAGGAACGCCGACGACAACAACTGGCTGGCCGACGACGACCACTGGCTGGCCGACCACGACCACCGGGACACCAACGACCACAACTGGTGGAGCTACATCGACAGCGAAGGCAGGGGTCGAGGAGTTTTTGGCGGCGGGGGGTCGCGAAGTGGTCAACCTTGCCCAAGAACTGCGCGCACAGGCGGCGGACGATGAACGCTTCACCGAAGTGAGAGAGAAACTGAACAAGCTCGCTGGTCTGCTGAACAACTATCGCCTTTAATGGCCCTTCTGCCCCGCCTACTCCGTGGGCGGGGCACCCAGTGTTCGGGCCGCTCTACCGGAGAGACCCGTGACGAATGTCTTAATTCCAGCGGCACCACAAGCTGACGCAGCGCGGGCCGAGCTAGCCATTAGGCTCGAGCTCGATGGCATTGCGCTGGATTCCCTTTCGGAACGAGAGCCCTCGGGGGTTCTGCGGCAGATCGATGGCGAGAATTTAATCGCGAGTGGCCCCAGTTCTTCTTTTACAACCCCGCTGCTGAACGCGATGGTTGAATGGTCCCTGACAAAGGGTGATCGAATCTGCAGCCTGCAACTTTCGGATACGACAGTGGCACGCGCCTGTACCCCGAGAGACAGCAGCTTCATTGTTGCGCGTTGCAACAGCGTGGCAGAGGAATTCGACAAGCTAGACAGACGCGAGGTGCCCCTCGGACAATTTCTAATGCGCCTCAGGGGCGCAGAGCCCTATTTTGCTGTTTGTATGACCGGCCACGGGGCGGAGCATTGCCTTGCGTTGGGGTCATCATGGTTGACCGCGGCTACAGCATACGGGCTAGCCGGCGAGAGCATCGATGTTCGTGCGGTAGCGAGCAGCCTCATTCTTCTCAATGGTTGCAGTACACTGCGCCTCGCGGACTCGCTCGTGCCGTCGAGCCTAAGGCTCTCGACCATAATGACCTCTGCCGGGATTTCGGTCGCTGGACCATACCGCAACATCCGCGGATCCAGCAGTATAGAGCACACTTTTATCGAGCTAGTGCTCGCAGGCTGGCCGGCGGGGCGCATCGTCCGCGAGTTGAACGTCTTGCTGCGCGATGAAGTGGGGGAAAAGCCGTGTATCGTCCTAGCTGGCGACCCACAGCTCTCGTTGCCAGAAGAGTATCGACGCGTGCCGCAGCCTCGAGTAGTGAATTCGTCGGCGAAGGCGCGGTCGACGGCGTTGGCCGGACTACGTGCCGCGACTGAGGAGTTGCGCAAGGTACGTGAGCTGCATACCGATCTGCAGATCTGGAATTGGCCCTTTCAAAGGTCCGATGCAACGGCAAAGGAGAGCATAAGCTGTCTGCGAAGCGCTAGCACAGCGCTTGCTCTCGAAAGTGGTGCGCCCTTGCTACTAAGCGATCTTGCGATCTTGACGGAGATGGTAGAGGCCGGTCGTCTCGCACTTCTGGACGCGATTTCGGATGATGCCACAGACTGGATCCGTTCCGGACAATGGCTACAAGCCGCGTACTCTTCGGTTTTGGAACCAACGATCCTCTCAACGCGCCGCTGCGATGGGGCCGTTGGCTGTTGCAACGGCGAAGGCGAACTGGTGGACTACCTTTTTCGGAGTACCGCCCTTTGTGGTACGGACGTGCTCGCACGAGAATGCGATCGGTGCGGGAGCTGCGCCGAGTGGACCGTCCGAGCTCAGCCTCCAATCGTACCCCACGTACGTCTGAGTAACGATGCTCTGACCGTTGCTATCGGTCCACTGAACCCGCGCGAACGCGGCCGTATCGTCGTGCATCGATGCGCTCGCACAGCGCCTGTGTCTTGGCCGCCGGCCGGCGGCGAGATCCGCTTTGACTTGAGTGCCTCGGAAGTCCGGGGCCGTCTGTCCGTCGTGGCACTACGCGCCGGAAGTAGCCACATCTCGGCTGCGTATGCGCATGTCTTTCGACCGCCGCGAATTGGGACGAAAGTCGCAAGAATAGAGGACATGGATGCACTATGAGACAGTTAGAGCCTAAGCCTGCGGCGCGCCAGCTACCACAGCCTTCAGGCGTCCCTTCATCAGAATGGGACAGCCTGATGGATGTTCGCTTGAGCGTGTCTGATGGCTCGATCTTCTTGAAACTGTTCGTACCACCGCTGTTTGACGGAGCTTACTTGGCGTTTAACGGGGAAGGGCGTCCAAGTGGGGTTGTCACGGCCGAGGGCGCCTCGCTGCTCGAACGGTGTTGTGCGACCCCGGTGCGAGCCTTGGTCTGCGACGAAGTTGGGACAATCGTCCCCTCAGCCTTGGATCGGGTTATCGAGCTGATCGAAGCGGGGTTTTTGTCGCCCTCATCGAAGTCCAGCATGGCTCACTGGATTCGACCCGATAAGGCCGACAAGACGCGGCACATTGGTCAGAGCGGCGAGCGTTTCATAAGGGCGTTTTACGACTACTTCGGAAACGTCTTTTTGGACGGGAGCCAGCTCATCGATAGTCACGGGGATTTTCTTCAAGCTGTCGCACGGTACTTTCCAATGCAAGCTGGGAAGGTTTGTATAGATCTAGGATGCGGATCTGGTCACTACACAGCCGCACTGGCTCGACTAGGGCACAAAGTGTATGCAGCCGATATTAGTCAGGCGCGAACCAATGCAGCGGCAGCAAAGCCATGCTCGCCTGGAGAGATTGTGCCGCTGCTCACGAACATCGAGGATATCGCGCTTCCGGATTCCAGTCTCGACTTCGCGATGTGCAATTTCGTGCTTGAGCACGTGGCGGATCCTTTTGCGGTCATCGACGAGATACTCCGCCTGCTGCGACCGGGAGGCGCCATGGTCCTGGCTGTTCCAAGCCTAAATGTACGCGACACTATTGCCTACTGGTTCTACGGCGAGACGCCCAGTCTCAACTTCGAACACCTTCGCTCCTATGGACTTGTGCCGGGGACCCACCCCTGGTGTGCAGTTACTGCTGATACGCTGTCCTACCTGACCCAAGGGGGCGCCGACGTAGTGACGGTCGAGGGTGTGAGTATTCTCGATGGTCTATGGTCGCCTTGGCTGGAGGAGTTCGCGGCCATTGCCGCTCGGCTGGGGCCGGCCTTTGCTACCACTTGGCCCTGGAGCGCTCTCGGTAGGCAAACAGTTATTTTCGCTCGTAGGAGACAGTGATGTCAGCCACATCGGCGTACGTATCGCTCCGAGACTTTTGGTCCCAATATTTCGAGCTGACGAGCCGCGCCAATCCTCCTCCCAGGGAAGCGGTTGTTCTTCAAAGATATGTTGGTTCAGTATTCGGCGATTTGACTGAACACCGCTTTGACCATCTAGATACTTTGCCGATAACGGTTCAGTGCAGCGCGTGCCAGAATAACACCGCGCAGAGGAAGGAAGCTGTCTGTGAGACTCACGTTGGCGTATTGATTGGCATCCTCGAAGCCATGACTCACGTGCCCATCGAGGCAAGCTATGTGCCGACGCCGGACCGCGATTGCGTTGTCACATTGCAGCTGTCGCCAGTGAACGGGCGACCAGCCGCAGCGGTCGCTGCTCGGCGCGAGCATGTCGACATCTATAACTCGGGCCAGGTTGTCTACCTGCTCGACAGGCATGCTGGAGTATTCCACGCGCTGCCGGATGCGCCAGCCTCCGTGATGGCGGCTCTTGACCGCCCCAGAACTCCGGCGGAACTGGCGAGCCTAACGCGGCTCGCTGAAGTCGGGGTCCGGTCGATTCTTGACCAGTTCTACGCCTGGGGCTGGATTTCGTGCCATTTTGACGCAGCGGGGTGATGCAATCATGGAGCCTTGTTCCTGGCTTCTCGTGTTTCCGCCCCTGATCCACTCTAACTGGGGCAATTACTACCCCTCCACGGCGCTGCTATCGGCGGCATTGGAGCAGTTGGGCTGTTCGGTCCAGCAGATCGATCTCAACGACCTATTCGTCGACTATCTTCTGGAGCCAGAGCGTCTGCGGCAACTTGCGTCTGGCGCGTCCGTCGGGCCGCTTGACATTATCGAGAGCCTACCCATCCGGGCCGCCGCAAATTTGCTCCTGAAGTCGCCGCACGGGATGGTCGACGAGCGCGGTCAACGACTGCCGCCCGAAAGAAACCCCGAGTTGGAGCTGGCAACGGAGCTGGCGCGGCCCTATCACGTCGACCTACCCGTGCCGGAGTTGGTCTCGGATCAATTTGCGACGTCTGCGGTGGCCCGCGCTTACGATGACTTTTTCACCGCGTGCAGCGTGGATAGAGCGATTTGTGCGACCCGTGACGCGGTAGGAATCAGCGTGCCCATGGGCCCGCAGCTAGCTCCCGCTTTACTGCTTGCACGCCGGGTCAAACGTCTGAGGCCCGACCTGAAGATCGTGCTGGGCGGTCCCACCTTGACGCTCATGGCCGACAGTTGGCTGGAAGCACTGCTTGCCAGTGCGCCGGACATTGACGCCGTGGTCCGTTTCGACGGTGAGGAACCCATTCAGCATCTTGCCACCCAAATAAAGGCTGGCCAATGGGATCCCCCGTCGATTGCCAACGTCTACGCGAAGGGCGCCGTGAAGGCGCGGGAACGCACTACCCATCGTTTGCGCAACGCGTTGTCCCCAAGCTTTGCGGATGAGCTTATGGCGCGCCTCGCCGAACCGAGGCTGTCTTTGCAGCAAGCGAGAGGATGCTACTGGGGTGCGTGCGCCTATTGCGACTTCATCGAACTTCACAATTCCGGACGAAGATACGACGGAAGATCCGTGAGTGCGCTCATCAATGAGATCCAGCAGTTTACCGCCAGGTACGGCACCCGCAGCTACTGGCTGGTCACGGAAGCGTTGCCACCGCACGTGGCGATGAAGTTCGCCGAAGCGCTGATTCAGGAGGCTATCGATATCGATTGGCGATCGTTCGCTATGGTCGATCCGGGCTTCACGCGCGATGTACTGACGACTCTTCGGCGCTCAGGGTGTAGCAGCCTAACGATTGGCCTAGAATCGATGACCACACGGGTGCTCCAAAACGTTAGGAAAATGGCTGGTGCGGAGGCCAACCTAAATTTCTTGGAGGCTGTCCAAGGCGCACGACTTCAGATCGATGTAAACCTGATTCCTAATTTACCCACGACAACCAAGGCCGAGGCCATGACGGGTCTCGCCCTGCTTGAGCGCTACGAAGATGCCTTTCGCACTGTGTCTATCTTTCCATTCGAGGCAACCCAGTCTTCGGCGATCGGCCGTGATCCGGGCCGCTACGGCCTGAGAGTGGCCGAGCCCAACTCGGATGCCCTTCATCCGAAAGGCCAAGCGCAATTCTCGACCAACAGGCTCGTCTGCCAGGACGAGGCGATGACACCTGATGAGCTTGCTAGCGTCTTTCGCGCCTACAGGGCCTTCGCCCGACGGGTCGCCACAAAGCGACAATCTACTTCCGCGAGCGCACGTCCAGGCTATCAAGTCGTTTCTCCGCGGACTGTGGTTTTCCCGGATGGCGATCAGGCGCTCGTATATGATTGGGATAGCGACCGCGCTTGGCGCCTTCCGACGAAGGTCGCGCATCTATTGGACTGGATGCAGGACCTCGGCCGACCGGTCCGTCGGGGGGAAGTCGCCACGTTCCTGCACACGAGCATGAGCGCTCCGGAGGCTGGGCTCTTTCAGCTTACAGAGGATATTCTATCATCCCTTACTGCAATTGAGATTCTGAAGCGCGTGCCGGAGATTGCGCCGTCGTGACTGCTGTTGGCCGATCAAACTCCTTCAACGTGCTCTGGGTGCTGGGCGACGCGGTGGGCTTTGGGCCCCGTTTCGATCTCTTTACGACCAGAGCTCTTATGATCGCCGGCCTTGCCGAACCCCGCATATCACAATTCTTGACTACTTTAGGCAGGATAGCCACTGCGGCCGGCACACCCACGGCGGCGTGTGTCCCCGTGTATCGACAGATGTTGGATTCCGATCTCTTATCACTCGCTGATAGCGTGCGCTGCCCGGTCGCAGATTTCGATGCCGTGTTCGTGCGCGCGGACCCGCCGATTACGCAGCGATTCCGCCATGCGCTCATTCAGCTCGCACTTGAAGAGACGCGGGTGTGGTTCGTGAATAGCCCGACTGCCATCCTCGCGTTGGGCTCCAAAATATTCAACCAACGTTTTCATGACCGGTTGGCGCCGGGTGTGGTGGCTGCGGAGCTTGAACCATTGCTCGCGGAAATGCGCCGTTCGCCGGAATCGGACTTCGTAGCGAAGCCCCTCGATCTGGCCGGTGGTCGTGACGTGCTTCGCTTGCAGTGCGGCGACGCCGATTCCGCTGCTACGTTGCAGCGACTGATCGACGCCCATGGTTTCATCCATCTTCAACGCTTCGTCGAGCAGGTCCAGACCGAGGGCGAAATACGCTACCTGGTATTCCATGGGAGCATCCTTGCGGCATGGCGCAAACGGCCTGCGCCTGGCGATTACCGCGCGAACCTCGACCAGGGAGCAACCATCGAGCGCCTTCCGCAAGGACACGACTTCTCAGATGCCGAAGCTATTGTCAGCCGCGTCACCGCGGTGGCACCGGGTTTCGTCTTCTATTCGATCGACACTATCGGACCTTTTGTGAACGAGCTGAATGTCGAAAATATTGGCGGCCTGCCAAGCGCCGACGCGCTTTATGGCCGGGATCACGCTGGCATCGTGATAGACCGCCTATGCGCAGAGCTTGAACGTCGTCGCGCCTTTCGCGGCGTTCGGCCGTTGCGGCAGGTGCTTATATGAAGGGTAAGCCTACCATCAACGAGATGACGGTCGAGCGTTACGAACTGCCGGACGCTGCAGCTTGCTATGCCGCGCGCGATCGCCTCAATTCACACGTTCTTCGCACGCCCGTAAGGGAGCTTCCTTGGCTGTCACAACGTCTGGGACGGCTGGTGGTCGTCAAATTGGAACACCTCCAACGATCTGGCTCATTCAAGTTTAGGGGCGCGCTCAACGCGCTGCTTTCGACCCCGCGCGAGCAGACGGTCATAACCGGTTCAGCTGGAAACCATAGCCTAGCACTGGCCGAGGCGGCACTCGTGACCGGCCACAGGATCGTAGTCTGCCTTCCGCTCACCGCGAGCCCCCTGAAGCGCGAACGGCTCGCCAACTACGGGGTAGCGGTGATCGAGTGTGGAGCGACTCTCGATGGAGCGATTGAGCATGCCCGCACGGTGGCTCGACAGCATGGCTTCTCCTTCATCTCGCCCTACAATGACGCCGCAGTTATAAGCGGAGCTGCCACGATCGCGCTTGATCTTGTGGACCAAGTGCCTGGGCTCGAAGCCGTAATAGCTCCAGTAGGTGGAGGCGGCCTTGTGACGGGGCTAGCCTTAGGTCTGGCCGCGGCTGGTCGGGACGCGCAATTTGTGGGCGTGCAGCCCGCTCGCTTTGCTGGATTAGCGTGGGCCATCGAAGGCAGAACGGACCCTCTTCCGTACCGACCGACGCTCGCCGACGGTCTTATGGTCAATCCTGATCCCGACTGTCCGACCATCGGATTTGCGCGCGAACGCGTCGATGAGCTGGTGCAGCTGGACGAAGAGACTATCGCGGCGGGCTGCCTAGCGCTACTTGCGCGCGAGTCCTTGCTCTGCGAGCCCTCTGGAGCAATCGGAATAGCGGCAGCATTGGCCGGACGGCTTGATGGTCTGGCGGGCAATGGGCCATTGGTAATTGTTCTGTCCGGCGGCAATCTGGCACTGGCAACCCTTGCAAAAATTCTCGCCTATCCGTTCCGGCGCCCCGAATTTCAGGCGCTGCTGGAACTGCGCCACCGTACCGCCGAAGAGGAGACGCGGCTTGTACCCCTGGGCGGGCTTGCGCAAAGAGATGGAAATTTCGACTGGGATCGGAAGGCGACGTCTGCTCTGGCGCGCGACGCCCTAGACCGAGGAGTTCGACAACTGAAGCAATTCTTGGAAGTGTGCGACGCTGATCGTCTGCCGATCGGCGAACGGGAGGTGGCCTTTCTGCATACACTATCGCATGCGACCGACGGGCTGCTCTCGGATATCATGGAACGCACGTCCGACGCTATCGCGCGCGAGCGGATGACACGGTTGGCAGGCCGCGCCGCCGCGTTCATCGATCAGGCGCTCGCCTGGCAGGCGCCGGCGTACGACCAGGCTGGCGTTGCAGCTTTCAGCATGCCCGAGAGCCAGCAAAGTCCGCTCGTGAATTACACGCGCTACGGCTCTCGAAACGTTATGGAACTGGAGCGCGATCTAACGGCCGCATTGGGCTTCGACCTAAACAGGTGCACCATCCTTGCGACCTCTTCTGGGATGGCCGCGTATACGCTCGTAGAAGCTTACCTACTCCGACATGTTCTAGAGCCTGGCGATTCGGTCGTGTGCCAACCGGGCCTCTACTTTGAAACGCTGGAGCAACTCTCATCCAACCGCGCCATTTGCGTGGAAGTTGCCAAAGATGATGCAGCCGGGTCGTTGATTGACGCGGTCCGGCGGTGCAAGGCCCGAGCGGTCTTCGTCGAGCCGTTGACGAACACCCCCGATCTTCGGGTGCTTGACCTTAGGGATCTGCTTCGGCGTCTTGACACCGTTGATGATGGTCCCTTGTTAGTTGTGGTCGACGGTACCTTGCTTTCGGGCGCGTTTGATCCGTTTGATGTTGCCGCCGGACTCCGCCGAATTGAAGTGATCTATACCGAAAGTGGCTCCAAGTACTTACAAGCCGGACTAGATCTGACGACCTTGGGTTTGGTGGCCGCCCGACCCGATCGACGAGCCGTATTCGAGCGCCTCCGCCGTAACACAGGAACCATTCTCTATGATTCAGGTGCAGTACTGACGCCGCGCCTCACGCGCGCAATGCATCTAGGGCGCATGCGTCTAATGACAGCAAATGCGATGACGATCTGCGGTTGTCTTGAGGAACGGTTTGGAGACCGCCGCGCAAGCGAAATAAGTACCGTGTTTCCCGGCAAGTACGACCACCCGGATTGGCTTTCCGGACGCGGCTATGCCCATCTTGGTGGCGTCATGACGCTGCGATTCGCTGCAGATGGGCTCAATAATCGGTGGATGCTCGACGCAGCCATTGAGCATGTTCTTGCCGCAGCAACCGACCGTGGCGTACCGATCACCAAGGGCGTGAGTTTCGGCTTCTCTGTTCCTAGGATTTCGGCGGCTTGGTCTATGTCTGAGCGGTCGCAGCCGTTTCTAAGGCTTAGCGTGGGCGACGGCGACCGGGCCGCGACCGAGACGTTTGCCGAAGTCCTGGTCGAAGGCATTTCCCGTTTTCTGCAAATGAACAGGCAACTGGCCGCAGAATGAATCAGCACGAGTGAGCTGATCCTTCATCGGCTTACTGATAACACGTGAGTTCGCCACAATTGGCGCGGTCCTTCTGCAAGCAGGAATTGTTGCACACCCGCTGATCACCTGAGGTTCAAAGCCTCGATGCGGCGGCGTGCGGCCGTAGCGACCGCGAACTGAGCTGGCATGCCCCGAACGCGCGCTCGCGACCGTGAATAAGCGTCCAACATTGATCCCGCTACTACCAAGTTAATCAACCGCCGACTACGGGTAGATATCGGCTATCCGCAACCTGACGGGCGTGTCAGCTGGTCCTGAACTCGATTATCGAATGTCATGAGTAGTCCCCTGCCGCGCGGCAGGTATCGCCGTTGTCGGCTGGGAGAAAGTTATTGACACATGCCCCGCGTCGATGGGAGGGGACGGACGTTCGGTAGCTTAGCTGCTGATGTGGTTCCAAAGGTAGTGGGCGGTTACTTTCCAGCCCTTCCGCTCAAGCCACCTGACAAATTCAACATTCTTTTCGTAGTTCCACTCGCTCTTCTTTACTAGTCGTCCTATTTCCTTCACGACGCAATCTCCGTCCTCGTTCCTGTTTACCAAACTCTTTATGTAGCTCCGGCCCGCTTCATTCAAACCTCGACCCATGTCGTCCCCCAACAATATGGAGATTGGAATCAACCAGCGCACTCCGGCGCTCGGTACGCCCTTCCCGTCAAGGATTGAGAGCGATGGTGCTAGTTTCGCTACCATTGCACTCATAGCAGCAGGTTGAACATCCTCTATTACGACGAAACCCGACTCCCCAACCACCAGCTCTGGGGTTATCTTTTACCCACGCCCCGTAGCAAATCATCTCACCGAAGTTGCACGTCAAAGTGAAAGACTGCTTTTGCGCAGAAGGCAGAACATACGCTTGTTCGGAGCTTGGCCAAACGTGCGGCCGGAGTTGGGAGTAGAAAGCAAGTGCGGCAGTTGCGTAGTGGTTGTTTTGAAATGTGAAAGTAATAGTTGGCGGGTTAAATGCTGCTTCAGAGGTTCGTAGCTCGACTACACGCGGCGCGTATGCCGGGCAGGTTAAGCAGCAGCCCACACATCTCTTTTGCCCATTTCTGCCTGCCCCCCAGAATGGTCCAAGGTTGCTATCAGGAGACCAAGCGCCGAAGCAGATCTTCTCGCCAGGGATGCAGCCTAGATTGTTAGAAGAGACCGAGTTTGGTGACAGTTGCCCTCCGGCCCATTGCCTAGTGGAATCTGATGCGGAAAAGAATGCGAACGACACTTGGTTTGAATGGCCGTTCTTCAGCGTGAACCGGGCTACTGGCTCGGATAACCGATCCGGCAACTCTGGCGTATCCCCATGGACCGTGGGAGACGGGTGGTTTCGCTCGGCGGCCGTGTCGGAGCTGCGTGGGGTTGGAGGATTATCCTGATTCTGATTGACGAGACGATTTGCCGGTTGGCTCCGACCCCTATCCTCGTTGTTGAAAATTGCAGCCCCAATCGCAACCAAGCCAGCTAGGCAAAGCACGACAACCAAAGCTCTGATGTAGCTGGAGTCCGAGCTCTCTCCTCTACCTGAGTTGCGCGACCGCTCAGCGCGGCGTTCCTCGGCAACCGCTTGAGATGCGTCGTCCAAACCGCGGGAGACTTGATCGCGCAAATTATGCAGATCTGGCCGCACCATCAGCTGATTAGGTGGTCTAGAGATGTTCTCGCAAGGCTCGGAGTTATTGCTTCGAAGGGGTCTTCTTGCTCGGACTGTCCGCAGACCTCACAAGCTTCGTCATGTCTCGCTGAGAGCCACACTGACTGGTACGCGTACTGGTTTGGAACGCCCGAAAACACGCGCGGGTAGAACCAGTAGTCCGGCTCCATGCTCATCGTGAGGTAGTGGAAACCTTTGGCTAACACATCAGCCGTGAACGATCCGAGTGGCACTGGATCGCTGGACACTAGTAATGAGACGGCTAGCTTTAGGGCCGCTGTACAAACGTGGTGAATATCACACCCGAGTGCGATTTCGCCCTGCAAGCGCCCCGTTCCGTAGTCGGTGTCGGCTACAACATCATGCTCGCGGGCGAGCCTCATATGCGGTTTGACCTGACACTCGAAGCATGGCGTGATCGTGGGAATGGCGACTGCAACCTCGCCACCTTTCGCCCCCCGGTAAAGCGCAATAAAAAGAGCCGGTCTTTTGAGAAAGAAAGCACAGCGATTGATTAATATCTGTGTTTCAGGATCATCAGTGGCGCCTATCACTAGATCCGCTTCGCCGAATATCTGCCTTAGAGTCTCCTTTCCAACATCTCTGAACTTGGAAGGAAACACCTGGACCTGTGTGATGGGATTGATTTGATGGACTATTTCGCCGATCGCGGTTGCCTTGTACTGACCGACCTGGTCGATGCGATATGAGCTTCTAGAGAGATTGCTAAGTTCGACTCTGTCGTGATCGACACAAATCAATTTGCCAACACCAGACCGAGCAAGGTGCTCCGCAACGAAGGAACCCACAGAACCAAGCCCTACAACCAGAATGGCTGATGTTCTGAGCGATGCCGCCACCTTCGGCTCGATTCTCGCTTGGATCGACGACATCAGATCTCCAGACCTGTGGTCTGCGCTAATTAGGAACCGGCGCCACCCGTGTGCACGTCCAAATTCTGCACTCGACGTCAATGCTGAGCGGACGTTAGCTCCCCAAGCAGGTCCAAATGGTCCGGGAGGTCTGATGAATTCCCTTAGAGATTCGAGCAAACGCTGGTCAAGAGGCAATGACCGAGTCCACACCAGCGAGATGAACTCCGCATCAGTGCCATCCCCCCAGTTCATTACTGCAAAGGGCGGAGTTTCGGGGAACGTTTCCGATGGGATAAGATATAGCTCCGCTCGCGGAGCAAACTGCAAACAGAGCGCGTCAACGTCTAGCGCGCCGAGAGGCATCTTTAGATAGGTGATATCCCCTGCGCCGAGTTCGATCTTCGCCAGGATGGCCGCATTTTGAAGCTTCTGAATAGGTGTGGGAAGCGACATGCTAAGCCGCGTCAGATCTATTGTTAGCAGAGAAGGGAAATTGGCCCCCGCCGTGGCGAGCTACTGAGATGCCGTTCGCCCACAAAACAGACTTAGCGAAAGCTTCTCGAAGAGTAGGCTGGCCGTTACCAAATTCGCTGCCGAAGCAAATCCGGCCGTCCGGATAGATATGGCCTGTGTGAGGATTGCTCCAGTAGTCCTCCAGCTTCGGGGAGATTACGTAGACCTGATAAAAAGCGCCGTCGAAATATAAGAACATGCAGTAGCGTTCTTGCAACTCGCACGTTATTTCATATACCCAACCGCGAATGCCTTCAGCAGTCGTAATTTCTCTTGCGGTTTGCGGCAGGAACGTTCTGACGATCTCACGATCTCGATCTGCTCGGCTTGCGAACGTATCTTGTCGAACTTCGGACAGCGGCTGCGCCGCAGTATTGTCTGCCTCGACAATCTTACCTTCTCGGTTGACAAAGATTTTTTGACTTTGCTCAGCCGGTTGCGTTGTACCGAGGTCCTGATTCTGCAGCACTCGGTCGCGCAGCCTATTTAGATCGAGGGTCATCACCTAGCTCCGTAAAGGCATTTTGATCTTGCTTGGTAGGATTGGGCTTCACGTGATTGGTCGCGCTTAGCAATGCTTCGCCAATGGCTTTCCAAAGGTTGAAACAGCCCGAAGCCAGGAAACGCCATTGAAAGGGCACTTCCTCAGTGTCCGGATTTCCATGGTTGAGTGACGTTAGGAGCGCAATCGGTTTGGAGAACGGATAAGTAGGTGGAAACATCAAGATCAGATCGAAACTGGAGCTTGAGATAGTCTCCGTCTGGAAAAGCAATCCACCAACGGAAAGAAATCCCCGATTTCGCTTCACTTCGATGGATCTGGTTTTGAGCTCATGGACAACTGTTTCGACGCTCGCCTCTAGCGGCATTACTGAACAATCCATTTGCCTCACGATGGCGTGTTCAGCTGCTTTGAAGAGGTTGTGACGCCGCAGGTACCAATCTGTCGGCCTGGGTTCTGGGGTCCTCTTCGGCCGGTACGCAACGTATGATGTCAAGCGGCCTTGTGTAGGCAGACTAATCTCGCTGTGATTGGCTTCATCCGCAGGCCGGTCGAGAGTCACGATCGGGCCGATGAACTGAGCTAGGTGTGGGTTCACGTCCAGAGAGTTTTGGAAGGCAATGTGATCTTGGGATGAGGGCTGATCAAAATAGCCAGGATGCGAATGAACGATACCGAAAAACTGTAGACCGTCCCGCCGTTCCCGCTCTCGGACTATTTCCTGCAGCGTAGCTGACGGGGTGTATGTGCTGCCCGTGACATCAGCCCTCGGATCCGGAAGAAATCGGCAGATCACATTTGTAAAGGGAATGCCTAGAAGGGCGCCTCCTGTCTCAGGCTCCCGAACTCCTATGTAGCTACCGATTTCCGACAATACCTGGTCCGTATAGATGATCATGGATATGACCAATTCAGAACCGCCGCCTAAAGATGTGATAGTGATAAATGCGTCGTGACCGGATCGGCCCGAATAAAAGAGAGCGCAAAATCGCCGCGGCACCTATCAGAAAAACCACCCCGATGACGATGCTAATCAGCCCATGCCGTATGGGGTACTGAGAAGCAGTCAGTCCATCGAAGGTCAACTGCAGTCCAGTTATGGTGCAAACTAGCGCAACGCCAAACCGAACAAGGAAGCGCCCCATCGAGACTTTCCTCTCAGGCTAGCACCTACGCACCAGCACCCTTCAAATCTGATCCTGACGTTAAATTAGATTAAAGTATAGTTCCGACGATCGACAGTAGCAAGGACCAGACGAATGGTGCCTAGGAACGACCACTAGGCGCATGTTGGAAGTATGCTGGCGGCGGATTGAACCTGAAAGCGGGTTTATTGTCTGTGCTACAGTGAGCCCCAATTCGAGAGGCTCGATCTAGGGAACGTCCACCCCGTTCTGTTGGTCAGCTTATCTTACCTTTACTCGCCATGAGCTAGATGAAATCAGAGAAGCCGCTGACTGGTGTCTCTTCCGAGCTAAAGGGGGCGCTCTATAGAGGTAAGAGTCCAACCACGATCGAGTTTTAGTGTGGCAAGCTGAGTGAATATCCCGGGCCAGTCAACGAGGCCAATGCAACTGATCAACGCACAGGAGGATATTGATGCCAACCAGAGCATGTGCGGCTTGCGGAGAAAAGAAAGAGATCGAGGGCGGCATGATCTGCGAAAGGGGGCACTTCATTTGCCGTGCATGCTCGGGAAAATCGAAAGGGATCATCTTTGATCACACGCTTTCACGTTGCCCGGTATGCAAAAGCAAACTTACTTAGGATCAGCAGCAAATCAGCCATCACGCAGGGGTTGAGGGTCTAGGTCGCAGCGCGCGTCAGAAAGATAAACCAGCGCTTATGTTTTGCCTGGCCCGAACCGGAGGTGCACACCCAAGCGGTCGCTCAACGCATCGTTTCAGGAACTCGTCGATGTGAGCTACATCGCAGCAAGGCGAGTCTTCGAAATGCGTCGACCGGGAGTGGTGAGTGCCGCGAAGTGACTTTTTCGTTCAGGCTGCCGGCGGCGCGAACTCGGCCGGGGCGCGTCCTGCGGGCACCGAGGCCAAGACCGCGCCGGAGCCGGAGTAACAAGCGAAACTGGGAGGGCTCAGGTGGCGGTCGGCTTCCATGGCGAGGATTCCGAGAGGATCGCCGAGCTGCTGGAGGGTGCGGGCGCGAGGCCGTTCGGACGAAGTGGGCCGAGCGTCGTCATGCCAAACTTCCCAAGCCGCTCTTCCAGGCGCAGTCTCGCTGCCTCGGCAGTGCGTGTGGTTCGGTGATCAGAGCAGGGTCGACACGAGCACAGTCCAGTGGTACAAGCGTCGGACTTAGCGCAGAGGTAAGTGGCTGTTTTTGCTGCAGTTTGACGGATCTGGCCCCAATCCTTTCCTGGGCACCATTTTGCAGGATTTGGTTCCCAAATCGGGCTGCTTCCAATCAGTGGAGATCGCCGCGCGGTGATCCAGCGATTGCCCGCCGCGACGGTCCCCGGTCGGACAAATCGAGCCCGCCCCTCAGACCACGCTCCTCCCCGCCACCGATTTCTGCACAAAATACATCGCGACCAGCGTGATGATCGTCGTCGTGACGACGACGTAGCCGATCCGCTCGAAATGGAGCAGCGAACCGTCGGGTTGTTGCGAGATGATCGCAGCCGCAAGCACCGAGCCGAGCCCGCCGGAGAATTGCTGCAGCGAGGCACTGACCGCGCTGAACGAGCCGCGCTGGCTCTGATCGGGAATCGCCGAGATCAGCGCCTGCGACGGGATCATGCGCGAGAAGATGCCGACGAACAGCAGCACGTTGACGGTGATCGCGGTCACCAGCGAGACGTGGCCGAGATGGGTGTAGATCAGCACCATGACGGCGGTCATCGCGCAGCCGAACACGAAGGTCGGATATTTGCCGAAGGCGTCGCTGGCGCGGCCGACCAGCGGTCCCGTGACGATGCTGAACAGGCCGGAGACCAGATAGATCGTCGGCAGATGCACGGTATCGATGCCGATATTGTTGACGGTGAAGGCGCTGGAATACGGCATCAGCATGTAGCCGCCCGTCGCCAGCAATGTCGTGACCGCGAAAGCCAGCGTGTAGCGCGGTTCTCCGATCGTCGCGATGAGATGATGGAACGGGTTCTTGTCCTGCTTCAGTTTCAGATGCGCGTCGACCGGCTCCATGGCGAAGGCGATGACGGCGATCGCCAGGATCGACAGGCCGATGATCGCAAAAAAGCAGACATGCCAGCTCCAGTGATTGGCGAGAAACAGCCCGGCCGGAACGCCCAGCACCTGGCTCGCGGCAAACGCCGTCTGCACGAATCCCATCACGCGGCCGCGCAGATGCAGCGCGAACAAATCGGTGACGATGGCCAGCACGATCGAGCCGATCACGCCGCCGAACAATCCGGTCACGATCCGGCCGAGCAGCAGCACGTGATAGTTCTGCGCCAGCGCGCAGAGCAACGTTCCGAGCGCGAAGCCGACATAGAAGAACAGCAGCAGCCGCTTGCGGTCGAACCGGTCGGCAAAGCCGGCGGCGAGGATGCCGGACAATCCGGCGCTGAACGCGTAGGCCGACACCGCGACGCCGAATTGCCCGGCGGTGATGTCGAGCGAGGGCATCAGGATGGCGCCGAGCGGTGACATGATGATGAAATCGAGGATGATGGTGAACTGCGCGAACGCAAGCAATGCCACGAGGAGTGACTGGTAGCGCGTAAAGCCGCGCTGGCGTTGCTGTTGATCGTCGATCGGCGCGGCGAGCGTCTGGTCTGTCATGACACCTGCATGGTGAACGGGGCGCGGGGAGCTGGGCTCAGATAGGGTGGACGTGGGCGATTTCCACCGGAGCCGGCCTCAAGTTCCGCTGATATATCGAGCGCGCGCCGGATTGTGGGATCCCTGCAACAGCCTGGCGGCGGCCCCTCTCGGCCGCCCTTCGCCCAGCCGAATTAAGCCGACCTTAGCGAATGCCCCCTAGACTCGCGGCCGTCCATTTTCCTGCTCCCCGGCCTTCCCAGCCCTTGGGCCGGCCGTGTCGCGGTCAGTCAGAGCGTTTTCGGATGGAGCAGCCCGTCAGGCAGTACGATCGGAGCGAGGCCGCGCCGCAGGCCATGTCTGCGCCGGGGCGCACCCTCGTCATCGATCTCGAAGGCGCGCTGCTGCGCTCTGAGCTGCTGATGGAGGCGCTATTCTCCAGCCCCGCGCATTTGCTGGCCCGCTTCGGCGCGGGCGGTCGCGCAGGCATGGCGGCGCTCACGGCTATTCTGGCACGCGCCGAGCTCGACTACGCCCAGCTTCCCTATGATGCCGACGTGCTGAACCAGGCGCTGGCGGCGCGGGCGCGCGGCGCGAAGATTTATCTCGCCGCCGGCCGCTTCGCCGATCATGCAGCCGGCATCGCCGCGCATCTCGGTTTTGATGGCGTCGTTGCGCCGGCCGATCTCGCTGCGGGTGATCATCTGCCGTTCGATCGCGCTTCGATCGAGCGCATCGACGCGCGCGGCAGAAGCAGGGCTAGCCTGAACACCTGGGCGAAGGCGCTGCGGGTCTATCAATACGCCAAGAACACGCTGGTGTTCGTTCCCGTTATCACCGCGCATCAGCTGAATGTCGCGGCGCTCGGCTTGACGCTGCTGGCGTTCCTGGCGTTCTCGGCCTGTGCGTCGGGCGCCTATCTGATGAACGATCTGCTCGACCTCGCCGCCGACCGCCAGCATCCGACCAAGCGCCATCGCGCGCTTGCGGCGGGTGACTTGCCGATCTCCTCGGCGCTATCAGCGATCCCCGCGCTGTGGCTGTTCGCGGTCGCCGCGAGCCTCTGCATCTCTCCCGCCTTCCTCGGCGTGCTTGCCGTCTATCTCGCCACCACCATCGCCTATTCGCTCGTGCTCAAGCGCAAGATGCTGGTCGACGTCGTCACGCTCGCCGGCCTCTACTCCCTGCGCATCGGCGCCGGCGCGGTCGCGGCCGGCGTCGTGCTGTCGGAATGGCTGATGGTGTTCTCGCTGTTCGTGTTCACCTCGCTCGCGCTGATCAAGCGCTTCAGCGAGCTCAGCATGCGTCAGGGCGAAGGCCTCGCCGATCCCTCCAACCGCGACTACCGCATCAGCGATCTGCACATCATCGCCGCGATGGCGGCCGCGAGCGCCATGAATGCGGTGACGGTGTTCACGCTCTACGTCTCGTCCTCCGCGGTGACGCCGCTCTACAGCCGGCCCTGGATGCTGTGGCTGCTTGCGCCCTTGCTGCTGTATTGGTTCGGCCGCGCCCTGATGATCGCGCATCGCCGCGAGATGCCCGACGATCCCATCATCTACGCCTTCCGGGACGGCGCCAGCCGCACCACCGTGGCGGCGATGGTCTGCATCATGCTGGCGGCGATCTGATGAGCCTGGCGACATCGAGCCTGGGTGCGGCGAGCCGGAACAGCTTGCGGGCGCTCTCGCCTGCGACGGTCGACACGCTGGTGATTGCGGCGTTCGCTGCCGTGGTGTCCCTGCTGCGCACCGGCTTCGTCTTCGGCGTCTGGAACAACCTATTCCATCTTCCGATCGTCGCCGGGCTCGGCAACGAGCCGCAGTTTCACGATGACGCCTTCATCCAGTCCCTGCGCTATTTCGCCTCCGGCGTCTGGATCCTCCTGAACGACACGCAGAGGGACGTGGGGCAGACGGAAGTGCTGTTCTTCGTCCTGAACTATCTGTCGCGCCTGTTGTCTTTCGTCGGCTTCCTGTGCTGCGCCTCGCTGCTCGGCGTCGTCACGCGGCGCGACAAGATCGTCTTCAGCCTGATCCTGTGCGCGATCGCGTTCCTCGACGGTTACGCCCGGGCCGGCATGGGCGGACTGTTCGTGAACTATTTCACGCATTCCGAGATCGCCAACGGTACCGTCCTGCTCGCAATCTATTTCGCGGCGCGACGATGGTTCATGTCGGCGGCCGTTGCCTGCGGTGTCACCTTCTTCGTCAATGCCTTCGTTGCCGTCTGGCTCGCGCCGCTGCTGGTTATCGTCGCGGTCACCTCAATGCTTCGAGGCGAGACGACGCTGCGGACCGTCTGCTGGCGGACCCTCGCCGGGCTCGTGATCTCGCTCCCCATGGCCTATCCGGTCCTGCACGCCGTGCTCGGCAATCCCGAGTTCGGCAAGCCGCCCGGCTTCGACTATCCGGCCTATCTCCGTGAATATTATGCCGGCCATTCGCTGATCACGGCGGTCGATCTCGACAGCATCCTCGCGATGGTCGCGGTGATCGCTGCCGGCGCCGCAGCGTTTGCGTGGTTCGGCGCCCGGGCGCGCGCGTTGCAGGCGGTCTATCTCGGCGCGATCCTGGTCTATGCGGTCGGTATCGTCATTCCGTTCGTCTCCGGCGCGAATCTCGTTCTCAATCTTCAACTGCTGCGTTCGGGGACGCAGATCTACCTGTTGGCCGGACTTGCCGTGGCGGCGCTCGCGACCAACTGGCTGAGCCGTGGCCGTGCGATCGCCTTCTTGCCGGGGTGCCTGATGGTGCTTTGCCTTGGCATCAACGGCATCGCAATCGCGCTCGTCGTTCCGCTGGTTGTGGGCGTGGTCGTGGCCACGGGCGTCACGGACGACGCGCCCGCCTCGCATCGCCGGTTCGGCTATGCGGCGTTGGCGCTGGCGGGTCTGGTACTATGGCCGTTCGCGGCTTGGCAGAACCTCGCCGCCGGCCGCATCTTCAACGATGCGGTCGGTGAGTGGCAGGACGTCGGCAATTGGGCGAGGGGTGCGACACGGACCGATGCGATCTTCCTGCCGCTACCCCATCGCGCGGAAACCGCGACGGTGCAACCCGGGGACCTCGCGCTCGCGCGGGTGACCATCTTCGAATTCGTGGCGCATCGCCGCATCTGGGTCGACTACAAGCGCGGCGCCGCCGCGATGTGGACGCCGTCCTACTACTGGATCTGGCACGAGCGGATGACCGAGACGGAGGCGCTGGAGTCCCACGCCGCACGATTGGCCTATGCCGCGGGGCACGGCATCGATTACGTCGTCGATCGCTGCGAGACATTGTCCTCGCAGCGTGACGTGGTGTTCCGGACCAGACGGCTCTGCGTCTCGGCCGCCGAACGCGCGCCAGCCGGTTGAAATACGGCCCCGATGCTTGCGCCGACCGTGGCCAGCGGCTACATCGCGGCGCGCAAGGCTGCTGGCGGATCTTCGACCCGGCCGGCCCTCGCCAGTTGCCGCTTCAGGCATTAATTTGATCTAGCGCCGATTCGATTGAGGGTTTGAAACGCCATGACCGTACGCCTGCATCGCGGCGACCTGCCAGACCTCACCCGCTACACCGGTGCGGTGGCGATCGACACCGAGACCATGGGCCTCAATCCGCATCGCGACCGTCTCTGCGTGGTGCAGCTTTCGCCCGGCGACGGCAGCGCCGACGTGGTGCAGATCCCGAAGGGCCATACCGATGCGCCGAACCTGAAGGCGCTGCTGACCAATCCCGCCATCACGAAGATCTTCCATTTCGCGCGGTTCGACGTTGCGGTGCTGTACCAGACCTTTGGCGTGATGACCGGGCCAATCTACTGCACCAAGATCGCCTCCCGCCTGACCCGCACCTATACCGATCGCCATGGCCTCAAGGACCTCGTGCGCGAGGTGCTCAATGTCGACCTCTCCAAGCAACAGCAGTCCAGCGACTGGGGTTCCGACAGCCTGACAGAGCCACAGCTGGCCTACGCCGCCTCCGACGTGCTGCATCTCCATGCCCTGCGCGAGCGGCTCGACGCCATGCTGGTCCGGGAGGGCCGCACCGCGCTGGCCAAGGCCTGTTTCGATTTCCTGCCGACCCGCGCCGTGCTCGACCTCCATGGCTGGGCGGAAGAGGACATTTTCGCGCATTCCTGAGCCTTCTGCAGGAGGCTAAGCTCGGGCGGTCGCCCCGTTTCGGACACTTTCGTAACGGCCTGTTCAAAGCTGATATGCCCAAGGCTGCCTACTACAAAGGCTGCCTATTCCAAAGGCTGCATATTCCTGAGGTCGCGGGTACAATGGGGCGTCCTCGATTGGAGCCTTCTGACCAGGCAAGCGATGCCCCCGGAGCAGCGGTGAACTCGGCCCAGTTTTCCACCTACGACGCCGCGCTTGCGGCGAAGTTCGCCCGCGCGGCGCGCCACAGCCGCCTGGTGCGGATTCTGCGCATCGCCGTGCCGGTGACCGTGGTTCTGGCCATGGCCTCGATCGTCGCGGTCTCGACCTTCCTCAACCCGTTCACCATGATCCCCGTGAAGGTCGATTCCGGAAATCTGGTGGTGACGGGCACCAAGATCACGATGGAATCGCCGCACCTGTCCGGCTTCACGCCGGATCAGCGGCCCTACGAGCTCTGGGCCAAGACCGCGACGCAGGACATCACCGATCCTGATCATGTCGACCTCAATGACCTCAAGGCGAAGGTGCTGATGGAAGACCAATCGACCCTGCTGCTCGATGCCCGCACCGGCCGCTTCGACAACAAGCAGCAGCAGCTCGATTTGCACAAGGACATCTTCCTGCGCACCTCGACCGGCTACGAAGCGCGGTTGAACTCGGCTTTCGTCGACATGGGCAAAGGCACGGTCTCCTCCGATGAACATGTCGACGTCAAGCTGACCAACGGCACGCTGACCGCCGATCGCTTGCGCATCACGGAAGGCGGTGACGTCATCCGCTTCGAAGGCAATGTCGTGATGCACCTGGACAAGATCAGCACGGATGACGCGACGCCGGCGCCGGTCGAGCCGCCCGCGCCGCCGCCGGCGAAGTCCAAGAACAGGTCTGCGAACTCAAAGTGATTTTCATGGCTCATGTTTTTCCGCGCAACGTCAGCAAGCGTCGCGCCATCGTCGCAGCAGTCGCGCTTGGCGGCGCTGCGCTGATTGCGACCGGTGCGGCCGTCGCACAAAGCACGATGCAAGGCGTGCCCAATGCGATGCAGGGCTTTTCGCAGAACCGCGATCAGCCGATCCAGATCGAGGCCGCCTCCCTCGAGATGCGCGACAAGAAAAAGGAAGCGACCTTCGCGGGCAATGTGAAGGTGGTGCAGGGCGACACCACCATGACCTCGAAGACGCTGGTGGTGTTCTACGAATCGAGCAGCGACAAGGCGGCCGCGCCGCAAGCGGCACCTGCGAAGGGAACGAAATCGGCGCCCGCGCAGTCGGCCCCGATGCAATCGGCGACGCCGGGGCCGGGCGGCGCCTCCTCGATCAAGCGGCTGGAAGCGCGCGGCAATGTCGTCGTCACCCAGAAGGACCAGGTGGTGACCGGCGAGACCGCGGTGTTCGATACCAAGACCAACCTCATCACCATGCTCGGCGGCGTGGTGCTGACGCAGTGCCAGAACGTGCTGCGCGGCGACCGCCTCATGGTCGACATGACCACGGGCGTCTCTCGGGTGGAATCCGACAGCGGCAAGGTGCAGGGCCTGTTCATCCAGTCCCAGGGCGGCTCAAACGGCAAATGCGGAACGCCCGTAGCTCCGGGCGCAGGCTCGCCTTTGCAATTGCCCGGCGGAAGTAAACAAAAGTAAATTCCAAAAGTAAACTCAATGGCTTGGCCTTGATGCGGCCGATCCGAGGTTGAAGCTTGCCCGGCGAGACTGTATCTAGCGCGCAGGGCTTTCGAAGCGGGGTCCGCCGCTTTTCGGGCGTGTTTCACTGGGCATGAGATATCCCTTCATTCATGCTGCGTCGGCGAAGCGAGAGGCCGGCGCGGCAGACCGCGCGAGCGCCGCGCAGGATCCGTAGAAGGCTGGAAGACGGGGATGGTCGATCTATTCAGCATGTTCCGTCGGCGCCCCGCCAAGCGCGGCCGGCCAGGATTTGCCCGTCAGGACATCACCGCGCTCGGTGACAGCGTCGGCGGCCTGGTGGCGAGTCCGGTGCGGGACGTGCCGCCGCTTGCCCGCGACCAGCCGATGCAGGCCTCGGACCCCTATGGCGTCGAGGCCCGACCGCGGCCGCGGCCGGCGGCCCAGCCTCCCAAAGCCAGGCCCGCCGCCAAGACCAATGCGAAGTCCAACGGCTCGGGCGCACCGCAGCTGTTGCGGCGCCCGGGCTTCCTGGCTGTGCATAGCGTGGAAAAGAGCTTTGGCAGCCGCCAGGTGGTGCGGGGCGTCAGCATCTATGTGCGGCGCGGCGAAGCCGTCGGCCTGCTCGGCCCGAACGGCGCCGGCAAGACCACCGTGTTCTACATGATCACCGGCCTGATCAAGGCCGATCGCGGCGCGATCGAGCTCGACGGCCACGACGTCACCAAGCTGCCGATGTATCAGCGCGCGCGGCTCGGCATCGGCTATCTGCCGCAGGAAGCCTCGATCTTCCGCGGCCTCACCGTCGAGCAGAACATCCGCGCCGTGCTCGAAGTGGTCGAGCCCTCGCGCAAGAAGCGCGAGCAGCAGCTCGACTCCCTGCTCGATGAATTCAACATCACGCGCCTGCGGAAATCACCGTCGATCGCGCTGTCCGGCGGCGAGCGTCGCCGCGTCGAGATCGCGCGCGCGCTGGCGACGCGTCCGAACTACATGCTGCTCGACGAGCCCTTTGCCGGCATCGATCCGATCGCGGTCGGCGACATTCAGGACCTGGTCCGCCATCTCACCAATCGCGGCATCGGCGTGCTGATCACCGACCACAATGTGCGCGAGACGCTCGGTCTCACCGACCGCGCCTATATCGTCTATGCCGGTGAAATCCTGACGGAGGGGAGCCCGGACGAGATCGTCGCGGATCCGGATGTTCGGCGCCTTTACCTTGGCGAGGAATTCCGCCTCTAGCCCTTTTTTCCATTTCGTCAAGGCGTGTACATCGGGTCAGGACTAAGATAAGCAAGAATCGGACCAATTTTCGGGAACGGTTCTTGTTAGATGGCGCTTTCGCAGAGATTAGAGTTCCGGCAATCGCAGTCGCTGGTCATGACGCCGCAGCTGATGCAGGCGATCAAGCTGCTGCAATTGTCCAATCTCGATCTCACGACCTTCGTGGAGGAGGAGCTCGAGCGTAATCCCCTGCTGGAGCGGGCCAATGACGAGGCCCCCGGCGAAGCCCCGGCCGAGGCCGGCCAGTTCAGCGACCACGATGGTGATGATTCAGGCAATCAGGGTGCCGATGACGGCTTTGGCGGCAGCGGCAACGCCTTCGAGCCCGGCCAGGAAGAATGGATGAGCAAGGATCTCGGCACCCGCGCCGAGATCGAGCAGACCCTGGACACGGGCCTGGACAATGTCTTCTCCGAGGAGCCGGCCGAGGCGGCTGCGCGCAATGCGCAGGACGTCGCGCCGACCACCTATACCGAATGGGGCGGCGGTGCCTCCGGTGACGAGGACTACAATCTCGAGGCCTTTGTCGCGGCAGAGATGACGCTCGGCGATCATCTGGCCGAGCAGCTCTCGGTTGCCTTCGCCGGGCCGGCGCAGCGCATGATCGGGCAGTACCTGATCGACCTCGTCGACGAGGCCGGCTATCTGCCGCCCGATCTCGGCCAGGCGGCCGAGCGGCTTGGCGCAACGCAAGCCGATGTCGAGGGCGTTCTTGCCGTGCTGCAAAAATTCGATCCGCCCGGCGTCTGCGCGCGCAATTTGAGCGAATGCCTGGCAATCCAGCTCCGCGAGCTCGACCGCTACGATCCGGCGATGCAGGCGCTCGTCGAGCATCTCGATCTCCTCGCCAAGCGCGACATCGCCGCCTTGCGCAAGCTTTGCGGCGTCGACGATGAAGATATCGGCGACATGATCGGCGAGATCCGCCGCCTCAATCCCAAGCCCGGCATGAAATTCGGCTCGGCGCGGCTGCAGACCATGGTGCCCGACGTCTATGTCCGCCCGGGTCCGGACGGCGGCTGGCATGTCGAGCTCAACAGCGACACCTTGCCGCGCGTGCTGGTGAACCAGACCTACTATTCCGAGCTGTCGAAGAAAAAAGGCAAGGACGGCGACAAGTCGTATTTCACCGACGCGCTGCAGAATGCGACCTGGCTGGTGCGCGCACTCGACCAGCGCGCCCGCACGATCCTGAAAGTTGCGACCGAGATCGTGCGCCAGCAGGACGGCTTCTTCACCCATGGTGTCGCGCATCTGCGACCGCTGAATCTCAAGGCGGTGGCGGACGCGATCCAGATGCATGAATCCACGGTGTCGCGCGTCACCGCCAATAAATACATGGCGACAAATCGCGGCACATTCGAGTTGAAATATTTCTTCACGGCGTCGATCGCTTCGGCCGACGGCGGCGAGGCGCATTCCGCCGAAGCCGTGCGCCACCACATCAAGCAGCTGATTGATTCGGAGGCGCCCTCCGCGATCCTGTCGGATGATACCATCGTGGAACGCTTGCGCGCTTCGGGCATTGATATTGCCCGCCGCACGGTCGCGAAGTACCGCGAAGCCATGCGCATTCCGTCCTCGGTGCAACGCCGTCGCGACAAGCAGAGCGCTCTTGGTAACATCCTTTCCACCGCAATGTCCGATCGCTCCCGCAACACCGAACCGGCCTGATTGCGCTGGCGCGAAATCGCGCTACTCTCATCCCCCCATCGCGACCGATCCAAGCTGGGCAGTCAAACCAAGCGAGGCATCACATGACTCTTCGGATTTCGGGCAAGAGCGTCAGCGTCGGCGAGGCCCTGCGCGGCCGCGTGACCGACCGGACCGAAGAGGTCCTCCGTAAATATTTCGACGGCAATTATTCCGGACATATCACGCTCAGCAAGGACGGCTTCGGCTTCCGCACCGATTGTGCGCTGCATCTTGATTCCGGCATTACGCTGGAAGCCGATTCGAATGCGCCGGACGCCTATGCCAGCGCCGACCAGGCGCTGATCATGATCGAGAAGCGGCTCAAGCGCTACAAGAGCCGGCTCAAGGACCGCTCCGCCCGCAAGGCCCATGTCGCCTCCGCGGCGCTGGCTGCGCTAAACGCGACTGCTTACGTGCTGGAGGCGCCGGGCGAGGATGGCGAAGAGGATGAGGTCACCGGCTACAGCCCCGTGATCATCGCCGAGGCGACGACGTCGCTGAAGCAGATGTCGGTCAGTGAGGCCGTCATGGAACTCGACCTCAGCGGAGCACCCTGCCTGGTATTCCAGCACGGTTCCTCAGGCCGGGTGAACATCATCTACCGCCGGGCTGACGGCAATGTCGGCTGGATCGACCCGCCGGGTGCCAAATCGGACGGCTAGGGCGGCCCCGTATCAACCACAGCCTCAACAATGACCGGGGCAAAGCCGCACGCGGCAGTTGGCACCGGGATTGCGTTGGAGTAGAAGCGCCCCACATCAGGACTTACCGAACCTTGGCTAAGTCCGCCTCCTGCTTCACCTTCTTGACGCCGGCCGGGCTCGATCTGATCGAGCCGGCCAATTCGGAACCTGACGGTTTAATTCACCTCGGAACACTTCCATGCCGATTACCGATCTGGTCGCGCCCGAGGCGATACTTCCGGCATTGAAGGTCAACAGCAAGAAACAGGCGCTCCAGGAACTCGCGGCCAAGGCCGCCGAGTTGACCGGCCAGAACGAGCGTTCGGTGTTCGAGGTGCTGCTTCAGCGCGAGAAGCTCGGCACCACCGCGGTCGGCTACGGCGTCGCCATTCCCCACGGCAAGCTACCCAAGCTGGAAAAGATCTTTGGCCTGTTCGCCCGGCTCGATCGCCCGATCGATTTCGAGGCGATGGACGCCCAGCCGGTCGATCTGGTCTTCCTGCTGCTCGCCCCCGAAGGTGCCGGCGCCGATCACCTCAAGGCCCTCGCCCGCATCGCCCGCCTGCTGCGCGACCAGGACATCGCCAAAAAACTCCGCGCCTCGCGCGATGCGCAAGCGATCTATTCGGTGCTCGCCCTGCCGCCGGCGACCGCGGCTTAATAAACCGGTCTCCAACCGTTCAGATGAATCCTGACCTTGCCCACGCAAGTGCCAGCAAAGTCTGACATGCCGGCGAGCCACTTGATGTAAGGGTTTAAAAAGTGGTGCGCAGGAAAGGATTGGCTGTGCCGATCTGCAAGATGCTGATCTTTATAGCATTTTCTTGAGCTCGTCGAGACGTTGTTACACAGTCCTGTTGCGCACTTGGGGGCAAGTTCCGGCTTCGGTGCCGGAGCGCGGCTAGCACCTTCGTCTTGTGGACGAGCGTCAGTATCCGCTTCAACACCTCTCAACCGGCAGTTGCTTCGGCAGGCGGGATCGTGTTTCGTCAGCGGTTGGGAGGGGCGCTCATCATGTATGCCGGCTTTAAGCTCGTTGACCTTCAGCTCGAAGATATCGATCTGGATGACAAGAATCCACGGATCGTCTCGCAGACCGCATTAAGCACGCAGGCGGCTATTCTGGCTTATCTCTACGAGAACGAGGAGCTAGAGGCCTTCATCAAGCGGATTGCATCGGAAGGCCACAACATCGGGGCGGAGCGACCTTACGTCGTCAAGAAGGGTTCCCGCTATGTCGTCATCGAGGGCAATACGCGCATAGCGGCCTACAAAGTCCTCACCGGCCTTTTGAAGCCGCCCAAAGACTATGCCGATTCTGTGCCGCACGTCTCCGAGGCCCTGAAGAAAGTCCTCCAGACAGTCGCATGCACGCTTGCTCCGGACCGCGACGCATTGATGCCCGTGATGGCAGGCGCCCATTTTGGCAGAGGCGACAAATCCCAGTGGGGCTATCTCGGCAGCAGGCAGGCGATCTACAATGAGTGGAAGTCCGATAAGTCGCTTGCGAAGATCGCCAAGGTTTTCAGACTCACGCAAGGAGAGGTGAAAGACCTCATTCTTGAGTATCAGCTGTATCTAAAGGCGCTGTCCCTCAATTGGACGCCGAAAGAAAAAGACGTTCTCCTCAAACCGAACGTTGCCTTCAATCCTCCTGTCCGCTTCTTGCAGACCAGCGGCCACAAAGCCAAAATGGGCATCACCTACGATGCTGCCAATCTGAAGGTCGTGTTTGCATCTGGCGCTGACAAGAAATTCAAGCACCTCATCAAGAAGCTTGTCGTAAATCCCGAACGTGGATTGGGCGCGACCGCATCATACGACAGCGTTTTCTCGGACTACGATGAATCCGGCACCGGTTCAAAAGCGTCCAAGAAGAAGGGTGGCGAAAAGAAGACGGGAGGCACAGGCGGAACGGGAGCGGGTTCATCTGGCGGGGGCTCTGGAGGCGGCACGGGTGGAGGGGCGACCGGCGGAAAGACCACGCTCAAGCCCGGCACTCTCTTCGGCTATCATCCCAAGAAGATGAATAGCGGCCTGATTACGCAGCTCCTCAAAGAAGCCAAAGACATCAATTATAAAAAACTTCCCGCTGCGGCGACTTTCTTGCTGCGCAACATCGTCGAGTCCATTCTGAAACACATCATTGATGACCAAGGCGGCAACAAGCTCGGAAAGTCGCACGACTTGGAAAGCGCTCTCAATCTCATTGCGAGCAATGCAATCACGCTTCCGTCTGGCGATAAGAAAATATTAGCGGAGTTCAAGAAGGATCACCTCGCGTATTTGAACCTTGGGGCGCATGGAAACGTGATCCCAAACGAGACGCGTCTGGCGGCCGCTCGGGATTCCATTGATCAGTTTGTAAAGAAGTATGTGTGATGATTGGCTCGCCACTTCGATATCCGGGCGGGAAGGCGAAGCTTTTCCCATTTTTCGTCGAGTTGATCAGAGAGAATAAGCTTTTCGGCCGCGACTATTGCGAACCGTATGCGGGCGGGGCTGGCTTGGCGATTCGGCTCCTCACGACCGGCTTCGTCGACAAGGTCTCAATCAACGACATAGATCCGTCGATCTACGCATTTTGGATGTCGGCCCTGTTTGACACTGAGAAGTTCTGCCGCCTGATCGCCAAGACGCCTATCACCATTGACCAATGGCATGAGCAGCAAGAGGTCTGGCAAAATGGTGACCTCGACAACAAGCTCGCGCTTGGCTTCTCCGCTTACTTCCTCAATCGAACGAACCGCTCGGGCATCATTGAGGGCGCAGGTCCGATTGGTGGGTTCGAACAAAAAGGGAAGTGGAAGATCGACGTTCGTTTGGTCAAAGACCGGCAAATCGAGAACTTGAAGGCCCTGGCCCGCTACTCGAATCAGATCGAAGTAACGAATCTAGACGCGATGGATTTCCTTCAGAAGGTTCTGAGCAATCCGAACGCCCTGACCTATCTGGACCCGCCCTATTACGTCAAAGGGCACAAGCTCTACAAAAACTTCTATCAACCGAAAGACCACGAGGAAATTGCTCAGGCGCTCCGCAAGAAGCGCTGCGTTAATTGGGTAGTCTCATATGACGACGTGCCGGCGATTCGGTCTATCTATTCCACGTTCGACCCAATTACCTATTTGCTGAACTACAGCGCGGGCGAAAAGTCTGAAGGCCCAGAGGTCATCTTCCTGAGCGACAGCCTCAAAGCACCAACGATAACTGGCTTTGACGCTCATCACGCTCGACGGCCTGCCCTGAAAAAGCGAGCCACAATTGGCAAGAAGGTCTCGGCCTCAAAGGTCCGCAACCGGCCGAAAACTGTGCGAGGGTCGAAAATCTAAGAGGTCACCTCGTAGCATCGGCTGCGACCTTTCCCCCCATCCCCCTCATCAATTTCTAAGACATCGTTCAGCGCCGCGTCCCGGAGTTCGGCTCTTCTGCGCTCCTTGCGGCCATTGGCAGGTCCCCCACTCAAAAAGCGCGCGCTATCACCGCCCGTGCGTGAGTCGTTTTGACTCAGGCGGCCCCTCTTGCCGATCGATTCCTCCGAAAAATATGGTGACAACGCTCTTCGACTAAGGTTTTCGCGGGCCACCATCGAGAGAGAAATAGCTGTGAAGCGCTTCGCGCCTACCTCTTTCGCAACCGGCAGAGGCAAGGGCCCGCGGCTCGATCGAGGCAATCTGAAGCGACCTCGGTTCTGGAAAAGGTGCGTGTCAAAAACAAGCGGGCACGCCTTCCTGCGAAGGCATGCCCGCCAAAATCCTATTCGTGCGACTCACGTGCGCTCAGTGCACGCTCACCGCAGCTCGTTGCTCCAGGCGTTGGCGAATGCGGCTTCGCGGCTGTCGGTCAGCATGATCGGCGGGTCGCTTCTATCGATCCGTTCCGAGACGATCGGCTATTTGAGACGTGCACTGATCTTGTCGATGCCGGCTTTGGCGCAAGTTTCGTCATCATCGATGCCGGGCCCGCCCGAGACGCCGATGCCACCGATGACTTCGTTGCCAACCTTGATACGAAGACCGCCGACAATGAGCGAGACGCGCGGTAGCTTGCCCAGGCCGCCGGCATTGGCCAAGCCCCAGAAGGCGGTTGGATTTGCTCCCATCCGCTTCACCATGGCGCTGATGCTGTCGTCGTTGTGGGTCGCGCCGATCGTGACCACGGTATACGCCTTGTCACTGGCCAGATCGAACGAGGCCGCGTGAGCCCCATCACCGCGCAACATGGCCTGCGTCAGGCCATCGACGTCGACGACGGCCGCGCTGACTCGGAAACCCTGCTTCGCGCAACTCGCAACCGCCTCGGTTACGACTTCCGCTGCCAGAGCCGCCGATAGCCTGTGCGTCGTGACGATGTCGTCGGAACGGGCCGGGGATGCCGCCGCAACAAGCATGAGGACGAGCGCGGTTGCGAGCCGCGTCGCAAGCGAGATTTTGCCGCGCGGGGTGGAGAGCAGCATCAAGACATGGGTCATTAAGAATTGGGTCATCTGGACGGGTCCTCGACGTAGGGGTTGGACATCACGGCGTGCCATCGGCCGCGCCGGGGATTCGGTAGACGATTGCTATCCCCAAAGAAATTGATGAAGTTTAGCTCATCTTGATCTATAAATTAGAACATGGACGCCTTGACCCTCGACCAGATTCAGATCTTCCTCGCCATTGTCGACGAGGGCAGTTTCTCGAAGGCAGCCAAGAAGCTGAAGCGCGCCCAATCGGCGGTGACCTACGGCATTCAAAAGCTGGAGGTGCAGATCGACATGACGCTGTTCGATCGCGCCGCTTACCGGCCAACCCTGACCGAGGCGGGGCGCACGCTCCTGCTCCGCGCGCGACGGATTACCGAAGAGACGAACGCCTTCCGCGATTCCGCGCGAAGTCTTGCCAGCGGGCTCGAAGCCGAATTGACCATTGTGCTGGATTCAATGTTCCCGATGCACGCCGTCGTGGATGCGCTGAAGGCCTTTACGGAGAGGTTTCCGACCGTTCCTCCGCGCGTCTACGTACAGCCGCTCGGGGCTGCAACGGAGCTCCTGCTCGACGGCACCTGTATGATCGGGCTTCTGCAATTCATCTTCACCGATCTTCCCGTCCTGAGGCGCTTCCACTTGCTGACCGTCGATTTGATCCCGGTGGTGGCCCCGCATCATCCGCTGGCCGCATGCGATGGCCCGATCGAGACACATGTCTTGCAACGATATGTTCAGCTCGTGTTGACGGACCGATCGGCCATGACGGCCGGCCGCGATTACGGCGTCCTGTCCGGTCAGACCTGGCGGCTCGCCGATCTCGGCGCAAAACATTCAATGCTGTTGGCCGGCCTCGGATGGGGAAACATGCCCGCGCATCTGGTCGAGGACGATATTGTGCGGGGTCGTTTGAAGATCATACGTCCAACCGCATTCGATGCGCGTGCCACCCGACTCGTCATGGGTGGCGCGTATCGCGCCGATCAGCGACTGGGCCCCGCGGGTCAATGGATGATCGAGTATTTGTCGGCGACGGCCGAACGCTAAGCATGTCGGCATATGCGCCGCTTCTCGCGGGTCTGTCTTCCCCTGCGGATGAGCGGCAGATCGTCGACTAAGGAAGCACAGGGATAAGACAAAACGGGCACGCCTTCATCTGAAGGCATGCCCGCTTGAAACTCTATTCGTGCGACGCGTGCGCTCAGTGCACGCTCACCGCTTGCAGCTCGTTGCTCCAGGCGTTGGCGACCGCGGCTTCGCGGCTGTCGGTCAGCATGATCGGCGTGCCGTCGGCGGAGTGGAGCGCGAACAGCTTGAGGCCGGGCGCAATCTTCGGGGCTTCAGGGAACAGGCCGGGCACATCCTCGGAGCGGATCTGCTTCACATAGGCGATATGGCCTTCGCCGAGGGTTGCCAGCGTCTCCGGCGAGACAGCCTTGGCTTCGTATTCGAACGCAACGTGACCTTCACTCATGGTCTCGACTCCTTCACAGAAACTAAGCGGTCGAGTCCGCTACTCGTTCCATTATTCGTGCTCATTGATAGCGATTGTCTTAACGATCCTCTCCGGTTCAGGCCGGGCCAGGTCGACCGACAACAACCCGTTCTTCAGATCCGCACCCAGCACCAGCATCCCCTCTGCCAGCACGAAAGTGCGCTGGAAGTGGCGCGCGGCAATGCCGCGATGGATGTATTGCCGGGACTTGTCGTCCTGCTGCCGGCCGCGGATCACGAGCTGGTTTTCCTCAATGGTTACATCGAGTTGGTCGCGGGTGAATCCGGCGACCGCCAGCGTGATGCGCAAACGCTCGGGCTGGCCGTCCGACCGGTCGCACCTCTCGATATTGTAGGGAGGATAACCGTCGGCGCCTTTGACGACGCGATCGAGCACGCGCTCAATCTCGTCGAAGCCCAGAAGGAACGGACTGGAAAGCGTGGGAACACGAGACATAGTTTACAAAGTCCTCTCGAAGCGACTTTGGCATTTCAGGGCCCGGAAGCGGCGCCCCTTGGTCAGCAATATGGGCATATCCCCGTGGGGGTTCAAGGACGTAGCGGGAGGCTATGGATTCACTGCTTCAGCCGTGGCCCGGCCGTGACGAATCTAACCTGCGATTTATCCCAATGAAAACAGACCTCCGGCTACTGTGCATGGGGTTGTTTTCGCGCTTTTGGCTCGCCCGCCCTTCGGAACCGCTCAGACTTCGATCCGCGTCCGGCCGTCGCCGCTGAACAGGTGCAGTTTCGGCCGCACCGCCGCGACTCGGATTTTTTGGCCGATCGGCGGCGCCTCGGAGCCGGGGATGCGGACGATGACCTCGCCGGGCGGCAGTTCGCCCGGATTGGCGGCGATGCGCTGCTCGTCCTGCGCGCGTGCGCCGTAAATAAAAGTCTCGGCGCCGACGCGCTCGATCGCTTCCACAGTGAGCGGGAGCGCAACACCGCCGGCCGGCGTCTGGTCGGTGATGACAAAATCTTCCGGCCGGATGCCGAGGATGCCGGCGTCGCCTGCGTTGCCGAGCTGCGATTTGATTTCATCGGTGCGCGTCGACATCAGATTCATCGGCGGTGCGCCGATGAAGGAGGCGACGAAGGTCGTCGCCGGCTTCTCGTAGATCGCAAGGGGATTACCGACCTGCTCGACCTGGCCGCCATTCATCACCACGAGAACGTCGGCGAGCGTCATCGCCTCGAGCTGGTCGTGGGTGACGTAGATCGATGTCGTGTTGAGCCGGCGCTGCAATTTGCGGATCTCGACGCGCATCGCGATGCGCAGCTTGGCGTCGAGGTTGGAGAGCGGCTCGTCGAACAGGAACACCTTCGGCTGGCGCACGATGGCGCGGCCCATGGCGACGCGCTGGCGCTGGCCGCCGGAGAGCTGGCGCGGCTTGCGCTCCAGCATCGGCGCAAGCTCGAGCACGCGCGCGGCTTCCTCGACGCGGGTCCTGATCTCGGCTTCCTTCATGCCGCGATTGCGCAGGCCGTAGGCCATGTTGTTGAAGACGCTCATATGCGGATAGAGCGCGTAATTCTGGAACACCATCGCGATGTCGCGATCGGCGGGCTCGACCTGGTTGACGACGCGGCCGCCGATGTCGATCTCGCCGCCGGTGACGGTCTCGAGCCCTGCGACCATGCGGAGCAGGGTCGACTTGCCGCAGCCGGACGGCCCCACCAGCACGCAGAACTGCCCGTCGCCGACATCGACGTTGACGCCCTTGATGGCCTCGAAGCCGCCGGGATAGGTCTTGCGGACGTTGCGCAGGGTGACGTTGGCCATAACTCTCTACTTCTCCGTCTCGACCAGGCCGCGCACGAACAATTTCTGCATGGCAACGACGACGAACACCGGCGGCAGCATGGCCAGCACGGCGGTCGCCATCACAATCGGCCATTCGGTCAGCGCATCGTTGGTGGTCATCATCTTGCGAATGCCGATCTGGATGGTCTGCATGTCGTCGCGTGTGGTGATCAGCAGCGGCCAGAGATACTGATTCCAGCCGAGAATGAAGAGGATCACGAACAGCGCGGCCATGTTGGTGCGCGACAGCGGCAGCAGCGTATCCCAGAAGAAGCGCAAGGGTCCGGCGCCGTCGATGCGCGACGCCTCCAGCAATTCATCCGGCACGGTCATGAAGAATTGGCGGAACAGCAGCGTCGCCGTGGCCGAGGCGATCAGCGGCAGCGCGAGGCCGGCATAGCTATCGAGCATGTGCAGGTCGGCGACGATCTTGTAGGTCGGATAGATGCGGACCTCGACCGGCAGCATCAAGGTGATGAAGATGATCCAGAAGATCGGCATCCGGAAGGGAAAGCGGAAATACACGATCGCATAGGCGGAGATGATCGAGATCGCGATCTTGCCGACCGCGATCAGGAGTGCCATCACCAGCGAGTTCAGCATCATGTTGCCGACCGGCTCGCGGGTCGAGCCGCTCGTGCCGACGAAGATCGTCTGGTAGTAGACCTCGAAGAAATGTCCGCCCGGCAACAGCGACATCTGCCCGTTGGCGATCAGCGCGTTGTCCTGCGTCGAGGCGACGATGGCGACGTAGACCGGGAAGGCGACGATCGCGATCCCGATCCAGAGGACGATGTGGGCGACGTAGCGTCGAAAGCCCTCCTGCTCGACCATCAGTAGGTCACCTTGCGTTCGACGAAGCGGAACTGGATTCCGGTCAGCACGATGACCATGACCATCAGGATCACCGACTGCGCCGCCGAGCCGCCGAGGTTTCCGCCGATCAGGCCGTCGTTATAGACCTTGTAGACCAGCGTCACCGTTGACGTGCCGGGACCGCCGCGGGTCATGGTGTCGATGATGCCGAAGGTGTCGAAGAAGGCGTAGACGATGTTGACGACCAGCAGGAAGAAGATGGTCGGCGACAGCAGCGGGAAGGTCACGGTCCAGAACCGGCGCATCGGGCGCGCGCCGTCGATCGCGGCGGCCTCGAGCACGCTCTTCGGAATGCTCGCGAGCCCCGCGAGGAAGAACAGGAAATTATAGGAGATCTGCTTCCAGGCGGCGGCGAGGATGACCAGCGTCGCGGCCTGGTCGCCGTCGAGCAGCGGATTCCATTCGATGCCGGCAGCGCGCAGATAGCGCGAGAGCACGCCGAGCGAGGGGTGCAGCATGAAGACCCAGAGCACGCCGACCACGGGCGGCGCCACGGCATAGGGCCAGATCAGCAGCGTGCGGTAGACCGCGCCGCCGCGCAGCGGCTTGTCCGCCATCACCGCGAGCAGCAAAGCCACCGAGAGCGAGGAGGCAGCGATCGCAAACGAGAAGACGAAGGTTCGGACGATCGTCTCGAAATAGGCGGGGTCACCGAACAGTTCGACGTAATTCTCGAACCAGACGAAGCTCGTCGAGAGGCCGAAGGCGTCCTGCAGCAGGAAGGACTGGATGACGGCCTGCACGGCCGGCCAGTAGAAGAAAATCAGAACGATCGCGAGTTGCGGCGCAACCAGCGCATAAGGCAGCAGCTTTGATTGGAAAATCGCTTGCTTTTGCATGATGGGGTGGCGCCGGCGGGCCGCTCGTCGTGCGGCCCACCGGAGCCTTCGCCTTATTTCACGGCGGTCTTTTCGAACTGGCGCAGCATCGTGTTGCCGCGCTCGACGGAGGCATCCAGCGCCTGCTTGGCGGTCTTCTTGCCGGCCAGCGCCTGCTCGATCTCTTCCGCCCAGACGTCACGCAGCTGAACCATGTTGCCGAGGCGCAGGCCGCGCGAGTTCTCGGTCGGCTCCTTGTTGGTCAGCTCGAGCAGCGGGGTCTCCAGATAGGGCTGGTCCTTGTAGAAGCCCTCGGCCTTGGCCTTTTCATAGGCCGCCTTGGTGATCGGCAGATAGCCCGAGGCCTTGTGGATGTAGACCTGACGATCGGTGTCCGAGAGGAAGGTCAGGAATTTGGCGACGCCCTTGTATTCGTCGGCCGACTTGCCGCCCATGACCCAGAGCGAAGCACCGCCGATGATCGAGTTCTGCGGCGCGCCCTTGACGTCGGGATAATACGGCATCGGCGCGGCGGTGAAGTTGAACTTGGCCTGTGCCTTGACGTTGCCGAAGAAGGCCGACGAGGTCAGGTAGATCGCGCACTCACCCGAGGTGAAGCGGCCTTCGCCCTGGTTGGTGCGGCCGGCGTAGTCATAGGTCTTGTCCTTCTGCAGCTCGACCAGCTTCTCGAGATGCTTCTCTTGCAGCGGCGCGTTGAACTCGAGCTTGGTGTCGAAGCCGTCAAGGCCGTTCGCCTTGCTCGCGAGCGGCACGTTGTGCCAGGCGGAGAGCTGCTCGAGATTGACCCAGGTGACCCAGGAGTTGGAGAAGCCGCAGGTCGGATGGCCGTTGTCGTGCAGCTTCTTGGCGACCGCGAACACTTCGGGCCAGGTCTTCGGGATCTCGGCGTTGACCTTCTTGAGCTCGTCGAGGTTGACCCACATCACGGTCGACGACGAGTTGAAGGGAAAGGACAGCATCTCGCCCTTCGAGGTCGAATAGTAGCCGGTGATCGCGGACAGGTAGTTCTTCGGATCGAACTTCTCGCCGGCGTCCGCCATCAGCTTGTAGACCGGCTTCACGGCGCCGGTCGCGGCCATCATGGTCGCGGTGCCGACTTCGAACACCTGCATGATGTGCGGGGCGTTGCCGGCGCGGAAGGCCGCGATGCCGGCGTTCATGGTGTCGGGATAGCTGCCCTTGTAGGTCGGGATGACCTTGTAGTCGCTCTGCGACGCATTGAAGTCGTTGGCGAGCTTGACGATGACGTCGTTGTTGGCGCCCGTCATCGCGTGCCACCACTGGATTTCAGTCACGGCCAGTGCCGGCGAAGCCGTCATGCCAACCGCGATTGCAACAGCGGCAGCCGCCCCAAAATGTCGAAGAGCCATCAAGTAAACCTCCCTTAGCCGTCCCTTAGCCGTCCCTTGGCCGTCAAAAAGATCGCTTGCGCTAGCAGCGCCATATGACGTTCACATGACTGTGTATGCGGCCGAAACGAAAGCAGCAAGCGCTGCTAAAAGGGAAGTCGTCAAATAGGCGAAGGCGCGCTGGGGCAGCTTCCCCGTTCGCAGTGCACATGCGCACATGCGTGCCCGCGCCGCACTGCGGCATTGGCCGACCTCACTAAACCTCTCCCGCAGGCGGCAGAGGGAGCGCACCACCTAGCGCTTGCGCTCGGGCCCGCAGACCACGCCCTTTTCGACCATCGCGTCGATCTCCGCCTTTGAGTAGCCGAACTCGCCCAGCACCTCCTGGGAGTGCTGGCTGAACTTCGGCGGCAGGCGGCGCAGGCTCGGCTTGCTGCGATCGAGTCGGATCGGCGAGGCTACGCCCTTGTACCAGTCCTTCTCGATGACGTCGCCGCGCGCGATCGTGTGCGGGTTGGTCAACGCCTGGTCGATCTTCTGCACGGGGCCTGCGGGCAGGCCCGCGGCGAGCAGCCGATTGCACAACGGCTCGGCCTCGTGCTGGCTGAACACCGCGGCAAGCTCGGCGCGCAGCGCGTCGCGATTGGCGATGCGGTCCTTGTTGCGGGCAAAGCGCGGATCGGTGCCGAGCTCGGGCTTGCCGATCTCCTTGGCGAGCTTGCGGAAGGTGCCGTCATTGCCGACGCCGATGAAGATGTTGTCGGTCTTGGTCGGGAAGATCGCGTAGGGCACGAGGTTGGGATGCTCGTTGCCGGTGAGCCCCGGCGGCTTGCCATGCATGAAATAATTCGCGGTGTGCGGATGCATGATGGCAAGCCCGGTCTCGTATAGCGTCGTCTCCAGGAACTGGCCAAGCCCTGAGCGCTGCCGCTCCGACAGCGCCATCAGGATGCCGATCGCCGCGTAAAGACCGGTGGTGATGTCGACCAGCGGCACGCCGATCCGCATCGGACCGCTCTCGGGCGAACCGGTCGCCGCGATCATGCCGGTCATGGCCTGGATGATGGCGTCATAGCCGGGATTGCCGCCGCGCGGACCGTCGGCGCCGAAGCCGCAGATCCGGCAATGCACGAGGCGCGGATATTTCTGGCTGAGCGCATCGTTGCCGATGCCCCATTTCTCCAGCGTGCCCGGCTTGAAATTCTCGATCAGGACGTCGGCCGTCTCCAGCATCTTGAGCAGCACGACACGGCCGCCCTCGGAGGCGAGGTCGAGGCCGATCGAGCGCTTGTTGCGGTTGATGCCGACGAAATAGGCCGCGTCTTCCTCGTGGAAGGGAGGACCCCAGTCGCGCACCTCGTCGCCGGCCGGCGGCTCGACCTTGATGATGTCGGCGCCATGGTCGGCGAGGATCTGGGTGCAGTAGGGGCCGCCGAGCACGCGCGTGAGATCGATGACGCGCAGTCCGCTCATTGCGCCGGTTGCGGCTTCAGTCATGCCTTCGCTTCCCCTGTGTCGATATTTGACCACAGGCCTAGCGAGGTTCGTCCAAGCCAGCAATGGCTTGTCGCGTAGAGCGTCATGCAGCGCAGGCGGCAATCCCGCAGCATGGCAAATCGAGCGGAAGCGGCCGGCCCAAGGGGGATCCCGGGCCAGCCAATCCACCGTCAGATCAGACGACCGTCAGGCGAACGTCGACATTGCCGCGCGTCGCGTTGGAGTACGGGCACACCTGGTGCGCCTTCTCGACCAGCGCCTCGGCGTCGGCGCGGGACAGGCCCGGCAGCGAGACGGCGAGATCGATGTCGAGACCGAAACCGCCGGCCGAGCGCGGGCCGATGCCGACGGTCGAGGTCACGGAGGCGTCGGCGGGGACCTTCGGGCCGCCCTGCGAGGACACGAACTTCATCGCGCCGATGAAGCAGGCGGCATAGCCGGCCGCAAACAGCTGCTCGGGATTGTTGCCGGCGCCGCCGCCACCGCCGAGCTCTTTCGGCGTGGTGAGCTTGACGTCGAGCGCGCCGTCGAGGGTCGCAGCACGGCCGTCACGGCCGCCGGTGGCTTTTGCGCTGGTCTTGTAGAGGACGTTCACGGACATTTTCGTCTCCTCAGGGGTCTTCGGGTTGGGGTGAAATCTCTATCGCAACAATTAGATTGCGCGCAATCGAATTTTGCATGCCTCACATTTAATTGTTCGCAATTGAATGTCGGCCCGCCCGGTCCCACAATGCGGGTCAATCTCGTGAGATTTCTCTATGGCCCGGAAATTATCGACCCTGGATCCGCAACGTCTCGACAACCAGATCTGTTTCGCCGTCTATTCAGCCGCGCACGCCTTCAACCGCGTCTACAAGCCGCTGCTCGATCGGTTCGGCCTGACCTATCCGCAATATCTGGTAATGCTGGTGCTGTGGGAGCGCGACGACGTGCCGCTTAGGGATATCGGCGAAAAGCTGTTTCTCGATTCGGGCACGCTGACGCCGCTGCTCAAGCGGCTCGAAGCCGCGCACCTCGTCAAGCGCACGCGCTCCAGCGAGGACGAGCGTCAGGTCCTGATCGCGCTGACGCCGCAGGGGCACGCGCTGAAAGACAAGGCACGCACCGTCCCGCAGTCGATCCTGGCCGCGTCGGATTGCTCGGTGTCGGAGCTGGTCGCGATGAAGGACGAGATCGTCGCGCTGCGCGACCGGTTGAATGCGGTGATTGGGGAGTAGGGGGATCAGCAGAGCCGCTTCTTCGAGAAAGCGCGGCCCGAGTGTGACTTGAGATAAGTCTCGAACGCCAAGGCCTTCATTTTATCAGGGAAGGCGCAGTACCAAACCAGCTTCCATGGCTTGAACTTTGCGGTGTGAGCGGACTTGCCGGCGTTGTGCTCCGGAAGCCGTCGCTTCAGATCTTCCGTGGCGCCGATGTATTCCTGGTCGGGGAACTCGATGCTGCGAATGATGTAGACGTACCACATCGACGGCTCGCGCGGGGGAAGGAAGGGGTGGGAGTATCAAACCGTCCGTCTTCGCCCTACGGGCTTCGCCGGACACCACGCTTCGCCCTTCAGGCTCCCCGTGGCTGCGCCACGCGTAGCCCGAAGGGCGAAGCGTGGTGGAGCCAGGCGGGATCGAACCGCCGACCTCTTGCATGCCATGCAAGCGCTCTCCCAGCTGAGCTATGGCCCCTTAAGTCCTGGGACGATCCTTTCGGATCAGTCCCGACCGGCGAGCCTGGTGACTCGCGCGGTGCACCCTTTTTCACAGATCAGGGCTGATCTCAAGTCTCTTCATCGCCTCCGACATCACCAATGATGTCGGTCACGTCCTCATCGCCTTCTTCTTCGTCGGCAATGAAGGTCGAATCATCGTCATCGTCGCCGTCGAGGGTCTCGTCGACCTCGATATCGTCCTCGGATTCGGGGACGACGGCCTTGACCTTGCCGGTGTTCTCCTCGGCATCGGCCTCCTCCAGCGAGACCTCCTCGACCTCCGCCGGCTCCGGCGTGGTGTCGGCGGCTGCTGCAGCGTGGCGGGCTTCGGCGCCGCGCGGCATACGCGCCGGCGCCACGGGTGCGATCGGCACAACTTCGCCGGTATAGGGCGAGATCACCGGGTTCTTGTTGAGATCATAGAATTTCTTGCCCGTCGTCGGGCAAATACGTTTGGTTCCGAGTTCGGACTTGGCCACGGCAGAGGAATCCTGGAATGTCTGAAAAGCGGTGTTTCACTTGGCTAGTTGGCGGCCCGCTGTCAATAGCGCATTACGAGAGAAAGACATGCCGGTGACGGCGGGGAGACCATGTGGTACCTGCCCCCAGCCCTGCAAGGCGCATTCGAGGACACAATCTTGACCTATTCCGACAAGCCCACGCCGCTGCAGTCGCGCGCCAGCGGCCCCCTGACCGGGAAAGTACGGGTGCCCGGGGACAAGTCGATTTCCCACCGTGCCCTGATCCTGGGGGCGCTCGCCGTTGGCGAGACCCGGATTTCGGGCCTCCTCGAGGGTGAAGACGTCCTCAACACCGCCAAATCCATGCAGGCCCTTGGCGCCAAGGTCGAGCGCACCGGCGATTTTGCCTGGAAGGTTAACGGCGTGGGCGTCGGAGGCTTCGCCGAGCCGAAGGCGGCGCTGGATTTCGGCAACTCCGGCACCGGTTGTCGGCTGGTCATGGGCGCCGTCGCAGGCTGCCCGATCTCGGCGGTGTTCGACGGCGATGCCTCGCTGCGCAGCCGCCCGATGCGCCGGATCCTCGATCCGCTTGAAAAGATGGGGGCGAAGGTTGTTTCCGGAGGCGAGGGCGGCCGGCTGCCGCTGACCGTCCAGGGCGCGCGCGATCCGCTGCCGATTACCTACAAGACCCCGGTTGCCTCGGCCCAGATCAAGTCGGCGGTGCTGCTGGCGGGCCTGTCGGCGCCGGGCACCACGACCGTGATCGAGAGCGAGGCCAGCCGCGACCACACCGAGCTGATGCTGAAGCATTTTGGCGCCGACATCACCTCGGTCGACGAGGGGGCTCACGGCCGCCGCATCACGCTGGTCGGCCAGCCCGAGCTGCATGGTGCCACCGTCATCGTGCCGGCCGATCCGTCTTCAGCGGCATTTCCGGTCGTTGCGGCACTGATCGTCGAGGGCTCCGATGTCGTTCTTTCCGACGTGATGACCAATCCGCTGCGCACCGGCCTTTTCACGACGCTGCGTGAAATGGGCGCTTCCATCGAGGAAAGCGAAGTGCGCGGTGACGCCGGTGAGCCGATGGCGCGCTTGCGCGTGCGCGCGTCAAAACTGCGCGGTGTCGAGGTGCCGCCGGAACGCGCGCCCTCGATGATCGACGAATATCTGGTGCTGGCGGTCGCGGCTTCGTTCGCCGAAGGCGCGACCATCATGCGCGGCCTGCAGGAGCTGCGCGTCAAGGAATCCGATCGGCTCGAGGCCACCGCGGACATGCTCCGCGTCAATGGCGTGAAGGTCACTGTTTCCGGCGACGATCTGATCGTCGAGGGTCGCGGCCACGTCCCCGGCGGCGCCACTGTCGCCACGCATATGGACCACCGCATCGCGATGTCGGCGCTGGTGATGGGCTGCGCGTCCGATCAGCCGGTGACGGTCGACGACACCGCCTTCATCGCCACCAGTTTCCCGGACTTCATTCCGATGATGCGGTCGCTGGGGGCCGATTTTTCATGAGGCCGCGGCCATGAGCGCAGCCTTCGATCGCGACGCCCTGCTGGATGCCTTCGATTCGATCGGCCGTGCTGCGGCCGATGCCGGAACCAAGCTTCAGATCGCGGTCTATGGCGGCTCCGCCCTCATGCTTGCCAGCAATTTCCGCTTCGCGACCGAGGATGTCGACGTCTCGAAGCTCGAGCGTCCGCTGCCGGACTGGTTGGAGAAGACAACAGCCGAAATAGCCGCAAGGAACGGTTGGAGTGCCGACTGGTTCAACGATCAGGTCGTATTCCATCTCAGTCCGCTCGCCGACCGCGCTGCAGATCATCTCGAATTTGGTACCTTCCCGCGCGATGGCACGCCGTCAGGGCTTGAGGTCTCGGTGCCCTCCGCTGCATATCTTCTTGCGTTGAAGCTGAAGGCATTCCGGATCACGGATCCCGTTCGCGGAGAGACGGAACGGTTGGATATCTTGAACTTGATGAAGGTGGTTGGAATCTCGACGGTGGAGGAAGCCATCGCGCTGCTCGGCCGGTATTTTCCGGTAAGCGCTGCTTCCTCGGAGAAGCAGCGCTTCTTGCTGAAGAACATGGACCTGGGGGGAGGAACCGATGCGCCCAAATACCCTCGCTGAAGCCGTCGATCGCATCTGCGCCGGTGCGCCGCAGGACTCGACGTTGGCTGAATTCCTCGACACGTTCGATCTCGCCGCGACGGACCGAGCTCAATACGAGACGATCGAGGACGAGCCCGCGCTAACGCAGAATGACCGGCTCGACGCCCTAGTCGGCGCAATCGCCGAATATCTGGCAAAGCAACGTCGCCTCGGCCGGGTGCCGGCGTGGGTCTGCGATCCGGCGCGGCGCCTTGCTGAACCATGGTTCACCACGTCTTCTCCGTCTGACGCGATGCGCGAATATCTGACATTCTCGAGTCCCGCCGAGTTCGCGTCTCGCAACATTTTTACCGAAGAGCAGCCGTTGCGGCGCGCCCGCGGACCCCACCCAGTCAAGGTTTGAGTGACATGATCATCGCCATCGATGGGCCCGCGGCCTCGGGCAAGGGCACGCTCGGCAAGCGCCTGGCCCATCATTACGGCTATCGTCACCTCGATACCGGCGTGATCTATCGTGCGGTTGCCTACGCCCTGATGGAGTCCGGCCATGATCTCCGGGACGAGGCGGCCGCAGTGCAGGCTGCGCTGGAACTCGATCCCGAAAAGTTCGGCAATCCGGCCCTCAAGACCCAGACGGCCGGCGAAGGCGCCTCCATCGTTTCGGCGATTCCCAGGGTTCGCGAGGTCCTGCTCAATTTCCAGCGGCAATTCGCCGCCGGTCCGCCCGGCGCGGTGCTGGATGGCCGGGACATTGGAACCGTGATCTGTCCCGATGCCGACGTGAAGATTTTCGTCGTGGCTGACCCAAGAGTCCGCGCCCGCCGCCGCACCATGGAGGCGAGGGCGCGGGGCGAGCAGGCGGATGAGGCGGCCGTCCTCGCCGACATCATCCAGCGCGACGAACGCGACAAGAACAGGCCGATTGCGCCTTTGAAACCGGCCCCGGATGCTTACTTGCTAGATAACTCCCAACTGGATATAGAAGGCGGAGTCCGGGCCGCCATCGACATTATCGAGGCTGTCCGAGCGGGCCGGTCGCGGGGTTAAGCCGCAGCCGTCATTGGAGGAAGTGCCCGCTCCCGCTCTTTGAGGTCGATACTCTCGGTCCCTGTTGGGGGCCGCTGCGATCCAGGCTCCGGACAACAGATTTTCCACGTATCGAACGTGCGGGCCTCAGCCGGCCCGCTTCCGCAATTCTGGTCGCAGACCGGAGCAGCGAGCGGTCGCTCGAAGGTTTTGTGGACCTTCCGACACTGCGCGTCCGATACGCCCAAAAACCCAACGGCCGGCAAGACATCCGCAACTGGAGAACAAATGGCTTCGATTTCCGCTGATACCTATAGCCCGTCGCGCGACGATTTCGCCGCGATGCTCGACGAGTCCTTCGCAGGTGGCAACCTGCAGGAGAGCTCGGTCGTCAAGGGCAAGGTGGTTGCAATTGAAAAGGACATGGCCGTCATCGACGTCGGCCTGAAGACCGAAGGCCGCGTTGCGCTGCGCGAATTTTCCGGCCCCGGCCGTGAGAGCGAGATCAAGGTTGGCGACGAGGTGGAAGTGTTCCTCGATCGCATCGAAAACGCCCTCGGCGAAGCCGTGCTGTCGCGCGACAAGGCGCGCCGCGAGGAGAGCTGGGGCAAGCTGGAGAAGGCGTTCCAGAACAACGAGAAGGTCACGGGCGTCATCTTCAACCAGGTCAAGGGCGGCTTCACCGTCGACCTCGACGGCGCCGTTGCCTTCCTGCCGCGTTCGCAGGTCGACATCCGTCCGATCCGCGACGTTGCGCCGCTGATGAACAACGCGCAGCCGTTCCAGATCCTCAAGATGGACCGTCGCCGCGGCAACATCGTCGTCTCCCGCCGCACGGTTCTCGAAGAGACCCGCGCCGAGCAGCGTCAGGAGCTGGTGCAGAACCTCGAAGAGGGTCAGGTCATCGACGGCGTGGTCAAGAACATCACCGATTACGGTGCGTTCGTTGACCTCGGCGGCATCGACGGCCTGCTGCACGTCACCGACATCGCGTGGCGCCGCGTCAACCACCCGACCGAAGTGCTCTCGATCGGCCAGACCGTGAAGGTCAAGATCATCAAGATCAACCACGAGACGCATCGCATCTCGCTGGGCATGAAGCAGCTGCTGGACGATCCGTGGCAGGGCATCGAAGCCAAGTACCCGCTGGGTGCCCGCTTCACCGGCCGCGTCACCAACATCACCGACTACGGTGCGTTCGTCGAGCTCGAGCCGGGCATCGAAGGCCTGATCCACGTCTCCGAGATGTCGTGGACCAAGAAGAACATGCACCCCGGCAAGATCGTGTCGACCTCGCAGGAAGTCGATGTGCAGGTGCTGGAAGTCGATTCCGTCAAGCGCCGCATCTCGCTCGGCCTCAAGCAGACCATGCGCAATCCTTGGGAGGTCTTCGTCGAAGGTCACCCGACCGGTTCGACGGTCGAGGGCGAAGTCAAGAACAAGACCGAGTTCGGTCTGTTCCTGGGCCTCGAGGGCGACGTCGACGGCATGGTCCATCTCTCCGACCTCGACTGGAAGCTTCCGGGCGAGCAGGTGATCGACAACTACAAGAAAGGCGACATGGTGAAGGCCGTGGTGCTCGATGTGGACGTCGAGAAGGAGCGTATCTCGCTCGGCATCAAGCAGCTCGAAGGCGACCCCTTCGCCGAGCCGGGCGATGTCAAGAAGGGCGCGGTCGTGACCTGCGAAGTGCTCGAAGTGAAGGAAAGCGGTATCGAGGTGAAGATCGCCGGTACCGACTTCACGACCTTCGTCAAGCGCTCGGAACTCGCGCGTGACCGCAACGACCAACGTGCCGAACGCTTCGCCGTCGGCGAGAAGGTCGATGCCCGCGTGATCCAGTTCGACAAGAAGGCCCGCAAGGTCCAGGTGTCGATCAAGGCGCTCGAAGTCGCCGAAGAGAAGGAAGCCATCGCGCAGTACGGCTCCTCGGATTCGGGTGCGACGCTCGGCGACATCCTGGGCACCGCGCTCAAGAACCGCGACAGCAAATAAGCGAAACGCTGGTTTTGCTGACATCGGAGCCCCGGCGCGAGCCGGGGCTTTTTTGTTGTGGCCCCATCCGGGCTGCGCGGGGCCTTGTTTTCTTCAAATTGCGCCGCAATTGATGTATCCAGACAAGCCAATGGTCACGTTGTGACGGCACAACGCCAGCGGCCTTTCATTTGGAGATATTCCGATGTCGCTCGATTCGGACATCATCGTCGATCGCCGCAGGATCCGCCGCAAGCTGACGTTCTGGCGCGTGATGGCCGCGCTGATCGCGATCGCTGCGATCGCGGGCTTCGCGCTGATCGCGACACCCGGCGCGCGCGGCAGCTTTGCTACCGCAGGCTCCATCGCGCGCGTGCAGATCGATGGCCTGATCCGCAGCGATTCCGAGCGCACGCGGGCGCTGGAGCGGCTGGAGAATTCGCAGGCCGCCGCCGTGATCGTTCACGTCAACTCGCCGGGCGGCACCACCGCCGGCTCCGAGCAGCTGTACGATTCACTGACGCGCCTGAAGGCGAAGAAGCCGCTGGTCGTCGTGGTCGAGGGGCTTGCCGCATCCGGCGGTTACATCACCGCAATTGCGAGCGACCACATCATCGCCCAGCAGAGCTCGCTGGTCGGCTCGATCGGCGTGCTGTTCCAGTTTCCCAACGTCTCGGAACTCTTGAAGACTATCGGCGTCAGGGTCGAGGAAGTGAAGTCCACGCCGCTGAAGGCCGCGCCCAACGGTTTTGAGCCGACCAGCCCCGAGGCCCGGGCCGCGCTGGATGCGCTGGTGAAGGATTCCTATGCCTGGTTCAAAGATCTGGTGAAGCAGCGCCGTGGCATGGATGACACGCAGCTCGAAAAAGTCGTCGATGGCCGGGTCTTCACCGGCCGCCAAGCGATCGATCTCAAGCTGATCGATCAGCTCGGCGACGAGAACACCGCCGTGACCTGGCTTGAGGAGCAGAAGGGCGTCAAGAAGGGTCTCAGCGTGCGCGATTACAAGCTCGAGCCGCGCTTCGGCGATCTCCCGTTCCTCAAGACGGCTGCCGCCGTGACGCTGGAAGCGCTTGGATTCGGCTCGATTGCGCACCAAATCGCGCAAACCGGCGTCGTGCAAGCGGTCGATCGCGTCGGGTTGGATGGAATGCTGGCCCTGTGGCAGCCGGCTGCGTCGAATTGACCGGGAACAAGCGGGAACAACGCGAGCTCAAGAGCTTTTTCCCGTCCGGCGAGTAGACGTGCAGCCCGCTTTTTCGGCATTTGTCACGCATTTTCACGACGCTCAACCTTCATTTAGCGTCTTGACAGATCAAGGCATTTTCACGGAAATGGTCATCCGCACGCTTCCGGGTCCTATCTCTCGATGATCAAATCCGAACTTGTTCAGCGTATCGCCGAGCACAACCCGCATCTGTACCAGCGGGATGTCGAGAACATTGTGAATGCGATTCTCGAGGAGATCGTAGCGGCACTCGCGCGCGGCGACCGCGTCGAGCTGCGCGGCTTCGGCGCCTTCTCGGTGAAGCACCGCCCTGCGCGCGCCGGCCGCAATCCGCGCACCGGCGCTCATGTCCCCGTCGATCAGAAGAGCGTTCCGTTCTTCAAGACCGGCAAGGAAATGCGCGAGCGGCTGAATCGCGATCATCCGGATCCCGGCGCGCCGGACTAAAGAAGCCGCTGTCGTCCGGGCTTTACCGACCGGCCGCATGATGCGGCAGCAAGCTTGATTCAAGACGAGCGCTCGCGATGCGAAAGTTCCTGACCGCGCTGATCGTGATTCCGCTGGCCCTGATCCTGGTGACCTTTGCGGTCGCCAACCGGCATGACGTCACGGTCTCGTTCGATCCCTTCATGGCGAACGATCCGGCCCTATCGCGCACAATGCCGCTGTTCCTGCTGCTGATCCTGGTGGCCGCTCTGGGCGTCATCGCCGGCGGTTGCGCCGTCTGGTTCGGCCAGCGGCACTGGCGGCGGGCCGCGCGCCGGCATGAGGCGGATGCGCGGGCCGCCCGGGTCGAGCTGGCCGATTTGCGGACCCAGACGGCCCCGCCAAGGCCGGAGCCCCAGCGCCTCCCGGTACCCTCCGGGGTGGGCCTTTACGGGGCCATCGGGCGAGACAAGCAGCGCGCGACGTTGTAGAAGCGGCCCGACCGAAAAACCCGTTTCCCGGCCGCCGCTTGCGGCCTCCATTTGCTTTGAGACCATGTCCCTGCTCGTCAAAATCTGTGGCCTATCCACGCGCGAGACGCTCGAAACGGCGCTCGACGCGGGCGCCGACATGGTGGGGTTCGTGTTCTTTCCGCCGTCGCCCCGGCATGTCTCGCTGGAGACGGGGCGCGATCTCGGGCGGCAGGTGGAGCGGCGCGCGCTCACGGTCGCGCTTACGGTCGATGCCGACGACGCCACGCTCGGCAACATCATGGACGCGCTGTCGCCGGACATTTTTCAGCTCCATGGCAAGGAGAGCGTGGCGCGGCTGCGCGACATCGAGCAGAAGTTCGGCCGCCCCGTGATGAAGGCCGTGCCGGTCGCGACATCGGCCGATCTCGCCGTGCTGCCCGGCTACGCCGCAGTTGCCGACCGCATCCTGTTCGATGCCCGGGCGCCGAAGGATGCGACCCGGCCCGGCGGCCTGGGGGCGCCGTTCGACTGGCACCTGCTCGAAAATCTCGATCTCAAACTGCCCTACATGGTCTCGGGCGGGCTTCATGTCGACAATGTCGCGGAAGCCCTCCGCGTCACCGGCGCCGGTGGCGCCGACGTGTCCTCGGGAGTCGAGTGCGCTCCCGGCGTCAAGGACCCGGAGCTGATCAAGGCCTTCATTCGCGCCGCGCGCGCCACCCAAGAGTTGAGCGTTCGATGAACATCGCCAAACCAAATTCCTATCGCAGCGGTCCCGACGAGCGCGGCCATTTCGGCATCTTTGGCGGACGCTTCGTCGCCGAAACCCTGATGCCGCTGATCCTCGATCTGGAGAAGGCCTACACCGCGGCCAAGGCCGATCCGGCCTTCCAGGCCGAGATGAACGGCTATCTCAAGAACTATGTCGGCCGGCCCTCGCCGCTCTATTTCGCCGAGCGTCTCACCGAGCATCTCGGCGGCGCCAAGATCTATCTGAAGCGCGAAGAGCTCAACCACACCGGTTCGCACAAGGTGAACAATGTGCTCGGCCAGATCATGCTGGCGCGACGCATGGGCAAGAAGCGCATCATCGCCGAGACCGGCGCCGGCCAGCACGGCGTCGCCACCGCGACTCTGTGCGCGCGCTTCGGCCTCGAATGCGTGGTCTATATGGGCGCCGTCGACGTCGAGCGGCAGCAGCCCAACGTGATCCGCATGGAGATGCTGGGCGCCAAGGTGATGCCGGTGCAGTCGGGCACGCGCACGCTGAAGGACGCGATGAACGAGGCGCTGCGCGACTGGGTCACCAACGTGCACGACACCTTCTACTGCATCGGCACGGTGGCGGGCCCGCATCCCTATCCGACGCTGGTGCGCGACTTCCAGTCCATCATCGGCAACGAGACCAGGACGCAGATGCAGGAGGTCGAGGGCCGCCTGCCGGATTCGCTGGTCGCCTGCATCGGCGGCGGCTCCAATGCGATGGGCCTATTCCATCCGTTCCTCGACGATCCCTCCGTCGAAATCTTTGGGGTCGAGGCCGCGGGCCATGGACTGACGCAGCTGCATGCGGCCTCGATCGCGGGCGGCCGTCCCGGCGTGCTCCACGGCAACCGCACTTATCTCTTGATGGATGCCGACGGCCAGATCCAGGACGCGCATTCGATCTCGGCCGGTCTCGACTATCCCGGCATCGGCCCCGAGCATTCGTGGCTGCACGAGATCGGCCGCGTCAATTATCTCTCCGCGACCGATGACGAGGCGCTCGCCGCGTTCCAGCTGCTCTCCAAGCTCGAAGGCATCATTCCCGCGCTCGAGCCCGCACACGCCATCGCCAAGGTGATGGAGCTCGCGCCGAAACGGCCGAGGGATCACCTGATGGTCGTCAATCTCTCCGGCCGCGGCGACAAGGACGTCCCGCAGGTCGGCGACATCCTGAAGGGCAAGACCAAGTGACCACGCGTATCGACACCCGTTTCGCCGAGCTGAAAAAAGTCGGCCGCTCGGCCTTCGTCACTTTTGTGATGGCTGGCGATCCCGATCCGGCGACGTCGCTCGAGATCATCAAGGCGCTGCCGAAGTCGGGCGCCGACGTGATCGAGCTCGGCATGCCCTTCACCGATCCGATGGCCGACGGTCCGTCGATCCAGGCGGCGGGCTTGCGCGCGCTCAAGGTCGGCATGACGCTGAAGAAGACGCTCGACCTCGTGCGCGACTTCCGCAAGGACGACAATGCGACGCCGATCGTGCTGATGGGCTATTACAATCCGATCTACATCTACGGCGTCGACAAATTCCCTGTCGATGCGAAGAGCGCCGGCATCGACGGCCTGATCATCGTCGATCTGCCGCCGGAGGAAGACGATGAGCTGTGCCTGCCCGCAATGAAGGCCGGCCTCAACTTCATCCGCCTGGCGACGCCGACGACCGACGACAAGCGCCTGCCGGCCGTGCTCGCCAACACCTCGGGCTTCGTCTACTACGTCGCCATCACCGGCATCACCGGTGCGGCGGCGGCCGACGCGACCGCTGTGAGCGGCGCGGTCGCCCGCATCAAGCGCCATACCAAGCTGCCGGTCTGCGTCGGCTTCGGCATCCGCACGCCGGAAAACGCCCAGGCCATTGCCTCGCATGCCAACGGTGCCGTGGTCGGCACCGCGCTGGTCGATGCGCTCAAGAACAGTCTCGATGCCGAAGGGCGCGCAACCGCCAAAACCGTTAACGCCGTGGCTGAGCTGACCGCGGCGCTGGCCCAGGGCGTCAAGGGCGCGAAACAAGCGGCCGAATAGGCCATAGTTCCGCTGCCAAGGCGGACGACACGGCAGCTTGCCGGGCAGGGGCCCGGCCGCCATATAGTCCTTCAGGCGATCCCCTGCGGGTTCGCACATCGGAGCAAACCATGAACTGGCTTACCAATGTGGTCCGGCCGAAAATCCGCAACATGCTGCGGCGGGAGACGCCGGAGAATCTGTGGATCAAGTGCCCGGATTCCGGGCAGCTGGTGTTCTACAAGGACGTCGAGGCCAACCAGTTCGTCATCCCCGGCTCGAACTACCACATGCGCATGGGCGCGGTGGCGCGGCTCAAGTCGATCTTCGACAACGAGACCTGGTTCGACGTGGCCTTGCCCGACGTCACGCCCGATCCGCTGAAGTTTCGCGACGAGAAGAAATACGTCGACCGCGTCAAGGACGCGCGCGCGCGCACCAATCTGAACGATGCGGTCAAGGTCGGCTACGGCAAGCTCGAAGGTGCCGGCGTCGTCATCGCCGTGCAGGATTTCGATTTCATGGGTGGTTCGCTCGGCATGGCTGCCGGTGAAGCCCTCGTGCGCGGGCTCGAGCTCGCGGTTGAGAAGAAGTCGCCGTTCATCGTGTTCGCCGCGTCCGGCGGCGCGCGCATGCAGGAAGGCATCTTGTCGCTGATGCAGATGCCGCGCACCACGGTCGGTGTCCAGATGCTGCGCGAAGCAAAACAGCCCTATATCGTCGTGCTGACCAACCCGACCACCGGCGGCGTCACCGCATCCTATGCGATGCTCGGCGACGTGCAGATCGCCGAGCCCGGCGCGCTGATCGGCTTTGCCGGCGCGCGCGTGATCGAGCAGACCATCCGTGAAAAGCTGCCTGAGGGCTTTCAGCGCGCCGAATATCTGAAAGAGCACGGCATGGTCGACATGGTCGTGCATCGCCACGAATTGCGTCCGACCCTGGCGCGGCTCTGCCGCCTCCTGACCAGGGCGCCGGCGCAGGAAGGCGCGTCGAAATCGGTGCAGCCTGTCGTCAGCCCGGCGCAGATCGTATCGGCCGCTGAGACGGCGCCGGCTGCGCCGCACGCGTGAACGCGTCCTCTGATAGCGCAAAGCCGTCGCTCGATGCATTGATCGGGCGGCTGTCGGCCCTGCATCAGAAACGTATCGATCTCGGGCTCGAGCGGATGCACCGTCTGCTCGAACGGCTCGATCATCCCGAGCGCAAGCTGCCGCCGGTGATCCACGTCGCCGGCACCAACGGCAAGGGCTCGACGGTTGCCTATCTGCGCGCGACGCTGGAGGCGGCCGGCCTGCGCGTCCACGCCTACACGTCGCCCTATCTCGTCCGCATCAACGAATGTTTCCGGCTCGGCCGCGTCGGCCGTGGCGTACTTGTCAGCGACGACGAGCTGCGCGCCGCGCTGGAAGAGGTCGAGCGCGTCAATGCCGGCGAGCCTGCGACTGTGTTCGAGCTCAAGACCGCGGCCGCCTTCCATCTGTTCGCGCAAAATCCAGCCGATGCGGTGCTGCTCGAAGTCGGCCTCGGCGGCCGGCTCGATTCGACCAATGTGGTCGATACCCCGGCGGCCTGCGTGATCACCCCTGTCAGCATGGACCACATGGAGTTTCTCGGCGAGACCCTGGCCTCGATCGCCGGCGAGAAGGCCGCGATCATCAAGCGCGGCGTGCCCGTGGTGTGCGCCGAGCAGGCGCCCGAGGCGATGGCGGCAATCGAGGCGCAGGCCAGGCGCATACACGCGCCGCTGTTTGCCGCGAACGAAAGCTGGCACGTCAATGTCGAGCATGGGCGGCTGGTCTATTCCGACGAGCGCGGCCTGATGGATTTGACGGCGCCGCGCCTGTTCGGTCGCCATCAGTTCGACAATGCCGGCCTCGCCATCGCGACGCTGCGCGCGATCCAGACTTTCAAGATCAACCAGGCGGCCTTCGAGGCCGGCATCCTCAGTGCCGAATGGCCGGCGCGGATGCAGCGCCTCACCTCGGGCGAGCTGCTTTCCTGGGGCCCGCAGGGGTCGGAGATCTGGCTCGACGGCGGGCATAATGCCGAAGGCGGCCGCGTCGCAGCCGCCGCGCTAGGCGACCTCGAAGAGCGGGTGTCGCGGCCGCTGGTCGTCATTGCCGGCATGATGGCCAACAAGGACGCGCAGGCATTTCTGGCCAATTTCGCCGGCCTCACTCGCCACATCATCGCGGTGCCGATTCCCGATACCGAGAACGCGATGCCGGTGGATCGTCTTGCGGACGCCGTGCGCAGCCTCGGCATGCGCGTCGAAATCGCCCCCGGCATCGAGGCCGCGCTGCGCGCTTTGTCGCGGCTCGCCTACGACGTGCCGCCGCGCATCCTCATCACCGGCTCGCTCTATCTCGCCGGCCACGTGCTCGGCCTCAACGGCACGCCTCCTGCATAGAAAGGGTCGTCGTTACGAGATTGGGAATGCCAAATGCGTTTTGCCGCGATTGCCGACGTCCACGGAAACTACCTCGCGCTGGAGGCGGTGATCGCCGATATCGGCGCGCAAGGGGTCACCGACATCGTCAATCTCGGCGACATGCTGAGTGGCCCGCTCGATGCACGGCGCACCATCGAGATTCTGATGAAACTCGACGCCGTGCATGTACTCGGCAACCACGACCGCTATCTGCTCGATCGTCCCCCGGAGAAGATGGGCTCGTGGGACCGCCCCGCGCATGCGCAGCTCAACGCCGCGCAGCTCGACTGGCTGCGCGCGCAGCCGATAACGCGCGTGTTTCGCGAGCAGGTGTTTCTCTGTCACGCGACACCCGACAACGACGAGGTCTATTGGCTCGACACCGTGCATCCCGACGGCACCGTGGCACTGTCGCCGCTCGATCGCATCGAGCAGCTCGCGCAGGGCGTGACGCAGTCGCTGATCCTCTGCGCTCACACCCATCTTGCCCGTGCCGTGCGGCTTCGCGACGGCCGCCTGATCGTCAATCCCGGCAGTGTCGGCAGCCCCGGGTATCGGGATGTGCATCCATTTCCGCATCTGGTCGAAGCCGGCACGCCGCACGCGCGCTATGCGATTCTCGAACTGACTGGCGGTGCATGGCAGGTGACGTTTCGTCACGTCGCGTACGATCATGAAGCGATGGCCGCTCTTGCACGCAGCAACAATCAGCCGGAGCTGGCGAACGCACTCGCGACGGGCTGGATCAGCCAGCCATCTACGGGCTACGCCTGTTTCAGCAGCTTCATGGGGTCCGCCACCTTCTGCTTCAACTGCTCGAACGTGCACCGCCGCGGCGCCTTGTCGGGACGCCAGCGCAGGATCGAGGTGCCGTGGCGGAAGCGCTCGCCGCTGAAGTGGTCGTAGCAGACTTCGACCACGAGCTTCGGCTTGAGCGGACACCATGTCGCCGAGCGCTCGGTGGACCAGCGGCTCGGTCCGCCCGGCGCATTACCGGTGAAGCCGGGCTCGCCGATCAATGCCTCCAGCCTGTCAGTCAGAGCGGACTTTTCTGCGGCTTTGATCGCCGAGGTGAAGCCGACATGGTGCAGCAGGCCCTCGCCGTCATAGAGCCCGAGGAGCAACGAGCCGACGACGTTCCGCTCCGAGATCTTGTTGGTCGCATAGCGGAAGCCACCGATGACGCAATCGGCGCTGCGGAACTTCTTGACCTTCTGCATGCCGTCGCGGTTTCCGGCCTGATAGGGCAGGTCGACGCGCTTGGCGATGATGCCGTCCGAGCCGCCGCCGGATTGCGCCAGCCATTTTTCGGCGGTGGCGTAGCTCGGCGTCGCTGGTGAGAGACGGAAGGTGCCGCCGCTCTTCAGATTGGCTTTTGCAAAAACCTCCAGCGCCGGCCGTCGTTCGCTGAGCGGCTTCTTGACAAGCTGCTTCTCCCTGGCCGTGGCGAGCAGATCGAAAGTGAGATAGAGCGCCGGCGTTTCCCGGGACAACCTCTGCACGCGGCTTGCAGCCGGATGGATCCGCTGCAGCAGTGCGTCGAAGGAAAAGCCCTTACCCTGCGGCACGACGATCTCGCCGTCGAGCGTGAAGCGATCCGCCTTCAGCTTGAGCGCAGCGGCAACGATTTCAGGGAAATAGCGCGCAAGGTCCTCGCCGGATTTCGAGCGGAGATCAATGCTGCTGCCGTCGCGCGACAGCAGGCAGCGAAAACCATCCCATTTCGGTTCGTACTGCCACTCGTTGCCGCGCGGGATGGTGTCGACGGAGCGCGCCTCCATGGCGGTCAACGCGGCAGGCTTTCGGTTGGTTGCTCGGCGAGGAGAGGGCACGGAGAACGCTCTTTGACTTCAAAACATGCCTTTCAACGCGAAGCGCGCGAATTGGCTCCTTCCAGGCGCCTTGACAACTTAATAAGTGCGCTTATTATAAGTTCGCATATTAAAGCGGGAGCCGACCATGAGCGACGAAAATACCTGGCGCGGCGAATACGCCATCGAGACGACGGCCACCGCAGCGACGATCTGGAGCATCTTTCGCGATGTCGCCGCGTGGAAGAACTGGAACGCGGGCATCGAGCAGATCGACATTGACGGGCCGTTCGCGACCGGCACCTGGTTCACCATGAAGCCGCCCGGCGAGGAGGCGCTGCGCTCGCAACTGGTCGATGTTCGCGAGAACGTCTGCTTCATCGACGAAACGCGGGTCGGCGATCTCGCCATCAAGGTCGCCCATCGCATCGAGCCGCTTGGACCGGCGCGCACGCGGATCGTTTACGCCGTCGACGCCGATGGGCCGCAGGCCTCCGAGATCGGCCCAGCTGTTTCCGCCGATTTTCCCGAGGTGCTGGCGAGCCTCGCCAAGCTTGCGGAAGCGATGCGATGAAGCACCCGCCGCTCCCGACCCGTCTATCCGGTCCTGCCGAAAGCCCGGGCTTCCTGCTCTGGAAAATATCGAACGCCTGGCAGCGTCGCTTGCGCGTCGCACTCCAGCCTTACGAGCTGACGCATTCCCAGTTCGTGTTGCTGGCGACTGCGACCTGGTTCGGCGCTGAGGAAACGCTTACGCAGGCGCGGCTCTCGCAGCTCTCGGGTATCGATCCAATGACAACGTCGCAGGTGCTGCGCGCGCTGGAAGCGGCGCTCTTGATCCAGCGGGTCGATCATCCCCAGGACCCGCGCGCCAAGGCCATCACGGTCACAAAGGCCGGGCGCGATCTCGCCCGCAAGGCGGTGGTCGCGGTCGAGGATGCCGATGCCGCGTTCTTCAAGCCGGTGGCATCCGACACCAAACGGCTGGTCGCGATGTTCCAGAGGCTCGTCGAGGGCAATGAGGCCGACCAAAAATAAAACGGCCGGCGATCGGCCGGCCGTTTCGAAAAAATCTTCTGCGGCGTGGCTTAGACCGCGGAGGTGATCCACTGCTGGAGCTTCGCCTTCGGTGCCGCGCCGACCTGGCGGGAAGCCATCTCGCCGCCCTTGAAGATCATCAGGGTCGGGATCGACATCACGCCGTACTTCGACGCGGTCTTCGGGCTCTCGTCGACGTTGAGCTTCACGATCTTGACCTTGTCGCCCATCGCGCCGGCGATCTCGTCCAGCGCGGGTGCGATCATGCGGCAGGGGCCGCACCATTCGGCCCAGAAATCGACGACGACGGGGCCGTTCGCCTTGAGCACTTCGGCTTCGAAATCGGTGTCGGAAACCTTGCCAACGGCCATTGGAGTACCTCACTCGGTTGAAAGAGAATCGGCGCGACGTGGAATCGCGCCCGGGATCATGGCGTCAACCTATGAACGGCCCCTTGCCGGGTCAAGGACGCTCACGCCGACATGAAGGGATGCCAGCGCCGCGTCCAGCGCGGGGGCCGAAATCTCCATATATTCAAGGGTGTCGGTCCAGAGCAAAACGGCTCTGACAGGCTTTTGGGGATAAAGCCGGGCCAGCACTGCCCGGTACAGCGCAAGCTGCCGGACATAGGCGGCGGGGGCCTCCGCGGCACTTTTGGGGGCGGTCTGGTTGGTCTTGAAATCGACGATCAGCACCTCGTCCGGACGGACGACCAGCCGGTCGATCTGCCCCGACACCAGCGCCGGCGGGCGGCCCGGCCGGTCGAGTTTCCCGACGATGGCGACCTCCGCCCGGCTGCCCTCGGCAAACACCGGGGCAAAGCGCGGTTCGGCGATCAACGCGAGCACCTTGTCGACCAGCGTGCCGCGATCGGCCTCAGCCCAGTCGCCGGCATTGCGGGTCATGAAGCCAAGCGCGGCCTCACGCCGGCGCTCGGTGGCGATGTCGGGCAGCGACTGAAGCAACCGGTGCACCAGCGTGCCGCGCTGGAGCGCCAGGGCGCGTGACTGGACTGATTCGCCTGATCGCACCGTGCGGCCTTCCTCGGCGGACTGGCCGGACGGGCGCACCAGATCGTCGTCGATGGTCTCGCGCGGCGCTGGCGTCCGCAGCCAGTCCGGCAGCGCGATCGTCTGGTCCACGCTTGTCGCCGGCGTGCCCAGCGCCGTGACATCCTCGGGGCGGGCGAATCGCGTTACCTTGCCGAGCGGCGTTTCTATCGTCTGCTTGTCCAGGCCGGAGCCGGTCAGCCCGGTGTCGATGAGATCGTACCAGCTCAGCTTGCGGACGGTTCTCATGTTGCCGGGCAGGCAGCCGCCGACGACCAGCCGATCGGCCGCGCGCGTCATCGCGACATAGAGCAGGCGACGATATTCGTCCTCGGTCTCCTCGAGCATTGCCTTGCGTGCGTCGGCGACCGGCTTGGGATCGTCCGCCTTGCGCCCGGCCCAGACCACGACCTCGCCGCCATTGCCGCGCGGCACGTGGATCAGCCGGACCCGCTGCGAGTCCGCAGGCGACGATGTGGTGTCGACCATGAACACGACCGAAGCTTCGAGACCCTTGGCGCCATGCACGGTCATCACCCGCACCTCGTCGCGGGTGATTTCCATGTCGCGCTTTACCTCGGTGTCAGCCGAGCGCAGCCAGGCCATGAAGCCCTGCAGCGAGGCCGGCGCCTTGCGCTCGCAGTTCAGCGCCAGCTCCAAAAATTCGTCGAGCGCGTCATTGGCCTCATGGCCGAGCCGGCGCAAGATACGCGCGCGGCCGCCGTCACCGCCGAGCAGCCAGGCATAGAAGGCAAATGGTGTCTCCTCGCGGGCGCGCGTCTCGCAGGCCTCGAGGCGCCGCAGCACGGTCGCGAACTTCTCGCTTCCAGCTGCATGCTCGCCGAGCGCACGGCGCAGCGATCCCTTGCGGTCGTGGGCAAGCGCGAAGAGATCGTCGTCATCGAGACCGAACAACGGACTCTTCAACGCGACCGCAAGCGCGAGATCGTCCTGCGGCAGCAGCAGCGCGTCCGCAAGGTTCATCAGATCGATGATCGCAATGTGCTCGGTCAGCTTCAGCCGGTCGGCGCCGGCGACCGGAACGTTGGCGTGCTTCAGCGCCTGGATCACGGCGTCGAACGCATTGCCGCGCCGGCGCACCAGGATCAGCATGTCGCCGTAACGCAGTGGCCGCCGCTCGCCTTCGTGGCCTGTCAGCGTGCCGCTCTCGACCAGCCGCTTGATCTCGGCCTGGATGCGGCGGGCAAGCTTCACCTCGGGGCTGGTGACAGCGACGCCGTCGAACGGCGCGCGCCAGCCCTCGATCTCCTGCCGGTCATCGGCTTCGGCAAGATCCCACAGCTCGATCACGCTGGGGCCCGCATCGGCGAGCGCGTTGTGCAGGGGATGGCCGATCTCGACCGAATGGATGCTCTTGTAGATCGCGGGCTCGCGGAAGACGTGGTCGACCGAGTGCAGGATCGCCGCTCCCGAGCGGAATGAATAGGTGAAGGCGACGGGGTCAAATTTCAGCCCGGCTGCGGTGAATTTGCGGTACAGCTCGCGCCGGCGCGCGTCGAATTCGTGGGGTGCTGCGCCCTGGAACGAGAAGATCGACTGCTTCTCGTCGCCGACCGCAAAAACCGTGCGGTTCAGCCCCTCGCGCGCGCCTTCGCCGGCCGTGAATTCCGAGATGATGTGCGCGACGATGTCCCATTGCCGCGGGCTGGTGTCCTGCGCTTCGTCGATCAGCACGTGATCGACGCCGCGGTCGAGCTTGTAATGCACCCATCCAGAGGAGATGCGGTTGAGCATCGCCAGCGTCTTGTCGATGAGATCGTCGTAGTCGAGCAGGCCGCGTTCCTGTTTTTCGCGGCGGTAATTTGCGGCGGCGGCCGTGGCGATATGCAACAGGGCGGCCGTGCGATCGCGCATGGTGACCGCGCGGCGCTTCTCGATCAATTCGCCGAGGCGAGACGCTTCGTTCTCGAACAGGCGCGCGACGGACGGATTGTGCTCGCCAAACTTCTTGGTCAGCACGGCCTTGCGCGGCAGCTTTTCATCGGTGAGGAAGACGCCGAGATAGGCATCGACCTGTGCGGCGCCGGAAAACGCCTTTGCCTCGCGGAGCCGGCTGGCCTGGTCGTTGTCGGACTTGCTGCCGTCGTCCAGCGCGTAGGCGATGTCGTCCCAGCGCGACCGCGGTAGGAATGGGCCATCGAGAATCTCCGTCTCGACGTCCTCGATGCGGTCGTTTGCATCCACGCCCAGCACGGCCGCCAACTGCTCGGCCGCCGCCCCGGCGTTGCCGGCATCGTCAGTCCAGGCCATGAAATGGTCGCGGCTCAGGCAAGCTTCGCGCACGACCTCCTTGAAGGTGACGTCGGCGGCACTCGCCATCGCGGTCAGCAGCGCGCGGCCGGTGACGGTCTCCGGATCACGCGCGGCCTCCAGCAACACCTTCAGATTGGCGCGCTCCATCATGTCGGTCTGGTCGCGCTCGTCGATCACGGAAAAGCGCGCAGGCACGTTGGCCTCGAACGGGAACTGCTGGAGCAGGCGGGTACAGAGCGCGTGGATGGTCTGCACTTTCAGCCCGCCCGGCGTCTCCAGCGCGCAGGCAAACAGCTTTCGCGCTTCGCGGCGCAATTTTCGGTCGGGATGGGGGATGCCGACTGCCTTGATCGCTCCGTCGAGCGCCGCATCATCCAGCGTCACCCAATGTCCAAGCGTGGTGAACACGCGCTCGGCCATGTTGGCCGCGGCCGCCTTGGTAAAGGTGATGCAAAGGATCTTTTCCGGCGGCACGCCCGATAGCAGCAGGCGGATCACCCGCTGCACCAGCACATGGGTCTTGCCCGAGCCGGCATTCGCCGACACGAATGCCGACGCGGCCGGATCGGACGCACGGGCCTGTCGCGCGCGCACTTCATCCGGGATGGGGCGGGGAGCTTTCACCATTCCTCGATCCCCAGGCCGCCGGCCGCGGACCATTCCTTGATCCGGGCGAGATCGTCATAGGCGCCGTAGCGGTTTGTCCACATCGGCAGGTTCAGCGAGGTGTAGGGCTGGTTCTCGTCCTCGAAGGCGCGGATCAGCGCTTCCAGCTTGGCCCGCGCTTCGGCGGCAGCCGTATCCGGCGGCTGCGGCTCGTCGCCTTGCTTGTATTTCAGCTCGAGGATGCGCTCCTCGCCCGGCGGATTGTTGCCGCTCAGGCGGACATAGACGAGCTGGCTCACGGACGCACCGGCGTCGATGTCAGGGAATCCACCCTCGCGCAAGATCGCGGCTTCCAATGTGAGTTGCGGCGACAGGCCCATGCGGACCTGCTTGCCGGTCGGCGGCTGGCCGGTCTTGTAGTCGAGGATGGCGTAGCCGCCGCCCTGGCGACGTTCGATGCGGTCGGCGCGGGCCGTGAGAACGAAGCTGCGCTCATGGTCGAGTTTGATCGAGATTTCGCCGCGGGTCTCCGCCGTGATGGCCTCGATCGCACCGCGCCGCGCCGTCTCCCATTCGCCGAACCAGCGCGCGATGCGCTGGAAGCGCGGCCACCACAGCGCGCGTGCCTCGGGTCGCTCCATCAGCGGCGCAAAATGTTTTTCGCCGATCGCGCGCAACACGCGGGCGGGATCGTCGGGCAGGCGCGTCGCATAGTTTTCCGTGAATTCACCGATCGCATCGTGGATCGCCGAGCCGCGGTCGGCGGCGGAAAGCGGCATGTCGACGGGATCGAGTGCGTCGAGCTTCAGGATCCGCTTGGCGTAGATCGTATAGGGATCGCGCAGCCAGTCTTCGATCGCAGTCACCGACATTTTCAGCGGCCGCGTCGCGCGCGGTGGCCGCGGCTCCGGCTGCTTGATCGGCGTGACCTCGGCGGGCTGGTCCAACGCGCTCGCGAACTGCACATATTTTTCGCCGGCGCGAATCGCGGTCTTCCAGAGTTCGTCGCCCGCGACGGCTTCAAACCGGTGCAGGAATCGCGAGGCCACCGCCGGCGCGCCGCCGGCCTTGGCGGAATGGGTGAGGATCACCTCGTCGCCGCCGAGCAGCTGCGCAAAGTCATGCGCCGACAGGCCGATGCGGCGTTCCGGCAGATCGAGGCCAAGTTCATGCCGCATCGGCCGGCTCAGCCAGGGATCGATCCGCGGCGCCGGCGGCCAGACGCCCTCGATCAGGCCACTGACGATGATGCGGTCGGCCTGCATCAGGCGCGATTCCAGCGGGCCGTAAATCTGCAGGCGCGCGCCGGGCTTATCCCGTCGCCGCACCGCGCGATCGGCGAACGCGGTCTGGAACACATCGGCATAGTCGGATAGCGGCACCATCAATCCGCTGGTCGTGCCGCCGCGCAGGAGATCGTCGAACGCGCCGGCGAGCGCGAGGCCCTCGCGTTCCTCGAAAGCGAGCGGAATGCCATGCTCGTCGCGCGACAGCTCGATCATGATCTCGCGGTGGCGATGCGCGAGCTCGGCGAAGTCAAACGGCTTTGACGATGCCAGGCTCTCGATCGGTGCCAAGGCTTTTTGCAGGGTATCGATCAGCGCCTGGATGCGGTCGAGATCTTCCGGCTTGAGGCGCGCCCGAGGCTCGGCGTGGTGCAACGCGGAGACCTCGCTGCGCCACAGCTTGGCCAGCTCCTCGCGAAGGCGGTTGAACTCGCGCAACAGACCGGCCGTGCCTGCCGGCGGCCGCGTGCCGCGCAGCACCGCAAGCTCCAGCCGCTCGATCGCCGTCTTCCATGCACCAGGCAGCCGGCCGAGCCGGCACAGCGGATGCTTCAGCATCGCCAGCAGCGTCGGCGGCTCCAACCCCTTGGTGGCCGCCTCCGCCGCGAGGCGGGCAAACACGCCGGCGGAGGTTTCCATCAAGACGTCGCCGCCGGAATCATCGAAGGCGAGATCCCATCGGGTCAGCGCAGCCATCACCCGCCGCGCCAGCGCGCGATCGGGCGTCACGAGTGCTGCCGATTTGTCGAGATGCCGCGCCTCGCGCATCGCAATTGCGATGGCGAGCGCTTCCATTTCGGGGTTGGGCGCTTCGACCACCGCGAGATGCTTCATGCCGCCGGCGATTTTTGCTGCGACATCCGGCTGCTTCAGCCGATCATGCCAGACTTCCGTCTTGGCGGATGGCCGCATCGATTCGGAGGCGAGCAGATCGCGGCCGCCGTCCGCCGGCGGCTGGAGGATCTCGACGTCGCTGCGCTTGATACCAAAACGCTCCAGCAGCGCATGCATCGCATATTGCGGATGGTTCGAGGCTGGATGCTCCGCGAACTTGCCGAGCGAATCGCGTACGCCGCCGATGGTCCGCCAGGCGTCGTCGTCGAGATCGGTGTCGAGCCCCGGCAGCACCACGGCGCCATGCGGCAGCGAGGCGACCGCATGCAGGAATTTTGCGGTGGCCGGCATCGAGCCGGTCGAACCGGCCGCGATCACTGGGCCATGGGGATGCGCGGTCAATCGTTTGGCTTCGGCGGCGATCAGGAGATCGCGCCGCGCTGCCGGTTCGATCCGGTTGATCTCGGCGAGATGGCCAGGCCAGGCGATGCGGGCGATGCGCAAGAATTCGAGCGAGTGCTGCCAGTAGCGATCGAGGTTATCAGGCACGAGGCCATCGAGCGCGCTCCAGTCGACGCCGCGCGTCACCATGTCGTCGATCAGGCGGGCGAGGTCGCCGGCCAGCGCCAGCGTCGAGGCGGGGCCGCCGACCACCAGCGGCGCCAGCACCGGACCCTTGGCCCAAGCGGCGACGAGCTGCGCCAGCGTCAGCCGCCGTTCGAGCTCGCCGAGCCGCGGCGGAATCTCGAGCGGCGTTGCGCCCGAAAACTGCTCGCCCTCGTCGGCGAACGCGAGCTCGTCCTCGTCGATGTCGCCGAGCGCGACGATGCGCGGCAGCACCACGGCGTCCGCCTTCATCTCGTCGAGGAATATCTCGCGCACGACGCGCATGGCGCGCCGTGTCGGCAGGTACAGCGTGGCGTCGGCCAGGCGCGCCGGTTCCTTGCGCGCCTCGAATCCGTCGACCAGCCGGCCGTCGAGCAGAGCCGAGACGATCGTGCGCAGGAACGGAACTGAGACTGGAACGCTGAAAACGCGCATGGGCTGCCTGATTCGGGGATCAGGCGCCAATATAGGGAGACGGATTCAAATGGATATGGGGAGAGGCAAGTCGTCCCCGCTGTCCCACGGTCATTCCGGGGCGATGCAAAGCATCGAACCCGGAATCTCGAGATTCCGGGTTCGCGCTTACGCGCGTCCCGGAATGACGGGAATCTCTACGCCACGCTCTCCAAAAACGCCTCTTCCGCGGCGTGGACCGCATCCGGCGTGCCGACATGCATCCAGACGCCATCGAGCCGGAGGCCGAACAGGCGCTCCTGCTCATTGGCGCGATCGAACATTTTTGTCAGCGAGAACTCGCCCTGCGGCGCGTCGGCGAAGATCGTCGGCGACAGGATGGCCGCGCCCGCATAGACGAACGGGACGATCTCTTTTTCCTTGCGCTTGCGCAGTGCACCGTCGGGCAGCATGCCGTAGTCGCCGCGGCCGCTATAGCCGATGCTGGTGGCGGTCGGCGCCATCAGCAGCAGGATGTCCATGCGCGCGGGGTCGAAGTTTTCCGCAAGCCGCGCCAGATTGGAGCGCACGCCGTCGATCCACAGCGTGTCGGCATTGACATGGAAGAATGGCGCATCCCCGAGCAGCGGCAATGCCTTGACCACGCCACCGCCGGTGCCGAGCACGTGGTCGCGCTCGTCCGAGATGGTCACGCGCGGATGCTGGCGCGTTGCGGTGTGGTCGATGATCTGGTCCGGCAGATAGTGCACGTTGACCACCGCCTCGGTCACGCCGGCCTGGCCGAGCTTGTCGAGGACGTGGTCGAGCAGCGGTTGGCCTGCGACCGGCACCATCGGCTTCGGCATCTGATCCGTCAGTGGACGCATGCGCAGGCCGAGCCCAGCGGCGAGCACCATGGCTTTGGTCGGTTTGACGGACATGCTTCGCTTTCTCGAACCTCTGAAATTCGCGTTTGCAGGAATCCTAGCACGGACCGGACTCGACCGCACCGCATCTCAACGGCCTTAACCACCCGCCGTGACGGTTGTGCGACGTGTGTTGCCGTTACGCCCCGACGGCTGTGGAACGCGCCTTTTTCTTTTTGTCGCCTTGCTTGAGGAAATTGACGCCGATCTGGTCGCCATTCATCCAGGCCAGTTCGCAGCGCCGGTACGCAAGTCCGGTGGACGACAATACGAGAAAGAATTCCTTCAGATGCAGACCTTCGACCGAGCCGTCGATGGTCAGCTTGGCGCCGCTCTCGGAGACGTCCTCCATGGTGCATTCGCGCCGCCAGGTGCCGTCGATCCCCATCATCTGGGCCGGCACCCCACGTTCGAAAACAACTCGACTGTTCCCGCGCTGGTCCGTCTTGACCGCCATCTGCCTTTGCTCCAGCCCCTATTCGTGCGGCTGCCTGCGGGCGATGATACTGGCGCGATGGCTAACAGCCGGTAAACCGGCCGCCGTTCAGGATTGGGGCGGCGGGACGTTCGCGAGATACCAGTCGCGCAAGGAGCCAAGCGCCGGATGCGCCAGCGAACGCTGGAGGTAGGTCCAGATCCGCGGCTGGTGGCGCAGATAATGCGGCTTGCCGTCGCGGCGGTTGAGCCGGGCGAAGGTGCCGAGCAGGCGCGTGTTGCGCTGCGCCGACATGATGGCATAGAGCTCGGCAAAACCGGCCGGATCGAAGCTCGCATCCTCGGTGCGGCGCGCCTTGATGTAGCGCGACAGCAGCGTCAGCTCGAGGGCTTCGGGCACGTCGATGCGGGCATCCTGCAGCAGCGACACCACGTCGTACGAGCGCGGTCCGAGCACGGTGTCCTGGAAGTCGATCACGCCGACGCGTGCCATGCCGGTGCGACCCGCAAGCCAGATCAGATTGGGCGAGTGGTAGTCGCGGATGATCCACGTCTTCGGCGCGGCCAGCGGCTTCTTCAGCAGTTCGCGCCACATCGCAAAGAATTCCGCGCGCTTCTCGTCGCTCAAGGGCGCGTCGCGATCGGGCAGATACCATTCCGGCATCAGGCCGATTTCAATCAGCAGTGCGTCGGTGTCGAAAGCGGGAATGGCATAGGTCTGCCCGTTCAGCGGCAGTGTCTCCGGCAGAGACCTGCCATGCAACACCGCCAGCACGTCGGTCGCGGCTTCATAGCGCTCGATGATCGGGCGTGGCGGATCGCCTTCGATCACGCCTTCGTTGCCGAAATCTTCCGAGATCAGAAAGCCATGGTCGAGATCGAAATGGTGGATCGCGGGTGCCGAAATTCCTGCCGCGCGCAGGCCTTCGCCGATGGCGACGAACGGCTTGATGTTCTCCGCAAGATGCACCGCGGCGCTGTAGGATTTGCCGCTGTAGATCGCGGCGCCATCGGGGCGCTGCTGCGAGTTCATCAGGATGACGACGCCGTCGTCGCGGATCAGCCGCGCATAGGAACGTGTCGAGGCGTCGCCGGGCATGCGCTTGCGGCCTGCGTCGACATAGCCGGATGCGTCGAGGAATTCCCGCAGCGCCTTTAGTCGCGCCACAGTGGCGGCGGCCTTGCCATAACCGGTGATGTCGGCGGCCCTCGCATTCGAGCCCAGCGCCGGGCGATGCGTCAGCGCGATGTCGATGCGGTCCGCGGGCATCGCCGACGGCGCACGCTCGGGCCATTCGATCAGCACCAGCGTCGCATCCGGCAGCGGTGACAGCCCGATCTCCTCGAGCTCGCTCTCATCCTCGACGCGATAGAGGTCCGCATGCATCACGGCAAATGCCGGCAGCTCGTAACCCTGCACCAGCGTGAAGGTCGGGCTTGGCACTTCCAGCTCTTCGTCGTCGGCGAGGTAGCGAATCAGGCTGCGCGCCGCGGCAGTCTTGCCGGCACCGAGATCGCCGGTGAGCGTGATGACATCGCCGGGGCCGACCAGCAGCGCCAAATCGGCCATCAGTTGCGCGGTGGCCGTCTCGTTGTAGAGCGCGACGGAAAATGTAGCCGGTGCGGTCATTCGGCGGCGTCGCGATGCGCCGCCTGGTCGGTCGGGAAGTCGCAGATCACGACCGTGCCTTTGCCGACGACCGAATCCACCTGCACCTTGCCGCCATGTAGCTCGACGAAGGATCGCACCAGCGACAGCCCGAGCCCGGCGCCGCGATGACGCGAGCCCTGCGAGCGGCTTTCGAACCAGTTGAACACCTTGTCCTTCATGTCGGCGGGTATTCCAGGTCCGGAATCTGTCACAATAAAGACCACGCTGCGCTCGGTGCGGCGCGCGCTGATCCCGACGGTGGAATCCTGCGGCGAGAAGCCGACGGCGTTGGCGAGGAGGTTATAGAGCACCTGCACCACGCGCTTCTCGTCGCCGACGAAGCTGCCGACATCGGGCGCGATCTCGACCTTGAGGCGGATGCGGTCGGTGGCGAGCCGGTCCTGGATGCCCTCGGCGGCGAGCTCGATGGTCTTGCTGACGTCGACCGGGCCGAGTTCCAGCTTCATGGCGCCGGCGTCGATGGTGGCGAGATCCAGGATGTTGTTGGTGAGCGCGAGCAGCGCATTGGTCGATTTGGTGACGTAGTCGAGATATTCCGCCTGCTTCGGCGTCAGCGGGCCGGTCGAGGGGTCGCTGAGGAAATGCGCGAAGCCGATGATGGTGGTGAGCGGCGAGCGCAGTTCGTAGGAGACGTGGTGGACGAAATCCACCTTCATCTGGTCGGCGGTCTCCAGCGCCTCGTTACGCTCGCGCAGCGCGCGCTCGACATTCTCGGTGTCGGTGATGTCGAGAAAGGTCAGCATGGTCGCGCCGTCAGGCAGCGGACGGATCATGCCGTCGAGCACGCTGCCGTCCTTGCGCTCCAGCTTGATCGGCACGTCGGCACGGTTCTCGATCGAGGTGATGGCCTCGCGGATCTGGCGCCAGACCACGGGTTCGTCGAACAGCTGGTGGCACCAGCCCTCGACGGTCTGGATATGCGGCTCCTCGCGCATGGCGTCGTTCGACAGCTTCCACATCCGCAGGAACGCCGGATTGAACAGCTGCGCTCTGCCGTTGCTGCCGAACACCGCGACGCCCTCGGCGAGGCTGTCCAGGGTCTCGCGCTGGACCCGGATCATGCCGTCGAAGCGGCGGGCGAGCTCGAGACTCTCGGTGACGTCGTCGAACAGATAGGTGACGCCGCCTTCGGGATTGGGCGTGGTGACGACCGACAGCGCGCGCCCGTCAGGCAGGTACCAGGTGTCCTTGGCGGCCTCGACCGCGCGATAGGCCTCGTGCAGCTTGGCCTTCCAGGCGCGGAAGTCCGGCTGCTCCTGCAATTTGCGCGCGGCGCGGAGCTGGTCGAGCACGCTGGAATCGTCGGGTTGGGCGTCGAGGAAGGTGCGGTCGAGGTCCCACAGCCGCCGGTAGGAATCGTTGTAGAAGGCGAGCCGGCGATGGCCGTCGAACACGGCAACGCCGGACGAGAGCTGGTCGAGCGTGCGGCGATGCGCCTCCGCCATCCGCACCAGGGCTGCGCTCAGCGCATCCGCCTCGCTGGCGTCGATCGCGACACCGACACTGCTGTTGCCGACATTGACTGCGCGCACGTCGTACATGCGCCGCTCGCCGCCGATCACGATCGGCAGCCGCGAGGTAAAGCTCGCGGCGTCCTTCAGGCCGCGCTCCATGGCGGTGCGGTCGGCGCTGTCGAGCAGCTCGAGCTTGCGCTGCTGGGCGTCAATGATGCTGGTCGCTTCCGTCGCGCGCACATAGGCCGGATTGGCGAAGGTCAGCGCGCCGTTCTCGCCCTTGGCCCAGATCGGCCATGGCGCAGCACTGGCGAAGCCGCGCAGCATCTCGGTCTCGTCGGAGAGCGCTCTGTAGCGCAGATGGGTCTCGGCCAGATCGCGCCGCAGGCCGGAGAGTTCGCGAATCCGGACAATGGCTTGGCCGCCGATGGCGCGGCCAATCGCTTCCAGCGTGTGGCCATTGGCAGTCGTCAGCGTGAGCTGGAAGCCGTCACCGCGCTCACGCAGCGCATCGACGGCGTGATCCATCTGCAGCGCCGGTTCCGGCGGCAGCCAGGTTCCGAAGGCGAGCACGCGGTGTGGCGACGAATCGCGCGGCAACACCATCGAGATGTCGCCTGAGACTTGTGCGCGATCATCGCCGGCCGGCCAGGAGATCAGAACCTGCGGTTCGGCGAACAGCAGCGCGCCGAAGCGATCGGACTGAAGCTGGAGTTCCCGGATTCGTGCGCGCAGCCCCGCCTCGTTCTTGGCCGTGCGCACGCGCGTGCGCATCAGCAGGATCGCGGCCACGACTGAGAAGCCGAGCAAAGCCAGCGCGGTGGCCAGCACCGCGAGTTCCTGCCGGTTGAAGTCCAGCAATATCGAGAGTGTGTCGACGAGGTCGGCGGCCTCCGCCGGCTCAGCCGGCAGCAGCGCTGCGAGAGCGCCTCCCAACAAGCCGTTGCGCGCCAACGAAGTGCACGACAACAGCGTCCGACGCATCGACACGATCACGCCTGACATAGTTGCCCCGAGACCGCACAGATTTACGCGCGGCGACCCCCGCCGCACGCGAATCAAACGACAATACCCTCACCGTGACTCCACCGGTAAGAGTCCAGACCGTGAACGCAAAGGCGGTCCCACAAAAATGCCGGGCTCGGGGTTCCGGTCCACGTAGTTCTTCGGGTGATTCGGCTGGAGTTGCCGCACGTTAGTGGCCAGTCGAGCCGAAGCCGCCGGCGCCGCGATCGGTCGAGGACAGCGTCGCTACCGGAACCAGTGCGGCCTGGACCACGGGCGCGATCACCATCTGCGCGATGCGCTCGCCGCGCTTGATCACGAACGGCGCTGTGCCGTGGTTGATCAGGATCACCTTGATCTCACCGCGATAGTCGGCGTCGATCGTGCCGGGCGAGTTCAGCACGGTGACGCCGTGCTTGGCCGCAAGCCCGGAGCGCGGCCGCACCTGGGCCTCGTGTCCGGGCGGCAAGGCGATCGCAAGCCCCGTCGGCACCAGCGCGTATTGGCCGGGCGAAAGCGTCATCGGCTCGCTGTCTGCCACCGCCGCCATCAGGTCGAGGCCGGCGGCTTCCGTCGTCTGATAGGCCGGCAGCGGCAGGCCTTCCGAATGGGGCAGGCGCTGCAGTTCGACCGTGATTGTCGTGCTCAAGATGCCGGCTCCCGGGATTTGTCGGTCACGCTTTTCACGATATGCGCGACCAGTTCGATGGCGACCTGTTCCTTGGTCATCACCGGCCAGGAATCAACTGTGATCTCGCCGTTGTTCTCAGCATTCTTGCTGATGAGGTGGACGGTGTTGCGGTCGCCGCCCATCACCCCGGTGGCGGGCGAGACGTCGTTGGCGACGATCCAGTCGCAGCCCTTGCGGGCGAGTTTTGTCTTGGCGTTGTCGATCAGGTGTTCGGTCTCGGCGGCAAAGCCGATCACCAGCGGCGGGCGCTTGTCGGCGAGCTTGGAGATCGTGGCGAGGATATCAGGGTTCTCGACCAATTGAAGCGGCGGCATGCCGGCCGAGGTCTTCTTCAGCTTCTGCCCGCCTTCATTGGCGACGCGCCAGTCGGCGACGGCGGCGGCGAAGATCGCGATGTCGGCGGGAAGTGCTGCCTGCACCTGCTCCAGCATCTGCCGCGCCGATTCCACGCGCTTCACCGTGACGCCAGCGGGGTCGTCGAGATCGACCGGGCCGCTCACCAGAATCACGTCGGCCCCGGCGGCCCGCGCCGCCGCGGCTATGGCAAAGCCCTGCTTGCCCGAAGAGCGATTGGCGATATAGCGCACCGGATCGATCGGCTCGTGGGTCGGACCCGCGGTGATCAGCACGCGCTTGCCGGCGAGCCGGCGCGGCACCGGCGGCCGCAGCAGCCGCTCGGCGGCAGTCGCGATTTCGATCGCCTCGGACATGCGGCCGACGCCGGCCTCGCCCGCTTCGGCCATCTCGCCGGAGTTGGGGCCGATCAGCAGGATGCCGTCGCGTTGAAGCTGTGCGACGTTGCGTCGCGTCGCCGGATTGTTCCACATCAGCGGGTTCATCGCCGGCGCCAGCAGGATTTTTCGATTGGTCGCGAGCAGGATGGCGCTGGCGAGATCGTCGGCATGGCCGTTGGCCATCTTGGCCATCAGGTCGGCGGTCGCCGGGGCCACCACGATCAGATCGCAGTCGCGCGCGAGGCGAATATGGCCGGCGTCGAACTCGCTCCGGGGATCGAACAGGTCGGTGTAGACGCGCTCATGGGAAAGGGCGCTGACCGAGAGCGGCGTGACGAATTGCTCTGCCGCCTTGGTGAGCACGCAGCGGATCTCGATGCGGCGCTCCTTCAGCCTGCGGATCAGGTCGAGCGACTTGAAGGCTGCGATGCCGCCGCCGATGATCAGGGTGACGCTGGCCTCGGGGACGGCGCTGGTGCGCGCCGACGCAGCCGCAGGGGATGCCTCGGGCGGTACCGCAAACGGCGTCAGCGGCTCTTCGCGGCCCTCGATCAGCTCCCGCAGGATGACCCGGACCTCTTCCTCGACCGACCTGTGGTTCTTGGCCGAGCGCAGGCGCAGATAGGTTTTAACGCCCTCGTCGAGCTTGCGGATGGTCAAGCTTGCCATGACGCCCCTCCAGCACGGAATGATAGCGATGCTATCACCAACGTGATTGCAGTGCAATCACAAATTCCGGACGGCGATCAGGATGCCGATGAAGGTCGCGGCAATGATCCAGAGCGCCACGGTACGCCAGCGGTTCTTGCGGCCCTCGCTGCGGCCCATCGCGGCGATGCTCTCCGGCGACAGCCGCAGGCCCTCGCGCGTCATGGTCTCGAACTGCTCGAGCACCGCGACCGAACGCGCGGCAAGATCCGGGAGACGCATCAGGATGCGGGCGAGGTCGCCGCCACCGGCGAGCGCGCCCTGCACCCGGCCGATCGGCCCGAGATTGCGCTCGATCCATTCGCGCACCACGGGATCGGCGACCTTCCAGATGTCGAGCCTGGGATCGAAGCCGCGCGCCACGCCCTCGACTACGACCATGGTCTTTTGCAGCAGAATCAGCTCGGGCCGCGTCGTCATGTCGAACAGGCCGGTGACTTCGAGCAGCAGGGTCAGCAGCCGCGCCATCGAAATTTCCTCGGCGGTGCGATTGTGGATCGGTTCGCCGATGGCGCGGATGGCCTGCGCAAAATTCTCGACCGAGTGATGCGCGGGCACGTACCCCGCCTCGAAATGCACTTCGGCGACGCGGCGATAGTCGCGGGTGATGAAGCCGAGCAGGATTTCGGCGAGGAAGCGCCGCTCCTTCATGCCGAGCCGCCCCATGATGCCGAAATCGACCGCGACGAGACGACCGGCATCGTCCAGGAACAGATTGCCCGGATGCATGTCGGCGTGGAAGAAGCCGTCGCGCAGCGCGTGGCGCAGAAAACTCTGGATTACCTTGCGGCCGAGATCGGGCAAATCGACCTGCGCCTCCTCCAGGCGCTTGTGATCGTTCAGCGCAATGCCGTCGATCCACTCCATCGTCAGCACGTTGTGCGTGGTGCGGTCCCAGTCGACGGTCGGAATGCGGAAATCAGGATCGTCGCGCGTGTTCTCCGCCATCTCGGACAGCGCGGCCGCCTCGAGCCGCAAATCCATCTCCATCGCGACCGAGCGCGACATGGTGTTGATGACTTCGATCAGGCGCAGGCGCCGGGCCTCGGATGAATAGGCCTCGGCCTTGTGGGCGACGAAGAAGAAATCGGAAAGGTCGCGGCGGAAGCGCGACGCCACGTTCGGCCTGAGCACCTTGACCGCAACCGGCTTGCGGACGCCATCGCGTTCGACCTCACCGCGATGCACCTGCGCGATCGAGGCGGCCGCCACCGGCGGGCCGAAACTCACGAATACATCCTTCAGCGGCCGTTCCAGCGATGTCGAGATTGTCGTTTCGGCCTCCGCTTGCGAAAACGGCGGCAGGCGGTCCTGAAGGCTTTCGAGGTCGCGCGCCATGTTGAAGCCGACGACATCGGGACGCGTCGCCAGGAACTGACCGAGCTTGAGATAGGCCGGGCCCATCCGTGTCAGCGCGCGCGAGATCCGTGGTCCCTGCTTGTCGCCACGGCGTTCGATGATACGCGCGAGTTTCAGCGCAAGCTGTCCAGGCGGCGGCACCAGGCTCGGGTCGACGGCGCCGAACACGCCCTCGCGCGCAAAGACGAACGCGGCGCGGATCAGGCGCGAAATGTGGGTGATGGCAGAGATCACAAACGCCAGCCCGAATGCAGTGCGACGATGCCGCCGGTCAGGGTCTGAAAGCTCACGCGCGAGAAGCCGGCGTCGCGGATCATATCGGCGAACACATTTGGCTTCGGAAACTTGCGGATCGATTCGACGAGATATTGGTAGGATTCGGCGTCGCCCGTCACCATGCGGCCGAGCGGCGGGATCACCTTGAACGAGAACAGATCATAGATCTTGTCGAGGCCGGGCATCTCGACGGTGGAGAATTCCAGGCACAGGAAGCGGCTACCCGGCTTTAGCACGCGATAGGCCTCGCGCAGCGCCTTGTCGATCTCAGGCACATTGCGAATGCCGAAGGCGATCGTATATGCGTCGAAGCTGCGGTCGGCGAAGGCGAGCGCTTCGGCATTGCCCTCGACGAAATCGACCTGAGTCTCGAGGTGGCGCTTGGCGGCACGCTCGCGGCCGACCGCCAGCATGGCGGAATTGATGTCGCAGACGGTGGCATGGAAGCCCGGACCTGCGGCCTTGGCGGCGCGGAACGAGATGTCGCCGGTGCCGCCGGCAACGTCGAGCAATGCAAACGGCCGGTCGCCGCGCGGCGGATCCAGCGCGTTGATCATGATGTCCTTCCAGACCCGATGCAGGCCGCCGGACATCAAATCGTTCATCAAGTCATAGCGCGACGCCACGCTGTGAAACACATCGTTGACCAGCGTCTGCTTGTCCCCCAGGGGAACGTCTTTGAAGCCAAAATGCGTGGTTTCGCCCGGCCGATCCATTACTCTACTCCACGACGCCGACCATAGCGCGGCCGGCGCAATGGCGCTATCACACCGCCCTCATAAGGTGAATGCCCGACCATGCCTGAATTGCCCGAAGTCGAGACCGTCCGCCGTGGCCTTCAGCCCGTCATGGAGGGTGCGAAAATCGTCGTCGCGGAGGCCCGCCGGCCGGATCTGCGGTTTCCGTTCCAGCCCGACTTCGTGGCCCGGCTCCAGGGGCAGATCGTCACGGGGCTCGGCCGCCGTGCAAAATATCTCATGGCCGATCTCGCCTCCGGCGACGTGCTGTTGATGCATCTGGGCATGTCGGGCTCGTTCCGCGTCATCAAGCCGGACAACGAGGCTGCGCCCGGCGAGTTTCACTATCCTAGGGGCAAGGATTCCACGCACGACCACGTGCTGTTTCGGATGTCCTCCGGCGCGGACATCGTCTTCAACGATCCGCGCCGTTTCGGTTACATGAAAGTGATCGCGCGCAGCGCGCTCGACGACGAGCCGTTGCTGCGCGACCTCGGCCCCGAGCCGCTCGGCAACGAGTTCGATGCGGCGATGCTGGCGAGCTCCTGCCAAGACAAGACCACCAGCCTGAAGGCCGCACTGCTCGACCAGCGCGTGGTCGCGGGTCTCGGCAACATCTATGTCTGCGAAGCCCTGCACCGCTCGCATCTGTCGCCGCGCCGGATCGCCGCGACGCTCTCGACCAAGAAGGGTGAGTCGACCGATCACGCAAAGCGGTTGGTCGGTGCGATCCACACCGTGCTGAACGACGCCATCAAGGCCGGCGGCTCGTCCCTGCGCGACCATCGCCAGACCTCGGGCGAGCTCGGCTATTTCCAGCATTCGTTCAAGGTTTACGACCGCGAGGGCGAAGTCTGCAAGACACCGCGTTGCGGCGGCACGATCAAGCGCTTCACCCAGAACGGCCGGTCGACGTTCTGGTGTCCGAAATGCCAGAAGTGACGTAGCACAGCTACAAAATCTGGCGCAGCGCCATTTCGCCCGACAGGTCAAATGCCTGCGTGCCGCCACCGGGTCGTGCTGGCCGGCAGCGGTTCACTGTGCATGGGGTTGTTTTCGAGATTCTTGTTCGAGGGCGCGTTCGCCCTCGAACAAAAACGCGAAGCGAAGCAATCCGGCCGGGCTGGTGGCCGGATTGCTTCGTCGCTTGGGCTCATTCACCGGATAGCGAAGAGCTCGTCTGCGTCCTGAGCGATCGCCCGCTCAGGATGCCAGAGCGTTGGTCTCGTCCGCCAGAAGGCCGGCAGCGGCATGCAGCATCCCATCTGCCGCCGACATGACCTGATCGATCAGCAGATTGCCGGCGGAGAGCTCGAGCCGGGTCTCGATCCACTGCCAGAGCCCGCGGATTTCCTCGGTCGACTTGCCGTTCGGCGCGAATTCGCTGACGGCGAGACCGTTGGCGAGCGAGTCCTGGTGATCGTTGCGCATCACGATCATGGGCGTGCGAGCACGTCGACGAGATCGAGCGCCGCTTCTTCGGCGAGCGCGTTGGCCGCGTTGTCGATGCGCTGGCCGCGGATCGGCGTCTGGTTCAGCACGAAGCTGTAGGGCCGCTTCCAGGCGCGCGCGACGCTCAGCGTCGAGACAGTGGCCTCGATATCGGCGACGCTCGGGCGGGCCGGGATCAGGCAGAGGTCGGAATGGCGGATCGCGGCGGTGGTCGCGGCGCTGAGGCCGGCCGCGGTGTCGACGATCGCGAGCTGGAGGCCGCTGTCGGCCAGCATCTTCAGCCGCGGCGCGACATCTGCGGCGTGATAGATCGGTTCGACGACGACATCGTCGTTGTTGCGGCGGCGCTGCCAGTTGGACAGGGTGCCCTGCGGGTCGGTCTCGATCAGGCGGACGGTGAAGCCGGCCCGCTTGGCGGCCAGCGCGAGGCCGATGGCGAGCGTGCTCTTGCCACTGCCGCCCTTTTGGGTGGCCAGTACGATCGTGTGCATGGAAAGTTGAATCCTTTGGAGTGCCTGGGTCGTTGGGGTGACGCCACGCGAACGTGCATCGCCACTGGATGCTGAGCTCTTCTCGCTCAGGACGTGCCCTGCCCGATCCAAAGGGGACCGCGGATGTCCGAATCGACGGGTAGGATGATGGCAGAATCGGGAATGCCAGCTAATCCGTACCATTACTGGACCCGTAATCCTGCGTGTGATGTGCTCGCCGCAGTGAATAAGAAGGGCAAGGGACATGGGCGGAAATTGGCGCGACAGGACGGCAACGAGCTTTGAGTGTCAGAAGATGCCGGCGGTCGCGAGCCGCGGCATGGTGGTGAGCAACCATCCCCTGGCCTCCAGCGCCGGCGCCGAGATGCTGGCCGCCGGCGGCAACGCCATCGATGCTGCGATCGCCACCCTGTTCACGCTGACCGTGGTCGAGCCCATGATGGTCGGCATCATCGGCGGCGGCATGGCGCATATCCGCCTCGCCGACGGCAGCCACCGCTTCATCGACGGCCAGAGCACGGTGCCGGCGGCGGTCCGCGACACCACCTACACCTCCAGGCCGGGCTCGGCCCACGACGTGTTCGACACCGTTGGCAACGAGAACCTGAACGGCCCGAAGGCGGTTGCCACGCCGGGCTCGCTGAAAGCCTGGTGCGAGACGCTGCGCCGGTTCGGCACCATGAGCCTCGCCGAAATCATGCAGCCCGCAATCAAGCATGCCGCGCGCGGCTACGCCGCGACGCCGTACTTGCATGAATGCATCCGCGAGAGCGCCGTCGCGATGCGCAAGGACAAGCCGATCGCGGCGATCTATTTGCCTGATGGAGAGCAACTCAAGGTTGGCGACCGCGTGGTGCAGGCTGAATATGCCGAGACACTTCGTTATATCGCCGACCACGGCGAGAAAGCGCTCTACGAGGGGCCGCTCGGCGACATTCTCGTCGACTACATGGAGAAGGCCGGCGGCTTCATCCGCCGCAACGATCTGACGAGCTACAAGACCGTCGAGCGCCAGCCAATCCGCGCCGACTATCGCGGCTGGACCATTTTGGGGCCACCGCCGCCCGCGGCCTCCGGCGTGCACATCGCACAGATGCTGAACATCCTGGAAGGCTACGACATCGGCGGGCTCGGCTTCGGCACATCAGAGACCATCCACTACCTCGCCGAAGTCCTGAAGATCGCCTTCGCCGACCGCGCCGCCGCCAGCGGCGACCCAGACTATGTCGGCGTGCCCGTGGAGAAGCTGACGTCAAAAGCCTACGCCGAGGAGCGCCGCCGCGCCATCGATCCGGCGCGGGCGCAGGCTTTTGGCGCCGGCGTGACGCAGCTCGAAAGCGCGCACACCACGCACATGACGGCGGCAGACAGCTTCGGCAACGTGGTCGCGACCACGCAGACCATCAACAATCTGTTCGGCGCCAAGATCATGATTCCGGGTCTCGGCGCCATCGCCAACAATTACATGAACCTGTTCGATCCGCGGCCGGGCCATGCGCTGTCGCTGGCGCCGGGCAAGCGCGTGACGACCTCGATGTCGCCGATGATGGCGCTTCGTGACGGCAAGCTGCGCTACGCGTTGGGCCTCCCCGGCGGAAAGCGCATCTTCCCAAGCGCGATGCAGGCGCTGGTCAATCTGATCGACCACGGCATGAGCCTGCAGGAAGCGGTCGAAGCGCCGCGGGTCTGGACCGAGGGCAACGCGCTCGAGGTCGAGCAAGCCGTTCCAGAGAGCGTCCGTGCGAGGCTCGCGGCGTTGGGCCACAAGGTGCAGCCGGTCGCGACGGTCGCCGGCGGCATGAACGGGATCGCCTTCCACGACGACGGCACCATGACCGGCGCCGCCTGCTGGCGCGCGGACGGCACGCCGGTCGGGATCTCCGGCGGCCTTGCGAAGAGCGGGATCAGGTTCAGGCTGAATTGATCATTACTTCCGCACGCAGATCACGCGCACGACCGCTGCCTGAGCATCCGTCGACGTGCCGTTGGCGGCGACGCCGTTCGCTTTCAGGAAATCGCGCACAGCATCAGGGGAAACCATCACCGCCTGTGATGCCGGCACCGTTGTCGCCGGCCCCGCAACCATTGCCGGCTTCAACAGCACAAGGCCGGCGAACTTGCCCTCGCCATCAACCGCCGGCCCGCCGGAAAATCCAACGGCTGGTGGCGGCGACAGTGCGGCATCACCGCCACCGACCGATGCCAGCGCGGCCTTGACGGTCGACACGCCGGCCGCGCCGCCCTGGCTCTGCGGATCGGCGACGCCGACGAGATCGACGCTTGTTTTGGCCGCTCCGCCGGCGAGGCTGAGCGGCTTCAAGCCACGTGCGCCATAGATGTGCAGCAGCGCGAGGTCGTGCTCCCCGTCCTCGGCGAGACGATCCGCATTGCCGTAGCCGCCGATGGTGATGGCGAGACAGGAATCCGTGACGAGGCGATCGGTGATGATCGCGCCGTCATCGCTGACGACGATGCCGGTGCCGTATTCGACGGCTTTGCGCGGCGGCGGTCCAGCCTGCGGCCCTGACGGGAATGCATTGAACGCACTCGACATCGCGATCACGACCGGCTCGACCGTGTTCTCGGTCGCCTGGTCGTACAAGATCGTCATGATGCGGACTTCGTCGCCCTTGAAGGTGCCGCGCACGTAAAATTTCTTCAGGCCCTGCAATCCCGACAGCACGAAGAAGTCGGGCTTCACCACGGTGTAGTCGACCTTGCGTCCGGCCGGTTCCTTCTTCTCGGCGTCCGCGAGCTTTGCGGTCGTGGGGTTCGCCTCCTTACGGCGGCTCAGCAGCACCTGCACCGTTCCCGTCGGCGAGCTCCATTTCGAGCCGTTGGCGTCTGTGGCCTGCTGCGGCACCAGCTTTGAGGGAATGCCGAGCCGCGCGCCGCTGGTCATCTCCGTCACGATTTTCCAGCCGACGCTGTCCTGCTTGCGCCGCGCGGTCTCGGCGAGCGCGGCGCGCTCCTGCGGATTGAGCACGCCGGTTGGCTTGCCGCCCTTGGCTTTCTGGTACTCCTTGATGGCGTCGACCATGCGGGAGCTGACGTCGCCGGTGATGGCGCCGTTATATTCGCCGACCCAGGCGAGGTCGGACTGCAGCGATAGCCGCTCGGTTTGCGCCATCGCGTCCGCGGTTTCCGACGCCGTCTGCAGGGCGGGCGGCTTGATCGGAACCGTCTGGACCACCTTCGGCTTGGCGCCGGGGACCTGCGGGGTCGTCATCTGGGCGCTGGTGCCTGTGGCGGACGCCAACATCAGTGTTGCCGCAAGCATCGATCTCATGACAAATCCAGCCAGCCCATTGAACGCGCCGCCATTGAAGCACATCTCGTTGGTCGCGAACAATGTTGCGGTGGTTCAGGAGTAGAAGAGCTTGCTCAGCCCGGACGAACTCGAACGCTATGCCCGCCATATCGTCTTGCGCGATGTCGGCGGTCCCGGCCAGGCTGCGCTGAAGCGGGCCTCCGCGCTGGTGATCGGCGCTGGCGGGCTCGGCGCGCCGGCTCTGATGTATCTGGCTGCGGCCGGCATCGGCACGCTCGGCGTGGTCGACGACGACGTCGTGTCGCTGTCCAACCTGCAGCGCCAAGTGATCCACACGACGCCCGACATCGGCCGGCACAAGGTCGAGAGCGCGGCCGAGCGGATCGCGGCGCTCAATCCGCATGTCCGCTTCGTTGGCCACGCCACCTGGCTCAATGCCGACAATGCGCTGAGCCTGATCGGCGACTACGATCTCGTGCTCGACGGCTCCGACAATTTCTCGACGCGCTATCTGGTCTCGGATGCCTGCTTCTTCGCGAAGCGGCCGCTGATCACCGCGGCGCTCGGCACGTTCGACGGCTCGCTCACCACCATCCGCGCGCATGAGACAAACGAGCAGGGCCTGTTCAACCCGACCTATCGCTGCCTGTTTCCCGAGGCGCCGCCGCCCGGTACCGTGCCGGCCTGCGCCGAGGCCGGCGTCATGGGCGCGCTTGCGGGCGTCATGGGCTCGATGATGGCAATGGAGGCGATCCGCGAGATCGTCGGCTTTGGCGACGGCCTGGTCGGCCGCCTCCTGATGATCGATGCACGCGCGATGCGCTTCGAGACGCTGCGCTATGCGCGCGATCCGGCCAATCCGCTCAACGGCGATGGGCCGGTCATGACTGACCTCAGCGCCCATCGCACCTGATCGAAGCCGCTACTTCGTCGCCGGTTTTTCGCTGTCGAGATGCGCCATCTGCTCGGCCGCATAGCGCGTGCCGGCGGCAACGTTTGGCGGGAAGGCTTTTGCCAGGGCGGCGAGATGTGCCGGCGTCAGCGTCACCCTGGTCGCGCCGAGCGCCTCGGAAAGACGGTTGCGGGTGCGGGCGCCGACCAGCGGCACGATCTCCTTGCCCTGCGCGGCGACCCAGGCGATCGCGACCTGTGCCGGCGTTGCGCCGATCTCGGCGGCAATAGTGCGCAGCTGCTCCACCAGCGCGAGATTGGCGTCGAGATTCGCGCCCTGGAAGCGTGGTGTCATCAGCCGGTAATCCCTGCCGGTCTTGCCGGACTCCTTCGACCAATGGCCGCTGATCAGGCCGCGCGCCAGCACGCCATAGGCGGTGATGGCGATGCCGAGCTCGCGGCAGGTTTTCAGGATGTCGCGCTCAATGCCACGCTCGATCAGCGAATATTCGATCTGGAGATCGGCGATCGGATGCACCGCATGTGCGCGGCGGATGGTGTCGGAGCCAACCTCGGACAGACCGATATGCCTGACATAGCCTGCCTTCACGAGATCAGCGATGCCGCCGATCGTCTCCTCGATCGGCACAGAGGGATCGAGACGCGCCGGGCGATAGACATCGATGTAGTCGGTGCCGAGGCGTTGCAGCGAATAGGCCAAGAAATTCCTGGTTGCGGCTGGCCGCGTGTCCATTCCGACAAATTCGCCAGCCGGACCGCGCAGCGCGCCGAACTTCACGCTGATCTGCACTTTTTCGCGCGCGACATTTTTCAGCGCCTCGCGCACCAGCATCTCATTGTGACCCATGGCGTAGAAATCGCCGGTGTCGAGCAGCGTGATGCCGGCATCGAGCGCGGCGTGAATGGTGGCGATGGCTTCGCCACGATCGGCGGCGCCGTAGACTTCGGACATGCCCATGCAGCCGAGGCCAAGGGCGGAGACGTTGGGGCCGGTCGAACCGAGTTTGCGCTGTTCCATAATGGCTCTCCTCGAAAGGCGGCGGCCGACGGCGCCGCGTGACGAGGCCAGATATGCGCCCTGTCCATTACGGCGATAAGCTGGACAATCTGGAATAGCTTGTTCATCTTACCGAACAATGGCCGATCCCGACCTGCGCGATCTCGACGCCTTCGTGGCGGTCGCCCGCACCCGCAATTTCCGGCGGGCGGCGGTCGAAATTCGCGTGTCTGTGTCGAGCCTTAGCCAGCGGTTACGGGATCTGGAGGAGCGTCTCGGCGTCCGCCTGATGAACCGCACCACCCGCAGCGTCGCGCTGACGGAGGCAGGCGAGCTGTTGCTGTCGCGGGTTGGCCCGGCCTTGCGCGAGGTCGGCGATGCCCTGGATCAGGTGCGAGGCCTGCGCGAGGTTGCCTCGGGCCGCCTGCGCATCAACGCGCCGCCGCCGGCGGTGGATCTCGTGCTCACGCCGATGGTCGGGCCTTTTCTCGCGGCCTATCCGCAGGTCGACCTCGATGTCGTCTCCGAAAGCGGCTTCGTCGACATCGTCAGCGCGGGCTATGATGCCGGCGTGCGCTATGGCGAACACCTCGCGCAGGACATGGTGGCGATTCCGCTGAGCGGTCCGCAGCATTATGTCGTGGTCGCGTCGCCGGCTTACGTCGCGCGCCGCGGCCGACCGAAACATCCAAAGGATCTGCTCGATCACGATTGCATCCGCGCGCGCTACTCGAGCGGCGTCATGCATGATTGGGAGTTCGAGAAAGCCGGCCAGATCATGAAGGTCGATCCGCCTGCAAAACTGATATCGACGAACATGAGTCTTGCGATGCGCGCCGCGCTCGACGGCGTCGGCATCTGGGCAAGCCTCGATGGCTATGTCGGCGACGCCGTGAAGTCCGGTGCGCTGGTCGGCTTGATGGAAGATTGGTGCGAGCCGTTCCCGGGTCCGTTCCTGTATTATCCGAGCCGGCGCCAGGTGCCGCCGGCGCTGCGCGCCTTCATCGATTTTGTCGCCGATTGGCGCAAGCGCAGCAAATAAACCTCAGAGCATGCTCGGCAGCACGCGATCCGGCGGCTTGTGCGCGTCGAGGAAGGTGCGGATGTTGATGATCACCTTCTCGCCCATCTCGACGCGGCCTTCGATCGTGGCCGAGCCCATATGCGGCATCAGCGTCACCTTGCCGGCTTTGGCGAGCCGCACCAGCTTTGGGTTGACCGCCGGCTCGTGCTCATAGACGTCGAGACCGGCGCCGCCGATTTCGCCGCCTTCGATCAGCTTGATCAGCGTGTCCTCGTCGGTAACTCCGCCGCGTGCGGTGTTGACGATGTAGGCGTCCTTGCGGATCAGCTTCAGCCGGCGCGCCGACAGCAGATGATAGGTCGCCGGCGTGTGCGGACAGTTCACCGAGATGATGTCCATCCGCGCCAGCATCTGGTCGAGGCTTTCCCAATAGGTCGCACCAAGCTCTTCGGCGATCTTCGGCGCGACGGGACGGCGGTTGTGATAGTGGATCTGCAAGCCGAAGGCGCGGGCGCGGCGCGCGACCGCCTGGCCGATGCGGCCCATGCCGATGATGCCGAGGCGCTTGCCGCCGATGCGGTGGCCGAGCATCCAGGTCGGCGACCAGCCCGCCCAGGGCTTTCCTTCCGTCAGCACCGAGGCGCCTTCGATCATCCGGCGCGGCACCGCCAGGATCAGCGCCATGGTCATGTCGGCGGTGTCTTCGGTCAGAACCTTCGGCGTGTTGGTGACGGTGATGCCGCGGGCATGCGCGGCCTCGACGTCGATATTGTCGACGCCGTTGCCGAAATTCGCGATCAGACGGAGCTTGCAGTCGGGCTGATTGACGATGTCGGCGCTGATGTGATCGGTGACGGTCGGAACCAGGATGTCGGCGGTGCGCGCGGCTTCGGCGAGCTGCTCCGCCGACATTGGCGCGTCGTCGAGATTGATGCGTGCATCGAACAGCTCGCGCATCCGGGTCTCGATCGAGTCCGGCAGCTTGCGCGTCACCACGACGAGGGGCTTTTTCTTCACCGACATGTCTTGCCCTCATGAGGCGTTGCAGGCCGCCTCTGTCGCCAAAGGCCGGCCGTTGAGGCCTCATTAACCCGGTTGTTCGACACTGCCTTAGCCGTGTCGTCCCCGGCGTTTCCTTCAAGCTTTCCCCCCACTTTCCGGCTGGAAAATCGGGGCAAACTGGTTGTTCAGATGTCCGTCCTCTCTAGCAGAAGGCCGGGCCAAGACAAGAACCACGGGTTTGGCTTGGCGGAACATCCGCGCAGGGGCGGGAGAGGGGTTTCACGGCAGGTTTTGGAATTTGGGGTGAGGACCTGGTCTGGCCGGGTCTTCGACAGGAGACGGGTTGATGGCGTTGGGGCGTTTTTGTTCGGTAATGGCGCTCGTTTGCACCTGGTTGAGCGCCTCGGTCAGCCCCGGGCACTCGGCCAAGGACAACACCCCCCAGACGGCCAGCGGCCTTCCGGTGCCGCGCTATGTCAGCCTCAAATCGGATCATGTGAACGTCCGCGCCGGCCCGACCAAGGACAATGACGTGGCCTGGGTCTACACCCGTTCCGGCCTGCCGGTCGAAATCACCGCCGAGTTCGAGAACTGGCGCCGGGTGCGCGATTCCGAGGGCGCCGAGGGCTGGGTCTATCATTCGCTGCTGTCGGGTCGCCGCACTGCCGTGGTCACCATGAAGCACAAGGACGATCTGGTGCCGATCTATGACCGCGCCGATCCCGACAGCGCGGTGGCCGCAAAGCTTCAGGCCGGCGTCGTCACGCAGGTGAAAAAGTGCACCACCAGCTGGTGCCACGTCACCGGCAACGGCTTCGACGGCTGGATCCAGCAGGAGCGGCTTTGGGGCGTCTACGCCGACGAGCAGGTCAACTGACCCCGAAGGGTCATCCCAGGGCGATGCGCAGCATCGAGCCCGGGATCTCGAGATTCCCCGGTGCGCAATTGCGCACCTGAGGTCTGGTGCTTCGCGCCATCCCGGAACGACCGGGTAAAACGACAATGGCCGGACAAGCCCGGCCATGACGATCAAATTAACAGTTTAAGACGATCTCAGCGCTTCTTGCGCAGGCGTACGACCATGTCGATGCGCGCGATCTCGTAGCCTTCCGGCACCTCCGGCATCTTGGACAGCGCCAGATGCGGATCCTCGATATCGACCAGCTCGTGGCTGTTCTCGAGGTAGTAGTGATGGTGCGTGGTGACGTTGGTGTCGAAATAGGTCTTGGTGCCGTCGACGCTGATCTGGCGCAGCAGGCCGGCATCGGTCAACTGGTTCAGCGTGTTGTAGACGGTTGCGAGCGAGACCGGGACCTTGGCCAGCGTCGCTTCCTCGTAGAGCATTTCGGCGGTGAGGTGGCGCGCACCCTTGCCGAACAACAGCCAGCCGAGAGCCATCCGCTGGCGCGTCGGGCGCAGGCCGGCAGACTGGAGCATTTCATTGACGTCGTGCCATGGGCAGCCGGTCAGGGCCGGCTGGCGGCCGGATAGAAGGGCCGCCGCGTGGGCGTCTTCGTCGTGATGAGTGGCGTTGTTTTCGCTCATTTCCAGAATTCGGGCACGCGTGAACACTATCTATCTGCAATATATGGACAGATAGATGCAGGTGCAAGTTTCTCGCAACTAGAGTGGTTCTAATCCGTAAAGGAACCGGGCCAGGTCCCGGTCATTTTACCTTCATGGGACCGCTTTGCTACCCGAAAAGGCCTGTGTTAGAGAGCGCGCGGTTCCGCCTAACCGATTTTGGCGCAGCCGGGTATTGAGGCCCGGCCCGCAGTCGATCCCGGCTCGGACTTGCGCCTGACGACGTCACTTGGCGTTGCTTTCCGAACGAAACGGGGCCCATTTTTGCCAGAAACGCCGCTCAATCGGGGTTCAAACAGAGGCTTCCGCATGCTGAACAGGCGCAACGGTTACGAATACGAAGATCTGCTGGCATGTGCCCGCGGTGAGATGTTCGGCCCGGGCAATGCCCAACTGCCGCTGCCGCCGATGCTCATGTTCGACCGCATCACGGAAATCAGCGACAATGGCGGCGAGTACGGCAAGGGCGTGGTGCGCGCCGAGCTCGACGTGAAATCCGACCTCTGGTTCTTCGGCTGCCACTTCAAGAACGATCCGGTGATGCCCGGCTGCCTCGGCCTCGATGCGCTGTGGCAAATGGTCGGCTTTTATCTGGGCTGGACCGGAGGCGAAGGTCGTGGCCGCGCGCTCGGCTTGAACGAATTAAAGTTCAGTGGCCAGGTGCTGCCCGAGGCCCGCAAGGTTGTGTACAACGTCGATATCAAGCGCGTGATGCGTTCAAAGCTCGTGCTCGGCATTGCCGACGGATGGCTTTCGGTCGACGACCAGATTATTTATCGCGCGAAGGATCTGAAGGTCGGCCTGTTCAAGCAGGGCACGAGCCTGGGCTAACGCGCATCACCGAGAAGACAACGATTAAGGCGAGGCTGTCATGAGGCGGGTTGTGGTCACCGGGATGGGTATTGTCTCGTCGATCGGAAACAACACCCAGGAAGTGCTTGCGAGCCTTCACGAGGCGAAGTCGGGCATTTCGCGGGCCGAGAAATATGCCGAACTCGGCTTCCGTTCGCAGGTGCAAGGTGCGCCGACACTCGATCCTTCGACGGTGGTCGACCGCCGTGCGATGCGCTTCCTCGGCCAGGGCGCGGCGTGGAATCACGTTGCGATGGAGCAGGCGATCCAGGACTCCGGCCTGTCGCCTGACGAAGTCTCCAACATCCGCACCGGCATCATCATGGGCTCCGGCGGTCCCTCGGCGCGCACCATCGTCGAGTCCGCCGATATCACCCGCACCAAGGGACCGAAGCGCGTCGGTCCGTTCGCCGTGCCGAAGGCGATGTCGTCCACGGCGTCCGCGACGCTCGCGACCTGGTTCAAGATCAAGGGTGTGAACTATTCGATCTCCTCGGCCTGCGCGACGTCGAACCATTGCGTCGGCAATGCCTATGAGACGATCCAGATCGGCAAGCAGGACGTGGTCTTCGCCGGCGGCTGCGAGGAGCTTGACTGGTCGCTGTCGGTGCTGTTCGACGCCATGGGCGCGATGTCGTCGAAATACAACGACACGCCCGCCACCGCTTCGCGTCCCTATGACGTCAACCGCGACGGCTTCGTCATCGCCGGCGGTGCCGGCGTGGTGGTGCTGGAAGAGCTCGAGCACGCCAAGGCGCGCGGCGCACGCGTCTACGGCGAGATCGTCGGCTATGGTGCGACCTCGGACGGTTACGACATGGTCGCGCCGTCGGGTGAAGGCGCCGAGCGCTGCATGCGCATGGCGATGTCGACGGTGAAGACCAAGGTCGACTACATCAATCCGCACGCCACCTCGACGCCGGCCGGCGATCCGCCGGAAATCGATGCGCTCCGCCGCGTGTTCGGCGCCGGCGAGAAGTGCCCGCCGATCTCGGCGACCAAGGCGCTGACCGGCCACTCGCTGGGCGCGACCGGCGTGCAGGAGGCAATCTACTCGTTGCTGATGATGAACAACGGTTTCATCTGCGAAAGCGCGCACATCCAGGAGCTCGACCCCGTGTTCGCCGACATGCCGATCGTGCGCAAGCGCATCGACAACGTCAAAATCGGCACCGTGCTGTCGAACTCGTTCGGCTTCGGCGGCACCAACGCCACCCTGGTGTTCAGCCGGCTGGATGTATGATTTCAGCGATGCTGTCATGCCCCGCCTAGTGCGCAATTGCGCACGGGGGGCGGGGCATCCAGTACGCCCTGGCTTCTCGATCTATCACATACGTCTCTGGAATATTGGATCGCCCGCCCCAGTGCGCGAGTGCGCACAAGGCGGGCGATGACCCGGGAATAGTGGGAGTAAAGAAGCAATGGACGGTTTGATGCAAGGCAAGCGCGGTCTGATCATGGGCATTGCCAATGATCATTCGATCGCCTGGGGCATGGCGAAGACGCTGCATGCCCACGGCGCCGAGCTCGCCTTCACCTTCCAGGGCGAGGCACTCGGCAAGCGCGTCAAGCCGCTCGCGGAGTCTCTCGGCGTCGAGTTGGTGCTGCCGTGCGACGTCGAGGACATCGCCAGCGTCGATGCCACGTTCGACGTCTTGCGCGAAAAGTGGGGCAAGCTCGACTTCGTCATCCACGCGATCGGCTTCGCCGACAAGAACGAGCTGAAGGGCCGCTACGCCGACACCAGCCGCGAGAACTTTTCGCGCACCATGGTGATTTCCTGCTTCTCGTTCACGGAGGTCGCAAAGCGCGCCGCCGAGCTGATGACGGAGGGCGGCAGCATGATCACGCTGACCTTCGGCGCCTCGGAGCGCTCGATGCCGAACTACAACGTGATGGGCGTGGCCAAGGCGGCGCTGGAAGCCTCGGTGCGCTATCTCGCCTCCGATTTCGGACCGCGCGGCATCCGCGTCAATGCGATCTCAGCCGGCCCCATCCGCACGCTCGCCGGCTCGGGCATCGGTGAGGCGCGCGCGATGTTCGCGTTCATGCAAAAGCACTCGCCGCTGCGCCGCGGTGTCACGCTCGACGAGCTCGGCGGCTCGGCGCTGTATCTGCTGTCAGATCTCTCGGGCGGCGTGACCGGTGAGATCCATTATGTCGATTCCGGCTACAACACCGTCCTGATGCCGAGGCCGGATGATTTGAAGGATTCGGAGTAGGCTTATAGCGCCGTAGGTGGGCAAAGGAGCGCAAGCGACGTGCCCACCATCTCGCTCAACGATTGCGAAACGGATGGTGGGCACGCTTCGCTTTGACCACCCTACGAGAGTTGGTTTATTCCGCCGCGATCTTCTCCGCACACTGGAATGCCAGCCGCGCCATGCAGCGCCGTCAGCACGCGCTCATGGGGCAGCCCGCTCTCTTCCATCAGCCAGAGCGTCGAGAACGAACGCGAGCGGGGTGACCAATAGAGCTTGATGATGGCGCATTTCCTTTGTTCTTCCAGTGGTAGTACTTCATCATGAACCCGTTCGACGGCTCGACCTCTTCCTTCTCGAACACAAAGCCCTCGCGCTCATACCAGCGCCAGGCCTTTTCGTTTTCGCGGACGCAGCGCAGATACATTTCATCCGGCATGTGCGTGCGCGTGAAGGCAAGTAACCTCCGCCCGAGCGATTGCCCCTGATAGGCGGGCCCGACGAACAGCATGTCGAGATAGAGCTTTGGCAGATGCAGCGCGAGCATGGCGGCGATCGTGCCGTTGTCGTCGGCGACGAACAGGCTCCAGCCGTTCTCCATCTCGCGCCGGATGCGCGCCCGCAAATTGGCCAGCAGGTATTCGCTGGCCTCGGCGAGCCCGGTCGAGACCCAGCTCTCCGTCCAGACGCGGCCGATCTCGTCATATTCGTCGGGACGGGCAGGGCGGATGATCAGATCAGGCATTGGCACTTCCAGTTCGATCTGCCGGCCGTATGCGGCAAGTCGCTTTTAATGATCCCGGTAGTCCAGGAAAATTCCCCTTAGGCCCGCTGGCTGCGTGCGGCCTGCCGCGGGCGCGCCTTGCCGGCCGACAGGCACACCACCTCGGAAATCTGGAGCAGCTGCCGCGCCAGCGGGCTGGTCTTGCGCCAGACCATGCCGATGGTGCGCGAGGGCTCGGGATCGCGGAATCGCGACAGCGAGACCGAGGCCGATCGCGTCTCCACCGACACCGCCATCTCCGGAATCAGCGTGACACCGATGCCGGCGCTGACCATCTGGACCAATGTCGACAGCGAATTCGCATCCAGCATCTCGCGCGGTGGCGCCGACTGCATGTTGCAGAACGACAGCGCCTGGTCGCGGAAACAATGGCCCTCCTCGAGCAGCAAGAGCCGCATCTCCCGCATCATCTCGCGCGACGGCACCGGCGTGCCCGCGTCCGTGCCTGGCCGCACCAGCAGGAATTTTTCCTCGAACAGGGCGACCTCGGTGAGCGAGGGTTCGGAGACCGGCAGCGCGACGATGGCGGTGTCGAGCCGGCCCTCGACCAGTTCCTGGATCAGCCGTGGCGTCATCGTCTCGCGCACGCGGATGTCGAGCTCCGGATGCAGACGCGTGAGGTTCTTTGTGATCTTGGGCAGCAGATAGGGCGCGATCGTCGGGATCATGCCGATGCGCAGGCGGCCCGCAAAGCGGTCCTGCGAGGCGCGGGCGAAATCGCCCAGTTCATCGACCGAGCGCAGGATGTCACGGACGCGTTGTGCGAGTTCTTCGCCGAACCGGGTCAGCGCGACCTGTCGGGCGCTACGCTCCAGCAGCAGCCCGCCGAGCGCTTCCTCGAGTTCCTTGATCTGCATCGACAGCGCCGGCTGCGAGATGGAGCAGGATTCCGCGGCGCGGCCGAAATGACCATGGCGCGCCAACGCGTCGAAATACCGCAGTTGGCGCAGCGTCACGTTGATCATCAGAAAATCCTATCGCAGCGATCATTAAAGTCAACTTCCCCTGATCGAACGCGACGCCTAGAGTGGTTGTACCTGGTCAATGGCGCGAGTGCGACGCCACCAGAGGAGGTATTCATGGACGACACTTCGAAGTGCCCGTTTTCGGGCGGAAAACCCACGCCGGTGAACCGCGACTGGTGGCCCACCCAGCTCAACATTGAGATGCTGCACAAGAATTCCAACCTGTCCGATCCGATGGGCGAGGCATTCGACTACGCCAAGGAGTTCAAGACGCTCGACCTGAACGCGGTCATCAAGGACCTGACCGCTCTGATGACGGACTCGCAGGAATGGTGGCCCGCCGACTTCGGTCACTACGGCGGTCTCATGATCCGCATGGCCTGGCATAGCGCGGGCACCTACCGCATCACGGACGGCCGCGGTGGCGCCGGTGCCGGTCAGCAGCGTTTCGCTCCGCTCAACAGCTGGCCCGACAACGCCAACCTCGACAAGGCGCGCCGGCTGCTCTGGCCGATCAAGCAGAAATACGGCCGCAAGATTTCCTGGGCCGATCTGATGGTGCTCGCCGGCAACGTCGCGTTGGAGTCGATGGGCTTCAAGACCTTCGGCTTTGCCGGTGGTCGCGCCGACGTCTGGGAGCCGGAAGAGCTCTATTGGGGTCCCGAAGGCACGTGGCTGGGCGATGAGCGCTACAGCGGCGAACGCCAGCTCGCCGAGCCGCTCGGCGCGGTGCAGATGGGTCTCATCTACGTGAATCCGGAAGGCCCGAACGGCAAGCCGGATCCGATCGCCGCGGCCAAGGACATCCGCGAGACCTTCTTCCGCATGGCGATGAACGACGAAGAGACCGTTGCGCTGATCGCGGGCGGCCACTCGTTCGGCAAGACCCACGGCGCCGGCGATCCGTCGCTGGTCGGTCCGGAGCCGGAAGCGGGCGCGCTGGAAGATCAGGGCCTCGGCTGGAAGAGCAAGCACGCGTCGGGCCTGGCGGGCGATTCGATCACCAGCGGTCTCGAGGTGACCTGGACGACGACGCCGACGAAGTGGAGCAACAATTTCTTCGAGAACCTGTTCAAGTACGAATGGGAGCTGACGAAGAGCCCGGGCGGTGCGAACCAGTGGACGGCCAAGGGTGCCGACGCGATCATTCCGGATCCGTTCGACAAGTCGAAGAAGCATCGCCCGACGATGCTGACGACCGACCTCTCGCTGCGCATGGATCCGGCCTATGAGAAGATCTCGCGCCGCTTCCTCGAAAACCCCGATCAGTTGGCGGACGCGTTCGCCCGCGCCTGGTTCAAGCTCACCCACCGCGACATGGGTCCGATTCAGCGCTACCTCGGCCCGCTGGTGCCGAAGGAGACGCTGATTTGGCAGGATCCGATTCCGAAGGTCGACCACGAGCTGGTCAACGATCAGGACGTGGCTGCACTGAAGACCAAGATCCTGGCTTCGGGCCTCTCGGTGTCGGAGCTGGTCTCGACCGCCTGGGCGTCGGCCTCGACGTTCCGTGGCTCGGACAAGCGCGGCGGCGCCAATGGCGCGCGCATCCGTCTTGCCCCGCAGAAGGACTGGGAAGTGAACCAGCCGGCCCAGCTCTCCAAGGTGCTCGGCAAGCTCGAAGCGATCCAGAAGGACTTCAACACGTCATCCAGCGCCAAGAAGGTCTCGATCGCGGACCTCATCGTGCTCGGCGGTTCTGCCGCGGTCGAGAAGGCCGCCAACGATGCCGGCGTCGACGTCAAGGTCGCGTTCACGCCGGGCCGCATGGATGCGACGCAGGATCAGACCGACGTCGAGTCCTTTGCTCCGCTCGAGCCGCGAGCCGATGGCTTCCGCAACTACGTCGGCAAGAAGCATCAGTTCCTGCAGCAGGAGGAAGCCCTCGTCGATCGCGCGCAGCTTCTGAAGCTCACCGGGCCGGAGATGACGGTGCTCGTCGGCGGCCTGCGGGTGCTCGGTGCCAATGCGAACGGTTCGAAGCACGGCGTCTTCACCGCCAAGGTGGGCACGCTCTCCAACGACTACTTCGTCAACCTGCTCGACATGAGCACGCAGTGGACGCCGGCCGCTGACGGCTCCTACGAGGGCCGTGACCGCAAGACCAATGCGGTGAAGTGGACCGGCACGCGCGCCGATCTCATCTTCGGCTCGCACTCGCAGCTCCGCGCCTTCGCCGAGGTCTATGCCTCGTCGGATGCGAAGCAGCAGTTCGTGCAGGATTTTGCCAAGGCCTGGACCAAGGTGATGAACCTCGATCGGTTCGACCTCGCGGCCTGATCCCTGAGCTCAGAGAACACAAACAAAAAGGGCGGCCGCGAGGCCGCCCTTCGTGTCTCTGACGTGGTGCCGAGCGATTACTCGCCGGCCGCTTCGCGCGGGGCCTTCTCGCCCTCGCCGCCCTTGCCTTCGAGGTCTTCGCCGGTGGTCTGGTCGACGACCTTCATCGACAGCCGGGTCTTGCCGCGGTCGTCGAAGCCGAGCAGCTTGACCTTGACCTTGTCGCCTTCCTTGACGACGTCGGAGGTCTTCTGCACGCGCGCAGAAGCGAGCTGGCTGATGTGGACGAGACCGTCCTTGGAGCCGAAGAAGTTCACGAAGGCGCCGAACTCCATCACCTTGACGACGGTGCCGTCATAGATCTGGCCGACTTCCGGATCGGATGCGATCGACTTGATCCACTTGATCGCGGCCTTCATCGCCTCGCCGTCAGCGGAGGCGACCTTCACGGTGCCGTCGTCCTCGATGTTGACCTTGGCGCCGGTCTTCTCGACGATCTCGCGGATCACCTTGCCGCCGGTGCCGATCACTTCGCGGATCTTGTCGGTGGCGATCTTGAAGGTCTCGATGCGCGGCGCGTATTCGCCGAGCTCGGCGCGGGCGTTGGTGAGCGCCTTGGCCATCTCGCCGAGGATGTGGATACGCCCATCCTTGGCCTGAGCGAGCGCCACCTTCATGATCTCTTCGGTGATGCCCTCGATCTTGATGTCCATCTGGAGCGAGGTGATGCCCGCTTCCGTACCGGCAACCTTGAAGTCCATGTCGCCGAGATGGTCTTCGTCACCGAGGATGTCCGAGAGAACCGCGAAGCGCTTGTCTTCGAGGATCAGGCCCATCGCGATGCCCGCGGTCGGCCGCTTCAACGGTACGCCGGCATCCATCAGCGCGAGCGAAGCGCCGCAGACCGAAGCCATCGAGGACGAGCCGTTCGATTCGGTGATCTCCGACACCACGCGCGTGGTGTAGGGGAACTCATGATGCGGCGGCAGCACCGGGTGGATCGCGCGCCAGGCGAGCTTGCCGTGGCCGATCTCGCGGCGCTTGGTGCCGCCGAGGCGACCGGTCTCACCGACCGAGTAGGGAGGGAAGTTGTAGTGCAGCAGGAACGTCTCTTTGTACGTTCCCGACAGCGCGTCGATGTACTGCTCGTCCTCGCCGGTGCCGAGCGTGGTCACGACCATCGCCTGGGTCTCGCCGCGGGTGAACAGCGCCGAGCCGTGCGCGCGGGGCAGCACGCCGACTTCGGCGACGATGTTGCGAACGGTCTTTGAGTCACGGCCGTCGATGCGCTTGCCGGTGTCGAGGATGTTCCAGCGAACGATCTTGGCTTCGAGCTCCTTGAACACGCCGCCGATGCGCAGCTTGTCGTATTTCGGCTCCTGCCCTTCGGGGAAGTAGTGGGCGATCACCTTTTCCTTGACCTTGCCGACCGCCGCGTAGCGATCCTGCTTGACCGGAATGGCGTAGGCGGAGCGCAGCTCCTGCTCGACGAGGCCGAGCATTTCCTTCTCAAGCGCGGAATTGTCGATGACGGTGACTTCGCGCGGCTCCTTGGCGGCCTTCTCGGCGAGCTCGATGATCGCGTTGATGACCGGCTGGAAGTGGCGGTGACCGAACATCACGGCGCCGAGCATGATGTCTTCGTTCAGCTCCTTGGCTTCCGACTCCACCATCAGCACGGCGTCGGCGGTGCCGGCGACGACCAGATCGAGCTGGGTGTCGACCATCTCGTCGAGCGTCGGGTTGAGGATGAACTCGTCATTGGCGAAGCCGACGCGGGCAGCGCCGATCGGGCCCTTGAAGGGCGCGCCGGACAGGGTCAGCGCGGCCGAGGAGGCCACCAGCGCGACGATGTCGGGATCGTTCTCCATGTCGTGCGACAGCACGGTGGCGATCACCTGGGTCTCGTTGCGCCAGCCGTCGACGAACAGCGGACGGATCGGACGGTCGATCAGGCGGGAGACCAGCGTCTCCTTCTCGGTCGGACGACCCTCGCGCTTGAAATAGCCGCCGGGAATGCGGCCAGCTGCGTAGGTCTTCTCCTGGTAGTCGACAGTCAGGGGCAGGAAGTCGACGCCTTCACGCGGCGCCTTCGCCGCGACGACGGTGGCGAGCACCACGGTCTCGCCATAGGTGGCGATGACTGCGCCGTCGGCCTGGCGTGCGATTTTGCCGGTTTCGAGCTTGAGAGGGCGTCCACCCCAGTCGATCTCGACTGAATGCTTGTTGAACATAGAGGTCTTCTTTCATGGTTTCTCGAAAGAAGGGACGGCTCGAAAAACAAAAACCATGTCAAGATTGCAGGACGCTGATCGGAGCGGGCGATCAGCGTCCTGCGATCCTGCCATGGTTTTTGGATGTCGGATGGCGTCCATCCTTTCGGGTCATACGGGCACCTTGCCCGTTGCGCCCAGCCGCCGGATTGCTGCTGGACTGTCAGTCGGCACGAGCGCGAACACCGAACCGCGGTCTTCGCCCATCATGCCCCCGGATGCGAAGCAGCATTGGCCCGCACCGGACATACGCGTGAGGCTCGATCAAAAACCTTAAAACAAGCGCTTTCGCTCGAAATCACGCGCAAAAACGCGCGCCGGTGGCGCGCGCAAGAACTCTTACCGACGAATGTTGTGCTTCTCGAGCAGCGCCTTGTACCGCGCCTCGTCCCGCTTCTTCAGGTAGTCGAGCAGCGAACGGCGGGTCGAGACCAGCTTCAAGAGGCCGCGACGCGAATGGTTGTCCTTCACGTGCGTCTTGAAATGGTTGGTCAGGTTGTTGATGCGTTCCGACAGGATCGCGACCTGAACCTCCGGCGAGCCGGTGTCGCCAACCTTGTTGGCATTCGTCTTGATGACTTCCGCTTTGCGTTCTGCGGCAATCGACATCGTCAATTTCTCTCGTTGCGACCGGTTGAGGCAGTCAAGCCGGTCAGGTTGAACACACGCTTGGGGATGATTTCGCCATTGCCAACTTCGGCAAGCGCCAAAAGACGGCCTGCCACCGTGACATAGACTGTGCCGCTACTTGTGGGCGCATCCCGTCCGCGCAACAAAACGGCTTGGCCCCGATGGAGCCTTGCCGCATCAGCCCGAGTGACGGCCAGTGCCGGGATGTCGTCCAGCGCGGTCTCAACGGGCATCAGCGCGTCGGCGAGGCTTCCCTCGCCGGACGCGGCTCTATCGCATAAAGCCTCCAGCTGATCCAGCGGAATCATGTCATTTTCGCCAAATGGGCCGACCAGGGTCCGCCGCAGCGCGCAGATATGGCCGAAAGTACCGAGAATCCGGCCCATATCGCGGGCGAGCGCCCGGACATAGGTGCCCTTGCCGCACTCGGCCTCGAACACGGCCCGGTCGTTATCAGGTTGATCCACAAGGTTTAAATGGTGAATCTCGACCGGGCGGGGCGCCAGTTCCACGACCTCGCCGTCGCGCGCGAGGTCATAGGCCCGCTCGCCCTGGACCTTGATCGCCGAATAGCGCGGCGGGACCTGCTCGATCACCCCGGTGAAACGGGGCAGCAGGGCCAGGATGGCGTCCCGGGTCGGGCGCTGGTCCGAGGTCGCGGTGACCTGGCCTTCGATGTCGTCGGTGTCGCGCTCCTCGCCCCAGCACACGGTGAAGCGGTAGCGCTTGCGGCCGTCCATGACGAAGGGAACGGTTTTGGTGGCTTCGCCGAGCGCGATCGGCAGGCCGCCGGAAGCGAGCGGGTCGAGGGTGCCGGCATGTCCCGCACGCTTGGCGTTGAACAGGCGCTTGAGGACGGCAACCGCCTGCGTCGACGTCATCCCGATCGGCTTGTCGAGCACGACCCAGCCGTGCACGTCGCGCCGGTCGCGGCGCGGCTGATTGCCCTTCTGCTTGTTGGCGCGCGGATCGTTGTTGACGCGACGCGCCTCCTGATGCGGCTGAACATCACCGCCGACGTCTGCAAAATTATTTTTCTGCATGTCGTGCATATCGGGCTCTTCGCTGCCGATCGTGCCGTGAGCCGGGTCCATCATCATTGCTCTTCTTCCCGATCCGAGTCCGGATCCTGTTCCAGGTCCTTCTGCACCGCAGGTGTTCGCAAAAGCTTCTCGATCCGTTCCGCTTCGTCGAATCGTTCGTCGACGCGGAAGCGAAGATCAGGTGCAAATTTCAGGTTAACGCGCCGCGCGACTTCGCCGCGCAGGAATTTCTTGTTGCGCTCGAGCGCAGCGATGATGATCTCGGTGTCGCGGCCACCGAGCGGCATCACGTAGACCGTCGCGAGCTTCAGGTCGGGCGACATCCGCACCTCCGGCACGGTGATGATGTGACCTTCGAGGTCCGCATCATGCACAGTCCCTTGCGCCAGAATATCGGCTATCGCGTGGCGAACCTGCTCGCCGACGCGCAGCTGACGCTGCGAGCCGCCGGGCGCGGAACTCTTTTTCTGATGATGGCGCGGCATAGTCGGAAATCACCTCGTCGTGCCCGCGTTTGGGACACGAGCATTGTCATTTGTCCTGTCGGAACGAATGAGGCGTGGATGGCCGGAAAAAATCCGGCCATCGCACTCCTGCAATTTCAGTTCAAAAAGATCCGGGCGCTTCGGTAAGATTTGGACTTACAGGGAGCGCTGGATCGTCTCCACGCGATAACACTCGATCACGTCACCGGCACGCATGTCGTGATAGTTCTCGAAGGCCATGCCGCATTCCTGACCGGACTGGACTTCCTTCACTTCGTCCTTGAAGCGCTTCAGCGTCGACAGCTTGCCTTCGTGCACGACGACGTTGTCGCGGATCAGGCGCACATTGGCGCCGCGTTCCACGGTGCCGTCGGTGACGCGGCAGCCGGCAACCTTGCCGACCTTGGAGATGTTGAAGATCTCCAGGATCGAAGCATTGCCCAGCATGGTTTCGCGCAAGGTCGGCGCGAGCAGGCCGCTCATCGCCTTCTTCACGTCGTCCACGAGGTCGTAGATGATGTTGTAGTAGCGGATCTCGATGCCGTTGCGCTTGGCGGCCGCAGCCGCCTCCTTGTTGGCACGAACCGAGAAGCCGATGATCGCGGCGTTGAAACCTTCCGCGAGCGTCACGTCGGACTCCGAGATGCCGCCGACGCCTGCATGCAGGATGCGGGCTGCGACTTCGTCGGTGCCGAGCTTCTCCAGCGAGCCGAGGATCGCTTCCAGCGAGCCCTGCACGTCGGCCTTGATGATCAGCGGGAATTCCTTGCGGCCCGCCGTCTTCAACTGCGACATCATCTGCTCGAGCGAGCCGCGCATGCCGGAGATCGAGGCAGCCGCGTTCTCGCGCTTCTGGTGCGCGCGGTAGCTCGTGACCTGACGGGCGCGGGCTTCGTTCTCGACCACCGCGAGGCGATCGCCGGCTTCCGGCGGACCGTTGAAGCCGAGCACTTCGACCGGCACCGAGGGACCGGCTTCCTGAACCGTCTCGCCCTGATCCGAGATCAGCGCGCGGACGCGGCCCATTTCGGCGCCGGCAACGATGATGTCGCCGACACGGAGCGTGCCGCGCTGGACCAGCACGGTCGCGACCGGACCACGGCCGCGATCGAGCTTGGCTTCGATCACGGTGCCTTCGGCCGGGCGCTCCGAATTGGTCTTCAGGTCGAGGATTTCGGCCTGGAGCGCGATCATCTCGAGCAGCTTGTCGAGGTTGGTCTTGTTCTTGGCGGACACCTCGACATCGACGACGTCGCCGCCGAAGGATTCCACCTGCACCTCGTGCTGGAGCAGCTCGGTGCGCACGCGCTCGGGCTTGGCATCGGGCTTGTCGATCTTGTTGATCGCAACAATGATCGGCACGCGTGCCGCCTTGGCGTGGTTGATGGCTTCGATCGTCTGCGGCATGACGCCGTCATCGGCAGCGACCACCAGCACGACGATGTCGGTGACCTTGGCGCCGCGGGCGCGCATCGCGGTGAAGGCGGCGTGGCCGGGCGTGTCGATGAAGGTGATCTTCTTGCCGCTCTCGGGCGACACCACCTGGTAGGCGCCGATATGCTGGGTGATGCCGCCGGCTTCGCCGGAGACAACGTTGGCATGCCGGAGCGCGTCGAGCAGCGAGGTCTTGCCGTGATCGACGTGGCCCATCACGGTCACGACCGGAGAACGCGTCTCGGTGTCGTTGGAATCGTCGACGGCGTCGAACAGGCCTTCTTCAACGTCGGACGCGGCGACGCGCTTGACGGTGTGACCGAGCTCTTCGGCGATCAGTTGCGCGGTGTCGGCGTCGATCACGTCGGTGATCTTGTGCATCGCGCCCTGCTTCATCAGCATGCGGATGACATCAACCGCGCGTTCGGCCATGCGGTTGGCGAGTTCCTGGATGGTGATCGCTTCCGGAATGATCACCTCGCGGATGAGCTTTTCCTTCGGCTCGTTGGCGGCGTGGCCCTTCAGGCGCTGGGTGCGGCGACGGAACGAGGCGATCGAGCGCTCGCGAACCTCGTCGGCATTGAGCGCAGTGACGACCGTCAGGCGGCCGCGCTCTTTCTGCGGGCCGGGCTTGTGGGTGGGCTTGGGAGCGACGACAGGACGCGCGGCGCCGCCGGGACCTCGGCGGATCTGGCGCGGACCATCGTCCTCGTCGGGACCGGCCGCAACGCCGGGGGCGCGCGCCGGCGGGCCGGCCGGCCGCGCCGTGGTGGTCCCCGGACGGGTGGTCGTCGCCGCAGGACGCGTCGTGGTCGTCGCGGAGCGCGGAGCGCTGGTTGCCGAAGCGGCTGCCGCGGGACGCGCGGCCGCTGCCGACTGCTCGCCTTCGCCAAAGCGCTTCTTGGCTTCAGTCTCGGCCTTGCGCTTGGCCTCGTCCTCGTGACGATGGCGCTCTTCCTCGGCCTTGCGGCGGGACTCGGCGGCTTCGCGCTCGGCGCGTTCGGCGGCCTCGCGAACGGAGCGGCGCTGGGCCTCTTCCTCGGCCTGGCGGCGCTCTTCGACTTCGCGCACCTTGGCATCGGCGAGCGCGCTGGCGCGGGCGGAGCGTTCATCCTCGGTCAGCGTACGCAGCACGACGCCGGAGCCGGCGTTACGCTGCGGCGCGGGGCGTGAAGGGGCGGGCGCAGGTGCAGCTGGCGCCGGCTTTGCAACAACCGTGGGTGCCTGCGGCTCAGGGCTGCCGTCGATACGGCGCTTGCCGCGCTTCTCGACCACGACCTGCTTGCTGCGGCCATGGCTGAAGCTCTGGCGCACAGTGCCCGTTTCGACGCGCGGCTTGAGCGATAGCGTCTTGCTCGGAACGCTCAGCTTCTTGTCGTCAGGGGTCTTGGTATCAACCATTCAGCAGTCCTAATCCTGATTTGTCAGTGTTGTGCGTTGCCGCACCGTCCAATCGGGTCGTCGTTGTCTCTCAGAAATCCTGGCCGGGCTTTTCGGCAGTCTTGTCAGCGTCCGCCATCCGGTATCGGACCAGCATCTGGCTACGTGACAGGAATGACTTGCTCGCCGGGCCCGCGAGCAGGGCAGCATGTATCACATTTGACCGGGTAAGTGCCAAATCCAATTCTATCGATTTCAATGCGGTGACGACGGGAATCGGCGGCTGAACACCGCGATTTCCGTCATTTTGCCGCGCCAGCATGTCCAATTTGCGGATTCCGTCCGCGGCCCCGTCGCTGGCATGGATCAGGACCTCGACCGTGCCTTCCCGCAGGGCGCTCTCGACCTTGCCGAAACCGGCGACGATCTGCCTCGCCTTGGCGGCGATCCCAAGGACTTCGGTCACGCTCCGAACCAGAAGCGCCTCGATGTCGGCGGGGAGCGTCGGGGGAATGCGCAGGTCGCGCTTGAAGGCTTTGGTAAATTGGTGACGCCGCACGGCTTCCGCAACCACCTGTCGCGATGCCGTGACCCACATGCCCCGTCCGGGCAGCTTGCGCTTGAGATCGGGAACTATGTCGCCTTGCGGCGATACGACGAAGCGGATCAGATCGTCGATCGGCCGGACCTCGCGGCTGACCGCGCACATACGCATGGTCGCGGACCTTTCGGTCCGCGGTCCATGGTCGAGTTCGGTGTCAGTATCGGTGAGCATCCGGGCGACATTCTCCTTTGCCCTTAAGCCGGCTGATCTTCGGTCGCCTCAGCCTCTTCGGCCGGCTTGGCGAGGTCAGCCTCGGTGATCCAGCCGGCCTTGACGCGGGCCTGCATGATCATGGCTTCCGCATCGTCGCGGGAGACGCCGAGACCGTCGAGCGCGCCGGCAAACTTGGTCTGCTCGCCGCCTTCCTTGCGCTCGGTCCAGCCGACCAGATCGTCGGTGGCGCAGCCGGCGAGGTCCTCGACCGACTTGATGTCGTTCTCGCCGAACTTCACCAGCATCTTCGAGGTGACGCCGGGGACCTCCTTCACGCCGTCCTCGACACCGAGTTCCTTGCGGCGGGCCTCGATCTCGGCTTCCTGCTGATCGAGATATTCGCGGGCCCGGTTCTGGAGCTCCTGTGCGGTCTCTTCGTCGAAACCCTCGATCCCGGCGAGTTCCTTGAGATCCACCATCGCGAGTTCCTCGACCGAGGTAAAGCCTTCGGACGCGAGCAACTGGCCGACCACCTCGTCGACATTGAGCGATTCCATGAAGACACGGGTGGAGTTCTCGAAGTCGGCCTGGCGGCGCTCCGATTCCTCCTGCTCGGTCAGGATGTCGATGTCCCAGCCGGTGAGCTGCGAGGCGAGGCGGACGTTCTGGCCGCGACGACCGATCGCCAGCGAGAGCTGGTTGTTGGTGTCGGGCACCACGACCTCGATGCGCTCGCGGTCTTCGTCGATGACGACCTTGGAGACTTCCGCCGGCGCCAGCGCGTTGACCACGAAGGTCGCGATGTCGGGCGACCACGGAATGATGTCGATCTTCTCGCCCTGCAGTTCGTTCACGACGGCCTGCACGCGCGAGCCGCGCATACCGACGCAGGCGCCGACCGGATCGACCGAGGAATCGCGGGAAATCACGCCGATTTTCGCGCGCGAGCCCGGATCGCGGGCGACCGCCTTGATCTCGACGATACCGTCGTAGATTTCAGGCACTTCCTGCGCGAACAGTTTTGCCATGAACTGCGGATGGGTGCGGGACAGGAAAATCTGCGGACCGCGGGTCTCGCGGCGGACGTCGAAGATGTAGGCGCGGACGCGGTCGCCGTTGCGGAACACTTCGCGCGGCAGCATCTCGTCGCGCCGGATGATGGCTTCACCGCGGCCAAGGTCGACGATCACGCTGCCATATTCGACGCGCTTGACGACGCCGTTGACGATGTCGCCGATGCGGTCCTTGAATTCCTGATATTGCCGGTCGCGCTCGGCTTCGCGCACCTTCTGCACGATCACCTGCTTGGCCGACTGCGCGGCGATGCGGCCGTATTCCAGCGGCGGCAGGGTGTCGGCGATGGTGTCGCCGACCTGGGCGCCGGGGTTGGCGCGCTGCGCATCGACCAGCGAGATCTGGTTGGAATGATTTTCGACCTTGTCGACCACCAGCATGTGACGCGACAGCCGCAGCTCGCCCTTCTTCGGGTCGATCTCGGCGTGAACGTCAGTCTCGCTGCCGTAACGGGCACGCGCCGCCTTGGCGATGGCATCTTCCATCGCCGCGATGACGATGCCGCGGTCGATCGATTTCTCGCGGGCGACGGCGTCGGCGATCTGGAGCAATTCAAGTCGATTGGCGCTGACTGCCATGGCTAGTCTCCTTCGTCAGGCTCGATCTCGCCGCGTCGCGCTCGTTCGGCGGCAAGGCGATGTTTCTTCGTATTGGTCGGGGCCGGCTTCTTTTTCGGCTTGGTGTTCTTGGTGGTCTTCGCACTGATCTCCGCGTGCGGTGCCTGCGGCGGCGCGATGCCGAGATCACGGCGCATCTGGCGCTCCTCGGCCTTGCCGCGCCGCATGGATTCCGCGATCAGCTCATCGGTCAGCACCAGCCGCGCCTCGGCGATATCTTCCATCGTCAGGAGCACGTCGGCATCGTCGTTCGCCTTGGCGTCGTCGCGGTGCAGATGCACGCGGTCGCCTTCGACGGCACCGAGCGTGCCACGGAACCGCTTGCGCCCTTCATGGGCGACTGCCATATCGATCTTGACCAGATGGCCGGAATAGCGCTCGAAATCGGAGCGGCGCACCAGCGGGCGGTCGATCCCCGGCGAGGAGATTTCCAGCCGGTAGGCGCGATCAATGGGGTCGGCGACGTCGAGCACGGGCGACAGGGCCCGCGAGATCGCCTCGCAATCCTCGAGCTGCATCGAGCCGTCCGGCCTCTCGGCCATGATCTGCACGGTGCAGCCGGCTTCCCCGGAAATGCGGATCCGCACCAGACGGTAACCCATGCCCTCGAGCACTGGCGCCGCGACCGCAGACACCCGTGCTGCCGCGCCTGGCTCGACCACGAGCCTCGGCTCGGCCAGCAACTCGGCATCGGTGGAACCAGTGTTCGGTTCGGTCATATCAGAGGTCAAGGCGCTCGATGGTTAAGGCTTGGTTAAAACGTCAAAGCCCGCTTCGGAACTTTCCCGACAGTCCGTCGGGCCGCACCTTCCGCCAAGCCGCGTTCAGGTAATAAAAAAGAGCGGGTCCTTTCGGGCCCACTCTCACTACGCGGATCGTATGAGAAGATGAATTGGCCCTGATATAGCCCTTTCCGCCCTCCCGGACAAGGCCCATCGCAGCCGGATGCGGGCTTTTTGCGCCCCGGCTGGCAGCGCCAGAGCAACGCTTCCTTCATGAAGCGGGCCTAATTTTCGCGGTTGTGGGGCGGCTTCAGCCTATGGCGCGCCCACGGCGTGCCATATTCGAGTTGCGTTTCATGACCGTTGCCACGTCGCTCATTCCCGGACTGGACGATATCGTCAAACGCGGCGATCCCCGGCGTCGTGGCGAGATCGCGAGCGCCATTGCTGCGCTGTTCTTTCAGGACGCGTCAAAACTCCGTCCCGAGCTCGTCGATCTCTTCGACAATCTTCTGATCGATCTCGTTCCGCATGCGGAGCTGGCCTCGCGCGTCGATCTCGCCGAGCGCTTCTCGCGGCTGGACAATGCACCGCCTCACTTGGTGGGGCAGTTCGCGCGTGAAAACGAAATCCTGGTGGCGGGCCCGGTGCTGCGCCGATCGCCCGTGCTCGATGAAGCTGCGCTGGTCGAGATCGCCCGGCTGAAGGGCCAGGGCCATCTGCTGGCGATGACGGATCGGCCGACCCTGTCGACTGAGATCACCGACGTGTTGGTCGATCGCGGCGATCGCGACGTGGTGCGCCGCGCCGCGGGCAATGCCGGTGCGGTCTTCTCAGCCGGTGGCTATTCGGAATTGATCAAGCGCGCGAGCCAGGATGGCGTGCTGACGCTCAAGATTGGCCAGCGCGAAGATCTCTCCGGCGAGCACCTCAAGGAACTCCTGGACGGCACGCTCGATGTCATTCGCCGTCGCCTGTCCATCGTGGTCAATCCGACGCGCCAGGTCGAGATCAAGCGCGCCATGGCGTCGATCGAGGAAGCCGCGCTGCCGCCCGGCCCGCGGCGCGATTTCTCCGCCGCGCAACGTACGGTGCTTGGCCTGCATCGCGGCGGCCATCTCGGCGAAAGCGCGCTGCTCGGTTTTGCCAAGGCACAAAAATACGAGGAATCGGTCGCCACGCTCGCGGCGATGGCCGGCGTCAGGCTTTCGATGCTCAATCGCCTGATCGCGGGCGACCGCTACGATCCGATCCTGATCCTCGGACGGGTCCTGAATCTCGGCTGGCCCACGGTGCGCGCGCTGATCCTGATGTGGTACGGGCCGCATCGCATGCCGGCCGATGCCGATCTTGAGCAAGCGCGCGTGAACTTCACGCGCCTGATGCCGACGACCGCAGAGCGCGTCGTGAAATTCTGGCGCAATCGGCAGACGATCTGAGATCATTTCTCCAGTCATTCCGGGGCGCGCGAGGCGCGAACTATGGTGCGCACTTGCGCACCTGAGAATCTCGAACTTCCGGGTTCGATGCTGCGCATCGCCCCGGAACGACAATCATTTCCGTTTGAATCGCAGATATGCCGCCTTGCGCCCTTCGCGCGCGGCTTTTCGTCCATAGCGCGTCATGGTGTAGCCGGCCCAGGGCTGACGAAAATCATCGGCGCGTTCCGCAAGCCACTGAAAATCCGGCGCGCGCGCAAGATGCGACAGCGTCCAGGCGCAGTAGTCGTCGATATCGCAGACGAAGCGGAATTCACCGCCCGGCTTCAGCACGCGCGCCATTGCGACGATCGTCCGGTCCTGAACGAAGCGGCGCTTCCAGTGTCGCCGCTTCGGCCAGGGATCGGGGTGGATCAGATCGATCCGCGACAGCGACGCGTCCGGCAGCCAGGCCAGCAGCTCGGCGGCGTCGCCGGCGAACAGGCGGATGTTGGCGATGTTGGCGGCCTCGATCTGCGCGAGGATCTTTGCCATGCCGTTGACATAGGGCTCGCAGCCGATGAAGCCCGTCGTCGCGAAGTTCTGTGCTTCCGCCGCCAGATGCTCGCCGCCGCCGAAGCCGATCTCGAGCCGTACGTCGTCGGCTGCTGGATCGAAGATCTCAGCGGCGCTCGCCGGCCGCTCCGTCGTGATGTCGAGCGCGAGATGCGGCAGCAGATGGTCGACCAGCTCGGCCTGGTGCTGCCTGAGCTTGTGGCCCTTGCGCCGTCCGAAGAAGGCGCGCTCGCCGTCCGCGCGATCGGGATCTGATTTGCGTTCGCTCATCGCAGCGTCTGGTACAGGCGATGGAGCAGCCGCGCGCGCGGCTCGAGCGAGGAGACGTAGAGCTGCTCATAATGGGTGTGTGCGCCCTTGCCGTCGACGCCGAGCCCGTCGAGCGTGCCGGTATAGGGCGCGGTGAAATTGCCGTCCGAGCCGCCGCCGGTGTTGGTGTCGATCAGCTCGAAGCCGATCTCCGCGGCCAGCGTCCTGGCGTGCTCGTACAGCGAGGCGCCCGCATTGCCCTTCTCATAGGGCGGACGGTTGAGCTCGCCGGTAACGGTGACGGTGACGCCGTCGGTCTTCGATGTCAGCCCAAGAATCTTGCCGACGAATTCTTCGGCATCGTTGAAGCCAGGCACGCGCAAATCGACTTCGGCAAAGGCCTCTTCCGGCGTGACGTTGGGCCGCGTGCCGCCGCGCACCACGCCGACATTAACGGTGACGCCGCGCTTGAGATCATTCATCCCTTCCAGCGTCTGGATGACATTGGCGAGCTCGCGCACGGCGCTGCGGCCGTCTTCGGGCCGCGAGCCGGCATGTGCGGGCACGCCCTTGATGTAAATCTTGAATCGCCCGACGCCCTTGCGTCCGGTGACGATCTTGCCGCCGTCGCGCGCCGGTTCCGTGACCAGCACGTACTTGGCCTTGCGCCCTTCCGCCTCGATGAGCGCGCGCGAGGTCGGGCTGCCGATCTCCTCGTCGGAGGTGAACATGTGGGTGATGCCGAGCGGCGGCCGCTCGGGTGCACCGCAAAGCTCGCGAAAGGCGTGATAGGCGATGTAGGCGCCGCCCTTCATGTCGTAGATGCCGGGACCGAACGCGCTGTCGCCTTCGACCTTGAACGGCAGGCGCGCAATGAAGCCCATGGGATGAACGGTATCGAGATGGCTGAGCACCAGGATACCGGGCCGGTCCTGGCCCCAGGCCGAACGCACCACGAGATGACCGCCGCAGCCATCGACGCCGGCGACGCGTTCGAGCGTGACGGGCAGATCGCGATAGTGGTCGGCAACCATCGAGGTCAGCTTGTTGACCTGTGCGGGCACTTCCGTCGGCGTCTCGATCTCCACCCAGCGGCGGATACCATCGAGAATAATTTGGGAATCGAACGAATTGGAGCTCGCCATGAACGTATCTGTGCCTTCGAATCGCATCATCTCGGCGGAGGCAGCGCAAAGCAGCACCCGCAAATGACGACATAGGCCAGATTTGGCGCAGCCTCAAATCGGAATGAGTTGGCGCGTCAGCGCTTGTCCGGGCCTTCGCGGGCGGCGATCTGCTCGACGAGATCGACGATTGAACGGCGCAGCTTCGAATCGGTGATTCGGGTGAACGCCTTGGTCAGCGCCAGCCCTTCCGATGTCGCCAGGAAGTCGGAGACATAAGAGGGAGATGCGCCTTCCGCGAAGCCGTCGGGGCCGGCCACACCACTCGGTCCGCCCTCGAACAGGAACGACACCGGCACCTGCAGAATCTCCGCAATCTGCTGGATTCGGCTTGCGCCGACGCGGTTCGTGCCCTTCTCGTACTTCTGAATCTGCTGGAAAGTCAGGCCTAAAGCTTCACCGAGCTTTTCCTGACTCATGCCCAACATGATGCGGCGCATGCGCACGCGACTGCCGACATATTTGTCAACAGGGTTGGGCGCTTTCGACATGTCCTCAGCCCTCCAAACACCACCGTCGGCGCAATGAAAGTATTGCCTCGGGTGACAGCGACGTCAAAACTTCACCCTGATTGGGGAAACATTGCGGAGAAATTTAGCAATGCACCGCTGTCTTGTGCAGCCGGTGCAGAATGGGGAGCCCGCGTGCAATCTGTCAACCGTGGGACTACGGTTGTCAAAGGTTTCCGGCCGCCTCGCTGGAAACCGCTAGCGACGGCGCGATCAGGGGTGCCGTTTGGCAACACGTCGTCGCACCGCCAAAATCACAGCCAGCGCGACGAGCATGGCTGCGGGGATGTCTCCGACTCTCGCATAGATGGTGGGCGGGATTGCGGTGGGCAGACCTGCGTCCAAAATGCCTTCGATTCCGAGACCGAGGCTGGCCACTGTGCGTCCCACCGGATCGATCACCGCCGAGATGCCGGTGTTCGCGGAGCGGACCAGCGGCAGTCCGAGCTCGATGGCGCGCATCCGCGCCTGCTCCAGATGCTGGTAAGGTCCGGTCGAGATGCCGAACCAGCCGTCATTGGTGAGGTTCACCATCCAGCCCGGGCGCTCGTCGCGCGTCCCGACCTCGCCGGGGAAGATCGCCTCGTAGCAGATCAACGGCAGCGCGGGCGGCGCCCCCGGTATCGGCAGCACACGGCGCACCGTGCCGGGAATGAAGCCGCCGCGTATCCGCGTCAGTTGTTCGAAGCCGAGCTTCTCCATCAAATTCTGGTAGGGAAGAAATTCGCCGAACGGAACGAGGTGCAGCTTGTCGTAGACCGCGAGCACGCTGCCATCGTGATCGATCACGTAGATCGAATTGTAGGCCCGCGTGATCGGCTTGCCCGGCGGCAGATCGGGGGCGCGGACCGATCCGGTGATCAGCACCGTGCCCTTGGGCAGCAGTTCGGCGATTTGCGCCATCGCGTCGGCTTCGCGGGTCAGGAAGAACGGAAAGGCGGATTCCGGCCAGATCAAGATCGTGGCGGCGCTCACGCCGGTCGATTGCGGTCCAGAGGCGCGATCCGACAGCGCGAGATATTTCTTCATCACCTCCGCCTTGGCGGAGTAGTTGAATTTTTGGTCCTGCTGGAGGTTCGGCTGCATCAGGCGCAGCTTGGCACCCGCAACCATTGTGGTCGGATGCAGCGCCATGCGGATGGCGCCGAAGATGCCCATCACGACCAGCAGCGCAACGGCCCCGGCCGGCACGCGCCATGCGAGGCTGCGGTCGCGCGTGCGGTCGATCAGCACCGCAGGTGCCGCGAAGATCGCAACCGTGAGGAACGTCATGCCCCACTGGCCAATCAGCGAGGCCGTCTGCGCCAGTGCGAGCGGCTCCGACAGCCCATAACCGAACGCGTTCCAGGGAAAGCCGGTCAGCACGTGCCCGCGCAACCACTCGCTGACCGTGAGGCTCGCGGCGAGCGCGAGAATGCGGGTGGCATCCTTGGTCCAGAGCAGGCGGGCCAGCGCGAAGCCGATCGCGGTGAAAATGGAGAGATAGGCCGGCAGGCCCAACACCGCGAACGGCGTCAGCCAGGCAAACACATCCGCGTCGACAAAAAAGGCGTAGCCGATCCAGTAGAGGCCGGGGACGAAATAGCCGAGCCCGAACCAGTAGCCGGTCAGCGCCGCGGCGGGGACGCCGCCATATCGTCCGGCGCCGGCGCCATCGATCAGCCAGACCATCACGGGGAAGGTGATAAACAGCACCGGCCAGGCATTGAACGGGGCCAGCGCCAGCACCGACAGCGCACCGCACGCCGTCGCAAGCAGCGCGCGCTTCCATCCCCAGGTCAGGATGATGGCAAGCGCAATTTGCCGAAGTCGCTGGAATGCGCTCACTGCGGGCCGGTCCCGTCGGCAGGCGGCGGGGTCGGTGTGTCGCCCGCCGGCGGCTGGCCGCTCTCGGGCGTGGTCTCGCGGCGGCGGCTTTCGCGCTGGGTCCGCGGCGCCGGGCGTTCCTTCCGCGTCGAGATGCGCAACCGCTTGACGCGGCGCGGATCGGCATCGAGCACCTCGACCTCGTAATGGCCGGGGCCCGAGATCACCTCGCCGCGCACCGGCAGGCGCCCGACGAAACTGACGAGGTAGCCGCCCAGCGTCTCGACTTCCTCGCCGGCCTCGCCGGTGACGAAGTCCTCGCCGATCACCGTGCGGACGTCGTCGAGGCTGGCGCGGGCATCGGCGATGAAAGCGTTGTCGGGCAGCCGTACGATCGACGGCGGCTCGTCGCTGTCATGCTCGTCGTCGATCTCGCCGACGATCTGCTCGACGATATCCTCGAGCGAAACCAGCCCGTCGCTGCCGCCATATTCGTCGACGACCAGCGCCAGGTGAATGCGCGTGGCCTGCATCTGCGCGAGCAGGTCGATCGCCCGCATCGACGGCGGCACGTAGAGCAGCTTGCGGATGATGCGCGCGTCCTGCAGCGGCATCGCGAGGTCGACGGTGCGCAAATCGAGCCCGGCCGGCAGCGGCTTCTTGCGCTTGGTCTTGGTGGCCTCCGACACGCGCGCCCGCGCGGTCATGAAAGCGAGCAGGTCGCGGATATGGACGATGCCGACGGGGTCATCGAGCGTCTCGTTGTAGACCACGAGGCGCGAATGGCCCGCGCTCTCGAACCGGTCCATCAATTCGCCGAGCGGGATGTCGCGCTTCACCGCGATGATGTCGGCACGATGCACCATGACGTCGGCGATGCGGCGCTCGTGCAGGCCGAGGATGTTGCGCAGCATGGTGCGCTCGACCGCGGAGAAGCCGGTATCGCCGGGCGTGGTCGCATCGAGCACGACCTGGAGATCGTCGCGCACCGATCCCGCCTTCCAGCCGAACAGCGTGCGGATGGCGCGCAGCAGCCAGCCGTCCGCCGTCGGGCGCGTGACCTCGCCGGGCGTGACCACGGCCGGCAGATTGGCCGTGTTGCGCGGATTGTCGTGAATAGGCTCTGAATCCGGCATCTCAGTGCGTCCCCGCGCGGTCTGCATAGGGATCGGGGATGCCGAGGTGAGCCAGGATCTCGGTTTCGAGCGCTTCCATCTCTTCCGCGTCGTCGTCGTTCTCGTGATCGTAGCCGATCAAATGCAGGAAACCATGCACGGCGAGATGACTCAAATGATGATCGAACGGCTTGTGTTCCTCGTCCGCCTCGCGCCGCATGGTCTCGTAGGCGATCGCGATGTCGCCGAGCATGCGCGGCGCATCGCCCGGCTTCCATTCGCCCTCCGGCTGGAGCGCGGGAAAAGACAGCACATTGGTCGGCTTGTCCATGCCGCGCCAGCTGCTGTTGAGCGTGCGGATGCCGGCATCATCGGTCAGCATCACGGCCACTTCTGCGTCCGCGACGTCCTCGTCGACAGATTCGGCGGCGGCGGCGACGGCGCGCTGGATCACGGTTTCGGCGTCAGGCTCGCTTTGCCAGCAATCGGCGACGACGAGGACCTCGGTCATGGGAAGGTTGGGATGTGACATGGCTTTGTTCGGAACGGTAAGGCGCTGGATCCGCGCCCGTGTGGTCCCGCTGTTGTCTCGTCAGGATTTGTTGCCGGCGGGCGGCCGCTGCGGCGACCCTTCATAGGCGGCGACGATTCTTGCCACGAGCTCGTGGCGGATCACGTCCTCGGCTTTGAAATGAACTTGCGCAATGCCTTCGACGCCGCTCAGCAATTTCGTCGCTTCCGCGAGCCCCGAGGTCTGGCCGTTCGGCAAATCGATCTGCGAGGGATCGCCGGTCACGATCATGCGGCTGTTCTCGCCGAGACGGGTCAGAAACATCTTCATCTGCATCGATGTCGTGTTCTGGGCCTCGTCGAGGATGATCGCGGCGTTGGTCAGCGTGCGGCCGCGCATGAAGGCGAGCGGCGCGATCTCGATCTCGCCGGTCTGCAGCGCGCGTTCGACGATGCGTGCGTCCATCAGATCGTAGAGCGCGTCGTAGATCGGGCGCAGATAAGGATCGACCTTCTCGCGGAGATCGCCGGGCAGGAAGCCGAGCCGCTCGCCGGCTTCGACTGCCGGACGTGACAGGATGATCTTGTCGACCTCCTTGCGCTCGAACAATTGTGCAGCATGCGCGACCGCGAGCCAGGTCTTGCCGGTGCCGGCCGGGCCGATGCCGAACACGAGCTCATGGCGCTTCAGCGCGCGAATATAAGAGTCCTGCGCGGCCGTGCGCGCGCGCACCGGGCGCTTGCGCAGATTGATGCTGTCGAAGGCCGACTTCGCCGATTTGGCGTCGAACTCGAACAGGGACCCTTGCGCGATCACCGCGCGGATCGCGCCCTCGACCTCGCCCTGGTCGACATCCTGCCCCTTCACGGCGTGGGCGTAGAGCGTCTCCAGCACACGGCGCGCCGCATCGCAGCCGTCGCGGGTGCCGCCGATGGTGATGTGGTTGCCCTTGGAGTCCACCACGACGCCGAGCCGCCGCTCGATCTGCGCCAGGTTCTGGCCATAGGGGCCGACCAGCGCCGATGCGGCGCGGTTGTCGTCGAAGTCGATGACGACCTGGGTCTCGGGCGGAACTTGCATATCGCGGTCAAATTTGCGGCTGGGAGCAATAGAAGACGAATCCGATGCGCTTTTTGGCAAGGGTTCAGGCTCCAGTGGCGATGGATGATAAAGCGGGCTCGCGCGCAATTCGCGGCGCGGCGAGCTCGCCGAGGAAACTGTAGCGCTCCAGGCTGTCGATTTTGACAGGCAGGATTTGTCCGATGATGTCGGGCGAGGCCATCACATGCGCAGGCTGGAGGAAGGCGGTGCGGCCGACGATCTGGCCGTCCTTGCGCGCCGGACGCTCGAACAGCACGTCGACCGTTGAGCCAATCGCAGCCTTGTTGAAGGCCGATTGCTGGCTGTCGATCAGTTCCTGGAGCCGCTCCAATCGCTGGTCCATCTCGGCGGGGGACACCGTCTCCTGCATGTCCGCGGCCGGCGTTCCCGGCCGGGCGGAGTATTTGAACGAATACGCAGCAGCGTAGCCGATTTGCGTGACAAGCGCGAGTGTGGTGAGAAAATCTTGCTCGCTTTCCCCGGGGAAGCCGACGATAAAATCTGATGAAAAAGCAATGTCTTGGCGCGCGGACCGGAAACGGTCGATGACGCGTCGATAATCATCGGCGGTATGTTTCCGGTTCATGGCGGCCAGGATTCGGTCCGAACCCGACTGCACCGGCAGGTGCACGAACGGCATCAGCGCATCGAGATCGCGATGGGCTGCAATCAGGCTGTCATCGACGTCGCGGGGATGGCTGGTCGAGTAGCGCAGCCGCGCGACGCCGGGAATCCCGGCCAGGCGCTCCAGCAATTGGCCAAGCCCCCAGGTTTTTCCGTCCGGCCCGTCGCCGTGATAGGCATTGACGTTCTGGCCGATCAGCGTGAGCTCGCGCACGCCGTTGTCGGCAAGGCGCTTCACGTCGTCGATGATCTTCGCCACCGGGCGCGAGACTTCCGCGCCGCGCGTATAGGGCACGACGCAGAAGGTGCAGAACTTGTCGCAGCCTTCCTGCACCGTGACGAAAGCGGAAATGCCGCGCGCGCGGATCGCATCGGGCTTGGGCTGGGCCAGGAAACCGAACTTGTCGGCCGCGGGAAACTCGGTCTCGATCGCGCGGCCTTCATGGCCGGCGCGCTTCAGCAGCTCGGGCAGGTGATGATAGCTCTGCGGGCCGACCACGACGTCGACCGTGGGGGCGCGACGCACGATCTCCTCGCCCTCGGCCTGCGCGACGCAGCCCGCCACGGCGATCTGCATGGCACGGCCCTCGCGCGCGGCGTCGTCCTTGGCGACGCGCAGGCGGCCGAGCTCGGAATAGACCTTTTCGGAAGCCTTTTCGCGGATGTGGCAGGTGTTGAGGATGACGAGATCGGCGTCCTCGGCGTTGGCCGTCTCCACGAATCCTTCCGGAGCCAGCGTGTCCACCATGCGCTGGGCATCGTAGACGTTCATCTGGCAGCCATATGATTTGATGTGCAGCTTGCGCGGCGGCTTCATGGAACCCGGAATTGTGGTGGAGAACGGCCCTCAGATATAGGCTGAGGGGCCGAAAATCCAGCGATTGGACGGGCAACGGTCATTCCGGGGCGCTCGCAGCGCGAGCGAACCCGGAATCCAGAGGTTTTGGGCACGAGATTCCGGGTTCACGCGCGCCGCGCGTGGCCCGGAATGACAAAAAGGGACGAAATCAGCCCGTCACGGCTTCCGCCGCCACCCGCCGGACCAGCTCAGGCAATTGATGCATGTCCGGGAAGGTCAGGTCGGCGCCGGCCTGGCGCAGGGTTTCGGCATGGCCAGCCCCGCAATGGCTGCCACCGTAAAAGCCGAACACTTTCATCCGGGCCGCCCGCGCGCCGGCGATGCCGGCAAGACTGTCCTCGATCACGACACAGCGCTCGGGCGGGACGCCCATTTGCTTCGCCGCAAACAGGAACAGGTCCGGTGCCGGCTTGCCGTTTGTCACCTGCGAGGACGAGAAGATGTTCGGCGCGAGGCGTTCATAGAGCCCCGTGCGTCCGAGACTCACCCGCATGCGCGGATGCGAACCGCTCGAGGCAACGCAGACACACTGCGTCACGACGTCGAGCACGTCGTGGATGCCGCGGATCGCTTCGAGGTCGGCTTCGAATGCGCGAAACAGCTCGTCCTGCAGATCGCCGTGATAGGCCTCGGGCAGCTTGCGGCCGAGCTCGGTTTCGATCTCGAAATTGGCCTGTTTCGTCGAGCGGCCAAGGAAGCGCTCTGACACCTGCTCTGATGTGATCGGATAGCCGTGCCGGGTCAGCACATCCGCATGCGCGCGACAGGAGATCACCTCGCTGTCCACGAGCACGCCGTCGCAATCGAAGATGATGAGATCGATGGGCACGAGATCAAGACGTTGGCTTGTCGTCGTCGAGCGGGACGCAATAGAGCTCGAGCCGGTGATCGACCAGCTTGTAGCCGAGCTTGCGGGCGATCTCGGCCTGGAGTTTTTCGATCTCTTCGGAGGTGAACTCGATCACCTTGCCGTCGCGCAGATTGATGAGGTGATCGTGATGGCTGTCGCGCATCGTCTCGTAGCGCGCGCGGCCCTCGCGGAAATCATGACGCTCGATGATGCCGGCATCCTCGAACAGTTTGACGGTGCGATAGACGGTCGAGATCGAGATCTTGTCGTCGACCGCGACACAGCGCCGGTACAATTCCTCGACGTCGGGGTGATCGACCGCTTCCGCAAGCACGCGGGCGATGACGCGGCGCTGCTCGGTCATGCGCATGCCGGTGGCGGCACAGCGCGCCTCGATGCCGGACGCCTTGGATGCGGAAGAAGGTTTAAGTCCAGTCATATGATGTCTGCCTGATGGGGCGCTTTCCGCCCTCAATGTTACGACAAGTCACGTCGCATCAGAAGTGCGTTCAATTGTTCCCCGTTGGCCTGCTTATAGTATCGTTCGCGGCGCCCGACCACCACGAATCCGCCTCTATCGTAGAGCCGCCGTGCCGGCAGATTGTTCTCCTCGACCTCCAGAAATATCGTGCGCACGCTTCGCCCTGCGAGGTGGCCGAGATGGGTCATCAGCAGCGTATGGGAGAGACCGCGGCCACGATAGGACGGGTCGACCGCGACCGAGAGGATTTCGGCTTCGTCCGCGCCGATCCGCGACACGGCAAAGCCGATGATCTTGCGCCCCACGCGCAAGCGATGGACGAGCGTGTTGCGCTCGGCGAGCATGGTCTCGAATTCGGCTTCGCCCCAGCCGTGCGCGAAGGAGGCGCCGTGCAGCTGTGCCAGCTGCGCCGCGTCGCGCGCGGACGCCGGTTCGACGGCGGCGGTGCCGCCGCGCCACCATTCCGAAAACCATCTCATCATGACGTTGCGGCTTGAGCTGCGAGCAGCGGCTGGGCCGCCGGCTTTGCATCGGGCGCCTTCAGGTATAACGGCCGCGCCGGATTGGTGTCGGGATTGGCCGCGGCGCCGAGCCAGGCGACCCAGCTGATATCAGGCGCGGGCTGCGCGTCGACCGAAACAGGTTGCGGCGCATCCTTCGGCCAGCGCTCGGCGAGAATCTTCGCGGCATTGCCGACCAGATGCGGCGCGCCGAATTGCGAGGCCGCGATCGCCTCGTCGATGGGAGCGACGGCCGGCCGCACCAGCAAACTGCCGTCACCGGCGACGATCTGGAAATAGACGTGGTCGTGCCGCGCATCGATCGCCGAAATCACCGGCGCCGGTCCGCTCTGGCCGACGATAGCGGCCGCATAGGCCGACAAGGTCGTCAGTCCGACGGCCGGCCGCTTGGCCGCGAGCGCAAGACCACGGGCCGCCGAAATGCCGACGCGCAAGCCGGTGAAGCTGCCGGGGCCGACCGTGACGGCGATGCGGTCGAGCGCCGTGAACGCGAGATCCGCCGACTGCATCACGCGCGCGATCATCGGCATCAGCGCCTCGGCATGGCCGCGCTTCATGAGCCGTTGCTCCTGCGCGAGAAGCTCACCGACGTCGGTGTCGAGAACGGCGGCCGCGCACGCCTCCAGCGCGGTGTCGATGGCAAGGATCAGCATGAGAACGCGAATTGCGAATGGCGAGTGGCGAATAGTCTAGCCGATCCCGGTTCCATTCGCCATTGGCTCCTCGCCATTCGCCTACCGCCTACATCTACCGCCTACATCGGCCGGACTTCGACGACGTCAGGCACAAAGTGCTTCAGCAGATTCTGGATGCCGTGCTGGAGCGTGGCGGTCGATGACGGGCAGCCGGAGCAGGCGCCCTTCATGTTGAGATAGACGATACCGTCCTTGAAGCCGCGGAAGGTGATGTCGCCGCCGTCATTGGCGACCGCCGGCCGCACGCGGGTCTCGATCAGATCCTTGATCATGTCGACCGTCTCGGCATCGGACTCGTCGAAGAACTCGTCCTCATCGTCGAGATCGACATCGGCTTGCGCCGCGCCGTCGGCGAGCAGCGGCGCGCCGGACATGTAGTGCTCCATGATGGCGCCGAGGATCGCGGGCTTGAGCTGCTGCCATTCACCGTTCGCCTTGGTGACGGTGATGAAATCCGATCCATAGAACACGCCGGTGACGCCGGGCACCTCGAACAGCTTTTCCGCGAGCGGCGAGCGCACAGCGGATTCGCGGCTCGAAAATTCCATCGGGCTGCCGTCGGTGACGACGCGGCCGGGAATGAATTTCAGCGTGGCCGGATTGGGGGTGGCTTCGGTTTGAATGAACATGGTTTTCTCCAGACGTCGCCGGTTCAAGGCCGGCGCGTGCTCCATCCAGTAGCAGATGGCGACGGGGAACGCACGATCAAGGGGATGTGGAGCATTAGTTCAAGATTTTCAGCGGGTTGCACTTGCCCTCCCCCTCCAGGGGAGGGTAAGCGCTACGACAGCGAATCCACGCTTCCGTCGCTCAGCGCACCTGAAATGACGGTCACCGGCACCGGGAACGTGCCGAGCGCATGCGAGAGCAGTGCCACCCATGGCCCTGGCCCTTCCGCGCCCGGGTTGGCGGCGAGCACGAGCATGGCGATGTCGGGGTCCTCGTCGATCACCGCGAGCAGCTGTTCCATCGCGGCGCCCTCGCGGATGAGCCGTTCCGGCGTGATCGCGGCAATGCCGTTGGCGCGGCCCGCGGCGCGGTCGAGCGCGGCTTCCGCCGCTTCATGCGCCTCGGCCCGCATGATGTCGGCGACACCGAGCCATTGCTGGTTCTGGTCCTCGATCTCGATGATGCGCAGCATCACCACGCCGCCGCCCGCGCGGATCGCCCAGCGGCTGGCGTAATAGACCGCGCGATCCCATTCGGCGGTATCGTCAACGATGACGAGACATTTGGGCTTGTGACCCGGCTCGAAGCAAAGTCGCTTGCTGGTCATGCCTATCCCGGAATGTGCACGGGCGACATGCTGCCATACTCGCCCACGCTTGGGGAGAGGCGAAGCGGCCCGCGCCGTGGCGCAGGCCCAAGTTGCGGCCGCAGGACTCAGCGACGGCGGATGAAGCCGACGATGTCCTTGGAGAGGTTCATGGTCTCCTCGGCGATGGCGCGGGCCCGGTCGGAACCATCGTTCAGGATGGTCTCGATATGGCCGGGGTCGGCGACCAGGCGCTTCATCTCGCCGGCGACCGGCGCAAGCTTGGTGACGCACAGCTCCGCCAGCGCGTTCTTGAAGCTGGAGAACTGGCCGCCGCCGAACTCGCCGAGCACGCTGGCTTTGGAACGGCCGGCGAGCGCGGCGAAAATGCCGACGAGATTGTCGGCCTCGGGGCGCGCTTCCAGGCCCTTCTCTTCGCTCGGCAGCGGCTCCGGATCGGTCTTCGCCTTGCGGATCTTCTGCGCGATGGTGTCGGCGTCGTCGGTCAGATTGATGCGCGAATTGTCGGACGCATCCGACTTGGACATCTTCTTGGTGCCGTCGCGCAAGCTCATCACGCGCGTTGCCGGGCCCGTGATGAACGGTTCCGGCAGCGGGAAGAACAGGCCGTCATTGGCGCCGTTGCTGCGAATGGAATCGCCGAAATCATTGTTGAACTTTTGCGCGATGTCGCGCGAGAGCTCGAGATGCTGCTTCTGGTCCTCACCGACCGGAACGTGGGTGGCGCGGTAGAGCAGAATGTCGGCGGCCATCAGCACGGGATAGTCGAACAGCCCGACCGAGGCGTTCTCGCGGTCCTTGCCGGCCTTCTCCTTGAACTGGGTCATGCGGCCGAGCCAGCCCATCCGCGCGACGCAGTTGAAGATCCAGGTGAGCTCGGCATGGCCGGAGACCTGGCTCTGGTTGAACACGATGTGCTTCTTCGGATCGATGCCGGCGGCGATGAACGCTGCGGTCACCTCTCGGGTGGTGCGCGCCAGCTGGGCGGGGCCACCCCAGACGTCCAGGCCTTGCGTGATCGCGTGCATGTCGACGACGCAATAGATGCAGTTGTGGGTTTCCTGCATCTTCACGAAGTTGACGATCGCACCGAGGTAATTGCCGAGGTGCAGATTGCCGGTCGGCTGGACGCCCGAAAAAACCCGTTCAACGAATGGCATGGCGAGTGTTCCCAAAGGTATTCGGGCCGTCGTTTCCAACAGCGGCGCTGCCCCGTCAAGGGTAATTCGATAGTTGCGTGGTCCGAGATCGCTCAGGCGGGCCGCTTCAGGGCGTTAACCGCCTCGCGCCAGGACGCTGCGCCGAGGATTTGCAGGAGCAGGCCGTAGACGGCGATTCCGGCGCCGATCTGCAAGCCCAGCACAATGAAGCGGATGAGGCCATGGGCTTCGACCGGCATCAGTCCCGTCGTCAGCCAGAGCAACGCACCCATGGCGGCGGCCGCGAGCACGATCCGCGGCAACCGCTTGCGGGCGGTGGCGTCGACCGAGAAGCCGAATTCGCTGGTGCCCTTGCGAAGTAACGAGACGGCACTGCTCCAGGCGCCGGTCGCGATGCTCGCGGCGATCCCGCTCGCGCCAAAAAAATGGCCGAGCACGACGGCGAGGGCGATCGCGACCACAATCCCTTTGGTCGTGGCGAGCAGCGGCGTCATCGTGTCGCCGCGGGCAAAGAAGGCCGGCGACAGCGCCTTGATCAGCACGTGCGCCGGCAGGCCCAGCGCCAGCCACATCAGCGCCTGTGCGGTGGCCGCGCTGTCCTCTGCGCCGAAGGCGCCGTGCTCGAACAACAGCCGTACGATCGGTTCGGCCAGCACCGCAAGGCCCAGCGTGGCGGGCAGCGCAAGCCCGGTCGCAAGCTCCAGCGCGCGCGATTCCGCATGCGCCACCGCGTCGCGATTGCCACTCCCGACCGCGCGCGTCAGCTCCGGCACCAGCACCGTGCCCATGGCGACGCCGACGATGCCGAGCGGCAGCTCGATCAAGCGGTTGGCGAAATAGAGCCATGACACGGCCGACGGCGTTGCGGAGGCGATGATCGCGCCGGCCACCATCAGCCATTGAGGACCGGAGCTTGCGATCATGCCGGGGATCGCCTTGCCGAAGAAGCCGCGCATCTCCTTGTCGAAACTCGCGCGCAACGGTGTCGCGAGATACGCACTTCGCTGCGACAGCAGCATCAGGAGCTGCAGCAGGCCGGCAATGCCGACGGTCGCCGCCAGCATCCACGCGGCGAGCGACGCATCGGCGTGCCACAGCAGCATCGCGGCGATTGTCGCGATCAGCGCGATGTTGAACAGCAGCGGCGAGAACGCCGTGAGCGCAAATCGTCCCTGCGCGTTCAATAGTCCCATCAGCACCGTGACCGGGCCGGCAAACGCGAGATAAGGCAGCATCAGCCGCGCATTCTCGACGGCGAGATCGAGCGATGGGCTGCCGACGAAGCCCGGCGCGATGATCATGATGATCAGCGGCATTGCGACAGCGATGCCGATCGAGATTACGATCAGGGCCGCGCTGACCGTGCCGAGCACGCGTCCCGCAAAGGCGGAGGCGGCCTCTTCGCCATCGCGGTCACGAACGCGCAGCCAGGCCGGGATCAGCGCCGCATTCAGTGCCCCCTCGCTGAGCAGGCGCCGTACCACGTTGACGAGCTGGAAAGCAGCCAGAAAGGCATCCGCCACCGCGCCGGTGCCGAGCAGCGCCGCGATCAGGGAATCGCGGGCAAAGCCCAGCAGCCGCGAGGCCAGTGTTCCCGTCGAAACGGTCAGGAAGGAGCGGATCATCGGCTGTTATAATACCGTTGCTTGCCCGTAGCGGCCCGGTCGTGATAGGCCGCGAGCCAGATTTCAGGCCGACAGGAAGCGGATTTCCTCAGGGTTCGCAATCCGGCAAACAGGATCAAGGTGAATGGCTGACGTGAAATATGACGTTCTCGGCATCGGTAATGCGCTGTTCGACGTGCTGGTCCGGACCGATGAAGCCTTTTTGGCCAAGCACGGCATGACCAAGGGCAGCATGTCCCTGATCGACGAGGCGCGGGCCGCCGCGATCTATGCCGACATGGGCCCGGCGACGGAAGTCTCGGGCGGCTCGGCCGCCAACACCATCGTCGGCATCGGCAGCCTGGGCGCGCGCGCCGCTTATGTCGGCAAGGTCAAGGACGACCAGATCGGCAAGCTCTACGTCCATGACATCCGCGCCGCCGGCGTCGCCTTCAATACGCCGGCCGCGAAGGACGGCCCTGCCACCGGCTGTTCCTACATCCTGGTGACGGGCGACGGCGAGCGCACCATGAACACCTATCTCGGCGCTGCGCAGGATCTCTCGCCGGCCGACATCGATCCGGCCGAGATCGCGGCCGCCAAAATCGTCTATCTCGAAGGCTATCTCTGGGATCCGCCGGGCGCCAAGGAAGCCTTCCTCAGGGCTTCCAAGATTGCCCACGAGGCCGGCCGCAAGGTGGCGCTGACGCTGTCGGACTCCTTCTGCGTCGGCCGCTATCGCGACGAATTTCTGGGGCTGATGCGCAACGGCACCGCCGACATCGTGTTCGCCAACGAGTCCGAGCTGCACTCGCTCTACGAGACCTCTGATTTCGACACCGCGCTCAAGCAGCTGCGCAACGACGTCAAGCTCGGCGTGGTCACGCGCAGCGAGAAGGGCTGCGTGGTGGTGACGCCGACCGATGCCGTCGCCGCACCGGCCTCGCCGATCAAGCAACTGGCCGACACCACCGGCGCCGGCGATCTGTTCGCCGCCGGCTTCCTGTACGGCCTCTCGCGCGATCTGTCGCACAAGCAGTGCGGCGAGCTCGGTGCGCTCGCGGCCGCCGAAGTCATCCAGCACATCGGCGCGCGTCCGCAGGTGTCGCTGAAGGAATTGGCGCAGCAGCGCGGGCTGACGGTTTAGGGAAGTCGCGCCCCAACCGCACTGTCATCACCCACTTTGACCGGGCGATCCAGTATTCCAGAGACCGCGATGGAATACGGAGAAGCCGCGGCGTACTGGATTCCCCGCTTTCGCAGGGAATGACAGTCTTCGTGGAGTGAGAACTGCGGCCGATAACAACGAAAGCCACCTCACGCCGTCTTCGCAGCCTTCAATCCCAGCCGCTGCTCCACCGCCTCGCGCATCACGAATTTCTGGATCTTTCCGGTCACGGTCATCGGAAATTCGTCGACGAACTCGACGTAGCGCGGGATCTTGTTGTGGGCGATCTGGCCATCGCAGAAAGCGCGGACTTCCTCGGCCGTCAGCGTCTCGCCGGACCGGACACGGATCCAGGCGCAGAGCTCCTCGCCATAGCGGGTGTCGGCCACGCCAAAAATCTGCACGTCCTGGATCTTGGGGTGACGGTACAAAAATTCCTCGATCTCGCGCGGATAGAGGTTCTCGCCGCCGCGGATCACCAGGTCCTTGATGCGGCCGACGATGTTGCAATAGCCCTCGTCGTCGATGGTGGCGAGATCGCCGGTGTGCATCCAACCGTTGGCGTCGAGCACGTCGCCGGTCTTTTCCTTCTCCTCCCAATAGCCCAGCATGACGCTGTAGCCGCGGGTGCAGAGCTCGCCGCGTTCGCCGCGCCTGACGATCCTGCCTTCGAGATCGACGACCTTCACCTCGACATGCGGATGAATCCGCCCGACCGTGGAGACGCGCCGCTCGAGCGGGTCGTCCGTCGCGCTCTGGAAGCTGACCGGGCTGGTCTCGGTCATGCCATAGGCGATGGTGACCTCACGCATGTTCATCTCGGTGTTGACGCGCTTCATCACCTCGATTGGGCAGGGCGCGCCGGCCATGATGCCGGTGCGCAGTGATTTCAGATTGAACGTTGCGAATTCAGGATGATCGAGCTCCGCGATGAACATGGTCGGCACGCCGTACAGCGTGGTGCATTTCTCCTGCTCGATCGCCCGCAGCGTCGCGAGCGGGTCAAAACCCTCGCCGGGATAGACCATCGTCGTGCCCAGCGTGACGGATGCGAGGTTGCCCATCACCATGCCGAAGCAATGGTAGAGCGGCACAGGAATGCAGATGCGGTCCTGCTCGGTCAGGCGCATCGCGCGTCCGGTGAAATAGCCGTTGTTGAGGATGTTGTGGTGGGTCAGCGTCACGCCTTTGGGTGAGCCGGTCGTGCCGCTGGTGAACTGGATGTTGACGGGATCGTCAAACTGAAGCGCCCCGCCGAGCGCGGCGAGCTGTTCGCGATGCTCCGCTCGACCCATCTCCGTGACTTCCTCGAAGGGGATCGTGCCCGATGCTGCAGGACCGCCGATCTGGATCACCATCCGCAAGGCGGGCAGCCGCGCTGCCTGCAACCGCCCGGACTTCGCGCTTGCCAGCTCCGGAAGCAGCGTGTTGAGCATCTCCATGTATTGGCTGGTCTTGAACGAAGTCGCGCTGACGATCGCGGCGCAGCCGACTTTCTTCAGCGCGAACTCCAGCTCGCTGAGCCGATAGGCGGGATTGATCGTGACCAGGATCAGGCCGGCCTTGGCCGCCGCAAACTGCGTCAGCGTCCATTCCGGCCGGTTCAACGACCAGATGCCGATCCGTTCACCGCGTTCGAGGCCGAGCGCGAGAAATCCTGCGGCGAGCGCATCGACCCGCTCGGCGAATTCGGTCCAGGTCCATCGCACGCCGTGGCTGGGCGAGACCAGCGCCTCATGCTTGCCCCAGCGTCGCACTGCATGGTCGAGGCTGCGGCCGATGGTCTCGCCGAGCAGCGGCGCGTCGGAGATGCCACAAACGTAACTGTCGGCCTTGTCTGCCATGGTCGCGTCCTCCAGCTCGGTCGTTTTCGCCTCATGCCCCGAGGGGCAGGCCTTCGGGGCACGAGGGTACATCCTGCTGTGAGCACGCGCGACAATGCGCGCATCATACTAAGGGGCTAGGCCGCCTTCTGTCCGCTCCCTGCATCGAGCCCGGCATAGACGCCGCGCTCGAAGCCGGCGAAGGCCTCGAGGCACTTGGCGTCGACGAACGGCAAGACCTGCATCAGGATCACGCCGCAAACATCGCGCGCCGGGTCGATCCAGAAATACGTATTAGCGAGACCAGCCCAGGCGAGGCTGCCGGCGCTGCGGCCTTCCGGCGTCTTCGCGTTATTGATCAGGAAGGAGAGCCCCCACTTCTTCACGATGTCGGGGAAGAGATCGACGTCGTTGGTGTACATGGGCGCCACTGTCGTCATCTTGCCAATCGTGAGATCGCCGATGTGGTTCTGGCCCATCAGCGCGACCGTCTCGGGCTTCAGCACCTGGTTGCCGTTGCCTCGGCCCTTGTTGAGGATCATCTGGGTGAACTTGATGTAGTCGCCGGCAGTGCTGTAAAGGCCGCCGCCGCCCATGTGGAATTCCGGGTTCTGTTCGATCTCGAACGGGATCGGTGCCAGCGATCCATCCTCGCCGCGTGCATGCGTGGCGACCAGCCGCTGGCGCATGTCGTCGGTGATCTTGAAGGCGGTGTCGTTCATGCCGAGCGGCCCGAACATGTGATCGCGCAGATAGGCATCGAGGCGCTTGCCGCTCGCTGCTTCCACCGCCTTGCCGACGAAGTCGATGTTGATGCCATATTCCCAGCGCGTGCCAGGGTCGGACATGATCGGCGTCTTCAGCGCGACGTTCTGACAGGAGAAGATGTTCGGGGTTCCGGTCTTCTCCAGATATTGCGCGCAATCGCCGTTCCATATGTTGTAAGCAAAACCGGCGGTGTGGGTCATGAGGTGACGTAGCGTGATCGGCTTGCTGGCAGGCCGCAGCTTCGGCTCGCCGCTCTCGCCAAAACCTTCGAGCACCTGCGGCGCGGCGAGATCGGGTAACACCTCGCCGATCGGCGCATCGAGCGAGAGCTTGCCCTGCTCGACCAGCTGCATCGCGCCGGCAGCCGTCACCGCCTTGGTCATGGAGGCAATCCAGAACACGCTGTCCAATGTCATCGCATCGGGCTTGGATAAATCGCGCTTGCCGAACGCGCCCTGATACAGCACGTCGTTACCGCTTGCGGCGATCGCAACGACGCCGGGAATCTCCTTGGCGTCGCTTGTCTTGCGCAGAGTCTCGTCGATCTGAGCTTTGCTTTGCATACGCGTTTCCTCCGGTTTGATTATTGTTGGAAGTGATTGGATTGTCCTCCCGCGGGTCGCGCTCGGCAAGCGCGTCAACCTTAACGCACGGTCGCGATGTCGTGACTTGACGCTTCCCGCTCTGCGCGGGACGACTGAACTGCAACACTTCTTCACCATCTGCGGTGGATGGCCGCAGATCGCCGTAACCGCGGATCGGCTCAGGCGATATGTTTCGAGTGTTTGAAGCACTTGAAACATTTTGTGCGTTGCGGCGCTCGGCTTGCGGGCTGATCGGCGGTTGACGTTAAGACTTGAAGCAAATTTGGCGGCCGCCCACCGGCCGCGAGGGGGCCTAAGATGATTTCGACCTGGAGCGAATGGAAGCGCTATCCCCGTCCCGGACGGGGCGACAATCTGGAAGCGCCGATTTCGCCAGGTATTTACGAGGTCCGCATCGCCGGCACCGGCGCACTCTATTCCTTCGGCGCGGTTGACAATCTGGCGCAGTCGCTGGCGCTATTGCCGGTCGGTTCGAAATCCTGGTTCGGCCGCCGCGACACCTCGGACGCGCCCGATCTCGAATATCGCACTTGCGCGACCTCCTCGAAGGCCGACGCCAAGGCCGCCGCCGAGCGCATGATCGGCCGGCGCGAGACCTATATGAGCGGCGCGGCGTAATCACGCCGCTCCCAGCTTAACTCCCGGCAGATGTGCGTTGCGGGACGGTGCATAGCGCACCTGATGTCCCTATATTCCGGGCGAACCTGAAAGCCCTCCAGGGAGTAATGCCATGACTCCGACCACCGCCGCACGCGCCCAGCACGCCACCGCCACCCTGCGTGACCGGTTGAAGGACCCGTCGCTCCTGAAGGAGGCCTGCTATATCGACGGCGCCTGGGTCGGCACGCCGGTCTTTGCCGTGAACAATCCCGCGACCGGTGTCGAGATCGCAAAGGTCCCACAGCTCGGTGCGGACGATACCACCAAGGCCGTCGAAGCCGCCCAGCGCGCGTTTCCGGCCTGGGCCAAGCATACCGCCAAGCAGCGCTCCAACATTTTGCGCAGATGGTTCGAGCTGATCACCGCCAACCGCGAGGATCTCGCGCTGATCCTCACCTCCGAGCAGGGCAAGCCGCTGTCGGAAGCGCTCGGCGAGGTCGACATCGGCGCCGCCTATATCGAGTTCTTCGCCGAGGAAGCGCGCCGCGTCTATGGCGAGACCATCCCGACGCAGCGACCCGATGCGCGGCTGCTGGCGATCAAGCAGCCGATCGGCGTCTGCGGCGCGATTACGCCGTGGAATTTTCCGAACTCGATGATCACGCGCAAGGTGTCGCCGGCGCTGGCCGCGGGCTGCACCGTGGTGCTGAAGCCCGCCAACGAGACGCCGCTCTCGGCCCTGGCGCTGGCCGTGCTCGCCGAGAAGGCCGGTATCCCCAAGGGCGTGCTCAACATCATCACCGGTGATGCGCCGCCGATCGGCAAGGTGCTGTGCGAGCATCCGGCGGTGCGCTTCGTCGGCTTCACCGGCTCGACCGCGGTCGGCAAGATTCTCTACCAGCAGGCTTCCGTCGGCGTGAAGCGGCTCGGCCTCGAGCTCGGCGGCAACGCGCCGTTCGTGGTGTTCGACGATGCCGACATCGACGCGGCGGTCGAGGGCGCGATCGTTTCGAAATACCGCAACATGGGCCAGACCTGCGTCTGCGCCAACCGTCTCTATGCCCAGGACAAGATCTACGACGAGTTCGTCAAGAAGCTGTCGGCCAAGGTCGCGGCGATGAAGATCGGCGATGGTACCGAGAGCGGCGTCACCCAGGGGCCGCTGATCAACATGAAGGCGATCGACAAGGTCGAGCGCCACGTTGCGGACGCCGTCAAGCGCGGCGCCAAGGTCGTGACCGGCGGCAAGCGCAGCGAGCTTGGACGTTCCTTCTTCGAGCCGACGGTGCTGGCCGATGTGAAGCCGGATTCGCTGGTGTCGCAGGAGGAGACCTTCGGCCCGCTCGCGGCGGTGATCCGCTTCAAGGACGAGGCCGACGTGATCGCGATGTGCAACGCCTCGCCGTTTGGTCTCGCCTCGTACTTCTATTCCCGCGATCTCGGCCGCGTCTGGCGCGTCGCCGAAGCGCTGGAGTCCGGCATGGTCGGCGTCAACACCGGTCTCATCACGACGGAGGTCGCGCCCTTCGGCGGCGTCAAGGAAAGCGGCCTGGGGCGTGAAGGCTCACGTCATGGCATGGAAGAATATGTCGAGATCAAATACGTGATGATGGCGGGGGTGTGAGGCCCCAATCAGTTCTTGCTTCGACGCAACTGACCAGGACTGCGCCCGAACTCGCGGCGCATCCATTTGGCCAAGTGAGATTGATGGGAAAAGCCTGCTTCCAAGGCGATATCGCTGAGCTTGCGATCGCCTTGGAGGAGTAGCTGCCGTGCGTGCTCCACCTTTCTTCTCAGGATGTAGCGATGAATCGTGACGTCCATGGCCGCTTTGAACCAGGTCCGCAGATGTGAGCTGCTGACGCCGGCCTCGCGGCAGAGAATGTCGATCGTGAGCGGCTGGTCGAGATTTGCATCGATATAGGCCAGAACTCTCTGAAGTTGCGCGTCCGAGAGGCGAATGGCCTGCGCCGGCGGATCATTCGCAAGGCTGAGCAACTCGACCGCCAGGGCCATTCCAACGTTTTCGGCAAACAAGGGGCCGCTTGGCGAGCCGGCTTTCACGTCGCTTTCGAGAGCTTGTCCGAGCAAAATGATGCGATCATTCCGCAGCATATGATGATGCGTGAGCCGGGCGGCCGCCAATTGTCGACTCCTGGCGGCCGCATGATCCAGCATGCTCGGTGCGAGCCGGATCTGAAGCGATTGGTAGGGCGTTTCCGCGACGAACCCGCCGGAGGCACCGGACGGGATCACATCGATATCGCCGGCCTGACGCAAGTACGGCGCCCCGGTCTCGAGACAAAGTGAGCGCGTCGCAGGGCTAAGGTGGATGATGATCCGGTGATCGCCGATCGGCTCCAGTGCGACGGAATCGGGCTCGATTCGCCTGGCCGCAGCGGTGCTGCCAGTCGATGTGGGCGCCGAACTCGATCTCGCATGCATCGTCCGGACCCTCCGGTGCTTGGCGGAACGTGATCGATATTTGGCGCATCGTGCGCGATTTTCAACGGCTCAGGCGTCAAGAATTCATCTCTCGTTTCGTGGCAAATGAGGATGCAAGGTGAGTCATTACGTGATTGTCGGAGCCGGTCCTGTCGGACGCGAGACGGCTCGCCTTCTGGCAGAGGAAGAGCACAGCGTCATCCTGACGAGCAGGAATGCCGGGTCGCTCGATGCTGGAGATGTGCGCACGGTTTCGTCGGATGCCACTGACGCTGCGCAGCTGGCCGGATTAGCCAAGGGCGCGGATGCGATCTTCATGTGCGCCATGGCGGCCTACCATCGATGGCCAACCGACTTCTTTCCGATCATGGACGGAACGGTCAAGGCGGCCGAGCAGGTTGGCGCGAAGCTGCTCGTGGTCGGGAATGTCTATGGCTATGGCGCGGGAGCTGTGAGCCCTCTTACTCCGGACCTGGAGCCGGACCCGACCAGCCGAAAGGGTACCACCCGGCACATCATGTGGCAGCGCGCACTGCGATCGAGCGTTCCCGCCATCGAGGTCCGCGCAAGCGACTATCTGGGCAAGGGTGCGGTCGCGTATTTCTCGCTGCTGGCCCTGCCATCGCTGCTCAAGAGCGAGCCGGTATCGTTCCTCGGCGATCCCGACGTCGCGCATGCCTGGTCCTTCACCAAGGATACCGCGAAGACGCTGGTCGCAGCGTCACGCTTCACCGGAGAATGGGGCCGCGCCTTTCATGTACCGTCGCAGTCAGCGTCTGTGCGCGAACTGGTGCGAAGATTTGCGGTCGCGCTGAAGATCGATGTTCCGAATCTGTCTCGCCTCACCGCGGCCGATCTGGAAGGTATCGGCTTCAGCGAAGGGATCGAGATGGCCTATCTGTTCGAAAAGCCGCTTCTGCTCGACGCCAGCGAGACGGAGAAACTGCTGGGGGTCACCGCGACCAGCCTGGACACGATGATTCGTGACACCCTGTCGTAGTTGACAGACACGGATGCGGCAGTGTCGGTAGAAGGCCCGCGTGTCTCCTACCGCCTCAACACCGCGATCGTCCGATTGGCAAACGTCAGCCGCTCGGCCATCACCGACACGAAGTACGTCAGCAGCTTGTGGCTGAGTGCGGGGTCTTCTTGCCGGATCGCGTCGAACTGGTGCGTGTTCAGCACGTAGAGCACGCTGTCGACCTCGGCCTGGATGGTGGCGCTGCGCGGGGTCTGTGACACCAGGCCCATCTCGCCGATGGTGGTATAGCGGCCGAGGCTGCGCACGCGCGTGGTACGGTCGTCGTCGGCGGGGACCATGATGCCGACGCGGCCGTCGAGAATAAAATGCATGGAATCGGCGGAATCGCCGGCCTGCACGATGACCTCGCCGGCTTCGACCTCAATGCGCTGGCAGCGGCGGATCAGCTCGTCGGCGTCGTCCTCGCTGTCGAGAATCCCCGTGAACCAATCTCGCAGGCTGGCCGTTTCCTGCGCCAGTCCCTGATGCTGCGAGATCAGCTCGTTCTCGCACCATTCCAGCGCGTGATCGAGCTCGCCGATGATGGTGACGCCTTCGCCGACGAAATCGCTGGAGCGCAGCACCTTCTCGGCTGCGGCCGGCAGATGCACCAGGATGAGCTCGACGCCGAGATCGGCCGCGCTGCGCTTGATCTGGGCGAAGCTGTAAGCGGCCGAGGAGTCGACGCCGGTGACGAGCTTGAAGTCGAACAGCAGGTAGCGGCACTCCGGGCGCTCCTGGAGCAGCTGTTTGACATGCTGGTAGAGCCGGTTGGCGGAGCCGAAGAACAGATAGCTCTGGAGATTGAGGCCCTGGATCTTGCCGCCATGGGCCAGCAGCACCTCCTGGTCGTCGCGCGAGCGATCGAGCGAGGAGCGATATTCGGAGCCGTCAAAACTGTACTTGATCGATTCGACCCGCGCCGCGCTGAACGCAAAGGTCGCGCAGCCGATGATCACGCCGATCAGAATGCCGGGCACGAAGCCCCAAGCCACGATGATGACGATGATGGCGACCAGCGACAGATATTCAAGCTTCGATAGCCGCTTGCGCGACTCGATGATCCATTTGTGCAGCTGGTCGGCACCGAGATAGAGCAGCAGGCCGCCGAGCACGAATTTCGGAATGAAGCCGAGCAGCTCGGGCGCGATCGCGAGCATCAGCAGGGACAGTGCCGAGGCGGTGAGACCCGACAGCCGCCCGCGGCCGCCGCTGGAGAGGTTGAGCATCGAGCGGCTGATCGAGCTGCAGCCGGTGTAGCCGCCGAGCACGCCGGTGAGGATGTTGGCGGCCCCCGTGACGTTCAGCTCGCGCTCCAGATTGGCTTCGCGGTGCGCGGCGACCTCGATGCCGGTGGTGTTGAACAGCGTGCTCGACGCCGTGACGAAGATGACGGCGACGAGATTGCCGAGCAGGTCCGGCACGGCAAACCAGGGATATTGGGCGAGCTCGCCGGTGTGCCAGGGCAGCATGAACGCGGCCTGCGGCGGCGGCTGAAACGTCCAGCCCAGGGAATGGGCCTGGTCGAGCGAGACGCCCGAGATCCAGAATGCCAGATGTGCCGTGATCACGCCGCCGACCAGGATGATCGGCAGACCGAATGGATTGCGCGAGCGATGCCAGGTCAGATACAGCACCAGCGCCATGGCGCAGGCGGCGCCGAGCTCCAGAAGCGTTGTGCCGTTGGCGAAGCGCGGCAGGGTCGCGAATTGCACCGGGGTATTGGTGATGACCCTGATCGCACCGAGGGCGATAAGAAGTCCGGTGGCACCGAGGAAGCCGCCGACCACGGGATAGGGTACGTAGCGGATGGCGCGGCCCATCCGCGTCAGGCCCAGTCCGCACAGCACGATCCCTGTCAGCACGGTCGACAGGCCGAGCGTGATCATGACCGGCGAGAGCAGCGGTGCCGATAGATTGGCCGATTCGATGTGCTCGACCAGCGAGGCCGCCAGAATTCCTGTTACGGCGGCGGTCGAGCTGTCCGGAGCGGCGATTGCGAAAGGCAGGGAGCTGCCGAGCCCGATCACGGCGGCAAGCACCGCCGAGCTGATGAAGGTCGCCGCGATGCCGTAAGACAGATAGGGCGAGAGCGGGCCGGTGAAGATCAGCAGCGAATAGGACAATCCGAACGTCAGGGTGAGGATGCTCGCGGCACCTCCCCCCAGCATATCATTCAGCGCACGCTTGACGGACGGGCTGACCCCGGTGACCGGTTCGAAGCCAATTGCAGGGTCTGTCACGCCGTGACACTCGCTCATGAAAATACCTGTCCGGAGAGGTAGACGACTGCGAGCCTAGCGCAACAGAATTCTTGCAAATATGAAGTATCCGACAGTTTTGCTGCGGCGCCCCACCGCTGTCATTCCCGCGAAAGCGGGGAATCCAGTACCCCGCAGCCTCTCCGTATTCCATTGGTGCCTCTGGAATACTGGGCGCCCGGTCAAGCCGGGCGATGACAGAGCGAGTGGCAACAGCGCGGCTAAATCTTCAGCTCTGTCCCCGTCACCCGCCGATACGCTTCCAGATACCGCTTGCTGGTTGCATCCACCACGCTCGCCGGCAGCGGCGGCGGCGGGGCGTCGCCGTTCCAGCGGCCGGCGCGACGCTCGACGTCGAGATAGTCGCGCAGCGGCTGCTTGTCGAAACTCGCCTGCGGCTGGCCGGGCTTGTAGGCATCGACCGCCCAGAAGCGCGACGAATCCGGCGTCATGACTTCGTCGATCAGGATGATGCGGCCGTCCTTGTCGCGGCCGAACTCGAACTTGGTGTCGGCGATGATGATGCCCTGCTCGCGCGCCAACTCCTCGCCGAGCGTGTAGATCGCCCGCGTCATGATCTCGAGCGTGTAGGCGACCTCGTCGCCGACGACCTCGCGCATCTTGGCGATGGTGATGTTCTCGTCATGGCCGGTCTCGGCCTTGGTCGCCGGGCTGAAGATCGACGGCTCGAGCTTCTCGCTCTCGACGAGGCCGGCTTTCAGCTTTTCGCCGGCCAGCGTGCCGGAGCCAGCATATTCCTTCCAGGCCGAGCCCGAGAGATAGCCGCGGATCACGCATTCGATCGGAAACACGGTGGTGCGGCGGGACAGCATCGAGCGGCCGAGAATCTCGCCGCGATGCGGTTTCAGCGCCGGCACGGCTGCGATGATCTCGTCGGTGTCGGCGCTGATCATGTGATGCGGCACCACGCCTTCGAGCTTGTTGAACCAGAACGCGCTGATCTGGGTCAGCACCGCGCCCTTCATCGGGATGGTCTCGCCCATCACGACGTCGAAGGCGCTGATGCGGTCGGTGGTGAGGAGCAGCAGGCGGTCGTCGTCGACGGCGTAGATATCGCGCACCTTGCCGCGCCCGATCTTGGTCAGGGGCAGGTCGCTGGAGAGCATCGTGGTCATCGCAAGGCTTTCGTAGACTTGGCTTTCGGGCAGAAGGCTTCAAGACAGGACATCCGGCCGCGCCTGATGGCACGGCCGAAAACCGGATTAGCCTATTCCGGCAGCGGAATGAACTCATGTTCCTGCGGAACCGCGGCGAAGCGGCCGGTTTTCCAGTCCTGCTTGGCCTGCTCGATCCGCTCCTTGCTGGAGGAGACGAAATTCCACCAGATGTGGCGCGGGCCTTCCAAAGCATCGCCGCCGAGAAACATCATCCGCGTCGCCTTGAGCGCCTTCACCGTGATGCGGTCGCCGGGGCGGAAGATCAGGAGCCGCGGCCCTTCGTAACGTTCGTTCGCGATCTCGACCTCGCCCTCGACGATGTAGATCGCGCGCTCCTCATGGTCAGGGTCGAGCGGCACGGTTGCGCGGGCGACCGCCGTAACCTCGGTGTAGAACCAGGGCGAGACCATTTTCACCGGTGAGGTGATGCCGAAGGTGGATCCGGCGATCACCCGCGCGGTAAAATCGCGCTCGGAGATCATCGGCAGATCGCCCGCCGCATAATGCTGGAACGAGGGATCGATCTCTTCGGAGCCGGCCGGCAGCGCGATCCAGCTTTGCAGGCCGAGCATCTGCTGGCCCGAGGCGCGCTGCGCATCCGGCGTGCGCTCGGAATGCGCGATGCCGCGCCCGGCCGTCATCAAGTTCATTGCGCCGGGCGCGATCTCCTGCACGTTGCCCTCGCTGTCGCGATGCATGATGGACCCGTCGAACAGATAGGTGACGGTGGCAAGCCCGATATGCGGATGGGGCCGCACGTCCATGCCCTTGCCGGAGACGAACTGCACCGGGCCGAAATGATCGAAGAAGATGAACGGCCCGACCATCTGCCGCTTCCCATGCGGCAGCGCGCGCCGCACTGCGAATCCGTCGCCGAGATCGCGGGTGCGCGGCACGATGACGAGATCGAGCGCGTCGCAGGACATGGGATCGCCGAGCACGGGATCGTTGGAGGGCTGCCAGCTCATGGTGGACTCCTTCTAAATTTCTTGGGCCGATCGTAGCAGGATTTTGCATTGTCGTCGCGACAAAGGCCGATCTCATGCTCCGCTGTCATGCCCCGCTCCGCTGTCATGCTCCGCGAAGGCGGGGCATCCAGTACGCCGCAGCCCATCGGTTCAATCACTGCCGTCTCGGCGTACTGGATCGCCCGGGCGATGACAGCGGAGAATGAGACGCCGCTAACCCTGCTGCACGGATGGTCCTTGAAAAAGCCGGCGCAACGAACGATGTTCGGCTGATTGCAACCGCGACCGATCGCATCGCCCGATGACATTTGCCGCAACGGAACTTGCCCTGCGTGCCGCGACCGTGGCCCTGCTGCTGATGCTGGCGGCCTCGCTATTGCGCGACTTCCGCCATAGCGTGGCGGGACGCCTCACCATCGCGCTGGCGCTGGGGACGATCGCGCACGCCGTCACCTCGGAGATCGGCTCGACCGCGCCGGTTTCGATATGGCGTGCGCCGCTGATCGCGCTGTCGACTGGCGATGCCGTGGTGCTGTGGCTGTTCACGCGCGCGTTGCTCGACGATTCATTCGTGCCGCGCTGGTGGCACGCGCTGATCTGGGCGGCGGTCTCGGCCTACAGTTTTGTCAGTTGCCTGTGGATCGCCCCGGCGGTCCACGGCCGGCCGGCTATTATCGCGGTCAATCTGCTGGCGCTTTGCTTTATCGTGCTGGCGATAGCCCAGACCATGACCTCCTGGTCGGCCGATCTGGTCGAGCGCCGGCGTAATTTGCGGGTTTTCATCGTCAGCGCAGCCTTGCTCTATGGCGGCGTCAATGTGCTGCTGCAGATATCGATATGGGGCAGGGATAACGCCGCGATCGCCAATGTCGCGAACGCGGTCGTTCTCGCCGGTATCGTCGCCGCGATCTGCTATGCGATGATGCAGGTCAATGCCGCGGATCTGTTTCCGGCGCCCGTCGAAGCCGCGGCAAACCTTCCCGCCCCGACCGCCGTTGCCGGGGATTCCAGCGCGGATCAGAAACTGGTCGATGCGCTGATGCGGCTGATGGCCGACGAGCGCATCTATCGCCACGACAATATCAGCATCGGCACGCTCGCCACAAAGCTCGGAATCCCCGAATACCGGCTGCGGCGGCTGATCAACCAGCGGCTGGGCTACCGCAACTTCAATGTCTTTCTCAACAACCACCGGATCGAGGAAGCCAAGGCGGCGTTGGCCGATCCGTCGCAGGCCGAAGTTCCCGTCATCACCATCGCGATGGATGCCGGCTTCCAGTCGCTCGGCCCCTTCAACCGCGCCTTCAAGGCGGTGACCGGCGTGACGCCGACGGAATATCGGCGGCTCAACGCCGACGCGGTCTAGATTTTTTAGGCTATTGAAATCACAGGATAATTTTGGAATCGGCTAACCCCGATCAGTTTCGACGAGGCGGATTTCCAAATCCGGCGAGCGTGGATCGCTCGCATCCGGCTTCCTCTCGGCATACGCCCCGAAGCCGGAGAAAGCCCGTGACCCGCCGCCGCAAGATCATCCTCCTCACCACCGCCATCGCCTGTGCCGGTCTCGCGCTCGGCGTAGCGCGGGCCCGCGATGTGCCGAAGGTTGCCACCGGATTCATCGCCGACACGCTCTGCGCGGAGACGTTCGTCTCCGGCCTCGATCCCAGCCGCAACCTCGCCGAGACCACCGATGCGATGCCGGGCGTGGGCCTCCTGACCTGGGCGATGGATTTTCAGGTCGATCGCGCCCGCAAGGATGTCACGGTGACGCTGTTCGGCATTGGCCGCAGCCATGCGGTCTATCGCGAGGGGCTCGGCTGTACGCTCGAGCACGGCGCCGCGTTTGCTGACGTGGCGTTGCCATCCGATGACAAGCAGCCCGCGTTGCTCCCCGAGATCGCCGGCCCGGGGCTCGTGCCGCCGCAAAGCGAGGGACTGTCCGCCGCGCTCGACCGTGCCTTCACCGAGCCCGCGCGGCCGCCCTATCGGCGCACCCGCGCGATCGTCGTCATGAAGGCCGGCCGCATCATCGCCGAGCGCTATGCCGATGGCGTCGGGCCGGAGACGCAGCTGCTCGGCTTCTCCATGACGAAGTCGGTGATGTCGGCGCTGACAGGCATTCTCGTGCGCCAGGGCAAGTTGAAGCTCGACGGGCCGGCGCCAATTGCCGCCTGGCAAAATCCTGATGATCCGCGTCATGCCATCACCGTCGATCAGTTGCTGCGTCACACCGCAGGCATCGCGCTCGGAAGCTCGTTGCAGGCCTCGCTCGGCTCCGCGCTCGAGCCGGTCAATGTCATGAAATTCGCCGAGGACGACATGGCCGCCTATGCCGAAACCGTGCCGCTCGCGACCGCGCCGGGCACGGTGTGGAATTATCACGACGGCAACACCATCATGCTCGCGCATCTGATCCGCAATGCCGCCGGCGGCAAACCCGAGGATGCACTGCGCTTTGCGCACCGCGAGTTGTTCGCGCCGCTCGGCATGCGCCACGTCACGCTCCAGCTCGACGGCGCCGGCACGATCGAGGGCTCCAGCAAGATGCTCGCATCTGCGCGCGACTGGGCGCGCTTCGGCCAGCTCTATCTCAATGACGGAATCGCCGGCGGCAAGCGCATCCTGCCCGAAGGCTGGGTGAATTATTCGGCGACAGCGACGCCAAATGCCTGGGTCGGCATCGGCGCCGGCTTCTGGACCAACCAGGGCGACAGCTTTGGCGCAAAATTTCGCGTCGACCACGGCTGGCCGCGCGACGCCTTCTTCGCCAAGGGCACGATCGGCCAGTACACGATCATCATCCCGTCAGAGCGCCTGGTGATCGTGCGCCTCGGCCGCTCACCAAACGTGCCGCCGCAGGCCGATGGCGTATTCGATCTTGTCCGAGATGTCGTTGCGACAACGCACGAGAAGGGGAAGCTCGCGGGGGCGAATTAAGCGGCTACTGGCGCCCCAGCTCCGTCGCATTCGCCACGCGATCGAACCGCTCCAGCGTCATGATCGCATCGGCGAACTTGTCGGCCCGCGCGTTCAGCACGGGCCGCGCCAGCGTCAGAAATTTCTGCTGCATCGCCTGCGCATCTGGGAACGAGGTCGGCTCGCCCGAGGGATCAGCATAGAGTCGCTCATGCACGCCATCATCGGTGGTGATGCTGACGCGGGCGCCGAACGGGTGGGTGCGGCCGACCTCGAGCCGGTCATCCTGGACGACGTCGAATTTGTCGGCGAGCGCGTCGATCGCGGCGTCGCCCAAGCGGTTGTAGTCGTCCCAGCCGAACGAGCCCTGGTCGAGCGCGAGCGCACCGGTGAAGAACATCGAGAACTGGCCGCCGACGATCGAGGTCGGATGCCGCTTGGTGGCGGCATCGCCGGTCAGCGTGATGCCGTTGCGGTGCAACCCGATCTCGACGCGCTTGATCTGGTCGGGCGTCAGATTGTGCTCGCGCCGCATCGCGATCAGCGCATCGATCGCGGCATGGGTGTAGCGGCAGCTCGGATAAGGCTTCACGCCGATCTTCATGGTCTCGTAGGTCTTGCCGAGCCCGGCCACCGCCTTGTCGGGATGGGGGTCGTCGGTGTACCCGGTGAGCAGGCCGTGCTTGCCCTCGACAGATTCCGTCGCGCCGACGAAATCGTTGCGCGCCAGCGTCGCGGCGATCACGCCGTTCATCGCGGCGGCGCCGACCTGATAACGCTTGTTCCAGGCACCGTTCATCAGAAATTGCAGCGAGCCCGCGGCCTGGCTGCCGGCGACGCCGAAGGCGGCGATGATCTGCGTCTCGGACAGACCGAACAGTTTTGCCGCCGCCGCGGCCGCGCCATAGGTGCCGGCGGTCGCGGTCGGATGGAAGCCGCGCGCATAATGCGAGGTCGGATCGAGCGCGTTGCCGAGCCGGCAGCAGACCTCATAGCCCGCGACGATCGCGGTCAGCACGTCGCGCCCGGAGGCACTGACCATCTCGCCGACGGCAAACGCAGCCGGAACCACCGGCGCGCTCGGATGCAGCGAGGAATCCGCGTGCGTATCGTCGAAATCGAGGGAATGGCCGAGCGCCCCGTTGAGCAGGGCGGCCACCGCCGGTGTCCAGGTCTTGGCATCGCCGAACACGGTGGAGTCGCCCTTGGTGTCGAGCGCGAGCGCTTCCAGCATCTTCAGGATCGACGGGGTCGATTCCGCCTCACGCCGCGCCCGGATGGCGCTGCCGAGGAAATCCAGCGTCAGCACCTTGGCGCGATCCAGCACCTCCGCCGGAATATCGGCGAATTTCAGGTTGGCGACATAGGCGGCGAGCGTTGCGGTTTCGTGAGCCATCGTGTTTCCTCGTTTTGGCCGGCAAATTAGGCGGGGTGATTTTGCCTTTCAAGCGGCCCTGGGGCCGCGGGCATCAGCTATGCTTTTGGCCGGTTACGAGGACTGGACCAGGACGATTGACGATGGCACTCGCAAGACAGCTGTTCGACCGGGTCTGGTCGCGAAAAACGCAATTGGGGCTGGCGGTTCGGGTCACGGTGGCGGCTACCGGGGCCTATGCACTTGCTACCGCTCTGCACCTGTTGTTGCCGCTCTGGGCGGTCCTCACCTCCATCATCGTGACCCAGATGAGTGTCGGGCGCTCGCTCAAAGCGACGCGCGACTACATGCTCGGCACGATAGGCGGCGCGATCTATGGTGGCGCGATCGCAATCCTGATTCCCTATTCCGGCGAACTGGGTCTTCTGGGCTTGCTGGTGCTAGCCGTCGCGCCGCTTGCCTTTGTCGCTGCGATCTATCCGAACCTGAGCTCTGCAACGGTGACGGCCGTGATCGTGCTCGTGCTTCCGAGCATGCATCATGCCGATCCCATGGCCTCGGCGATCGACCGCGTCAGCGAGGTCTCCGTCGGCGCCATCACCGGGCTCTTGGTCTCGTTCCTGGTGCTGCCGTCGCGCGCGGTGCGGCAGATCCGCGCCAGCGCGGCGAAGCTGCTCGAGCTGATCGCGGAGGCGTTTTCCGAACTGCTCGCCGGCCTCACCCGCGGCCGCGACAACGATGCGCTGCACCGGATCCAGGACGGCATCGGCACTGCCATGGTGGGCATGAATGCGATCGGTGCGGAGGCCGAGCGCGAGCGTTCAGCGCGGCTGTCGAGCGGTCCCGACACCGGTCCGCTGCTGCGCACGATTCTGCGGCTGCGCCACGACGTCGTGATGATCGGCCGCGCCACCGTGGTGCCGCTGCCGGTCGAGGTGCAGGTCAGGCTCGCCGGCCCGCTGGCGGAAGTCAGCGCGGCGATCCTGCGCTTCCTCAAATCCGCGGCCGAAGCCTTGCGCGAGGGCGGCGGCGCGCCGCCGATCCATCCCGTGCACGTCGCGCTTCAGCACTATTCCGAGGCGGTCGCGGCGGTGCGCCAGGATGGATTGATCCGCGGCCATCCCGGCGACACCGCGGAGCGCTTCTTCGCGCTCGGCTTCTCGCTGGAGCAGATGCACCAGAATCTCTGCGATCTCGACCGCGTTGTCGGCGAATGGTCGGAGGCCGTAGCCGACAAGTCTGTGCGCGTGGCGGAGTAACGCAGGGCGTGTACTCGGATAAACTGGCCTCCGACAGCACGTCCCACACATTCGGCAACGTCCAGTGCCCGCAAGAGACGGAAACGAGCTTAACGAAGAAAGGTGAGAGCATGCTAGGGAACGCGAAGGTGGCAACCCGGCTTCCGGCCAAAGACCTGAACCGCGCGCGAGCGTTTTACTCCGAGAAACTTGGACTGGAGCCGGTTGAAGAGCGTGCGGGCGGACTCCGCTATGTCTGCGCCGGCGGCGAGTTTGCGCTATTCGTCTCAGCCGGAATGCAATCCGGCACGCACACGCAGATGGGTTGGGAGGTCGAGGATATCGAGGCAACCGTGCGTGAGCTTCGCGCCCGGGGAGTCAAGTTCGAGGAGTACGACCTGCCCGGCTTAAAGACGGTCGACGGAATTGCGGACATTGCCGGGAATTATCCCAGCAAGGGCATTGGTGAGCGAGGCGTCTGGTTCCGCGATAGCGAAGGCAACTTGCTGGGGATCGGGCAGCCGGTGCGGACTTGACGGACGATCGCGTCGCCTGTGCGGAAGTTCATGCTCGTCATCGCGCCGGCTCCGCGATGTCTCCCATCATGCTGCGGGCCACGAGCTTGTGGAACGGTACGATCAGCGTGAGATAGGCGCGCCCGAGCAGATTGTTGGTCCGCACCAACGTCGTCAATGTCACCCGCCGGTCCGCCGCGTCGCCGGCGACGTCAACCACGACGCGGAAATCGAGATGGTAGTCGTCAAAACCGGCGATCAGCCGCTCCGGTGTTTCGCTCAGCACTGGAAACAGCCCGATCATCCCGTGCGGAGCCGGAGCACCTTCGCCCGATGTCTTCAGTCCCAAGGGTTTCACCAGGATGTTGCGCAAGCGCGTCAGCGCATCGATCCAGCGTGGCCCGTGCAGCATCATTCGGGTGCAGGCCTCGCGGGCACTCAATTGCGTCGTGCCGACCTTCACACGAAACGCGTCGATGAACTGGGCGCCTGATAGCACCGTGCCGGCATCGACATCAGGGGTGATTTCGCGAACGGGTCCTGTCATCCCGACAGTCTGCGCGTCAGCATCCGGAAGCGCAAGATCAATAGGCCGGCATAGACGAACGATCCGATCGATAGTCCGGTCCAGACGCCGACAGCGCCGAGGCCGGCGTGGAAAGCCAGCGCCCAGGCAATGGGGAAGCCGACGCACCAATAGCCGATCGCCGCGAACGCCAGTGTCATCCTTGTGTCATTGATGCCGCGCAGCGCACCGCCCATGATGGTCTGCAGTGCATCGGCGATGAAGAAGGTTGCGCCGACCAGCAAAAGTGCTGCGGTCAGCTCGACGGTCGGCGCGCTGGCCTCGCTGCGGCCGAAGAACAGCCGCCCGAGCTCATAGCGGCCGAGGATGATGGCAACCGTCAGGCCTGCGACGAACGCGATCCCGAGCACCGCTGCGACGAGGCCCGCGCGCCGGACGCCGGCCGGCTCGTTACGGCCGAAGGCATGGCCGACCCGCACCGTCGCGGCCATGCCGATGCCGAGCGGGACCATGAACAGAACGGCCGTGACCTGGAGCGCGATCTGGTGCGCGGCCAACGCGGTGGTCGAGATCAGCCCCATCAACAGCGCGGCCGAAGAGAACAGACCGTATTCCAGCAGGAGCGAGAACGAGATCGGCGCGCCGATCGCGATCAGCTGCCGCATCAAGGGCCAGTCGATCCGCCACAGATGGGCCAGCGGATGATAGTCGGCGAACGGCTTGCGCCACGCCGCGATGACGAGCGCGGCGATGAAGGTGCCGAGATTGACGAGCGTCGTCGCCAGCCCCGCGCCGAACAGACCGAGCTCCGGCAGGCCGAACAGGCCATGAATCAGGCAGTAGACCAGCGCGAAATTCGCCGGGATCGCCGCGAGCGTGATCCACAGCGGCGCGGCCGGTTCACGGCGCTCATCATGCTGCGCAGCGCGATGAAGCCGAGTGCCGGCGCGATGCCCCAGGCGAGGCCGTTCAGGTAGCGTTGCGCGAGCGCGGCCGAATGCGGCGCCTGCCCGAGCGCCATCAGTATGTGCTCGCCGTAGAGCGGCGAGGCCATCATCGGCAGCGAGATCAGCAGCGCGACCCACAGGCCGACGCGCAAGGAAAGGCGGATGCGTCTGACGTCGCCGGCGCCGAACGCTTGGGCCGCCAGCGGCGACACCGCAGCCATCAATCCAAGCCCGAAGGTGAAGCTGACGAAATAGACGGTGTGCGCAAGTGCCGCAGCGGCGACCGCATCCTCGCCGAGCCTTCCGATCAGGACGAGATCGCTCGTGATCATCGCGATCTGCCCGAGCTGCGTCAGCATCATCGGCACGGCCAGCCGCAGCGTCTCGACGAACTCTTGCGCGAGATGGCTTTGCGGCACGCCGGTTTGCGGCGGCGGATGAGGTTGGACAGTGTCGAGCATGGCGGCGTCAATAGCACGGCCGCACGTCGAAAACATGGCTCTCGTGTCCTCGACGCGGCGCAGCGCGCAGAATCGTAGAGTGGGCAAAGGCGCACTTGCGCCGTGCCCACCATCTACCCAACTCCGCAACAAAAGCGGTGGGCACGCGGAGCCTGTCATCGGGCGCGCATTCGCGCGACCCGGTGGCTTTGCCCACCCTACGATACTGTGGTCGCGGAGAGATGCCCCGCTAAGCGCGCCACCTTCCCCCACAAGGGGAGAAGGAAGGAAAGAACCTCACCCCTTCCGTTCCGGCACGCGCCGGATCTTCGCACCCAGTGCGTTGAGCCTTTCGTCGATACGCTCATAGCCACGCTCGATCTGGTCGGCGTTGTTGATGGTGGAGGTGCCCTCGGCGCAGACCGCGGCGAGCAGCATCGCCATGCCGGCGCGGATGTCGGGCGAGCTCAGCGTCGCGCCATGCAGCCGGCTGGGGCCTGCGATGATGGCGCGATGCGGATCGCACAGCACGATGCGCGCGCCCATCCCGATCAGCTTGTCGACGAAGAACATCCGCGATTCGAACATCTTCTCGAACATCAGGATCACGCCTTCGCACTGCGTGGCGGTGACGATCGCGATCGACATCAGATCGGCCGGGAAGGCCGGCCAGGGCTGGTCCTCCAGCTTCGGCACGTGGCCGCCAAAGTCATCCTGGATCTTCAGCGTCTGGTTCGACGGCACGATGAGGTCGTCGCCCTCGACGCGGCAGACGATGCCGAGCCGCTCGAAACCCATGCGGATCGAGCGCAGATGCTCGACGCCGGCGCGCACGACGCGCAAGGGCGAGCGCGTCACGGCGGAAAGGCCGATCAGCGAGCCGACCTCGATATGGTCGGGCTGAATCCTGTAGGTCGTTTCCCCCAGCGTCGCCGGTCCATGCACGATCATGGTGTTGGTGCCGATGCCCTCGATCTTCGCACCGAGCGCGACCAGGAAATTGGCGAGGTCCTGCACATGCGGCTCGGAGGCCACGTTGCGTAGATGGGTGACGCCGTCGGCGGCAACCGCCGCGACCAGCGCGTTCTCGGTCGCAGTGACGCTCGGCTCGTCCAGGAACACGTCGGCACCGGTGAGTTTTGGCGCACGGAATTCGAGGCGGTCGGTTGCCGTGACTTTGGCTCCTAACTGCTCCAGCGCGAGCACATGGGTGTCGAGCCGGCGCCGGCCGATGACGTCGCCGCCGGGCGGCGGCAGCATCACCTCGCCGCAACGCGCGAGCAGAGGGCCCGCGAGCAGGATCGAGGCGCGGATGCGGACGCAGAGCTCGGGATCGAGATCGGCGGCGCGAATGCTCTTGGCGTGGATGTGAAGCGTGTTGCGGGCGGTCCATTCGGCCGACGCGCCGACCGAGCGGATCAGCTCGACCAGCGTCTCGGTGTCGCGGATCCGCGGCACGTTCTCCAGCGTCACCGGATGCTCGGTGAGCAGCGCGGCCGCGATGATCGGCAGCGCCGAGTTCTTGTTGCCGGCCGGCTCAATCGAGCCCGAGAGCCGCTGACCGCCCTCGACGATGTATTGGATGGGCGCCACTGAGATTTCTCGCTGTCTTTGGTGTGGGGGCGGGGCTGCTTTGGAGGCGGAAACTACCGAGAATTGGGCGCGGTAGCAATTCGGGCTTGCTGGCTGCCACGAAGGAGGTGCGCTCCCTCCCTCGCTTGCGGGGGAGGGCTGGGGAGAGGGTCTCTCCGCAGTGGGATTATCGAAATCTACGGCGAATATCCCCGCGAGAAGAAAGCCCTCACCCGCCGCGCTCTGCGAGCGCGGCGGCCTCTCCCGCAAGCGGGAGAGGCGCAGCAAGCCTCAGATATCGATCGTCGCGCTGAGCGAATGTTCTTGGATGAAGTCGCGGCGCGGCTCGACGACGTCGCCCATCAGCTTGGTGAAGATGTCGTCGGCCTCGTCGACCTCCTTGACCTTCACCTGGAGCAGTGAGCGCGCATTGACATCCAGCGTCGTCTCCCAGAGCTGTTCCGGGTTCATCTCGCCCAGCCCTTTGTAGCGCTGTAGCGCAACGCCCTTGCGGCCCGCGTCGGTGACGGCCTCGAACAAATCAACCGGCCCGTAGACCATGTGCTCCACGTCCTTGCGCCGCAGATTGCCGGGGCGGGCATAAACGTCCTGGAGCTTCACCGTGTACTCGTCGAGCTTGCGGGCTTCGACCGAACCCAGGAAAGCGTCGTCGATCAAGGCGACTTCCTTGACGCCGCGCACCGTGCGCTCGAACAGGAAGCCCTGACCTTCCACGTACTGACCGCCCCAGCCGCGCTCGACCTCCTCGGCCTGGTTGTCCAGCCGACCGGCGATGTATTGCGCCGCTGCTGCGGCCTTCCCAGGATCGCCGTAGATCGCCTTGTTGAGCACGCCGGTGATGGCGGCCTGCTCGATCACCTTGCGATTGTAGCGGCTGTGGAGGTTGCGCAGGATGCTGCGGACGACGCGGGCGTCGTCGACCAGTGAACGCAAATCGCGGCCGGTGCGATCGCCGCCGTTGCCGGGAATGAACACGCAGTCGTCGAGCCCGGTGTCGATCAGATAGTCTTCCAGCGCCCGCTCGTCCTTCAGATACTGCTCGGACTTGCCACGGTTGACCTTATAAAGCGGCGGCTGCGCGATATAGAGATAGCCGCCGTCGATGATGTCGCGCATCTGCCTGTAGAAGAATGTCAGCAGCAGCGTGCGGATGTGGGCGCCGTCGACGTCGGCGTCCGTCATCACGATGATCTTGTGATAGCGCAGCTTCTCGATCGAGAACTCGTCGCTGATGCCGGTGCCGAGCGCGGTGATCAGCGTGCCGATCTGCTCGCTTCCCAGCATCTTGTCGGGGCGCACGCGTTCCACGTTGAGGATCTTGCCGCGCAGCGGCAGCACCGCCTGGAATTCGCGGTTGCGGCCCTGCTTGGCGCTGCCGCCTGCCGAGTCACCCTCGACGATGAAGAGTTCGGACTTGGCCGGATCCTTTTCCTGGCAGTCGGCGAGCTTGCCGGGCAGCGAGGAGACCGACAGCGGGCTCTTGCGCGTGAGCTCGCGCGCTTTTCGCGCCGCTTCGCGGGCGGCGGCGGCCTGGATCACCTTGCCGACGATCATCTTGGCTTCCGAGGGATGCTCCTCGAACCAGGCCTGGAGCGCCTCGTTGAGGACGTTCTCGACCACGGGGCGCACTTCCGAGGACACCAGCTTGTCCTTGGTCTGCGACGAGAATTTCGGGTCGGGCACCTTCACCGAGAGTACGGCGGTGAGGCCTTCACGGCAGTCGTCGCCGGTCAGCGCGATCTTTTCCCTTTTCGCATTAGCCTCGGCATAGCCGTTGACCTGGCGTGTCAGCGCGCCCCGGAAGCCGGCGAGATGGGTGCCGCCGTCACGCTGCGGGATGTTGTTGGTGAAGCACAGCACGTTCTCATGGTAGCTGTCGTTCCACCACAATGCGGCCTCGACGCCGATGCCATTGGCCTCTGCGCGCACCATGATCGGTGCCGGCACGATCGCCTTTTTGTTGCGGTCGAGATATTTGACGAATTCCTCGACGCCGCCGGAATAGTGCATCTCCTCGCGCTTCTCGACCGCATGACGCATGTCGGAGAGCGCGATGTTGACGCCGGAATTGAGGAAGGCAAGCTCGCGCAGCCGGTGCTCCAGCGTGGCGAAATCATACTCGATGTTCTTGAAGGTTTCGGTCGAGGCCTGGAACGTCACCTCGGTGCCGCGCCGGCCCGGCGCATCGCCGACGACCTTCAGCGGTGCAACGGCATCGCCATGGGCGAACTCGATGTAGTGCTCCTTGTCATCGCGCCAGATGCGCAAGCCCAGCTTGCTCGACAGCGCGTTGACGACGGAGACGCCGACGCCGTGCAGGCCGCCGGAAACCTTGTAGGAGTTCTGGTCGAATTTTCCGCCGGCATGGAGCTGGGTCATGATGACCTCGGCCGCCGAAATGCCTTCGCCCTTGTGGATGTCGACCGGAATGCCGCGGCCGTCGTCGCGCACGGTGACGGAATTGTCGGCGTTGAGCACGACGTCGACGCGCGAGGCGTGGCCCGCCAGCGCTTCGTCGATCGCGTTGTCGACGACCTCGTAGACCATGTGGTGCAGGCCCGAGCCGTCATCGGTGTCGCCGATATACATGCCCGGACGCTTGCGGACGGCATCGAGCCCCTTGAGCACGCGGATCGATTCCGCCCCGTAATCGCTCGGATTTGAGGGCTCGTTTTCGGCAGGCGTCTGCCGAGCAGGTTCTGTCATGAGAGGCCTTCGAGATGTCGTCCGAATCAGCCGCGCAAAAGGCGCTGATTGGATGCTATTTGTGCCATGAAAGAGGGGTTGCGCCTAGCGCAAAGTGTCCTCTAGCAACCCTTTGAGCAGATAGGGTTTTTTGGCCGGTTTTCAAGCCGCGCGAAGGCCGGTTTTGGAGCTCGCGAAAAGCCCGATTCGAGGGGTGTTTTCAGGCTCCAAAGGCGTGGATTTTGCGGGGGCGGGCAAGGCGTTCCGGAGCGCTGTTTCGGAAGAGTGCGAGGCCGCACACGGACAGCCGCCATCGTGCCGAGACTTTCGCCCCGTGCCTTACCGTCGTCATGGTCTCTCTCCAAGGATGTCGCGCGTTTCGATTGCGCGATTGCAACGGCTGCGACACCGCCGGCGCGGCCTCATTGAGCTAGTCGCGACCTGAACAAGGCAGGTTCAATGACGACGCCTAGCGTCGGGCGGAAACGCGTCCGCTCTCGACGTCAAACACCTCGCCGCCGGCGCCGATCTCGGCAAAGGCGGCCGGGTCCGCGCCGGTCAGCCACACCTGCGCGCCGAGCTTGCGCAGCTCGTCGAACAGCGCGGCGCGGCGGTTCGGGTCGAGATGGGCGACGACCTCGTCGAGCAAGAGCAGCGGCACGATGCCGGTCATCTCGGCGACCAGCGTTGCATGCGCCAGCACCAGCCCGATCAGCAGCGCCTTCTGCTCGCCGGTCGAGGCGTCGCGCGCCGGCATGCTCTTCGGCGCGTAAATCACCTGGAGATCGGTGAGATGCGGGCCGTCGGTGGTGCGGCCGGCGATGGCGTCGCGAGGGCGGTTGTCACGCAGGATCTGGCGGTAGCGATCCTCGACCGACGTCGCGGTCTCGGTCAGCAACGCATTCTCCATCCAGCCGTCGAGCGCAATTTGAGCGGAGGGAAATGCGGATTGCTGTGCGCGCGCGTTGAGCATGCCGGTCAGGCGTGCCGCGGTCTGGCCGCGCGTTGCGGCGACCGCGACCGCGAGCTCGGCGGTCTCGCGTTCGATCGCGTCACACCAATGGTCGTCGTAATTGCGCGTCTCGAGCAGGCGATTGCGCGACCGCAGCGAACGTTCGAGCGCGTTGATGCGGCTGGAATGCTCGCTGTCGAGCGCGAGCACCAGGCGGTCGAAGAAGCGCCGCCGCTCGGAAGCCGCGCCCATGAACAGCCCGTCCATCGCCGGCGTCAGCCACACCATGCGGATATGGTCGCCGAAAGCGGCCGCCGAATTCACCGGCTCGCGGTCGATGCGGACGCGCCGGCTGACCGGGCTATCTGCGCCCGGCGGCTCGATGCCGGTGCCGAGCGTGGCAAGTCCCAGCGCGCCCTCGACCTGCGCCGACACGGCCCAGGAACCATCGCCCTGGTTGTCGGCGACGTCCTCGAGCGTGGCGCGCCTCAAGCCCCGCCCCGGCGATAGGAACGAGATCGCCTCGATGCAATTGGTCTTGCCCGCCCCGTTCGGCCCGACCAGCGCCACCATGTCAGCCGTCGTCTCGAGCCCCGCCGCCCGATAATTGCGAAAATGCGTCAGCGTCAGGCGATGAATGCGGGAGGGGGTCATCAGTTCTTCGTCATGGGCGCGCGTTAGCGGCGCCGCTCTTCGGACGGCTATGCCCGGCCATGACAGATGTAGTCAATGCGTGGAGAGGCCGGTAGCCCCTCACACCCGCATCGGCATCAGCACATACAGCGCGCTCTTGTCGTCGCGGTCTTGCACCAGGGTCGGCGAGCCGGGGTCGGCGAGCTTCAGCGTGGCGACGTCGCCTTCGATCTGGGCGGCGATGTCGAGCAAATAGCGGGAGTTGAAGCCGATATCGAGCGCGTCGGAGGCGTATTCGACCTCGATCTCTTCGGTGGCGCTGCCGGAGTCCGGATTGGTTACCGACAGCACCAGCTTGCCCGGCGACAGCGACAATTTCACCGCGCGGCCGCGCTCGCTCGAGATCGTCGAGACGCGGTCGACCGCGTTCTCGAAATCCTTCTTGTCGACCACGAGCTCCTTGTCGTTGCCTTGCGGAATGACGCGGCCGTAATCGGGGAAGGTGCCGTCGATCAGCTTCGAGGTCAGCACCACATTGCCGATGGTGAAGCGGATTTTTGCCTGCGACAGCTCGATCGTGACCTCGGCCTCGTTGTCCTCGATCAGGCGCTGCACCTCGCCGACGGTCTTGCGCGGCACGATCACGCCCGGCATGCCCTCGGCGCCCTTGGGCTGGACCAGGTCGAGCTGGGCGAGGCGGTGGCCGTCGGTGGCGACGCCGCGCAAGGTCGCGGCTGTCGCCGTGCCGGCGGCGTGAAGATAGATGCCGTTGAGATAATAGCGCGTCTCTTCGGTCGAGATCGCGAACTGGGTGCGGTCGATCAGCCGCTTGACGTCCTTGGCGGCGAGGTTGAACGCGTGCGACAGATCGCCGGTGGCGAGATCCGGGAAATCGTTCTCCGGCAGGGTCTGCAGCGTGAAGCGCGAGCGGCCGGCGCGGATCGCCAGCACGGCGCGGTCGCCGTCGGCTTCCAGCACGATCTGCGAGCCGTCCGGCAGCTTGCGCACGATGTCGTAGAACATGTGCGCCGGCACGGTGGTGGAGCCGGCCGTGGCGGTTTCCGCCGCCAGCGTCTCTGTCACCTCGAGGTCGAGGTCGGTCGCCTTCAGCGACAATTTCGCGTTCTCGGCGCGGACCAGCACGTTGCCCAGGATCGGAATCGTGTTGCGGCGCTCGACCACGCGGTGGACATGGCCCAGCGATTTCAGGAGTTGCGCGCGTTCGACCGTAACCTTCATTGCACTACTCGCCCGATCCCCAAGAGAACACATCGTTGAGAGAGCCGGGCGGCGGGAAGCGCGCCACGGCACCGAAGACCCCGAAAGACCGGATCATCCAGCCGATATGACCAAAGCCGTCAGGGTCGCGCAAGGTGGCGCGGAAAGCCATCCGTTTCAAGGGATTGAGCGCTGGTTCCCCACGATTTACAGCCAGAAATCCAGGCCGCCCGTCCGGGCAAACGAAGACCGCCGCCCAGGGCATGGCCCGGGCGGCGGGAGGTGGGAGAGGGAACGCCTAGGCGTTTATTCCTGCAGCTGGCGCTTGAGCGACTCGACCTCCTCGGACAGCGCATTGTCCTTGGAAACCAGTGCCTCGATCTTGCGCACGGCGTGCAGCACCGTGGTGTGGTCGCGGCCACCGAAGCGGCGGCCGATTTCGGGGAGCGAGCGCAAGGTCAGCGTCTTGGCGAGGTACATCGCCACCTGGCGTGGACGCACCACATTGGCGGTCCGGCGCGAGGACAGGAGGTCGGAGCGGCTGACATTATACTGCCGTGCCACCACGCGCTGGATGTCCTCGATCTTGATCCGCTTCGGCTCCTGCGGCCGGATCAGGTCGCGCACCTCGTGCTCCGCCATTTCCAGCGTCACCGGCCGGTTGTTGAGCTTGGAATGCGCCAGCAGACGGTTGATCGCGCCTTCGAGGTCGCGGCCGTTATGGGTGATGGCGCGGGCCAGATAGGTCAGCACCTCCTCCGGCACCTCGAAGGTCGCATGATGGGTGCGGGCGGCTGCGACGCGCGACTTGAGAATGCCGTGGCGCAGCTCTTCGCCGAGCGAGCCCATCTCGACCACGAGGCCGCCAGCGAGGCGCGAGCGGACGCGATCATCCAGGCTTTCGAGATCGGATGGCGGACGGTCGGCCGCGATCACGACCTGGCGGCCGGCATCGATCAGCGCGTTGAGCGTGTGACAGAACTCGGCCTGCGTCGACTTGCCCTGCAGGAACTGGAGATCGTCGATGACGAGCACGTCGATGCCGCGCAGCGCTTCCTTGAAGGCGAGCGCCGTCTGCGTCTTCAGCGCGGCGACGAAGCCGTACATGAATTTTTCCGCGGTGAGATAAAGCACCTTGCGCTCATTGCCGGAATTGCCGGCCCAGGTCACCGCCTGGAGCAGATGTGTCTTGCCGAGGCCGACGCCGGCATGGATGTAGAGCGGGTTGAACATCACGGGGTCGCCGCGGCGACCTTCGGCGACCTGACGCGCGGCGGCATGCGCCAGCGTGTTGGAGCGGCCGACGACGAAGCTCGCAAAGGTCAGGCGCGGATCGAGCGGCGAGCCGCCGAGCGCATCATGATTGGCCGAGACCGGCGCGGTCGCGGTCGAGCGCAGCTCGGGCGCCGGCGCGCGGCGCGTCTCGACCTGTGCCGGGGCTTCCTTCGGCTGCACCACCGGGCGCACCGCAGAGCGAACGGTGAGGTCGATGCGATGCACTTCCGGCATCTCGGCCTGCCAGCACGACAGCACGCGCTCGGCATAATGGGCCTGGATCCAGCTCTTCAGGAAGCGGGTCGGCACCGAGAGCCGCACGCTCTCATCCTGCACGCCTTCGAGATCCATGCGCGCAAACCAGCTCGTATAGACGTCTTCGCCAACGTTCGAGCGCAGCCGACTCTTCACGCGTGACCAGCGATCCTGTTCCGATGTCGTCAT